>CAKPIK010000002.1 GCA_934162365.1 uncultured Clostridia bacterium | reverse complement strand
TGCCTCCCGTAGGAGTCTGGGCCGTATCTCAGTCCCAATGTGGCCGTTGAACCTCTCAGTCCGGCTACTGATCGTCGACTTGGTAGGCCGTTACCCCACCAACTATCTAATCAGACGCAAGCCCATCTATTAGCGGATTACTCCTTTCCCACTATAGTCATGTGACTATTATGGCATATGCGGTATTAGCAACGATTTCTCGCTGTTATTCCCCTCTAACAGGCAGGTTGCTTACGTGTTACTCACCAGTCCGCCACTAAAGCCATTGTTGTAAGTCAATTTCCATTTCCTTTGAACAAGTTCTCCGTTCTTTTCAACATCATTACAACGACTTCCGTTCGACTTGCATGTCTTATGTGCGCCGCCAGCGTTTATCCTGAGCCAGGATCAAACTCTCTAATTTTTGTTTTATATCTTCGTGTATTTCTACACTGCATATAATCTTTTTTACAGATTAGGTTAATCTGTTCTTGAGTTTTATTTGACTCGTTCTTTTCTTTAATTTATTTGGTAATACTTTGTATTACCGCTTGGTCTCTTAAAGGATTTACTGTTTACTTTTCAATGTACTTTGTTCCGCCTTCGCGTTGGAACTTTTTAAGTATACCATTTATAAAAACAAAAGTCAACACTTTTTTTGATTTTTTTTAAGTTTTTTTCAATATTTTTTAAGGAAGAAAAAACTCCTTGTTTCCAAGGAGTTTTTTATATATTTTTTTATTGAATTGGAATCTGAATTTGTTCACCATATACAGCTATTATTCTATTTGCTATAGCAGTAAATAACATGTTTAATTCTTCTTCAGTCATATCATTTAATTTTGCAAAATTTTCAGTTGTTAATTTTTCAATTTGAATATCTTCTTTTATATTAATATTATTTACTGAATCAATTAAATATTCTTGTTCATCTTCTGATGAATTAAAAACAAGATTTAGATTAGCAATAATTTTATCAGTATTATAATCATTTATTTGTAATTTCATTTCTACATAATTATTACTATCATTTAAGGTAATATTAGTAAATATATTATTTGCATCATAACCATAATTTAGTATTAAGTTTAAAGTTTGAACTTCATTTTCTTTAACTGTTATATTAATAGTTTGTGTTTTTGATAAATCAAGTGTAATTTCATATTTTTTATATTCTATTATTCCATCTGTAGTTTCACTTCTTTGTTTTGTTTGAATAGATATAGTTTGTATATTTTTGTCTTGTTTCTTTAGAGAAATAACTAAAAAATCTGTTTCAGATGTATATATATTATTTGAAATATTATTTATATAATTTTGTAATTCGTTTTGAATCGTTGTACTATTAACATTATTATATCCTAACATTTGAGCTTTATTTGTAATCAAATTCAATAGTTCTGTATCATCTTTAGCAGTTTTTAACAATTCTTGAATCACATTAACTGTCTCTTGTTCGTTCAATGACAATGTTATTGTTTCTGTTTTATCTGTATTTTTAATTTTAGAAAAATGTGTGTTATCGATATTATTATACAAAACATTATAATATCTTTTACTTATATTAGTTAATACATTGGAATCAATTTCTAATATTTTATCAATATCTACTGTAGGTATTTCATCTGGTAATTCTTCTGTTTGTGACACTCCTAGTTTTGCAAAGAAGCTTCTTAAATTAGAATTTTCAATGCCAATATATTTTGCTAATATGTTATCTGCTCCAAGTGCATATGTATTTCCATCTTTTAAAAATTTAATTGTCCCTAATTGTTGATTGTTAGTTACAAAAGTATAATCATTGTATGCTTGATTTTTATTTGAGCTTTTTAATCCATTAGATCTAATTTCAAATATATTTTCTGCATTAGTTTCTGTTGTGTTTTTCTGTTTTTGTGAAAAATCAATAACCATACTTGAAGAATAATCGCTTACTTTGATTTTGTTAGATAAACTTAAATATGTTTGTTTAAAATTAGAGTCTATAATTTTAGTTTTTCCTACGTATTCATAAAATAAGTCTTTATTACTTTTAAATAAATCCGTAGTAAAATACAAAATTCCTAATAATAAAGCAACTACTACTATTAATAAAACACTTGATATAATTATAATCTTTTTATTTTTCATGATTACAACTCCTTTTTATATAAATTTATTTTATACTTCTTTGTTTAACTATTTCGTATGTCACTATTCCCGCTGAAACAGAGGCATTAAGTGAAGTTATTTTCCCTTTCATAGGTATCTTCACTAATATATCACAATTTTCTTCAACAAGTCTGTTCATACCAAAGCCTTCACTTCCAATAACTAAAGCTATTGGTCCTGTTAAATCTTGCTCGTAATAGTATTTTTTAGCCTTTCCGTCTGTTCCAATAATCCATAGTCCTTTATCTTTTAAATATTTAATTGTATCATTAATGTTGTTAACTCTAGCAATTTTCATATGTTCAACTGCTCCAGCAGAAGATTTATTTACAGTACTATTTACTGATGCTGCTCTTCTTTTAGGAATTATAACTCCATGCACACCTGCCGTTTCAGCTGTTCTAATAATTGCTCCCAAATTGTGTGGATCTTCAATTCCATCAAGTATTATAATAAATGCATCTTCATTCTTAGCTTTTGCTTCATCTAAAATATCGTCCACTTCACAATATTCAAATGGTGGTACAATTGCAATTACACCTTGATGGTTTCCTGTTTGGCTCATTTCATCCAATTTTTTCTTATCAGTTTCGACAATTATAACTTTTGCTTCTTTTGCTTTAGCAATTATCTTGTTTATTGAACCTTGTTTTTCTCCTTTTGATATAAATATTTTGTTAATATCTTTTCCAGATTCTAATAATTCTAATACTGAATTTCTTCCTTCAATTTGATCATCAAAAACATTTTTTTTATTTTCTTTTATATTTGTTTTTTCCACTCTCGTTTTATTATTCTTCATTTTTTTCTCCCAACATGAATTTAACTTATTTAATCTTCATCTAGTTTAAGAACAGATAAAAATGCTTCTTGTGGTAACTCTACGTTTCCTATTTCACGCATTTTCTTTTTACCTTTTTTCTGTTTCTCTAATAGTTTTTTCTTTCTAGTTATATCACCACCATAGCATTTTGCAAGTACATCTTTTCTCATTGCAGATATTGTTTCTCTTGCTATTATTTTACCACCAACAACTGCTTGAAGAGGTATAGCAAATAATTGTCTTGGTATTACTGTTTTTAATTTTTCAACCATTTTCTTTCCTTTAGTATATGCAGAATCTTTATGTACAATAAATGATAAAGCATCAACACTTTCTCCATTTACATGAATATCTAATTTTACTAATTCTGAACGAACATATTCTTTAAATTCATAGTCAAATGAGGCATATCCTTTAGTTTTTGATTTTAAATTATCAAAGAAATCATAAATTATTTCATTTAATGGCATTTCATATATAAGTGTAACTCTATCTGCATCTAGATATTTCATATCTATGTATATTCCACGTCTTCTTTGACATATTTCCATTATATTTCCAACATATTCCTTTGGAGTAAATATTTCGGCTTTTACCATTGGTTCTTCAATATATGAAATTTCTTGAAGAGCAGGTAATTCAGAAGGGTTATATAAATCAATAACAGTTCCATCTGTTTTATGTACTTTATATATAACTGATGGTGACGTAGTAATTAGTCCTAAATCGAACTCTCTGTCTAACCTTTCTTCAATTATTTCTAAATGTAATAAGCCTAGAAAACCACATCTAAATCCAAATCCTAAAGCTGCTGATGTTTCTGGTTCATACACAAGTGATGCATCATTTAATTGTAATTTTTCTAGTGCCACCTTTAAATTTTCATACTCACTACCATCTATTGGATATAATCCACAATATACCATTGGTTGTACTTTCTTATATCCTTTTAAAGGTTCTTTAGCTGGATTATTTGCTAAAGTAATTGTATCACCAACATGTAAATCCGATAAACTCTTTATGCTAGCTGCAATATACCCAACATCTCCCGCTAATAATTCATTTGCTGGCATGTAATTTCCTGGAGTAAAATATCCAACTTCTGTTACTGTAAATTTTTTACCAGTTGCCATGAATTCTATTTCATCTCCAACTTTGACTTTTCCGTCTTTAACTCTTACATATGCTATTGCGCCCTTATAATTATCATAGTATGAGTCAAATATCAAACATTTTGTAGCTTTATTTTCATCTCCAGATGGAGCCGGTATATCTGTTACAATTCTTTCCAAAACTTCATCTACATTTAAACCAGATTTAGCAGAAATACATGGTGCATCCATTGCTGGAAGTCCAATAATATCTTCTATTTCTTTTTTTATCTCATCTGGTCTTGCATTTGGTAAGTCTACTTTATTTAATACTGGTAATACTTCCAAATTATTATCTAATGCCAAATACACATTAGCTAATGTTTGTGCCTCAACTCCTTGTGATGAATCAACAACAAGTATTGCACCATCACAAGCAGCTAAGCTTCTTGATACTTCATAATTAAAATCCACATGTCCTGGTGTGTCTATTAAGTTAAGTGTATATTCATTTCCATCTTTAGCTTTATACTTCATTCTAACTGCTTGAGACTTAATTGTAATTCCTCTTTCTTTTTCAAGCTCCATATTATCCAAAACTTGAGATTCCATTTCTCTTTTAGATAATACCCCTGTCATTTCAATTAATCTATCTGCCAAAGTTGATTTTCCATGATCTATATGTGCAATTATACTAAAATTCCTTATATATTTTTGTCTATCTTGCATTAAATTCCTCCAATTATAACTTATTGCTATTTTAACACATTGATATTATTTATGCAATATAAATTATAAGATGTTTAATGTAGTTGAATTATTTTGTATAATGTGCTAAACTAATATTTATGGTGAATTTTTTGTAACATAATTTTGTTACTATTTGCCTAAAACTAATATTGGTACCATTTATTTTTAGGAGGAGATAACATATGCATAGTTATCCAAGTCGCAATGAAGTACGAGAAATTAAACTTTATACTGTGGCAGAAAAAGGCAATTTTTCTTTAGATTATATTCTTTATTCTTCAGAAATGAAGAAACTTGAAAAAGAAGGTTTTCGGATTCTAAACGTAAGACCTTTTTCCAAAGATGGATTGTATTCAGCAACAATTGATTGGTACAGAGCATTCGGCAATGAGATTCCTCATATTGTGTTTGCATACACTCGTGGAATTGTCTTAACATTTCCGAAAAACTCCGTCAAAAATTTTGCACAAGAGTTATACATTATAGCTCAAAAAACCAACAGTTCCAAAAGATAATCAAATTCTTAGCCAGTATTAGTTTTACCCCCATAGCAAATTGCTGTGGGGGTTTTCTTATTTGTATTGTTCTAATTCTTTTATTTTATCTCTTAGTTCTGCAGCTTTTTCAAATTCCATATCTGTTGCACATTTTAGCATTTCATCTGTTAGTTTTGCTATAATTTCTTCTATTGTTTCATCTTTAGGAATATTATATTCTTCTTCTATTTCTGCAACTTGCGTAGCTTTAATACTATCTCTTACAGATTTAATTATTGTAGTTGGAGTTATTCCATGATTTTTATTATATTCTTGTTGTAATTTTCTCCTTCTATTTGTTTCTGTTATTGCCTTCTCCATGCTTTCTGTAAGTTCATCTGCATACATTATAACTTTTCCATTAGAATTTCTTGCAGCACGTCCAATAGTTTGAATTAATGAACGCTCCGAACGAAGAAAGCCTTCTTTATCTGCATCTAGTATTGCTACTAATGAAACCTCTGGTATATCTAGTCCTTCTCTTAAAAGATTTATTCCAACCAAAACATCAAATTTTCCAAGCCTTAAGTCTCTTATTATTTCCATTCTTTCTAAAGCTTTTATATCTGAGTGCATATATTTTACTCTTATATCTATTCCAGATAAATAAGCTGACAAATCTTCTGCCATTTTCTTAGTTAACGTTGTAACTAAAACTCTTTCGTTTTTTTCTGTTCTTAGTCTAATTTGAGCTATCAAATCATCTATTTGGTTTTCTATTGGTTTTACTTCTATTTCTGGGTCCAATAATCCTGTAGGACGAATAATTTGCTCAATAACATTTTCCTTACTATGTTCTTTTTCATAATCTGCCGGGGTAGCGCTTACAAATATACATTGATTAATTCTATCTTCAAATTCCTTAAATGTTAATGGTCTATTATCAAATGCAGATGGAAGCCTAAAGCCATATTTAACCAAAGACTCTTTTCTTGCTCTATCTCCGTTATACATAGCCCTTACTTGAGGAATAGTAGCATGTGATTCATCTATTAATAGCAAAAAGTCTTTTGGAAAATAATCAAATAATGTAAATGGTGGTGAACCTGGTTTTCTACCACTTATATGTCTTGAATAGTTTTCTATTCCTTGACAAAATCCAGTTTCTTTCATCATTTCAATATCAAAGTTTGTTCTCTCCTCTATTCTTTGTGCTTCTATTAATTTGTTTTGAGATTTAAAATACTTAACTTGTTCTTCAAGTTCTTTTTCAATTGTTCCTATTGCTCTCTCCATTTTTTCAGATGTTGTTACATAATGAGAATTAGGGAATATCATTATATGTTGTCTTATTCCTGTTGCTTTGCCTGTTAAGGGATTAATTTCAGAAATTTTTTCTATTTCATCTCCCCACATTTCTACTCTTATTGCATTTTCACTTTGATCTGATGGATATATTTCAATGGTATCTCCCTTAGCTCTAAAAGTTCCCCTTTTAAAATCAAGTTCATTTCTCGTATATTGCATTTTAATTAACTTTTTTAATATCTCATCTCTAGTTTTTTGCATTCCTGGTCTTAATGAAATTATCATATTTTCATAATCTATTGGGTCTCCTAAACCATATATGCAAGAAACTGATGCAACAATAATTACATCTCTTGTTTCAAATAAAGAAGCTGTTGCAGAGTGGCGAAGTTTATCTATTTCATCATTAACTGATGAATCTTTTTCTATATATGTGTCTGAAGAAGCAATATATGCTTCTGGTTGATAATAGTCATAATAAGAAACAAAGTATTCAACTCTATTTTCTGGGAATAATTCTTTAAATTCACTATATAATTGTCCAGCAAGTGTCTTATTATGTGCTAATACTAGAGTTGGTCTTCCGAGTTTTGGCTATTATATTAGCCATTGTAAAGGTTTTTCCAGAACCAGTAACGCCAAGCAGTGTCTGGAACTTTTTTCCTTCTTCTATTCCTTTTGACAGATATTCTATTGCCTCTGGCTGGTCGCCTGTTGGCTTATATTCTGAGTGTAATTTAAACATAATTTCTCCTTGCATCTAAAATAATACTTCTATAAATCTTTATAATAAACCATATATGTGTTTATTGTATTTGTATCCTTTTCGTTTATTTCAAATACTCTTCCACCTCTTAAACTATCTGTTCCATAAGGAGTATAACCAGCACATGCATCTAGGCACATTTTTATTCCACAGAAATCTCCTTCAAAGCAATCGTTATGGCTATGACCGCAAGCAATACATTTAATATCATTTCTTTGTAATATTGTTGAGAAAATTCCAGAATTAAACATTCCTATTCTCATTATT
The DNA here is from genome assembly GCA_934162365.1 of uncultured Clostridia bacterium. Taxonomy (GTDB): domain Bacteria; phylum Bacillota; class Clostridia; order TANB77; family CAG-508; genus HGM13634. The sequence goes on along the minus strand of CAKPIK010000002.1, from coordinate 218,564 downwards.
TCATCCATACTTCCGCTTGCATTTGTATATTGAGGATTTTCTACTATGTATTGAAATTCCCATGGTGGAATATGCATAAATAATATTCCGTTTACTTTTCTCTTGCAATAATTTTCTATTTCTTTTGAGCTATTCCAGTACCACATTAATTGGTCAAAATGCAGAATATCCCATTTACATGACATAGATGGTTTTTTTATTAAATTTATATTTTTATCTATTGTAATATCTGTTTCAGACATTAAATTATTAGTATCTAATCCCCAAATATTAAAAGCAATTTCATTTTTATTTGAATATTCAATAGGTAATACAAAATTAGTAGTACCATAAATTTTTTCTGTATGCTTTGAAACACAATAAGTATATTCTTCATATATTTTTGTTTTTTTTATGTCATTTAGCGGTATATCATGATCATGATTTCCAAAAACATGAGCCCATGGGATTTTTTTACTTTCCATAGGTGTCGAGAAAATTTCCAAATATTTTCTTAATTCTATTTCATTCTTTAAAATAGTACCATCACAATTGTCTCCGCCTAAAATGATTAGATTAGGATTAACATTTTCAATTAATTTGTTCATATTTTCTAAAGTTCTGATATCGTAATTTAATGTTTCTTGTATATCAGACATCATTAATATTTTAAAATTTCCATTTTTATCAAATTTCAATTTATGTTTCATATTTAGATTGTCTTGTAGATTATCTTTCATAATTTTTGCTCCTTTTTCAAAGAAATCTTAGCATAAATATATTAAATATTCAATGACAGTTTTTAATTATCTTTTAGTTGTTTTGATATATATATGTAATTCAAAATTTGTTATTTATATTATATCAATATAATAATATTAAGTTAATGTGCAATTAATTTTGGGAACGAATAAAAGTCACAAATTTAATTTTTCCGTTTAGTTATGTTTAGTATTATTTGGTTCACTTTTAAAAGACCAAACGATACTAAATAACACTATGTAGCACAGGATTTAAAGTATTTTCATAATAACTAACAAAATACTCAACTCTGTTTTCTGGAAATAATTCTTTAAATTCGCTATATAATTGCCCAGCAAGAGTTTTATTGTGTGCTAATACAAGAGTTGGCCTTTGTGTTTTTTGTATTATATTAGCCATAGTAAAAGTTTTACCAGAGCCAGTAACTCCAAGAAGTGTCTGGAATTTTTTTCCCTCTTCTATTCCTTTTGATAAATATTCTATTGCCTCTGGTTGATCGCCAGTAGGTTTATATTCTGAGTGTAATTTAAACATAATTTCTCCTTATATCTAACTAATGACTACATTTATTATTTTAACATAAATATATTAGATTTGTTATTCTTTTTACTTATTTATCATTTTTATATACCTATAAATATCTCCCCAGTTATTAACCTCTTTAATATATTCATTCTCTTCTAATTTTTTTAAATTTGTATCTCTAAAATATAGTGTTCTTATAGAATTGTCAGATAAATTTTTTATTATTCTCCAATCATCATCAATCATAATATCTACATTTTCTTTTTTACAGATTTCTAATTTATTATTAATTTTCCAATAATATTTATCAAATTTGATATTATTTTTCTTTAACAATCTTATTGCATCGTCTTTCAGTTCCTTTACAAATCCACCTCTTGCAGTAATCACTATAAATTCATGTCCTTGATTTTTTAATAAATTATATACTCCAACGAAACCAGACATCAAATTACTTTCTTTTGATACCTTTAAGAAATATTTTTCAATAAATTCCTTTTCCTGTTCCTCATTCCAATTATATCTAGTTTGAAATTTAGGTTCTTCTCTATTTATTAAATTATTTCCTTTTAAAATATCTAAGTCAAAAATTTCCTCATATGTTCTAAATGTTGTCTCAGCATCAATAACTACTCCATCTAAATCTATTCCAATTTTCATAATATTCTCCTTTTAATTTTAAATGCAAACTTCAATATATTATTGCATACTTCTAAAAAATCATTTAATTTTAGTATTTTTTATTTTATTTATAACAGTTCCATAAGTATAAAAACTTCCAACAATAAAATTTACTGTATCTAAGTCGCAATTCATAGCTTCTACTATTGCTATATCCAAGTTTTTCTTAAATAGTTTATCTTCTGGAACATATTTTTTCATGCACTCAAATAATTCATCACTTGTTGCATATCTATCTGGATCATTTCCTGAAGTTAATATATAGAGAGCGTTCGTATCCTCAGATAATAATTCTAGCATTTTATCATAGTCTTTTCTTTTTATATGGCTTATATTGAGAAATAAATATTCAAATATTATAAATTAATCTCATAATTGCGTTTATTTTATCATATTTATATATTTTTTTCTAGTTATATTTACAACATATTTATATAAGCAAAAAAGAGAAACTTAAGTTTCTCTTTTTGGGTTCAATATAGCCTTAGAATTATTTTAAACGATATCTTTCATAATCGTCGCAAAAATCTTTAAAGGATATGTTATATCTATTAGGAATGTAACCTTTTTTCTGTATGAAATCTACTAATTTTAATTGAAAATCAAACGTTCTCAAGGTTAGTTCCCGATGATCTTTAGTAAAGAGATCATCTGTATAGTTTATTATACAAAACTTAATATAATCTGTTGTATAATCCACACCACACTTAAAGGCTCTGCGTTCTTCTTCTGTATTGAACTTTTTCATTATCATTTTCCCCTATTATTACTCGGAGGACTGTGCCTCCGAAAATTCATTTTCAAAAGCAACAATATATTGTGTTACATTTTTTTATTATATCATTGTTTAAAAATCAAGTCAATATTATTCAATGTCACATTCCTTTTAACCTTAACTTTATTTTATAAAGCAACATTAGAATGTTTTTATGAAATTATTTAAATTATCCATATATAAAATGAAAAGCTTATATTACAAATTAACTAATTCATAATATTCTCGTTTCTTACTAATTAATTCCTCGTGATTACCTTCCTCTATTATCTTCCCATCTTTTATTATAAGTATTTTATTACAATTCTTTATAGTAGATAATCTATGTGCAATAATAATAACAATCTTGTCTTTTGTAATTTCTTCAATAGCATTATTTATAAGCATTTCAGATTCATAGCTTAAAGCTGATGTCACTTCATCTAAAATTACAACATCACAATCTATTGCCATTATTCTTGCAAAATTAATCATTTGTCTTTCACCTGTAGATAGTATATCCGGATTATTTTTTATATCTGTATTATATCCATCTTTTAATTTCATTATCTTTTCATGAATTTTTAACTTTTTAAAAATTTTTTGTATTTCTTCATCTATAATATCTTTATTAACACATTTTATATTATCTATTATTGTATTAGAAACTATATATGTTTCTTGCATTACATAACCTATTTTTTTTCTAAGTGATGATATAGAATATTCTAAATAATTAATGCCATTAATTTTTATTTCACCTTTTACCGGTTCGTAAAATCTACAAAGTAAATTAACAATTGTTGTTTTACCACTTCCCGTTCTACCAATTAAAGCAAGTTTTTCATTGTTATTTAGCTTAAAGCTAAAATTTTCGATATTTTTTTCATAGCCTGTATATGAAAAATGTACATTTGAAAATTCAATTGATTCTATTTTTTTTAATTCTTCTCCTACCTGTAAATTTTCGACATTATCTAATGTTAAAAAACTTAAAATTTTAGAAAAAGATACATAAGATTTGTTAAAGTCTGTTAAATGTTTTATAAACCAATTAAATTCAAATTTTAATGAACCACTATATTCAATTAATAGCATTATTTCTACATATGCCATCACACCTTGTACAACTTTAATTCCACCAAAATATATTATAATTACTGTAGAAAGTGATACTATAAATGCAAAAATATTATTATACATTACTACATTTTTTTCTAATTTACTATTAATTGTTTCATATTCTTTTAATGTTTCTTTTAGTTCTTCTTCTTTTTTCTGTATAATATTTAAAATTTTTATTGTTAAAAAGCCTTGAATTCCTTCATTTATTTTATTATATAATTCTATATTTATTTTTCTTATTTTATTTATAAAACTAATTGTCTTTTTGTTAAAAAATACTGTTACTAGATATCCTATAATATATAATCCTAAAATAATTAATGTTATTTTTAAATCAATAAATATTAAAAATATTGCTACTATGCTAAATCTTATTAGTCCCATAAAAATCATTTCTGTTATTATCTCTGCAAACATTGCTCCTGATTTATTAACATCTTCTTGTAGGAATTGTAATATTACTCCAGTATCATTTTCATTATAAAATTTAATTTTTATATCTTGCATTTTATTGAAAACTTTTTCTCTTAAATCTCTTTGAATTCTTCTTTTTAGTATTGATCTAATATTACAATGTTTAAGAGTTAAATAACATGATATAAGCAAAAATACTATATAAATACATCCCCAAATTATTAGAGCTTTTATATTACCATTAGGAATATGTACATCTATCATTTGTGTAGTTATGTATGGTATGGATATTATTTCTATAATTGCATCAACTATTATGATAATAAATAAAATTATAAATTGCTTATGATATCCTGAAATTTCATACATTTTCTTTATACTTTTTATTTTATCTTTCATTTTACACCTTATATTACATCTTCTTTTATTTTTATTAAATTTCTATAATCTTTACTTTTAGTCAACAATTCATTATGCGTACCTTTAAGTGTTGATGTTCCATTTATATAAATTATTTTAGTAACATAATTTATTATTTCTAAATTGTTACTAATAAATATAATAGTTCTATCATTATATTTTTTATCTAAATTTGATAATATATTACATCTTGTTTTATTATCTAACTTATTTAAGGCTTCATCTAATATAAGAATAGGTTTATTATTTATTAAGCTCCTCGCTATACATATTCTTTGTTTTTGACCACCAGATAGTTTTGTTCCTTTTTCTCCAATTAATGTGTTATATCCTCTTTCAAACTTATCAATATCTTCTTTTATATCACAGTCTACAACCGTCTGTTCCACTGTATTATTATTTACATCATTATCTAACTTGATATTTTCTAATACACTTCCAGAAAACACATAAGATTCTCCTAAAACTAATTCAACATATTTTCTTATATCTTCTTTATTTAGTCTCTTTATATTATGGTTGTTAATATATATATTTCCATCATATTTATAAAATCCCAAAATAGTTTTAGCAAGTATACTTTTTCCGCTTCCATTTTCTCCAATAATTGCAACATGTTCCCCATGTTCTATAATGAAATTAACATTTTTCAGTATAATTTGATTATCAATATATATAGAAACATTATTAAATATTATTTTTCCATTCAAATCATATAAATAATTTTCTTTATCTTCTTCTTTTAGCTGTAACAATTTAATTATTTTTTTAGTTACTACTTGAAAATTATCTATTATTTCTAAATTATTACCAAAGGCATATATATAATTAAATATCTTTTCTGCAAGAGTATAAAAGGCCATCAATGAACCCATTGTCATTTTTCCATTTATAATAGCAATACCACCTATCATATATACAATTGGACTTTTAAAGTAAGTTAAATGTTCAAGAATAACATCATAAAATAACACTAATTTTATAAATGAAACTTCTTTTTTACAATAATCATCATTTAATTTTTTATATTTTTCTTTTTCTTCTTTTTGTTTGTTAAACATTCTTATAAATCTAAAATTATTAATATTATTAATTGTTGTGTTCAATAATTCTTTTCTTTTTACAACCATGTTTTCTATTTTTATATTCATTCTTTTATAATACCATGCAGAAAATAGTAGCATTATAATTATTGTAAAGAAAATATAAATTGATATTGATATATTTAAATGCGTACCTTCTTTAATAATAAATATACTTAAAAATACTATATCTAGTATTACATTAAATTGACTATTAAAAAAATTTGAATACACATCTGCATCTTCATTTATTCTTTGCATCATTTCTGTTTTATCATATGAATTATAACTTTCATATTCTAAATTTAACACATGTTTATATAATGCATTTTTTAAATTTATATTGACTTTTAATTTAAACTTTGTTGTAATTCTATCTCTAAAAAAATCTAATAATTTTTCTAATAAATTTAATATAATTATTATAATAGCAATAATAAATAAATCAGATACATAATTATACTTCAAAATTTTATTAAGATATACTGGTATTTCATTATAATTATTAAATAAAATTCCATCAATTGCATATTTTACATTCATTGATATTAAAAAAGTCAAATATGAAATACTCATACTTAATAACACCAATAATACTATATATATCGCTGTATTTTTTAATGATATTTTTACTATATTTTTATTCATAATATTTTCCTAAAATTTAATTTCTTTATTTATTTCATTGAACATATTATCTTTATTATTAGCACAATCAATATTAAAATTTGTCATTTCTTGTTGTTCAATAGATTCCATTATAAAATTTGCATATTCCCCTTCTTTTAAATTTTTATGTCCATATAGTTTATTATTTAAATCTAATATATTCAAAAAAACACCTCCGTTAAAACATATATTTTTATTATATGTTTTTTAGAGATGTTTTTATTAATTTTTTTGATTTCAGTTTTATTAACTTATTTTACTGGAATACATATTTCACAAGTACTTTCATAATAAATTTCTAATTGTGGATAGTTTAGTATTTCGGTATATTTTGATGATGGTAGCCATTTAGTATATATTGTATTGTATAATTTTAATATATCTATTTGTTCTTTGGTACTTAATCTAAAACATGCCCATGTTGACCTTGGAATTTCTATAGTTACAAAATCTTTTCTCGTTTTATTTCCTAATATATAATATTGCATCTTATTTGTTAAATCTCCATCATATATATCTATACTTGCACCATAATACAGTTCTTTTCCATTACTATTATCTATTATAAAATCAATTATTTTTTCATTTCTTGATTTATTAAACAAATCTCTTATTGCCTTACTATTGTTTTTTTGAATTATTCCTGTTGTTATTCCATAAAATTTCTGTTTTTCTAGGTTTATAATTCTATATTCTAATTCTTCTATTGTTTCTATTGTTGGTTTAAACTCAATTTTAGGAAATGCTTTTAAAGTTAATTCATTTTTTCTTAAATTTTGTGGACTAATTCCATGCATTTTTTTAAAAGCATTTGAAAATGATATCGGAGAATCATATTGATATTTTAAACCTAAATCTATTATTTTTATATCTGTTGATAACAATTCTTCAGCGGCATTACTTAATCTTCTTTTTCTTATATATTCTGTTAGAGTAATACCAGTTAAAAATACAAATATTCTTTGTAATGTGTAACTTGATGTTCCTACAATTTTGGCTAAATCTCTATAATCTATATCTTCTGTTAGATTCTCTTCTATTTTATCTATTACTCTGTTTAATTCTTCATAATAATTCATTTCTATTTCCTCTTATATTAAATATATTAGATATTTTATCATAAAAAACTGCAATTATTTATCCTTACATCTGTTTAGTTACTGCAAAATCAAGTATTCCATATCTTGTTTTAGTTGTAGCACTGCCACACACTCTACGTGCCGTGTTCGTTAATTATGAATAGTTGCTTTTTATATGTTTAAGTATAACTGACTACTACATAATAAGCACTCTTAATGGTTGAATGTTTATTATGTATATATCAATTTTCTACTTCTACTCTTACTCTTACCTTGTTTTTTAATTCTTTATGCATTTTACCATTTTCATCTTCATAAAAAATAATATTATTTTCATTTTTAATTAAATTTTTACTCATAAATTGCCTTATCAAATATACATATATTATACTAAACATTTTTAACAATATAAAAGAAATTACTTTTTTTCCATTACATAATGTGTTCTTTTTATAACTATATCAATTTTTGATCTAACATCTATATTTATAATATTCTTTGTTTTTAATAAATCTCTTTTCTTAAAACACCTAAGCCTAAATAAAACTTCTGATTATTTATTAAACTTTCTTTTATTTTCTTTTGCAATGTTGTATTTTCAGATAATTCTTTATAATCACTACACTGGTTTACTCCATATACAAAATTCATAATATCATCAATACAATTTTCTCCATCTTTAACAACAAATAAATTATGAAAAAGTGAAATATTTGAATTTTTATCAACTATATTATAAATTTGATTACTTAATAACCATGAATTACAGATATATTTAATTTTATCTAAACCATATATTTGTTTTATTTTATTTTGGGATTCTTTTATTGAATCCTTTACTTCGATTAAATCTAATTTTTTGCCTTTTGGTATATGAATTTTTATTATAGAAATATTTTTTTCTGTACTCTCATATTCATATTGTAATCTTCCTATTTCTATAATTCTAACTCTAATAAAATATACTGCCCATAACATTTGTGATATTCTTACTCCATCATAATTTCTATATATTAAGTCACTCTCAAAACATTCTTTTACCCTATTTTTATGAATATTAACTTGATTTATATCTAATCTGTATTTATCAATATTATTTCTATGTAATTCATAACCTAGTATTATCATTAAATTTGTTACAAATGGATTTACATTATTTCCGAATAATTCATTAATATCTTTTACCTTCCATAATTCTTTTATTTTAATAAAATCATCACAATATAAAGTATTATATACATCATTAAATAACTTTCCATAATATTCACTTTGATTTATCTTTTCAGCACACCTATAACATTTTTCTTTATATGCTTTTTCTATATTATAAAATTCAAATGCTTCGTCAATTTTCATTTTATTTATCATTTTTCACCACTCCATACATCTACACTTATACCTTTTTGCATTGTCATTTTTCTTACTTATATCATTTTTGTAAAGTGTGTATATTCCTGTAAGTAATAAAATAAAATCACCTAATACCATGAACCAACTATGGTAATAAATATAATAAGAGCCGTATAAAATTCCTGTTGTTATTCCAGATATTCTAACTAATTTCATATTTGATTGCCATAGACAATATGATCTAATCATTGAACCAATTGTTGGTAATAGTGAAACCCACCCTGTCCATGAAAAATAACAATTTATCATAATTATTCCTTCAAAAATAAATAGTATTATTAAATATACAGATTTACTAAATTTATTTTTATTTATAAATATAAAAGTCCTTATTAAATTTATTATACTTAAAATTGCGCCTGTAAAAGCAGATATTAAAAAATCATATATTGCTTCAAAAAAGCAGTTTAATGATTGAACATATAATGATTTTTTTCTATCTTTAATACATATACTAATACACACTGCTAATAATGCTAAAATACTAAATACCATTTTTTATTTCTCCTATAATCTCTACTTTTTATTTTATTTAGTCAACCCATACCACCTAATATTGTATGAGTAAATATAAGGCTTTATTTAAGATTTAGAACACATACGCATTCAACATGGCTGGTAAATGGAAACATGTCTACTGGTTGAATTTCTTTTATTTCATATTTGCCTTCTAGTTTTGATAAATCTCTTATTAATGTTGCTGGATTGCAACTTACATATACTAATCTAGTTGGTTTTATTTTTAATATATTTTCTACTGTTGTATTATCTAATCCTTTTCTTGGTGGATCAACCACTATTACATCGGGTTTTATTTTCTTGTTTTCTATTAAATCTGTAAGTAGTTTTTCTGTATCTCCAGCATAATATTCCGCATTTGTTATATTGTTTATTTTGCAGTTTTCTTTTGCATCTTTTATTGCATCTTCTACTATTTCTATTCCATATACTTTTTTGGCTTTATTTGCCATATATATACCAATTGTACCTATTCCACAATACAAATCAAATACTATTTCTTTACCTGTTAATTTTGCGGCTTGCAAAGCTAAATCATATAATTTTTCTGTTTGTATTGGATTTATTTGATAAAATGATAATGGAGATATTTTAAAGGTATAATCTCCTAATTTATCATAGATATATCCATTCCCAAATATATTAATATTTGTTTTTCCAAGTATTACATTTGTATTTTTATTATTAATGTTTTTAACTATTGTTGTTATATTAGGAAATTGTTTTGTTAATTCATCTATTAATTTTTCTTCGTTTGGAAGTTCTTCTGAATTTAATACCAATATGCACATTATTTGATTAGTTTTTATTCCAACTTTTATAACTATATGTCTCAATAAACCTTGACATGTTTTTTCATTATATACGCTAATATTGTTCTTTTGTGCAAATTGGCATATAAATTTTGCAATTGTTTCTGCTTCTTCATTTTGAATTAAACACTTATCTATTTGAATTACTTCGTGTGTTCTATTTGCAAACACTCCAATTATTGGATTTCCATCTTTATCTGTTCCAATTGGATATTGTGCCTTATTTCTATAATGAAATGGATGTTCCATTCCTATTGTATCTTTAACAATAATTTTTGTTTTTAAATTTTTACCTACTAAATTTTGCACAATATTTTTCTTCATTTCTAAAGTTGTTTTATAATTCACATGTCTTAAATTACATCCACCACATCTCTTATATGTTCTACAATCAATATTAATATTTCTATTTTTAGAAGAAGTTATAATTTCTAGAATTTTGCCAAAAGCATATGAAGTTAAAACTTTTACTATTATTATTTTTACTTTTTCTCCTTTAATTGCTCCTGGTATAAATATAGTAAAATCATTAATTTTAGCAATACCTTCTCCTTCAAAACCGTTATCTATTATATCTACAACATATTCTTCATTTTTTTGCATTTTATTTTCTCCTTTTTTTATAAACATATTTTAACATATATTTTATAAAACTTATATACTTATATTAAAATTTAAACACAAACTAAAAGCGAGGTCACTTTTCGACCTCGCTTCTTGGTGCGGATGAAGGGACTCGAACCCCCACACCGTTGGTACTGGTTCCTAAGACCAGCGCGTCTACCAATTCCGCCACATCCGCATTTTTTATTAACAACAAATATATTAACACACTTTTAATAATGTGTCAATAATTTGTTGTTATTTTTCACATTTTATTGCTATAAAATTAGTAATATCTATTTATATTTTGATTATACGTATTCATCATATTATTAGGGTTCATATTACTGAAATTATTTGTTCCACCATATGTTGCTGATATTGTTATGAATTTTATTGCATATATGTCTGCATATATTAAGCTATCTCCTTCAAATGACCTTAATAGTATGTAGCTTGCTCCTACTTCTTCTAGAAAACCAATTCGGTCTACCATATTATTAGTACCTATTAAAAATTCTACTCTCATTAATTTTCCTATTTGACTTCTTAGAAATCCTGGTGTGTATATTGGATTCGTTAATACCTCTGGTGTATTATTTTGTGTTTGTCTATTTTCATTTTTTCCTTCTTTAATTTCTTGTTTTTGAATGTTCTCTTGCATTCTGTTTCTTCTGTTTAAATCTTCTGGATTTACCATATAATTAACCTCCTATTTATGTATTATAATATAAATCTGTTGGTCTGTAAAAGCAGTGTTCGCCAAGTCTTGTATGAAATGTTCCTGAACCATTATATGGAAAAGTTTGACCACATGTTGTAGAAAATGGATTTAAATACCATAGGCATCCTCCAATTTCTGATAACCTATTTCCTGCTAAAACCCAATCCGCAATATAATAATGTATATCAGTAGGATTCATATTATAAATATTCTGAGGATTATACTTTCCAAATAAATTATCAGTAGCACAATCAAATTGTCCTTGTTGATAAATTATATTTCTAATGCTTCCACCCTGTGAAATTCTAGAATATTCGCCAGCTGATGAATTAACTCTATTCATTATTACACTTGCTGCAGCTTTCATTCCGTTGTCTCCTTCTCCTCCAGCTTCACATTCTATAATTCTAGCTAAAAGTTCTCTATCTGAATATGCCATTTCTTAATCCTCCTGTAAATTATATGAAGAATTTCTTAAATAATGATTTTTTATTTAAGTATATATGGACAAAAATTATTAATTTATGTTAAAATACTTAATATAATCAATAAAAATAATTGGAGGTATATAAAAAATGTTAAAAAAATTTTTATGTTTTGGAACAATTTTTATTTTAAGTTTTATTCTTTTATTTAATATTTGTTATGCTACTGATTTATCAAGAAGTTTATCAAATTCTTTAGATAATACAACAATAGATAATACAATATATTCTTCTACTGAAAATAATAATCAAGGTATTTCACATAACAACATTATTGCTCCAATTTCATCTCAAGATTTTTCTCAACCAGTTACAACAACTACAAGTGACTATCAGGATGAAGGTGAGCTTTCTATAGGAAATATGATAAATATAATTTTGATAGTAGTTGGTGTAGTTCTAGTTTTCCTTGGAATTGCAATAATTATAAAATTAAAATAAATATTTTAAAAAGTGGATTTTTCCACTTTTTATTTTTATAGTGTATAAAAATCTTCAAAATTTTAATAATATTATTATATGAAATTAGGAGGTTTTTATTATGAACAAAAAAATGTTTTCTATAATATTAATACTTAGCTTATTTTTAATTAGCATTTGTTCTTTTTCTTTTGCTGCTACTGAAGCATTAAATTCTACAAAAAATGCTGTAATGAATGTAGGTAATGCTATTGGAAATGGAGTTAAAGATGTAGCAAATGGTGCAGCCAATTTAGGAAAAGACGCCGTAAACGCAACTCAAGCTGCTGGAAATTCAATAGCAGGAGCTACAAGTATGAATAATGATGGAATGGATTATACTGCTACTAGAACTTCTGCCGATAATAATGTAATGGGGCTTTCTTCAACTGCTTGGACTTGGTTAATATTAGGAATTGTTGGAATTGTTATTGTTGCATTAGTATGGTATTACGGAGCACAATATGAACATAAAAACTATAATCATGAATAACAATTAAAATGGAATTTGATTTTTCAAGTTCCATTTTCTTTATATTATCAAAAATATATGTTATAATATTAACGGAAAAGGAGAATATAATGGAAAAAATTATTGCTAAAAATCCAGTTGCATATCACAACTATACTATTAATGACAAATTAGAAGCAGGAATTGTTTTATCTGGTACTGAAATAAAATCAATTAGGCTTGGAAAAGTTAATTTGAAAGATTCTTATGTTAATATTAAAAATGGTGAAGCATATATTTATGGTATGCATATTAGTCCTTACGAACATGGAAATATCTTCAATAAAGATCCTCTTCGAACTCGAAAACTGTTACTTACAAAAAGAGAGATAAATAAATTAATTGGATACATAAATCAAAAAGGTATGTCACTTGTACCTATTCAACTTTATTTTAAAAATAATTTTGTAAAATTAGAATTGGGCATTGGAAAAGGCAAAAAATTATATGATAAGCGTGAAGATATTGCCAAAAAAGATGCAGAAAGAAAAATACAAAGGATTTTAAAAAGTAATATATAAAAACAAAAAAAGAAAATTGAATATTATATTCAATTTTCTTTTTTAATCTTGTTTTATGCTTTATTTGAAGATCCAAACACATCTCTAATTTTGTGTTGTACAGTTTCTTTTATCAAATCTCTAGCTGGTCCTAAATATTTTCTAGGGTCAAAAACTGATGGATTTTCAGTAAATTCTTTTCTTATAGCAGCTGTCATTGCAAGTCTTAAATCTGTATCAACATTTATTTTTGATACACCAGACTTACTTGCTTCGTGCAATATTTCATCTGGAACTCCTTTTGCTCCAGGTATATCTGCTCCATATTTATTACACATTTCAACTAATTCTGGGATTACAGTTGATGCACCATGTAATACTATTGGTGTATTTGGTATTAATTCTTTAACTTTAGCTAATATATCAAATCTAAGTTTTGCTTCTCCTTTAAATTTATATGCACCATGACTTGTTCCAATTGCTATTGCTAATGAATCACATCCTGTTCTTTCAACAAATTCTTTTGCTTGCATTGGATCTGTATACATTGCATCACTAGCAGCTACATTAACATCATCTTCTATTCCTGCTAATTTTCCAAGTTCAGCTTCTACAACAACTCCTCTTGGATGAGCATAATCTACAACTTGTTTTGTTAATGCTACATTTTCTTCAAAATCATATTTTGATCCATCTATCATTACTGATGTGAAGCCTGCATCTATACAAGCTTTACAAGTTTCAAAATCTGGTCCATGGTCTAGGTGTAATACAATTGGTATATTAGTTTCTTCAACTGCTGCTTCAACCATCTTTTTTAAATATATTGGTCTTGCATATTTTATAGCACTTGATGATGCTTGTAATATTACTGGTGAATTTTCTTCTTTAGCTGCATCTACTATTGCTTGTATAATTTCCATATTATTTACATTGAATGCACCTATTGCAAATCCTTCCTTTATTGATTTTTCAAACATTTCTTTTGTCGTTACTAATGGCATAAAATTACCTCCTTTAATTAATTTATTTTTTATTTATTGCATTATATTATAAAAGTTTTCAAATACATATCCTTCACTTCTTAAATAATCTATAACATCTTTTAAAGTTTCATATGTTAGTATTTTAGTTGATGCATCATGCATGAGCACTACAAGTGTTCCTTTATCTTTGCTATATGTTTTTATATTATCTAATATTTTCTCCTTTGTATTTGCTCCTTCTGCATCTTTACTTAAGCAATTCCAGTCAATGTATGATATGTCATTTTCATTTAATATCTTTGCTGCTTCTTTTTTTATTTTAGCATATTTTCCCCCATAATATCCACCTGGAAATCTAAACAAATGTGATTTATAATCACTGTTTCCAATTGCTTCTTGTATACATTTTTCGGTTTTATTATACTCGTTTAAAGCATTTTCAGCGCTACTATATATTTTAGAATAATTATGTGTATATCCATGATTCGCAATGTAATGTCCTTCTTGGTACTCGCGTTTAACTAATTCAGGATTATTCACAACACTTGTTCCTAATACAAAAAATGTTGCCTTAATATTTTCTTCTTTTAGCAAATCAAGTATTAATGGAGTAACCGCACTAGATGGACCATCGTCAAACGTAAGATAAGCAACTTTAGCTTTATTATTGTATATATTCTTCATTTGTTTTTTTGCATTTTCAGAATATACAGGAAGTAGTGTACGTTTAACATGTTCTCTTTCTTCTATATTTTGTTTTTCATCATTTGAAGCACTTGTATTTTTATTATCTATTGTTCCTACAATTTCATTAGACTTATTTTGATTTGCTATTATTCTTTCTTTTCTCTTTTTTATAAGACTAATATTATAGATTTTTGCATAGTATATTCCCAAAGCACTAAAAGAAAATACAAATAATATAATTATTACCCAAATTAAAGCTACTTTTATTTTATGTTTCTTTGGTTCAAACTCTATTATATCATATTGCATATATTTAACATCTCTTTCTAGAACTTACTTGTTCCAATAAAGTTATTATAAATAGTACAAGAGCTATTGGCATTGTCAAAGTTCCAATAGGTATTCTTAATATTGCAATTAAGCTAAAATATAATCCTTCAACTGCAATTAAAATTAAAAGCATATTTAATATGTTTTTAAACATATTATCAGTTTTAAAGCCTCTTATAAAAATATATACCAAAACTAATAATGTAGTTATTATACATGGCATTGCATAAGGTTCTACTATACTGCTTATTCTTGTTGCTGGAACTAAAACTTCATATACTTCAAGTTTTTCAACATCAATATCATACTTTTGGGCCACTTCATTTTTAAATGCCGTTAATTCTTCTTCTGTATATTCATTAACTTTTATGCATGCAACTTGATTTAATCTTTCTAAATCATAAAAAACTATATCTCTATTATTAAAAGTTTTTTCTGCAATATCTATTATATCTTTTTTGTCATAGCCCTTTGGAATATATACTTCTATTTTAGTTCCAGATGTATATTCTGATGTCTTTTTAAATCCAATTGTACTTACAACTATTATTCCAGATACTATAATTAATATTAGTAATATTATTAAAACTTTTTTATTTTTTTCTAATAATTTCTTCATATCTTCCCTCCTAGTTTTTCTTACATACTGAAAGTAATGGAACTGTAAGTAATAAATTTCCAAAAACAGTAACTGTCCATCCCCAGAAGAATACTAATCCTATTGAACTAATTGTTGCCATGCTTGCAAATGAAAATACCATAAATAATATTAATGATACTATCAAAACATCAATAGATTTTATATAGCCCTCTCTTATATTCTCTGTAAAACTTTTGTCTTCACATTTAACACTTTTTAAAAGATTACTAACTAATATTGTATTCAAAATTATTAATCCAAACATTCCTGCAAATCCATTTAATGAAATTTCAACTTTAGTTAACCTGATAAGTATTAAGAATAATGCTATATTTGTAGCAAATGTTATAACTGATAATATACCATCAACTTTATATTTTATTATTAAATATATTGTTACAATTAAACATAGAACAACAAGTCCAATTATTATATAATTAATAATTTCCTGTGATACAACAGAGTTAACATATTCTTGTGCACTTAACTTATATACTACTGGTAATTTTCCAATTGTTGAAAGTTTACTTACAACTGTATTCATATTCATTTTAGATTGAATTGTAGAATTAGATGTTATATCAGATGATGTCGTAATTCTTAATGTTTTTCCTATTAGCGTATAAGAATTGTATTCTAATTCATATAGTTTTTCTCCATCAAATGATATTTTAAATTTATTTGTTGTTTCATTTTCTTCATCATCTTTATTAGATGCATTTTTGTAGTTATCAAATCCATTATATTTTTCTAATCCGTCATTATTTAATTTTAAGCTCAAATATATATCATAGCTTCCATCATCTTTGGCTGCATAAGATGTTTCTACTGAACTAAAATCTGTATAATCAAGTATCACATCAGATGAATTTGTATCTACTATTTGTAATTTTCCTTCCATTGGCAAGAATGATTTTATATCATCTTCATATTCATCTTCAAAAGTTAAAATTATTTTACCACTATTATTATCTAAATCTAATCTATATTGATCAACCTTTAAAAATTCTAATCTTTTTTTCATTATTTGAATAACTTTTTTATAATTTTCATCATTCAAATTTTCAACAGGATTTACTGGTTCTTCCACCTTATTATAATCATTTTCATTTTCTTCTGTAATTGTTGAAGAATCAACTTGTTTTCCATCTTTATCATAATATATTGTTTGTTTTGAATCGTCTACTTCAAATTCCAATATAGTTGCTCCTTTTATATCTGAAGCGAACTTATAATTTGGAAGAATATTTTTATATGAATTATTTTCCTTTTTTAATATTCCAACAAAACCCATTAACATTATTAATATACATATAAGTATAATAAGTATTAATTTTATTGTTTTTATTTTTTTCACTTTGTTTCCTCCTTTAATATTATTTAGATAACAATAAGATTTTATATCAACAATAATATTTTTTCAACATTTTTATTAAAATAAACAAAAAAATAAAACCTAATTATAAAATTAATAATTAGGTTTATCTTATATTTTATTTTTTTATTGATAATATCTTAAATTTAACTATTCCACCTGGAGTATTAGCTTCAACAACTTCATTTTTCTTAGCGCCAAGTAATGCTGCTCCAATTGGTGATTCATTAGAAATTTTTCCATTTGCTAAATCTACTTCTGTAGAACCAACAATAGTGTATTCTAAATCTTCGTCAAATTCTAAATCCTTTATTTTTACTGTATTTCCAATTTGTACTGTTTTTGTATCAATTTCTGATTCATCAATTATTCTTGCATGTCTTATTTTATTTTCTAAATCTGCTATTTTAGTCTCATTAGCTGCTTGTGCATTTTTAGCTTCATCATATTCAGAATTTTCTGATAAATCTCCAAATCCAAGAGCTACTCTTATTCTCTCTGCAATTGCTGCTCTTTCATCAGTTTTTAAATATTCTAATTCTTTTTCTAAATTATCATATCCTTCTTGAGTTAATAATATTTCTTTTTCATCCATACTCGTCATCTCCTATTTGAATTGTTTTTCAATGTTTAATATATTACTCTTTTTTTTGAGATTTGTCAAGCACTATATAACAATATCAAATTTATTGTGTAATCCATTTTATTAAATCTAAATTTTCTGCATCTAATAACATTTCATGTTTTGGCATTACTCTAAATGTATATCCATAATTTCCACCTGTTGTTAATTCTAATTTTGCTTTATATGTATATTCTCTTGTTTCATCATTTTGATCTATTAATTCCATTGGCATTATAGTGATATTTTCTATTGTACCATTATCAGTAATTCGACCAGCATACACTTCAACATTTATATTGTCAACTGATATATCTGGAAGTATTACCTTACAATTAACTTCTATTTTATTTCCAGCATCAATTGAGATATTATCTAAATTATTATATTGTTCTATTTTTATTTTATCCCAATTTATATACATTTTATCTTTCCACTCATTATATGCAGCTACATTTGATAAATCTGTATAATATTTTTTGTTTAATTCAACTAATGGCATATATAATTTATTTGTATAATCACATAACATTCTAGATGTACTATATCTTCCACCTGTTGAAATAATAGAATTTTTCATTATTTGCATCCATTTTTCAGAAACACCATTTTTGTCTCTATCATAATAAATAGGAATTATTTTGTTTTCTAAAGTATTATATATACTTGCAGAATCAGCATTATCTTGTATTTCATAAGAATCATATTCATCGTTTGTTCCAATTGTCCAACCATTTTTAGAATTATATCCTTCTGCCCACCATCCATCTAATACACTGAAGTTAATAACTCCATTTACAGATGCTTTTTGTCCACTTGTTCCAGATGCTTCCATTGGTCTTCTAGGATTATTAAGCCATACATCAACACCACTTACTAAATATCTTGCAATTCCAATATTATAATTTTCTAAGATAAATATTTTTCCTTTAAATTGTGGTTTCATTGAAATTTCATAAATATATCTTATTAAATCTTGACCCTCTTTATCTGCAGGATGTGCTTTACCAGCAAATATTAATTGAACAGGTCTATCTGCATTATTTAATATTTGAGTTATTCTTTCTAAATCTCTAAATATTAATGTTGCCCTTTTATAAGTAGCAAATCTTCTTGCAAATCCTATGGTTAATGCATTAGGATTTAATTTTGATATAATTTCATTTATTTCTTCATAGCTTTTTCCATTACTTCTCATATTAGCTGTAACATTTTGTTTAACCAATTCTAATAGTCTTTGTTTTCGAACCATATGTTCATTCCAAAGTTCATTATTAGGAATGTTATCAATTTTCTTCCAAGTATCATCTATTTGTATACTATCTTGCCAATACGGAGTTAAATATTTGTTATATAATTTTTTAATATTAGGTGCAAGCCATGAACATGTGTGAACTCCATTTGTTATATGTGTTATTGGAGATTCATTTGCAGCAATATTAGGCCAAACATCTCCAAATAATTCTCTTGATACTGCTCCATGTAATTTACTTACTCCATTTTTCTTTCCTGCAATTTTAAGAGCAAGTATTCCCATATTAAATCCATTGTCCATACTATCATTTGGTTTCATGCCTAATCTTAAAAATGTTTCTTTATCTATTCCTAGTTTAGTCCAATAACCTTTAAAATATTTTTCTACAAGTTCTACTGGGAATATATCATTTCCAGCAGGTACCGGTGTATGTGTTGTAAATACTGTTTGTGAAGAAGTTATATCTCTTGCAATAGAAAAAGACACTTTTTTCTCTTTAACTATATTTTTCATAACTTCTAATAATAAAAATGATGAATGTCCTTCATTCATGTGATATACTGATGGATTTAGTTCAAGAGTCTTTAATAAATTTACTCCTCCCATACCAAGAACAATCTCTTGTTTTATTCTCATTTCTTGGTCTCCACCATATAATCTTAAAGTAATATTTCTATAATTTTCATCAGTATTTTCAGGTATATCAGAATCTAATAAATATAATGTCACTCTACCAACTTTTATATTCCAAACTTTTAAATATAAATTTTGCTCGGGTAATTTTAATAATATTTTCAAGTCCTCACCATTTTTATCTTTAACAGGTGTTATTGGCATATTCATTAAATCTATATCTTTGTATATGCTTTTTTGATTTCCATAACCATCTATTTTTTGATGAAAGTATCCATTTTTATATAAAAGTCCTACAGCAACTAATGGTATTCCTAAGTCACTAGCAGATTTTAAGTGATCTCCTGATAATATGCCCAATCCTCCTGAATATATTGGTACAGTTTCATCCAATCCATATTCTGCTGAAAAATATGCTATTAAATCATTTTTATTATTAGGGTATTTTTTTGAAAACCACGTATTTTTACTATTTATATATCCTTCAAAATCATCAACTATTTTATCATATTCTTTTAATATTAATGGATTTAGCACTGCTTGTTCTAGTTTTTCTTGAGAAACTAATTTTAAGAATTTAACTGGATTTTTTTCTACTCTTTCCCATAAATCAATATCAATTTCTTTAAATATTTTAAGAAAGTCTGTATTCCAAGGCCACCATAAATTATTAGAAATCTCTGAAAGTTTATTAATTCTATTTGGTAACTGCGGATTAACAGTTACTCTGTTAAACATATACATTATATATTTCCTCCCTTGTGTATTTCAATAAAATTCATTTGTAATTCAATACATTTATTATCTATTAAAACAATTAAAAAGTCAAATATTTTTAATATAATTTTATATATTTTTTTACTTAATCCAATTTATATGTTTCCGTCTCTTCTTCCAATATTGATATTCTACTTTCTAAATCATTTAATACAATTCTTTCATAGTCATTTATACCTTTATTCTTTGAATTGTCAAGTTTTATTATTACATCTCTTAAATTATTAATTTTATCATTTAATTCTTTAAAATTAGAATCAACTTTTTGCTCTAATCTTTTAAATTTACTTCTAACATATTCAAAATGCAATTTTTCTACTTTATCAGATACACTTAAATTTTCAATTAATTTATCAATTTTTAGATTATGATCAATAATCTTTTTAAAATTAAATTCTTGTCCTTCTTCTAATCTTTCTAATTTTACTGTATGTTCCTGTTGTACTTTTTCTAAATTCTCTAATTTTACTGTATGTTCTTGTTGCACTTTTTCTAAATTCTCTAATTTTACTGTATGTTCTTGTTGCACTTTCTCTAAATTTTCTAATTTTTCTGTATGTTCCTGTTGTACTTTCTCTAAATTTTCTAATTTTTCTGTATGTTCCTGTTGTACTTTCTCTAAATTCTCTAATTTTTCTGTATGCTCCTGTTGTACTTTCTCTAAATTTTCTAATTTTTCTGTATGTTCTTGTTGCACTTTCTCTAAATTTTCTAATTTTACTGTATGTTCTTGTTGCACTTTCTCTAGATTTTCTAATTTTTCTGTATGTTCCTGTTGTACTTTCTCTAAATTCTCTAATTTTTCTGTATGCTCCTGTTGTACTTTTTCTAAATTCTCTAATTTTACTGTATGTTCCTGTTGTACTTTCTCTAAATTTTCTAATTTTTCTGTATGTTCCTGTTGTACTTTCTCTAAATTCTCTAATTTTTCTGTATGCTCTTCTAAAATCTTTTCGTGTCTTTTTAGTATTTCTGTATGTCCTTCTACTATTGTTTTAGTTTCTTTTACTTCTTTGTAAATTGCTCTCATTAAATCCATATCACTCATATCTTCAATTTGTTCTTTTTTCATTGCATTTCCTCCTTATATCTTTTTGTCAAAACCATTATATACTTTTTTGACAATTTTAGCAACCTGTTTTGGGTAATTTTTTAATTATTTCTTTTTCTCTGATTTGTGTTGTGTATACACTTTTATCTTTAATTTTAAATTCTTCAATTGTTCCATATAGCTCTGCAACATTATATATGTATTCATCTTTTTTTACATTATCATTTACTTTCACATATAGTGTTGGATTAATTACACTTTTAAATTCTTTAGGTACCTTTCCATATTCAATTTTAATTTCTATTATTGATTTCTCATTAGATATATAATCTAAATCAATATATTCACTGGTTAATGAATTTACTTGCTTTAAAAATATGTAATCGCTATCTTCTGTCTTATAATAGATTTTATAATTAATATTTTCATTATATATTCCTGTTATTAGTTTAGTAGCTTTAATTTGTTTATATGGTAAATTTTCCTTTAAATAAAATTCATCTAAAGAAGTATTACTATTATTTTTAATATTAAATTCATACTTTATTTCCTCATTTCTTTCTGCAAATTCTTGTCCTTTTTTCTCTATCTTTACTTCAGGTATAATCGGATCATTTTCAACATTTAAAATTTTTACTTGGTTATCTTCTGTTAAATTTATCATGAAGTCATTATCATTTAATAAGTATCCTTTTGTTGCCTTTTTTTCTTTTACTTTATATCTACCTATATCTAATTTTTTAGATTCCGCTTCACCATTTTCCTTTGTTATAATTATATCAACTAAGTCGTTATTGGAATTATATATTTCAAATATCGTTCCTTCTAAAGCAGCACCTTTGTTTATATTTAAAACATGACTATAATTACTACTTTTCTTTATTACTTTTATTGTCGCTTTTTTTCTTGCATTTTCTATCATTTGAGTTGAAATTTTATTATGTTTTATATCAATTTTAATGATTTTATTATCTAATACATATTTATTGTCTGTTTTAATTTCTTTTAAATAATATTCACCTATTGGTAACTTTTTACTAATAGCATATCCATTAGAATTAGTTGTTAATCTTTCTACTACTGTTCCATTTAAATCAATTAATTCAAATATAACTCCATTTATTTTTATAGCCTTATCTTCTTGGTCTATCTTATATATTTCTAATTGTCCTTTCTTTTTTTCATTTTCTATTAAAATATTAGATGTTTTATTCCAACCTACTTCTATCTCTTTATCTTCACATAAACAATATTCATTTTTAGTTTTAGTTTCTCTTAATATGTATTTACCAATTTTTATATTAGAAATATATGCCTCTCCTTTTGAGTCTGTTTTTATTTTCCTTACAATATTGTTGTCACTATCAATCAAATCAAATTCTACCTCATTCAAAGCAATGCTATTATCGTCTTTATCTACTTTTGTTATTTTTATATTTCCTTTTTTATATTCGTTTTTAGCAATAAATTCAATTATCTCTTTATCTTGTACATTAATTAAATACTCTTTTTCATCCAATATATAATCTAAATTTTTTCCAAGACTTATTTCTTTTACTGTATATTCTCCAATAGGTAATTTATTGCTTATGGCTTCTCCATCTTTGTTTGTTATTAGCCTATCTACTACATTACCTTTATTATCTGTTAATTGAAACTCAACACCTTCTAATTTAACATTGCTATTTTCTTTATCTTCTTTAATTATTTTTATTTGTCCTTTTTTCTTCTCATTTTCTATTAAAATATTAGATGTTTCATTCCATTTAACTAATATATTGTTGTCAACACAAAGATTATATTCTCTTTTGGTTTTAGTTTCTTTAAGTATATATGTACCTGTATTTATATTATCTATACTAGCTTCTCCATTAGCATCAGTAATTAAATGCATTATAAATCTATTATTAGAATCATATAAATCAAACTCTATTCCACCAAGAGTTATACTGTTATCATCTTTATCCACTTTAGTTATCTTTAAATTTCCTTTTTTGTGTTTATTAGTTATTTCTTTTATGATTTGTTTATTGTACTGTGTAGATATATTAAATACTTCATTTCTTTTTAAATAGTTCTCATTTGCATTTTCTTCTTTGATAATATATTCTCCTTGATACAAATCACTAAATATAATTTCTCCATTATTATTAGTTTTTAATTTTTCAATTAATGTATTATCTTTTTTATATAAACCAATTTCAACATCTCTTATTGGTTCTAAACTTTCTTCATCTTTTTTCATCACTTTAATACTTGCTGTATTTGTTTTAATATTAAAATTAACAGATGAGTTATATTCTGCATATGGCTTATATGTTACAGCATAATTTTGTATATCATTTCTTGGAGCTTCTCCAAAAAATATTGGTTTTGTGTTACAATAAGCAGATACATTAATAATTCCTGATATATCTTCATTCATCTTTTCTTTTGGTATCATTATTCTAAACTTTTCATTATCATTAAATACTTTTTGTTTAACTCCATCAATGTTAGAAATATATGTCCCTGTTGGGAAGTTTAATATTTCATCCACTTTATATGTTGAAATATTTCTATTAGCTGTTACTTTATATTCTTGGTAATAATAATTTCCATCCTCAATTAATTTTCCAACTTTAGCAATATTAACCTTTGCATCTTGGTTTACCTCATTTCCAGCTTTTCCTTTTTGGGATATTTCATATATTGCATTTATTATTTTTTCTCCCTTCTCATCCTCTGCTTTATAGAATGAATATACATCCCTATCTAGTAATACTGTATTTACTGCATGTTTGGTTGCAACATATGCATCATCTATTGTTTCTACTCCTAATTGTTCAGGTGTTTTATATGGATATCCATTTAATATTGTATTATAAATAAGTTTATCTTTTAATAAATCATTAACTGTAACAGTGTAATCCCCTTCTTCGTCAACACCATGTACACCATGTTTTATACAATATGCCGGATATTTTTCTCCATCTATTTTATAGCAAATATATCCACATTTTATTAGGTACCATTTTCCAGCATTATAAAATTTAATATGGGTATTAATACTGTGATCATAAATTAGATCTGCTTTTGCTATTTCTGCTGCATTTATTACTGGTAAAATTATATTCATTAAAGTTATTAAAACTAAAATAATTATTGATATTTTATTTTTCATATATTATTTCCTCCTTATATTTCTACTGCTTGTACACATAATCTTTGATTTGGTTTATTTTTTATACAAGTTATCATTGTAATTCTGTTATCATTAGTATTTTTTAAATATGTCCAATCTGTATCATATATTACTTTCTTTTTTACAATTTTATATTCTCTAGTATAAAATTTAGTTTTATACTTTATAATGTCTCCTTCTTTTAGTTCATTAAGTCTTGCAAAATATGAATACTTGTTAAGCCTATTATGTGCAGCTAGTCCAATATTTCCATCATATTTAGATGTTTCTGTTATATGTCCAATATATTCTTTTAAAACTTCTGTATTACTTCCTTCTTTTACAGTTGCTTTCAAATCAATTTTATCTATTTCTAATATTCCAAGAACACTTTCATCTTCTATTGGTTCTTCTTTTTTATAGGATATATCTATATAATTTTCATCTGTTGTAACTTCATCTGGCAAGGTTAAATCATATTCATGTTCATTATTAATATAAAATATGCTGAATAAAAGCATTGCAATAATAACAATACCTAAAAAATATTTTATTATTCTATTCATAAAACCTCCTTTCTTATTTAGTTTAGCTTTTCTATTGGAAATAAAAAAGATTTAAATAAATTCATTTATGTCTAGCCAAAGTTGTCTCTTAGAAAACAAATTGTTATAATAGTTATACAATAATTTTTACACATTTGCAATAAAAACATTTCGCCAAAAATCGACATATTATTTTTACTTTAATTTTATCTAAAAAAAGTGAATAGTTAAAAGTTAATACTTGAAAATTACTTACTATTAACTTTTAATCATTCACTTTTAAATTATTCATTAATATTTATAATAAATAGTACTTTTGGTGGAGGTGAGGAGAGTCGAACTCCTGTCCAACAACCATTCCATATAAACTTCTCCGAGTGCAGTTTGTTGTCAAAATTCCTTTAATTAAAAGTCAACAAACAAACTAATAATTAAAGTAGTCTTTATTTACCCACTATTTCCAAGACAAAAAATAGCTTTGTTTCCCACTAATTCGTCGCCTTATTCTACAACGTGGGCATTATAGATAAGACGTCGCTGCGACTAGGCAGCGTATGCTAATTCTCTATTATCAGCGTTTATTTTTAATTTTGCTTTTTTAAAGTGGCCAAAGCAACCATCCACTACTCGCTATTTATACTTCTAGATTATTGTCGAAACCAAATACACCCCCATATAATAAATATTATACAATATTTTTTTTAGTTATTCAATAATTATTCTTGCATATAATTAAAATATGTGTTATTATAGATAACGTACTTGAAATAGGGGCATAGTACATCGGTAGTATAATGGTCTCCAAAACCACTGAGCTAGGTTCGACTCCTAGTGCCCCTGCCAAAGTGCTTTGGATTACCAAAGCACTTTTTTCTTTTTTTATTCTTTATTTTTATTTCGAGGTTTTTTTATGTCTAATTATTCAAAATTTTTTATCATATTTATTTTAATTATAGTTTTAATTCCAAACTTATTTATTCCTACCATGTCTTTTTCAGGTTTTAATAATACTGGCACTGAAAAAATAATGTCTTATTACAATATCTCAAAATCCGAATATTGTTGGCCTATACCAGGTTATACAAAAATAAGTTCATATTTTGGAAAAAGAAATTCTCCAGTCGCAGGTGCAAGTTCATACCACCTAGGATTAGACATTCCAGCTCCTGAAGGAACAAACTTAGTGGCTCCAATAGATAGTGTTGTTTCTTTTATTGGTTTTAATGGTTCTGGTGGTTATGCTATTATATTAAAAAAAGAGAATTTGCAATTTGTATACCATCACGTTTCTCCAAACTATATAATTCAAAAAGGAAATACAGTTTTAAAAGGTCAAGTAATAGGTAATGTTGGTCCTAAAAACATATATGGAATTTTAAATAATCCATACAAGGATTCAAATGGCAAACCAACTAACGGTGCTACAACTGGTCCTCATTTGCATTTCACAATAAAAAAAGACGGCAAAGCCGTCAATCCTTTAGATTATTTTTAATTACATATCATCGTCTTCATCTTCGTGATGATGTCCTTCACAAGATCCTCCACAACCATGACATCCATGTGAGCAATCATCATCTTCATTCCAATCTAATTCTATAACATTATTACATTCAGGGCATGTTACAGTATCTCTTAATTCATCTGAGCAATCCACTGTAAATTCAGCATTACAATATGGGCATTCTATATCAAATGAAAAGTCTTCTTCCTCATCATTAACATATATATCTGTTTGAATTTTATTAATAGAATCCTCTACTTCTTTCATTCTATCTTCCATAATTTGGCATCTAGCAAAAACGCTATCCATTCTGCTACTATACTTTTCTTCTATTTTTTCAAATTCATCTAAAAACAAGTTATATATATTATAAATTTGAGTTTTAACATATTCTAACTCTTTTTCATTTTTTATATTTTTTTCAATATCTAACATTATTTTTTTTAATTTTTCTTGTAACTCTGACATTAATAATCTCCTAAACTCTTTCCATATATTCACCAGTTCTTGTATCTATTTTAATAACATCTCCGATGTTAATAAATAAAGGAACTGATATTTCATAACCATTTTCTAGTGTAGCTGGTTTTCCTGAAGTTGTTGTTGTATTTCCACTAAATCCTGGTTCTGTATATGTAACTTCTAATTCAACAAACATAGGTGGTTCAACTGAAAATACTTTACCTTTAAAAGATAAAACTTTAACAGACATATTCTCTTTTATGTATTTTAAACTATCACCTAATTGTTCTTTGTTAAGTGGTAATTGTTCATATGTTTCATTGTCCATAAAATAATATAAATCACCATCATTGTATAAATATTGCATTTCTCTTTTTTCTATTTCTGCACCTTGTAATTTTTCTGATGGGTTAAAAGTTTTTTCTAAAACTGCACCTGTTATAACATTTTTTAATTTTGTTCTAACAAAAGCTGCTCCTTTACCTGGTTTTACGTGTTGGAATTCAACTACCTTATATACTGAATTGTCTAATTCAAATGTTGTTCCATTTCTTACATCTCCTGCCATATATACTTCTGCCATTTCTATTTACCTCCATATTATTATAATAAAATCCTATATATTTTATACCATAATTGCTTAAAAATCAATATTTTTGTTAATATTATTAATATATTTTATATTTTTTCTATTTTCTTTATCTAATATTATTATCATTTCAATTAAATTATCTTCTAATAATTCTTTTAAAATTGGATTCTTTTTTAATGTTTCAATATTATCTCCATGCGCAGTAAATATTCCTTTAACACCTGATGTAACAGCATATTTTATTGCTTCTACATCTTCTTTTGTTCCAATTTCATCTGCACATATAACTTCTGGTGCCATACTTCTTATTAACATTTTCATCCCAATACTTTTAGGTATATTATTTAAAATATCCACTTGCAATCCTAAATTATTTTGCAAAACATTTTTATACATTGCTGCTATTTCTCCTCTTTCATCAACAACTCCAACTGTTTTAAATTCACTTATATTTCTAATTAAATCTCTTAGAAGTGTAGTTTTTCCAGCACCTGGTGGTGAAAGTATTAACGAATTCAATATATTTCCATTATTATATATTTTTTTAAATACTTCATTTGAGGTTCCTATGATTTCATTAGCAATTCTAAAATTAAGACTATATATATAGTTAATATTAATTACTTTTTCATTTTCCATTACAACGTTTCCAGATATTCCAACTCTATGCCCGCCTTTTAATGTTATGTATCCTTCTGAAATTTGCTTTTGATATGAATATAAAGAATTTTCTGTTATTTTTTGCATTATTTCTAAAATATCTTCCGTTTTTACAATATATTCTGTTTTTACTAAGCCATTATTAAATTTAAAAACAATTGGTCTTTGATTTCTAACTCTTATTTCCTCAATTTTATTAGAATTTATATATTTACTCAATTCATTTTTTATATGTAAAGGAAAATACTCCAATATCTCCATTAATTTAAATTTCCTTAAAAAATATTAGAGATAGACTATATGCTTGTCTATCTCTATATTATTATATTCAATTTATTATATTTTAGAACTAATTATTCTGCCCAGTTATGATATACCTCTACAACATCATCTAAGTCTTCAAGTCTATCTATTAATCTTTGCATTTTTTCACCTTGTTCTTCACTTAATTCTATATATGTTGTTGGAATTAATTTTACATCAGCTTCTAAAAATTCTAATCCTTCTTTTTCTAATGCTTCTCTAACTTCTGTAAAACTAGATGGATCTGTTGTAATTTCATATATTTCTTCTGAAGCTTCAAAATCTTCTGCTCCACTATCTAATGCAAGCATCATCATGCTATCTTCATCTAAATCAGTAGTGCTTCTATCTATAACTATTAATCCTTTTTTATTAAATAGATAAGATACACAACCGCTCGTTCCAAGATTTCCTCCAGATTTATCAAATGCGTGTCTTACATCTGCTGCTGTTCTGTTTTTGTTATCTGTTGCAGCACTTACTATAACTGCTACACCATTTGTTCCATAACCTTCATATGTAATTTCTTCGTAATTTTCAGTGCTTCCAGAAGCTTTTTTGATTGCATTATTTATTGTATCATTAGGCATATTTGCTGCCTTACATTTAGCTATTATATTTTTTAATTTAGAATTACCAGCTGGGTCAGGTCCACCTTCTTTGACTGCTATTAATAATTCTCTTCCTAATTTTGTAAACACTTTTCCTCTTGCAGCATCTGCTTTACCTTTTTTAGCTTGAATATTATGCCATTTGCTATGTCCTGACATTGCTTTCACTCTCCTTTAATTTTAAATTTACTATATCATTTTAACACATATTTATTGTTTTGTGTAGTACTTTTTACCATTTTATTAAACTTTAATTTTTTATTGCAACTAACAATTCATTTTCTTTTACTGTGACTTTTTGATTATGTTTATAATATACATCTCCAGGAAAAAGAACTGTATAGTTATTATTTTCTAATTTTTTCTTTATCAAATCTGTTGCAATTACAACTTCTTCTTTTGATAAATTCATCTTTACTCTTATTTCATAATATGTAAAAGTAATAAGATTTTCATCTTTATTCATTTTATTATTAATATAATTATCTAATTCATCTATTGTCATTTATAATTCTTCCTCCTATTTGATATTAATATATTATCACAAAAACAGATAATTAGCAATGCTAACTATCTGTTTAATTTTATTATTTTACCCTAAAGCTACATCTAATACCATCATTAAAACAAATCCTGCAATTAGCCCTAGAGTTGACAAATTCTTATTTTCTTTTACAGATTCTGGTAACAATTCTCTTGCTACAACTATTATCATTGCTCCTGCTGCAAATGCAAGTAAGAATGGTAGTAAACTTCTAATATATATTACAAGTACAGCTCCTATAATTGCAGCAATTGGTTCAACTAGTGCTGATGCCTGCCCTATCATAAAACTTTTAAATCTAGAATATCCTTCACTTCTTAATGGAAGAGATACTGCTGCTCCTTCCGGGAAATTTTGTATTCCTATTCCAAGTGCTAGCATTAACGCACCAATTATTGTAACTCCAGGAATATTGCTTGTTATTCCTCCAAATGCAACGCCAATTGCTAAGCCTTCTGGAATATTATGAATTGTAATAGCTGAAACTAAAAGTATTACTCTTTTTAATGAATTTGAGTTTCTAAGACTATTCTTATTTTTTAAAGCTTTATCTAAAAACTTATCTGATATTAATACAAAAAATCCACCAATAATAAAACCTATAGCTGGTAGTACCCAAGCTATGTAGCCTAATTCGATAGATAAGTCTATTGATGGGCTAAGTAACGACCAGAATGCTGCTGCAATCATAACTCCTGCACTAAATCCTAAAATTGTATCTAATATTTTTTTATTTACTTCTTTAAAAAAGCAAACAACAAGTGCACCTAATGCTGTTACTCCCCAAGTAAAAGTTCCTGCAATTAATGCTTGAAATATTGGGTTTAAATCTTCAAACCAATTCAATCTTATTCACCTCGCATTATATTTTATGTTTAGTGATTTTGTTTTGTTCCAAGATTTTATTGATTCAAATATTTTTCTATATTTTTAGACAATTTTATCCACAGTGTACGCAATGATGTTCTTTTAGATTACACTTTTCTTTTATTTCTTCTTCTGTCATTTTTCCTTCTTTTCTATAATAATCTGCAATTGCTTCATGTATTGCCTCTTCTGCAAGAAGTGAACAATGTATTTTTACAGGTGGCAAACCATCCAAAGCTTTTACAACATCACCATTTTTCAATTTAAGTGCTTCTTCTATTGTTTTTCCTTTTATCATCTCTGTAGATATACTACTTGTTGCAATAGCAGCTCCACATCCAAAAGTTTTAAATTTAACATCTGTTATAATGTTGTTTTCAACCTTTATAAACATTTTCATAATATCTCCGCAAACTGGGTTTCCAACTTCTCCTACTCCAGATGCATCTTCTATTTTCCCAACATTTCTTGGGTTTGTATAATGATCTACAACTTTATCTGAATAATCCATTTATTTATTCTCCTTTTCTATAAATTCTTCCCATAGTGGTGACATTTCTCTTAATCTATTTACTATTTCTACTAAATTTTCAATTAAGTAATCAATTTCTTCTTTTGTATTATATTTTCCTATTGATATTCTTAAAGAGCCATGTGCTATTTCATGTGGTAATCCAATTGCAAGTAAAACATGAGATGGATCAAGAGAACCAGATGTACATGCACTACCACTAGAAGCACAAATACCTTTTAAATCTAAATTCAAAAGCAAACCTTCACCTTCAATAAATCTAAAAGAAATATTACTATTCCCTGGTAATCTTTTTTCTTTATCTCCATTTATTTTTATATGTGGTATTCTTTCTTCTATTTGTTTTTCATAGTAATCTCTTAATTTTCTAGCTGTTTTGTTATGATCTTCAAGAGTTTCATATGCCATTTCAAGAGCTTTTGCCATACCCACTATTCCGGCTACATTTTCTGTTCCAGCTCTTTTATTTCTCTCTTGATGTCCACCATCAATATATTTTTTGAAATTAACTCCTGTTTTTACATATAAAGCTCCAATTCCTTTTGGTCCATAAAATTTATGACCAGATAAAGATAAAGCATCTATATTCATATCTTGAACATCAATTTTTAAATTTCCAACTGCTTGTACAGCATCTGTATGAAAATAAATGTTATTATTTTTTGCAATTTCTCCAATTTCTTTTATTGGTTGAATTGTACCAATCTCATTATTCGCAAACATAACTGTGATTAAAATAGTAGTTGGTTTAATAGCTTTTTTTAGCTCATCTAAATTAATAATTCCTTTTTCATCTACTGAAATATATGATACTTCAAATCCTTCTTTTTCTAATTCTTTGCAAGTTTCTAAAACAGCGGGATGTTCAATTTTAGATGTAATAATATGATTTCCTTTGTTTTTATAGCTATGTGCTATTCCCTTTATTGCTGTATTATCACTTTCACTACCACCTGCAGTAAAATAGATTTCAGATGGTTTACAATTTAAAATTTTAGCAATTATTTCTCTTGAATCTTCAACAGCCTTTCTTGATTCTCTTCCCAATTTATATATTGCTGAAGCATTACCATACTTTTCTTTTAAATATGGTAGCATTTCTTCAAAAACTTTTTCATCAAGCTTTGTTGTTGCAGCATTATCAAAATATACGTTTTCCATATTTCTCTCCTTTTCATACTAAACTAATAGGAATTATATAACTTATTTCCTAGTATGTCAATAGGAATTAGCACAAAAAAATGTGTAAACCCTAAAAATTCACTTTTTAGAATTTACACATATTACTTTATTTTATAAATTTATTCTTCTGATATATTCCATTCTCCACTGCCTGCAGATGTTTCAGTTAATTTAACATCAGATTTTAGAGAAACTACTGGGCGTACGCCCCAAATATATTCGTTGTTATTAATGCTAGAAGATTCCCATAAGTAAGAATCAAAAATATCTATACCTCCCATACCAACACTAAATAGTCCAAATCCAACAGAACCTTCAGCAGCATCAATAAAAGAAGAAGCAAGCCAATAAAATTGATCATCACTTCCAAATAACATCTGATATGCATTGCTTTCTTGTGCCAAGTCTGTATCAGTCTCTGCAGAATAATAATAAGATGTGCTTGTTATTGTATATGGACTTGTTATATTAGTTGATGTATTTGGTAGATATAACTTTGTGTTTTTTGTTTCGTCACCACTTTTTATAGCACTACTATATGCTACTTTTCCATTTGAATTAATGCTATATGTTACTTTATTTCCATATTGATATATCTCACCTGTTCCATAAGTTGTTTTATTATATCCTGTTACTCTGTCTACATCTTCTACCTTCATACTTCTTACTTCTGTTACTTTCGATTTTATTTCATCAGTTAAATCTGTTAGTGTTATTTTTGATTTACATTCATCATCTAATGCTTTTTCTGCATCAACAAATCTTTTTTCTGTTTCACTCCATCCTGCTGTAGTTGGTTTCACTTCAAATGAATCATTTACATTTTCTGATGTTGTTAGTAGCAATTTTCCATTCTCTGCTCCTAACACTTGCCATGTTTTTCCTCCTGCTGTAAAATTTGTTATTGTGTCTCCTGCATTTAATGTTATATTACCTTTTGTCACCTTTGTTTTTTCTTGTTTCCATGCATTTCCTGTCTCTTGTGCTAACATTAATTCATAATTAGACAATAAATCTTGCTCATTTTTTTGTGCTTCTGAATATTGTGTTTTTGCCTTCTTTGCATGTGCAATTATTCCATCTCCTTTTATAGCATTAATTGCTACTACAGCTAAAATCAGTAGTATAACAATTGTAATTATTAACGCTACAAGCGTTATTCCCTTATGTTTTCTCAATTTCATTTTCCTCCTTTGTTTATCTTTTTAATTTTTGTAATGTCATTATATTTTTAATTTATTTTTTTGTCAAGGTAATTTATACCTTGACATATTTTATATATTCTATATTGTTGTTTTTACTTCTTTCTACCATGCAGTTATATATTTCATTCCTTAATTTTTCTTGTGCTTCCTTAGGTGATAAGTCTTTGTCTGCAATAAACGGTCCATCTATATATGTTACAATTTGTATTTTATTTTTTCCATATCTTTGATATGTATTTGTTATACAAAAAGATGGCTTATTTAATTTTACAGGATATTTAAATGAAACAGATTTAAACGGTCTTATTTTTGTATAATATGGCCA
Source organism: uncultured Clostridia bacterium (assembly GCA_934162365.1). Lineage (GTDB taxonomy): Bacteria > Bacillota > Clostridia > TANB77 > CAG-508 > HGM13634. Next base: position 184,200 of record CAKPIK010000002.1, on the reverse strand, counting down.
AATATGTGCTTCTGGATATATTGTTACAGATGAACCAGTTTCAATTCTTTTACTTATGATTTTCAAAAATTCTTTTGCAGCATCTTTTGTATTTGGGACTGGTATTGCACCCAGCATTTCTACTATATTTCCTGTTCCTTTAAGAGATATATTAACCGGATTTACTATTAAGAAATTTCTCTTAGGATAATTTGCAAGACTTGGAATAAATGTGTCTGCAAAACTCTGTGTATGATTTGCATAAATGAAATATCCGGTATTTTTATGTTTTTTTAGTTTTTCTTTTCCAACAAACTTAATTCTAAATTTAAGTTTTGCATAGCCAATTTTTATTGGCATACTAAGAATGTTTTGAAATAATGTAGAACACACTTCCCATATTGCATTTTTTTCATACTTAAAACTTTTATCTATTATTCTTGGTGTTAATTTAGAAGGTGCAAATTCTTCATTTACCTCATCTTTATAATATATTACTTGCCCTTTTTCCATATATTAATTCCTCTAATTTATCTTTATTTTCAGTTGTATATTCAAGTGGTATTTTATAAAAGTCTTCATATATTTCTTTCCAAATCTCATAGTTTTTTTGTTTCATTATTTCTTGATTTTCTATTTCAGACAAATTTTCATCTGGATAAATTGGATTACTTATATTTATTATATATTCTTGTACTGGGAAGCCATCACTTCCAATTATATTACTATCTTGCATTGTTATGAAAATTGGAATAACTGGAACCTTATTTTTAGCGGCAATTTTAAATGCACCGTTTTTTAATGGCTTTGGTTTTTTATAATTCCACCACAAGCTTTGCTCTGGATATATTAATATAAAATCTCCTCTATCTAATATAACCTTTACAGACTTCATAAATTGTATCATTGTTTTTGTGTTAGAACTTAAAGGCAAAGTATCACAATTTCTAAATAGGAATCCATAAAATCCTGGAAAATTTGTATAATTTCCTTCTCTTATTACTTTAAATAGTTTCTTTTTCTTATCTAAACCTGTCATTCTGAAAACTTTTTCTACTGAAAATGAGTCAAAAGGATTAAAATGATTACAAGTTATTATCGCTCCAGTTGCAATATTATTAAGATTTTCAATTCCATTTATATCTTTAATTATTAACTTATTTGTTCTTAATATTTCATCTAAAAACCTTTCACCTATTCTTTGAGCTAGTCTTCTTTTAATTTTACTTGTGCTTTTAATTTTTAAATAATCTACATTTTCAGGTGTTAAAATTATAGTTGGTGGATCTTTCTCTGGGTCAACATCAAATTTTCCTTCTCTTTCTAATCTTGCAATTTCATCCAAAATTTCTAATCTATCTTGTGCTTTTTCTTTTATTTGTTCCCTCATTATATTCCCCTATACTTTCTATCATCTCCAACACAGTCACATTCTTTTTGTGCAAGTTCTCTTAATTTTTTATCTGATTCTCTATCTTTAAATTTTTGTTCATCAGTATAATTATTTTTTATTTCTAATATTTTATCAAAATACTCTGTTTTTTGAGCATATTTCCAAAAATATTCTTTATACAATATATCTTCAAAATGCCATGGCTTAAACGCTAAATTATAGTGTATTATATGCAATTCGTCTCTATTTATTATATCTCCACCTATAGGCATTCTATCCCAAGTATTTTCTAATAATTTAACTCTTCCTTTGCACAATCTATTTAGATAATCTTGATCTTGAGCAACAGAAAATTTTACAGTTTCAAGCAAATACAAAAATTTTTCTTGAAATTTAAATTTTCTAAGTTCATCTAAATTCATTAGCAATATTCCAGCATTAAAGTAATTTTTATAAGTTGCAACTCCAACAACTTTTTCCGCATATTCTCTAAACACTTCTATCGTTTGGATTACATCATCTGGAGCAGCAGCCAATAAATTACTTTCCATATCTTCATTATATAAATCTGCAACATCTGATAATATTACAATATCACTATCTAAATACAATACTTTATCAAATTGAGGATACAAGTCTGGTATAAATAATCTAAAATATGTTGTTTTAGAATAATAATCACGTGTATATAGCTTGTCCTTAACTTTATTTATATAATAGCTCAAGCACACAAATTCAATATTAATATTTTCAGTCTCATATTTTTTTATTTTATTTTGATTTTCCTCTGTTATATTAGTATATAAAATTTTAATTAAGTAATAATTTTCTTTTTTAGAGTTTTCTATTAGCGATTGCAAAGCAACTGCTAAAAATGGTATATATTCATCATCTACCGCAAAGAAAATTGGTATTTTATTTTTTTGTTTCATTTTTTCCACCTTTTATTTTTTCGATTTTATATTGTTCTTTCCACTTTAAATATTCTTCTAAGTCACTATCAAATGCATAACATTTTAGTACATCGTGTACTTCTTTAATTTGCCATTGTTTAATATTTTCCGTGTGTGGATATGGTCTAAACATTAGTCTTTTACTAAAATGGCATATTATTGTATCTTTTTTATTAAATTTTGATTGTTCATTATATATCCTTGGAACTATTTTCTTTTTAGTTGTAGACCAGAATATTGCATCTTGGTCTGCAAATAACATTTTTTTATTTTTTATTAAAATTCTTGCCTTTTCTAAAAGCTTTGTTTCTTTTATTTTTTTCATATTTAATAAAAGCATACCTGCATTAATATAATCAGGTCTAATAATCCAACAACCATATTTTTCTTTTACAGCTGCATACTCATAGTTTGATATATCAATATTATATAGTTTAGATATATCTCCTCCTGCCATCATATCTATATCTAAATACAATAACTTGTCTGGCATATCAGGCACCATATCAGCTAATAATCTAAGCAAAGTATATGGGGTACAATATGCATTTTCATTTTTACAACCGTCCAAATTCCTGTTCATACAAATTTGTAACATCTATTTTTATCACTGAATTATTTTCATTTTTAGACTTTACAACCTTATTTAAAAAATCAATTTGTTCATCTTCAATTGCTGTATAATTTGGATTTATTCTTGATACATCCATTGTAAAAATATAACACCTTATTGTTTCCTTTGTTCTATTTGTAATAGATATTAATTCGGTTAATGCTCCATCAAATACTTTCTTATTTCCACATAAAAGTAAATTTGTCATTATTCCATCCCTTTATTTTTTTCACAAATATTATAATCTATAAATTGATTTATTTCAACAAATCTTGCAAAGTTTTGCTATCAACATACTCTTTTATTGCGTTATCTAGTCCTTTCCAGAAATCATGTGTTTTGCATCCCTTCTGTCTAGAGCATTTTCCTTCTTCTGTTAAACAATACGTAGGTGATAATTCGCCTTCTGTCGCCCTCAAAATATCGCCAACAATATATTCTTTTGGTTCTCTGCTTAATTTATATCCACCCATATTACCTCTAGCAGTTTTTAAAAAACCTGCTTTATTTAAAAGTGAAATAATTTGTTCTAAATATTTATTAGATATTTCTTGTCTTTGTGCAATATCTTTTAAACTAATATAATCCCCATTATCATTTAATGCTAAATCAATCATAACCCTTAAGGCATATCTACCTCTAGTTGATATTTTCATTTTTAAATCTCCTTATATTTTATATATTATATCGTAACATAAAAATAGATAATTAGCAAATACTAATTATCTGTTTTTTTACTTATTGCTTATGTGTATATTGTCAATTTTAGCATTCATTTCTCTTGCAACTATACTTTGAATCTGGGCTGTATCCTCTTTTTTTAATTCTTCTTTATTTACAACAACGCTTATACTGTCATCATTTACAAAAATCACTACATCATTAAATCCTTTTGTTCTTATTAAATTCTCACAAATCATTATTCTATTTTTAGTTTTATTTATATTGTCAATTTCTTTTTGTGCTGCCGTTTTTTGCTTTTCGCTTGAATTATCATTATTTAATATTTTTTGATAACCTTCTAGCATTTGTGAATACATTACATCTCTTTCTAATCTTGAAGATTCAAAATATCCTTCTGCTTCATTTGCTACATCCGAATTTGTTTGAACTATATTTTCTTCTGTTGTTGAAACTGAACTTTGAACAGTGTTATTGCTTTTTGCTTCATCATTAACATTATTTTGAACTGTATTAACACTATTAGATAAATTACTACTTACTAAAGTTGCATCTCCAATGCTTGCAACTTCAGTTCCTGTTTGCACACTAGAGTTATAATTTAAATATCCTGCTGTTACTAGCATTAAAGCTAAAACTAATATAGTTAATTGATTTTTTTTAATTAATTTCATAAAATTTCCTCCCTAATTTTTCTTTTCAAAAACTTGAATCTTATGTGTAGGTAAACCGTGTAGCCGCTTCCACTGCTTGTATTATATATGCTTTAACATTTAAATTATTCGCTCCAGTAGCAGTAATTATTGCTCCTTCTATTTTAGGACTAACCGTTTTTTGAGTAATTATTTTATTGTTTTCCAGCACAACTTCTTCACTGGTCTCACTGTCTTCAACAACCCTAGTTCCACCAGAAGAATCTGTCTCGTTAGTTGTACTTTTTTTACCATTTTTATTATATACAGGAATTATTTCCTCTGTTTCATTATATGTAATAAGAACATCAACATTTCCAACACCCGATATATTAGATAGTATATTTTCGAGTCGTTTTTCTAATGTATCTTCTGTATAACTATTTTCAACAGTTTCTGCCAATTTTTTTGAACTATTACTTACTGTATTTTCTTCTTTTTTATCATCTTTCCATATAATATTTATTGCAACTACTGTAACAATAAGAATTATTAGAAAAAAAACTAAATTTTCAGTTTTCTTCTTATTATTACCATTTCCTTTAAAAAATTCTTCAATTTTTTTCCTTAGCATATCTTCCTCCTCTTTAGTTTATTTTTATATTATTTGCATCTATTTTATATTCTTCTGATAAGTATTTTTTTAGTTCTTGTTTATCTTTATCTGAAATCACATCTTTTTTCTTTTCATCAATTGTATTTTTAGATATATTAACTTCATTTATTTGTATTTTGTTATTTAAATCCGTATTTTCTTCTTTTGTATTTTTTTCTAAATTTAACTCTATATTTTTTAATAAATTTTCATCTTGTGTTATATCAAGTTCGCATTTTAATACTTTAAAACCTTTTTGCTCAATTTTTTGTTGTATATCACGCTTTATACTATCTATATATGTTTGTTTAATTAATTTAGAATTAGTATCTTCAAATTGTTCTGTACTACTTGATACTTGAACCGTGTCTTTTAAATATTTATTATAATTAAAATCATTCAAGTTTATTTCATTTCCAGTTAACTTAGTTATAACTGGTTGTATTATTGTAAATAATACATATAATCCAATTATCATTTTTATGTATTTTTTATTGTTTCCTTCTGGCAAAATCATTTCTATAATTGTTGCAATAATAACAGCGACAATTACTTGATTAGACCAACTTCTTAACCAATTTATCATCTTTATTCTTTCCTTAGTTTATCTATATAATAATGTTCCATTTGAAACTTTTATTACTATCGTTAGTCCTACTATTAGCATTACAGCAACGCAAAAAATTATTGCAAGTAATATTTTAAATGTATCTCCAATGGAATCTAATAGTCCTATTATTTTTTCATCTGCAACAGGTTGACAAATGCATGATGCAATATAATATGTAAAACTTAAAAGTGCTAACTTTATAATTGGCAATGCACATATTCCTATTATAATTATTATGCCAACAAATCCAACTGCATTTTTTAATATCCCCGCACATCCAATTACTGCATCTGTTGCATCACCAAGTATTTTTCCTACTACTGGTATTACAGTAGAAACGGCTGCTTTTGTAGTTTTAGCTGCTACTCCATCAACAGTTTCTGTAATGCTTCCTTCTAAACTTAAAACTGTAACAAATAGTGTCATAATAATTCCTAATACCCAGACTCCTGCTGATTTCATAAATTTAGATATTTTATCAATTCTTACTTTATTTGATATTTTAGAAACAATGCCTAAAGTTGTTCCAATTATTGTTAATGGCAAAATAAAATCAATAATAAAATTTCCGATAAAATTTATTAATAACAATAATACTGGTTTTATAACTCCTGCAGATACTATTGCTCCAGTTGTAAGCATTAATGTTAATAACAACGGTATAAGAGAATTTGAAAAACCGACTAAGTTTGTTATTGATTCTTTTGTCATATTTATTATGTCCGAAAAGTTATTCAATACTAAGGTTATTATAATTATATATTCTGCAAAGTACGCTATTTGTGATACGCTTTTATTTCCAAGGCTATCACTTATTGTAACTAGAATACTATGTATAATTATAACTATCATTATAATTCCTATATTACTAACTGCTGTTTTTGTTTCTCTTCCTAATATGTTAAGAAAATTATTAAAAAAATTTGTATTGCCTATTCTTCCAGTAATTGCATCTTGAAAAACATCATTTAAGTCAATACCATCTAAGGTTCCATTTGTATATTTTTCTGAAGTAGATATAAAATCTGATATTCCTAATGATTGTTGTTGACTTTCTAAAACATTCATATCTGTTGCCAATATTGATACATTTATTGAAATTAGTGCAAAAAAAATTACTAAAATTTTTTTCATTTGTATATTTCTCCTTATGGCAAAACTTTTAATATAGCTTCTAGCAAAGAAGAAATTATTGGCAAAGATATAGTCATAATTATGACTTTTCCTCCAATATCTATTTTATTTGCAATAGCTTTTTCTCCTGTATCTTGGCATATACTTACTGCAAACTCCGTTAAAATTGCAATTCCTGTTATTTTTAATATAATTCCTAAAAATTTACTATTTATATTTGCTCTACTTGAAATATCTTTTAACAAATTAATTATTCCAGAAAAACTTGAAAGTGAAAGCCCAAGTATTAATATTCCAGCAACAATAGAAACATATATAGCAAATTCTGGTTTATATTGTTTTAAAACTATTATTACAATAAGTGCAGTTAAACCTATTCCTATTATTTTTATTATTTCCATTACTTACTCCTTTTTATAAGTTAAATAATGTTCTAACAGTATTGAATAGTCCACTAATTTCCTTTATAACCATTGTTAGTACAATAACTAGTCCTGCTAGTGTAGTCATCATAGCTTGGTCCTCACGTCCTGCTCTTACTAATACTTGATGTAACACTGCAACTAATATTCCAATTGCTGCAATTTTAAATAGTAAATCAATATTCATATGTATCCTCCAAACTTATATTAGAATAATAAAAATAGCTAGTCCAACAATAGTTCCAAGTGTTTTATACATTTTTGCATTTTTAATTTCTTCATCTTTTGCCTTTTTTATTTGCATTTCTACTAATGTTTGTGTCATCTCTAGTTGATTTATTTGTCCTTGTTTATCTGTTTGTCCAAGCATTTTGCCCAAACTTTTTATATTCTCAATATCTTCTTTAGTTAGATTATTATTAATACTTTCAAATGAATTTTCCCAAGCCTCTCTTGCGTTATATTCTTTCATATTTTGTGATGCATTATTAAAAATTTGAGAAATACTTTTATCTACCATGTTAGATACTTCTAAAAATATTTCTGGAAGTGGTTCATATGTAAAATTAATCTTGCTTTCAACTATACTTAAAGCAACATTAAACTCGTTTAGTTCTTTAACTCTTAGACTATACCTTTTTGCAATAATATTTCCAAGAAAACTACATACAATAAAAACAAGTAGAAGCATTATAAATTTAATAATTATCATTTGTATTCCCCCGTATATTATATATATTCACTTATATGTTTTTTAGAACTAAAAAATTATAATAAAAAATTTCAAAATAGATTTTTTAAAAGAATATTTTTTAAAATTTTGTAAACAATATTATTAATAAATTTTTCGGAGGTGCTTTATGGGAAAGAAAAATAAAAACAACAATAATAACAACAACAGTAATAATCAAGACAATAATAATAACCAAAACAACAATAGATAGTATAAAGCCTCAGGCGAGTTGCCTGAGGCTTTATACTATAATTTAGTTTTCTGTTTCATTATTTATATGTTTTACATTAAATTTAAAATAATATGGCTTTATATCTGGTAAATACTCTCTTACTCTTTTTACTGTACCATCTTTTAATGTTATTGTTAAATTAGGATATGTAATTACCATTTTTTCATCATTAAAAAATTTATTAATAATCTTTGCTCTATTATCATTTGAATATATTTTATCGTATTCCTTAACTATAACATCTTTGTTTGGAACATCTAAATCATTTTGTACAGTTTGTCTAACTAAGTAATATTCAATTGCTAAACCAGATATTGCACAATCTACTAAAAGAAATACAAATAATATAATCACTATTGTTTTTATAAGCTTCATGTTAACTTTTTTCTTAATAAAATTTATTAATTTATCAACTTTAGGATTAATTACTTTCATAAAGTATACACCTAATAATCCCCAAAACAATGAATATAAAAAGCAAATTCTGCCATTTATATTTAGGAATCTATTTGAATAATCCCACCATCTTACATTTAAAATAACTTCACCTAAAAAACTTAAAATGTATTCAACACATGATCCAACAATAAATCCACCCAAAAACAATAAGTGACTATTCTTTTTAAAGTATCTGTTTAAAATCACATACATGAATACAGCTCCAACTCCATATATTCCACAAAAAGGTCCATATAAAAAGCTTTGTCTACTTTCTAACACATTATAAAATACTAATGCAAATAATGTTTCAATTATAAATCCAACAAAACTATATATAATAAAATATGCTAAAATTCTCCATATACTAGTACCTAAAATAGTAAAACTTTTTTTCTTTTTTTGTTCCATATATTTCCTCCATATACATTATATATTTTACTACTTTATCCTTAGAAAGTAAATATATAAATTTTACATAAAATTGATTTTTACCATTTTTTGTGATATAATAATATTACTACTTTTGTAGAATAAAAAATTGGAGGTTTTATCTATGCATGACGTTCAAACAACTTTTTTACCGGAGGCACTGTATCATATTGATGAAAATATGAATTGGCGGAAAATAGCCCTTTCATATATCAATGATACAGCAATCACGTGCAAGGTCACGAAGTTAGACTACTATAATGATATCTTGGAGGTTGATTTAGGCAATAATTTCAAAGGTACTATTTCATTAGAAGAAGCAAGTATATACCCTTGTTATAAGAATGATTCGGTTTCTTCTAGCATTTATACTCTCGTAGGACACACTATAAGAGCAAAAATAGTTTCTATAAAGCCTACAATAGAGCTTTCAAGAAAACAGAACATGTTACAGGCGTTACCTTATATATCTCAATGTTCCCATTTCGACAAAACAACGATAACTGGTTTTTCAAAGTTTTCTGCATTTGTCGACGTAGGAGCTGGAATAACTGGAAAAATATCTAGAGCTAATTTTGCTCCTGTAATCTTTGATGACATTACAGACATAGGATTTAAATTGTATGATACTTTTCCAACAGATGTACTTGAATTTGACCCTGTAAATAATCGATTTGAGCTTTCAAGGACATCCTGTCTGCCTCATTTCACAACTGTTCTCAGCAAAAACACTGTCGTTACATGCAAAATTTTCGGATCAGTTAGCGATCTTTCCGGATCCTATGTATGCATTGACAAAAACTTTGCTGGTATAGTAGATTCTGTTGATGGAATTGAATTTCGCTACGGTGATGAAATCGTAGCAGTAATTGCCAAAGATCCTGATGTAAGTAAAAAAGGTGTTCAACTCAATTTCATAAGTTTCGTATAAACCCCAAAAAAATAAGGATGCATAATTGCACCCTTATTTTCTTTTTATTTTAACTAATTCTTGTTTTTGTTCATCAGTTATTCTATATGATTCTGTTGCCTTTTGTATTGATTTATTATATGTCCACAAGTCTAAGTTTTTATTATTTTTTAAATATTTATACGTTTTTTCATAATATTTAATTAGACATATTGAAATAGCCCAAGCCACAGCCATTTTCACATAATACTTATCTAATTTTATTTTATCAAATATTGCAAAATTTTCTTTCAAATAGTCTTCTTCAATATAATAATTCAAAATCATAACAATTGCAAACCTAACTGCAAACTCATTATTAGATTTTAAATACTCATTTATTAATTTATACATTTCTTTTTTATATTTTCTAGTAATTTTTAAACCAGCACAGAAATTATCACAAATAGCCCAATTATTTATTTTAGGTACAAATAATTTTATGTACTCTTCTAATTTTTCAAAACTAGTATCCTTTTCTAGTCCAATAAGCATGCCTTGTAACATAATTTCTTCGTAATATTCATCATCTATTATTTTTAATAGTTTTTCTAAGCTACTATCTTTTCTTATTTCTTTTGCATAGTTTCTAAGAACTGGAACTCTAACACCAAGTATATTATTTATACCAGGACATAATTTACTATGAAATTCTTTATATCTATAATCTACTAATTTTATTATATCTTCTTTTATATTCATTATTAACCTCAAAAAACATACTATACATAATAATTTTATGCATAGTATGTTTTTTTGTCAAGATATTTTAATTGTTTTCTTTGTTTTCATTTTTATTATCTTCACTATTGTTTAATATTGCTTGTTCTTTTGTAGTATCTTCTTGTTTCTTTATAGCATCTATAATCATTATGAACTTAACATTTCCTTCATTGTTTCCGTTTAGCATTGTAAAGTTATTGTATTGTTTTGATAAGTCACTTAATTTTTGTACTCTTGTTGTTATGTCTTTTACATCTCCATTTATATAATTACAAATTTGTTTTATACCTTCATTGTTAAATTTTGTCATTCCTTCTGCTAATTCACTTGAACCATTGTTTAATTCATTTAGTCCTGATGTTAATTGCTCTAGTCCATCTCCTAATGTACTCATTTGAGATGCTACTTTTTTACTTGCTTCTAATTTCACTTTATTTCCAACAGTTGTTGCAACAGATGTAGCTGTTTTTTTAGCTGCCAACGTTGTAGCAGATTGAGCAGATGTTAAGGCTGTTTGCTCTGCTATTGCTTTTGCACTTGCAATACCTTGTTTTTCAATTGTTGTTCTTTGTGCTTCTATTCCAGCATCTGCCTCAGCTTTTATTTGTTTAATTTTAGCATCTGATAAGTTTTCTGCTTGTTTACCAATTGCGTTTAATTGTTCTGTTGATAATTTTGCATTATTAGCTGCTGCTGTTCCAATTGCTTGTAATTCTTCTTGTGTTAAATTTGGATTTGCATTTTTAGCACTTGCCATTGCTACACTTTTTGCCGTATCCATAGCAGTTTGCATTGCTACTGCCTTAGCTGTTTCATTTGCAGTTTTCTTTGCTGTTGCAATTGCTGTTTGTTCTGCTATTGCTTTTGCATTTGCAACAAATTGTTCTTTTATTGTATCAGCTTTTGCGTCAATTCCAGCATCTGCTGCTGCAATAATAGTTTGTTTTTGTTCATCTGTTAATATTGAACTACTTTCTGCTTGTTTTTCTATTGCTGCCAAAGTTTTTGAATCCAAAGCATTGGTCTTATCGTTTTTCAAGCTCTTAGTTGATTCATTAACTTTAGTTGTTATTTGTTTTGCCCCATCATACGCAGTTGATATACCATTGCTTACTTGATTTGATCCTTCTTCTAATTTATTTGCACTTTCTTGCAATGTATTAACTTTACTATATAAACTATCTATTTTATCAAATAATTTCAAGTCATCTTCTTCTATTACTTTTGGAGTTACATATGTTATTATACTGCTAGATTCAAAATCTTCTGCATCCATAGTAATTTCAATGCTACTTGGTATCTCTATTGTTTTTTTACTAACACCTAAACTTTCTTGTAAACCAGGCATAGCCATTCCTATAACAACTGTTTTACTTCCATCGTTTATTAATTTACCATTTGAAACAGTAATATTTTTATTATTATCATTTTTTATTATAGTTCCTGCTACAACAACAAATGGTGTATACATTTTTACATTTTTTCCATTGATATTAACAATATGTGAGTCTTTATTTGTATAATCTAAAGTTATCTTTACTTCTCCTGATTTGCCAGCAAGTTCACTTGCTGCAATTTTTTCTCCATTTAACTCATATGTTACATTACATTCTATTGGTAAATCTTTTTGACTTTCGCCTTCATAATATATATCTTCTTTATTTGCTTGCCAAATTAATGAATTTCCATCTTGTTCAAATGTTTCATCTCCATTTGTATTTGTAATATTTAATAAATCAGATAAATCTTTTAAAGTTTCATCTTCTTTATCGTTTTTTAAATGTGTGCTTACAATAGTTTGATATTTACTACCATTGGCATCTAATTTAGAATATACTGTTTCATCTTTTGTATAAGCAAATACTGGTGCAGTATATGCTGTCATTGTAAGTAATAAAGCTCCTGATATTATCTTTAATCCTTTTTCTTTCATCTTTTCTCTTCTTCCTTTCCTATACTAATTATTTATTTTACTCATTTTTCTTGTTGTTTTACAAATGATCTTATCAAATAACATTAAGAAAGCTGGCAATACAGTAATAACAACAACCATACTTATAATTGCTCCTCTAGACATTAGTGTACATAATGAACCAATCATTTCTATCTTTGAATATGCTCCAACACCAAATGTTGCTCCAAAGAAACATAAACCACTTACTATTATTGATGATATTGATGTTCCTAAAGCCTCATCTATTGCTGCATATTTGTCTTTTCCATTTTTTCTTAAATCAATATATTTAGTAGTAATTAAAATTGCATAATCTATTGTTGCTCCTAATTGGATTGTTCCAATTACTATTGAAGCAATAAATGGTAAAGATGTATTTATATATGCTGGTATTCCCATGTTTATAAATATCGCAAACTCAATTACAGTAATTAAAATTATTGGTAATGAGATAGATTTTAAAACACATATCATTATTACAAATATAATTGCAATTGAGAAAGTATTTACACTATTAAAGTCATGGTCACTTATTTCTACTAAGTCCTTCATTAAAGGTCCTTCACCTGCTAATATTGCATTGCTATCATATTTTTTTATAATTTGATTTACTTCATTTACTTGATTATTTAACTCATCTGTTGCCATCTCGTACTTAGAGTTAACTAAAAGCATTTGATATTTATCATTTTCAAATACAGATTTTATATCATCTGAAAGCATTTGCTCTGGTAAAGCTCCTGAAACTTTAGGATATCCCAAAGTCCAACCAATGCCATCAACATTATCTATTTCTTTTAACATTTCATTTACTTTATAATCTGGTAGTTTTGCGTCAACCAATATTACTTCTGTTGATACCATATCAAATTTTTCTTTCAATTCTTTATTAGCAGTAATACTTGGCAAACTTTCTGGTAATGATTTGTCTAGATTATAGTAAACATTTGTATTTTTATATCCATAAATTGCAAATGGCAAAATTATTATAAATAAAACAATTATTGCTTTGTGATGTTTTATATTAAAATCTTTTACTCTTTTAAACTTAGGTAATATTTCTTTGTGTGAAGTTTTTTCTATTAAATTATTAAATACTAATAACATTGCTGGTAAAACTGTAACAACACAAATAACTCCTAGTAAAACACCTTTTGCCATAACTATACCTATATCTTTTCCAAGTGTTAAATTCATACTACATAAAGCCAAGAAACTAGCTATTGTAGTTAATGAACTACCAATTACAGATACCAAGGTTTTTGAAATTGCATGTGCCATTGCTTCATCATTATCACTATATATTTCTTTTTGTGCTTTATAACTATGATATAAGAATATTGCAAAGTCCATTGTAACTCCAAGTTGTAATACTGCGCTTATTGCTTTTGTTATATATGAAATTTCTCCTAAGAATATATTTGTTCCCATATTATACAATATAGCTATTCCAATATTAAGTAATAAGAATATTGGAGCCACATATGAGTCTAATGCTAATTGTAAAATTATTAAACATAATACAACCGCAATTATAACGTATATTACAACTTCTGAGTTAGATAAATCTCTTGTATCTAAAACTGTTGCAGACATTCCACTAATTTTACAACGTTCATCTGTTATATCTCTTAATTTTTCTATTGTTTCCATAGTTGTATCTGATGAAATGCTATCTTTAAAAGTAACTAATAAAATAGTATTTCCATCTTTATATACCTTATCTTTTATTTCGTTTGGAATCATATCTACTGGTATGCTTGTTCCTAGAACATCTGAAATTCCAACTACTTTTTCAACATTATCAATTTCTTTAAACTTATCTTCAAGTTTTAAAATATCTTTTGTTTTCATATTTTCTAATACAACAACTGAATATGCTCCCATATTAAAATCTTCTGAAAGAATATTTTCGCCTTTAATTGTTTCAATGTTGTCTGGCAAATATACTAAAATATCATAATTAATTCTAGTAGCTTTCATTCCAATAATTGATGGGATTAATAATATCAATGCTATTATTAGAATTGTTTTTTTGTGTTTGCATATAAATTCTCCAAATTTAAGCATTTTTGCTCTCCTTTCTTTTATGACTTTCGGTCACTTTATATATAATAATACTTTTATGACCATTAGTCAATAGTTTTTTATAAATATTTTATTATTTATGTGTTTTTATTGTTACAAGTGCTGTTTCATGGTTTATTTTAATATTTTATTATAACAAAAAAGTTTTTTAATTATTGACTATTAGTTCATTTTGTGTAATAATATATTCATAAGGAGGATTTTTTATGAGTTTAACAGATCAAAAAAATGAAAAAGAATCTAGATTATTAGACACTGCCTTTAAGCTTTTTACCCAAAAAGGCATTAAAGATACTTCTATTCAAGATATAGTTGATAATGCAAATGTAGCAAAAGGTACTTTCTATTTGTATTTCAAAGATAAATATGAAATACGTGATATATTAATAGCAAAAAAATCAGAAAAATTATTTAATGATGCCTTAGAACATATGAAAAGCAATTATATTGAAAACTTTTCTGACCAAATTATATTTATTATTAACTATGTTATAGATGAATTAGTTAAAGCTCCTTTAGTTTTAAAATTCATTTCAAAAAACCTATCTTGGGGAGTTTATAACGAAACAATTACAAAAATATATGATGAAAAAAGTTCAGACGAAGAAAGCCTTTATGGTTTATTTTTAAAAGGTGTTAAAGAAAATAACTTAAACTTAAAAAATCCTAAAGTCACTTTATTTATGATAATAGAACTTGTAAGTTCAACTTGTTTTGATTCTATAATTTATAAAAAGCCTTTACCAATAGAAGAATTTAAACCTTATTTATATAATGTAATTAGAAATTTATTAAAAGAATAAAAAAGTGGCTTTGCCACTTTTTTAACGTCCTATAAACATTTGCGCATATATTTTTCCATATTTAGAGCCATTTACTACTCCTACTCCTGTGTAGTTAAAACTACTATTTAATATGTTAGCTTTATGTCCTGAGGAGTTCATCCATGCAGTTACTGCTGCACTATTACTAGAGTTTCCAGCAATGTTCTCCCCTGCTGATTTATATGATATTTTAAAACTTTTTAGCATATCAAATGGAGAACCATATGTTGGCGACGTATGTGAAAAATAATTATTATTTACCATATCTTGAGCTTTTATTCTTGCAACTCTTTGTACTTCATTATCTATTTTTAATGCTGCTAATCCATTATTTGTTCTTTGTTTATTTATTAAATTAAATACTTCTTGTTCATCACTAGTTAAAGTTGTATTACTTGTAGTAGTACTATTACTTCCTCCAGTGGTAGCGCTTCCAGTGTTATGAGAGCTTCCAGAATATATTGCTTTTATATATTTTTTACTTACAACTCCTATATAATCATTATTTGTTTGTATTACATACCAATCTCCTATTCCTGCAAACACTCTTACATATTCGTTTTTCTTAACTGTTGTTATTACTTTAAAGTTACTACTTGGTCCACTTCTAACATTTAGCACTGTTGCATTAACTATTCCTGTTGAAAAATCTGTTTTATAGTAATGTTGCATTGCAAATGAAGTTGACAATCCTAGTACAATAAAAGAGAAAACAGTAATAACTACCATTTTCATTATTTTTTTCTTTTTTAATGTTATAATTTTCATATTATCACCTATTAATATATATTAAATAACAGGCTTGGTTATGTTTATTCTTATATTTTTCCTTATATGTATTTTTATTTAATTATAATATTAACTTGTATTTTCGAATAAGATAAGATATAATAATTTAGGAAAATAGACTGTGTTATTTTATGGAGGTACTTATGCAAAAGAAGAACATAAATAAATTTGAAAATATCAAGGAATTAATATATCATTCTGTTAATATTTTCTCAAACAATATAGCTTTTACAACAAAAATTAAAAATGATAATAATATTGAATATATAAATCACACTTATTCTGATTTGCTATCTGATATTAATAGCTTTGGTACTAGTTTATATAAATTAGGATTAAAAGATAAAAGAGTTGCAGTAGTTGGTAATAATAGTTACGAATGGGCTGTTGCACATTTAAGCAACTTGCTTCGGAGGTATCGTATCTGTACCACTAGATAAAGGTTTACAAGTTGGTGAACTTGAGGATTCTTTAATTAGAAGTGAAGCTTCGGCAATTGTTTTTGATGTAAAATTAAAAGATATTATAGAAGAAATAAAAGAAAATAATAAAACTAAAATAGAACATTTCATTTGTACTAAAGATTTACCAGGTTATTTATCTTTCTATGAATTATTATCAGATGGAAAGAATGAAATTGATAATGGTTTTACAGATTATATAGATTATAAAGTTGATTCATATAAAATGAGCATATTACTGTTTACATCTGGAACAACTTCAAAATCTAAGGCTGTTATGTTAAATCAAAACGGTATTGCTACAAATATATATGACATGCAACTTGTTGAAGATTTTCATAGCACAGATGTTAATATTGCCTTTCTACCTTTTCACCATATTTTTGGTTCAACAGGTATGTTAGTTATGTTAGCTTCTGGCTTAAAAACTGTTTTTCCTGATGGTTTAAAATATATTAAACAAAATCTAATTGAATATAAAGTATCTTTATTTGTTGGTGTTCCTATCTTAATAGATAAAATGTATTCAACAATTATTAAAGAAATTGATAAACAAGGTAAAACAAAATTAATAAACACTGCAATTAAAATA
Organism: uncultured Clostridia bacterium; assembly: GCA_934162365.1. GTDB lineage: Bacteria > Bacillota > Clostridia > TANB77 > CAG-508 > HGM13634. Next base: position 166,913 of record CAKPIK010000002.1, on the reverse strand, counting down.
AGTAACTTTTTATTAAAATTCCATATTGATATTAGAAGATTATTATTTAAGCAACTAATAGATCAATTAGGTGGTGCTATGAGATTTATAATCTCTGGTGGAGCTCCATTAGACACTAAAGTAGAAAAATGGTTTAATCAAATAGGAATAAATATTGTACAAGGTTATGGTTTAACCGAAACTTCCCCTGTTATTGCAGCTGAAGATTTTAGTCACATTCGTTATGGTTCTGTTGGTATGCCAATGCAAAGCTTAGAAGTTAAAATAGACAATCCAGATTCAAATCAAATTGGAGAAATTACTGTAAAAGGTCCAAATGTAATGCTTGGTTATTATAATAATCAAGAAAAAACAAATGAAGTTTTACAAGATGGATGGTTCCACACTGGTGATTTAGGATATTTAGATAAGGATGGTTTCCTATTTATTACTGGTAGAAAAAAAGATTTAATAGTTTTGAAAAATGGAAAAAAAGTTTTTCCTGAAGAACTTGAATTGTTAATAAACAGATTAGATGAAGTTGAAGAATGCTTTGTTTATGGTTTGCCAAATAAAAATGATGTTAATGATGTTAAAGTTGCAGTAGAAATTGTATATAATGATAGCTTTATAAAAGCAAATTATGAAAACATTAGTGAAGCAGATTTAAAAGCTCTTATCTGGGATAAAATAAAAGAAATAAATAAAACTCTTCCTCTTTATAAATATATTAAAGATATGATAATTACTAAAGAACCTTTAATAAGAACTACTACAAATAAGACTAAAAGAAATGAAGAATTAAAAAAAGTATTAAATTTAAAAGATATTAATATTAAATAAATTAAATAATATTAAACTTAAAATGTAACAGTAAATTATTGCTGTTACATTTTTTATACATATTTTTCTTATTTTTGAAAATAATAAATGCAAAGAAAAAAATTGGAGTTTAATTTATGAAAAATTTTTTTAATGCTATTATAGATAGTTTTAAATATTCCCCTCAAAATAATTATCGTTTTAATTTAACTAATAGTCAAGACAATTCAGATAATAAAATGGTTCCATTAGAGGATTTAAATGAAAATGTATATCCTAGTATTGATGTTAATTTAGAATATATAAAAAATAAATTTAATAGTTCAATAAACAGTGATATCAAAATTAGACAATTTGATTTAATTGCAAAAAACAAATTATACAAAGCTTTTATTTTATATATTGATGGAATGAGTGATTCTAAAGCAATAAACCGCTTTATTTTGTATCCTTTAATGTTAAAAAATAAATCTAACACATCAGAAGCAAGCGAAACAATAGTATCTTCTGCTGTTGCTTCAAACATTACTGTAAAAAGAGTTAAGAAATTTAATTTAATAGATTATATTAATTCATGCCTTATTCCTCATAATGATGTTACAAAAATGCAAAAGTTTAAAGAAATTGTCACTTCTGTTAATTTAGGAAATTGTGCATTATTTATCGATACTATTGATACTTGCTTTGTATGTGATGTAAAAGGATATGAAAAAAGGACAATAGATTCACCTAAAAATGAAATAGTAATACGTGGTTCTCATGAAGCATTTGTTGAAAATTTAAGAACAAATACTTCTATGCTTAGAAGACTGGTTAATAATGAAAATTTAATAATAGAAGACACTTCAGTAGGTATAGTTAGTAAAACTAAATGTGCTATTTGTTATTTGAAAGACATTGCTAATACAGAATTAGTAAATGAAGTTAAACATAGAGTTAATAACTTGGATTTAGACTATATAATTTCATCTGGTCAGTTAGAAGAATTAATAAAAGAAAATTCAAAAAGTTCGTTGCCTGAAGTAATATCAACCGAAAGGCCAGACACGGCAGCATCTTCACTTCTCGAAGGTAAAGTTGTTGTTATAGTAAATGGTACACCTATTGTTTTAATTGCCCCTTGTACTTTTTTTGATTTACTAGAATCACCTGAAGACAGAAATATAAATTTCACTTTTGCCAATTTATTGAAAACAATAAGATTTATTGCATGTATAATAAGTGTTTTACTACCAGGTATATATATCGCGATTACAAACTTTCATGAGGAGTTAATTCCCACTGAATTATTATTTTCCATAATTTCTTCTAGACAAGCTGTTCCAATTTCTATTGAACTAGAAATAATTGTAATGGAACTAGCATTTGAACTTATACATGAAGCAGGAATAAGAGTACCAGCCCCTATCGGTTCAACAATGGGTATAGTTGGAGCATTAGTTTTAGGAGATGCAGCAGTTAGTGCAAACATCGTAAGTCCAATTTCAATAATAATTGTAGCAATTACAGGACTTTCTTCATTTGTTATACCTAATTTTTCATTAGAATTTCACTTTAGAATATTAAGGTTTGTATTTATATTTTTAGGGGCTATTTTTGGTTTTTTAGGTATTGCAATTGGACTTTTTATATACATTGGAGTTTTATCAGAATACACCTCTTTTGGAATTTCTTATTTAGCTCCATATGTACCAGTAACAAAAATATATAATAATGGATATTTCCTAGAACCAATATGGAAAAGAGAAAAAAGAGAAGCAGCTCTTAATGTTAAAAGAGAAAATAAACAAAGTCATATTAGTATGAAATGGAAATAGAGAAAGGAGACATTTATGGACTTAAATAACAAGTTAGGAGTTTCAGAAGCAATATCAATAATGTTAATAGTACCTCTTGCCCACCTTCTTGTAACATTGCCCAAACTTATTCTTCAAGATCAAGGCTCAAGCAGTATTTTAAACATAATTTTTATTACATTACTTGCTCTTGTTGCAATATCTCTTTTAATTATATTATACAAAAATTTCAAGGGTATGGATATACTGGATATATCTAATTATCTATTTGGAAAGGTATTTATGTATATTGTTGGTATAATTTATATTGCTTTTTTTATATTTGTCACTTCATTAACATTAAGAAATGCAACTGAAAATTTAAAAACTATATATTTTAACAACACACCTATTCCCTATATAGTCTTCTTTTTAATGTTAGGGATTGCATTTATTAATAAATATAATTTTAAAACTGTAATAAAAACTAATTTAATAATTTTATTAATTGTAACAGTTGCTCTTATTACTCTGTCTATTTTTAGTGTTAAAGATTTTGTACCAGAAAGATTGTTTCCAATTCTAGGTGATAGTTTTAATAATACCTTTGTAAAAGGAGCAAGCAACATATTTATATTTGCAAATATAACCTTTTTGTTTTTTTTAATGCCTTTACTAAGAGATGTTAATAAATTTAATAAAATTTCATATATAAGCATAATAATATCAGGTCTTTTTATTTTAACTACCATTGGTTCATTATTGTTAATGTTTCCTCTTGAAATTTCATCTAATTCAAATTCGCCTATATATTTACAATCTAGGCAAATTACATTAGGAAAGTTTATACAAAGAGTTGATGCTTTTTATATTTTGGTATGGATTATAACTATTTTATCTTATATTAGTACAACCATAGCAATTGTAAATTTGATTTTTAAGAAAATAGCAAATATAGAAAATAAAACTATTACTTCCTATTGCTTTATTTTACTATTAGCTGGTTTATCTTTAATTTATCAAAACACAATTCAAATAAGAAAACTAGATCTAAGTATATTAAAGATTTCATCTTTGGTTATAATTTTTGGTTTTAGTTTTACTGTTCTTTTGCTTGGAAATATTAAGAAGAAAATAAAGGGAGATTATAAAAAATATGAACAAAATACCTAGAAACATTCTAATTATTACAGTGGTAATTGCTTTGCTTACTTCTATAAGTAATTACTCTAGTAGCAGTGAAAATATAGATGATTTAGCTTATGTCATGGCTGTTGCAATTGATGTTGGTACTACTGCAAAATACAAAATAAGTTTACAGCTATCAACTATTGAATCTAGTGCAACAGAAGCTATTATTAAGCCAAAAGAAAGTTCTGAAGATTCATCTGGTGGCGGACAAGAAAGTAATGGAGATTCAGCATCTAGTGAAAGTCAAAGTTCCTCAAATACTTCTGAGATATTTACAATAGAATGCAATTCATTAGATTCTGCTATAAATATTGCAAATACATTTTTAAATAAAGATATAACATTATCCCATTGTAAAGTCTTAATTATCTCTGAAGAACAAGCTAGAAAAAATATAAGTCAAATCATAAATAATCTCATAAATAAAGTCGAGGTAAGACCCGATTGCAATATTATAATATCATCAATATCAGATAATGAGTTTAATAGTTCAAATAAACCAAAACTAGAAAATTTAATATCAAAATATTATGATTTAACTTCAAATTCAGAAACCATAACAGCTTATAACCAGGAAGTTGAACTAACTGATTTTTACTCTTCTTTAGAGGATTCTCTTATGCAGCCATATGCGGGTCTTGGAATTATTAGCAATACAAGTAAAAATTCTTATATTGATAAGTCTAATAGTAGTTTAGATGCTCAAGCTCAAAGCTTAATTAACTATTCTTCTCAATATGCTGTTAATAATATTGGATTAGCTGTTTTTAAAAATGATAAAATGGTTGGTACCCTATCTGGAATTGAAACGATGTGTCATCTTTTAATAATTAATAAATTTAATAGTTGTATTTTAGATATACCAAACCCACTAAATTCTGATGAAACTATAAGTTTGTATTTATATAGGGCAGAAAATACCAAAAACCAAGTAAGTATTGTGAATAGTTCACCATTTGTTAAAACAAAAATTAATTTATCAGCAAAAATACTATCATCTAATAACAATGACGAAGCCTTAACTCAAGAAAATTTAACTCTTATACAAGATACCGCTTCAAAATATATAACAGAGCAAATATACAATTATTTTAATAAGACATCAAAAGAATTTCAGTCTGATATTGCAGGGCTTGGAAGATTTGCAATCAAAAATTTTAAAACTACTAACGAATGGAGAGATTATAACTGGTTAGAAAACTATCAAAACTCAACTTTTAAAGTAGATTTAAAACTTTCTATTATAACAGGCATATTATTAACAGCCGAATAAATAATGGAGGAAATTATATGAATACTTGTGCATTAATAATTAGCATAACTATATTTTTAAATAGTCTTGGTTATTCATTTTATGAATTTAAAAATAAAAATAAATTAGCAGGAATATCTGTTATTATATTATCTCTTATAACCACCAGTCTCTTTACTTATGCAATTTTTAGTCTTTAAAAGAACAGGTTTATCTCCTGTTCTTTTAATATTTCTTATTCTATTATATCTCTTTTAAGATTATTGTTATCAATAACTCCTGTTCCTATAAATTTATTATTGCAATATATTGTATATAATCCATTTTCAAATTTTTTAGTTAATTTACTTCCATTCAAGAATATTTTTATTTCATTATCATTTAAATTAATTCTAGGTTTATTCTGAAAAAAGTTATCTATTGTAATTATGCGTTTTTCAATTAAATCTGGATTTTTTCTTATATCTTCAATATTCGTTGAATTATTTATATTAAACTCTCCAACTTGAACTCTTTGTAATTCCTTCATATACCCAACTGTGTTTAATTTTTCTGCTAAATTTTCACATATGGTTCTTATATATGTACCTTTTGAGCATGAAATCTCAAATACTATTTCCGCTTCTTTGGTATCTATATTCAACAGCTTTGTACTATATATTTCTATTTGTCTTGGTTTAATCTCTACTGTTTTCCCGCTTCTTGCATATTCGTATAATTTTTTTCCATTAACCTTTATTGCTGAATACATTGGTGGAATTTGTTCTTGTTTGCCAACTATATTTTTTAGTGCTTTTTCTATTGTTTCTTTACTTAAATTTTGTACATCTCTTTTTTCTATTATTTTTCCTTCTCCATCTGCTGTATCTGTTTTTATACCAAGCTTTAATGTTGCAATATATATTTTATCATGATTTATTAAATATTTAGAAAGTCCTGTTGCTTTTCCAATAAGTAAAGGTAAAACTCCTGTTGCATTAGGGTCCAATGTTCCAGTGTGTCCTACCTTCTCCTTTGTCATTTTTTTTACTATAGCAACAATATCATGTGATGTATATTCTTTTGGCTTATTTATTAGTAAAATACCATTCATATTTTATTGTTTCCTTTATAATTTATTTCCTCTTAAAAAATCTTTTGCATTCATTCTTTTACAGTTTTCAGCTTGTATTTCAATAGCTTCTAGCATTCCGTCTTTAGCTTTAAAAAACAAACCTTGTTTTGCATCTGCTAATACTATATCTCCATTTTTTATTTTATTATCTGAAACTAAAATTTTATTTTCTTCTACAACTTGAGCTTTCCAAATTTTTAGTTTTTTTCCATTTACAAATGTATAAGCACCCATTATTGGGTTCAAGCCTCTTATTAAGTTTTTTATTTGCTCTGCTGTTTTGTTCTCCCAATCTATATTAGCCATTTCTTTATCAAGCATTGGTGCTATTGTATAGTCTTCTCCCTGTTTTGTTCTTGGTGCATTTCCATCTTCAATTAGCTTTAATGTTTTTACTAATAGTTCTCCACCAATCTTAGATAATCTATCCCATAGTTCACCTGTTGTTTCATTTTCTCCAATAGATACTTTTTCTTTTAAAATCATATCTCCAGTATCCATTCCAACATCCATATACATTGTAGTTATACCTGTTTCTTTATCTCCATTAATTACTGCCCATTGTATAGGTGCTGCCCCTCTATATTTAGGTAAAAGTGAACCATGAACATTAATGCAACCTAATTGTGGAATATCTAAAATTTCTTTAGGAAGTATTTTTCCATAAGCCACAACGCAAATAACGTCTGGTTTTAACTCTTTTATTTTTTCTATAAATTCAGTATTTTTTCTAACTTTTAATGGTTGAAATACTGGTATATTTTTCTCTAATGTAAATTCCTTAACAGGAGATGCAATCATCTTCATACCTCTGCCTTTAGGTTTATCTGGATTAGTCACAACTCCAATAATATTATATTTAGCATTATATATAGCCTCTAATGATTCTTTTGCAAAATCAGGCGTTCCCATAAATAAAATATTCAATATAGTTATTTCCTTTCATACTAATTTTGTGGTTCTACATATTCCAAAGTTCCTGGTTCCATAATATCTACAAAAGTAATTCCATTTAAGTGGTCAATTTCGTGGCATAATGCTTGTGCTAAAAGTTCTACTGCTTTTATTTTTACTTTTTCACCATTTTCATTTAGTCCTTCAACAACTACTTCTGTTGGCCTTATAACCTTTGCAAATTTATTTGGGAAGCTTAAGCATCCTTCTTCAACTTCTCTTGAACCTTTTTGTTTTAATATTTTAGGATTAATTAGTTTTACAATTGGTGTATCTTCTTCGTAAGTATCTATTACTATTATTCTTTTTAATATTCCAACTTGTACTGCTGCTAATCCAACGCCGTTGTATTTGTGCATTGTTTCTACCATGTCTTCTATAAGTTCTTTGACTCTTTCATCAATTACTTCTACTTCTCTAGACTTCTTTTTTAATATTTCGTCCCCTTCTTGTCTTATATTTCTTATTGCCATTTTTTGCCCCCCTTATTAACATTATTTAAAAACAACAAACATTTTTAAGTTAAATTAGTAGGATTTGTATCTATTATTATTCTTGTTGTTTTATTATTAGCTTTTTCTATTGCCAAGTTTATTATGTCTATAATTTTATTATTTAGTTTTCCTTTTAGAATTATTCTCCATCGATACTTATTCTTGATTTTATCTATTGGGCAAGGCAGTGGTTTATATAAAACTATATTAATTTTTTCTTTTTGTATTAACATATTAAGATATTTATACAGCGTTTCTGCTACCTTGCTTATTTTATATTCATCAGTATCAGTTAGTCCAATACTTATTATATCGCAAAATGGCGGATATTTCAATTGTTTTCTTAGTTCTATTTCTGTATCATAAAAAATATCATAGTCTTGTTTTTGACTACATTCTATTGCAAAGTTTTCAGGATTGTATGTTTGTACAATTACTCTTCCTGGTAATTTATCTCTTCCTGCTCTTCCTGCTACTTGTGTTAGTATTTGAAATGTTCTTTCATTTGCTCTGTAGTCTTCAATATATAAACTACTATCTGCTGCAATTACTCCAACTAATGTAACATTTGGAAAATGATGTCCCTTTACAACCATTTGTGTTCCGATTAGAATATCTATATTATCATTTTTAAATTTATTTAATATTTCTTCGTGAGAATTTTTCTTAGTTACTGTATCTACATCCATTCTTATTGTCGTTGCATTTGGAAATAGTTTATTAATTTCTTCTTCAAGTTTTTGTGTGCCAGTTCCAAAATACTTAATATTTTTACTTTTACATTCAGGACATTCACTTAAATTTTTTTGTTCATGTCCACAATAATGGCATTTTAATTTATTTCCTTTAGAGTGATATGTCATTGTTATATTACAATTTTTACATTTAACTGTATAACCACAATCTCTACACATTACAAAAGTTGAAAAGCCCCTTCTATTTAAAAATAGAATTGTTTGTTTCTTATTTTTTATGTTTTCCTCTATTGCTGAATATAGCTTTGTACTTAGTATGCTTCTATTTCCATTTGCAAGTTCTTGTCTTAAGTCCACTACTTCAACTGTTGGAAGTGAAGCTTCATTTGCTCTTTTAGTAAGTGTAATTAGCTCTATCTTTCCTGTTTGTGCTTTATAAAAACTGCAAAGATCTGGTGTAGCACTTCCTAAAACAAGTGGAACATTATTTTGTTTTGCAATAAATCCAGCAAGTTCTTTTGCATTATATCTTGGATTAGTTTCTGATTTATATGAACTATCATGTTCTTCATCTATTATTATTAATCCTAAATTCTGAACAGGTGCAAAAATTGCAGAACGTGCTCCTATTACTATTTTACATTCTCCATTTTTTATTTTATTCCATTGGTCATATCTTTCACCAATGGATAGCTTGCTATGTAATACTGCAATCTTTTCTTCTCCAAATCTAGCAATAAACCTGTCCACCATTTGAGGAGTTAACGATATTTCTGGAACCAAAACAATTGAAGTTTTATTCTTTTTTAAAACCTCATTTATTAATTGCAGATAAATTTCAGTCTTTCCAGAGCCTGTTACTCCATAAATTAAATATTCTTTATTTTCATTATTTTGTATGTTCTCATTTATCTTATTAAAAGCTTTTTGTTGTTCTAATGTTAGTTTTAAGTTTGTTGTAGGCTCAACTTTTTTATTTACAAATGGATTTCTTTCTACTTTCTCTTCTATTATTTCTATATATTCCTTCTTTTCAAGTGCTTTTAGCACCGCACTTGTTGTATCTGTTATAGCCTCTAAATCTACTGTTTGTATTCCTTCATTTTGTATTAAGAAATTTAATACTCTTTTTTGTTTATCAGATTTTATAATACCATTTTCAATATCATCTTCAATTTCTTCTATCTCTTTTTTTAAATATACAAAATTTAAGGTTTTATCTTTTATTCTATTATCTATATTTTTAGTAGCTGTTCCTGGCGGAAGCATTAATTTTATGCAATCTGAAATATTACAAAAATATCTTCTTGCCATAAGTTTTGCAAGTTCTATATTTTCCTTAGTAAGTTTAATTCCATCTTGAATTTTAGCAATATCTTTAACTTTAAACTCTGATGAATCTTTAAAGCCTATTACAAAACCTTCTTCAAACTTTTCTCCTCTACCAAAAGGAACCAATATTCTATCTCCAACACAAATAGTACCAAGCATATCGTTTGGTACGTTATAATCAAATATTTTATTTAAATCTTTTACATTACTATTTATTATAACTTGTGCTATCATATTTGCTCCCCATAAACTGTTTATAGTATATCAAATTTTTTTCAAAAAGTCCACTTTGTCTTATTAGAAATAATACCCCAACATAGTTTTATATAGAATATACGAAAACTATGTTGAGATATTAGATATTCTGCATTTTAAGAATAATTATAAACTTTAAAATGGTCCTGGTCCAAATGGTGGTCTTACAGGTGGTCTAAACTGTGGCCTATTTGGTCTTCCTAGTAATTCTCTTAATACCAATATTCGTATTAAATCTCTTAATAATGGATTTCTATTTCTATCCTCTTGTCTGTTTAAGGTAGTATCTGTTAAATTACTTTTTCCACTTACATTTTCTGGTCTTACATTTTTATTTATCTGATTATTGTTTACTGCATTACTATTATTTCTATTTTCTTTTGAAATCTCAATATTTTCAATGTTTATGTATATTTCATTTGTTATTCTGCTTACTAAATCCTCTGTTATATTTTCATTTGTATTCATACATGCTTTGCATACCATTGGGTATATTATCCTATATATTTCAGGATACATATTATCAACATTTGCCTGATTATATCCAAAATTATTCTCATCTTCATAGAACTGATTATTTTGATACATATTCATATTATTCATCATTGCAGGATTTACATTATATCCTAAAGTATTTCTCATATATTCTTCATATGGATTATTGTTATACATAAAAAAACCTCCATAACATATTTTTTTATATATTATGAAGGTTATATATTTTTAGTGATTAATTTATAAATTATTTACTAATTCTTTAAATTTATTTCCTCTTTCTTCGAAATTCTTAAACATATCAAAACTTGCACTTGCTGGTGAAAATAAAACTACATCTCCTGGTTTTGCGACTTTTTTTGCTGTTTGAATAGTTTCCTCAAATTTTTCACACATATATATTTTTATATCTTTTTGTTGTTTTTCATTTTCTGCTTTTACTGCGTCAAATATTTTATGTGCTGTTGCGCCTATTAATATTAGACTATCTACTTTTTCTAATATAGGTTTTCCAATTGGTGTATAATCTAAATTCTTATCATATCCACCAGCTATAAGAACTATTCTTTGATTAAATGAATTTAAACCAGCAATTGTTCTTGTTGGAGATGTTCCGATTGAGTCGTTATACCATTTAACCCCATCAATTTCTCTTACAAATTCTAACCTATGTTCTACTCCTTTAAATTCTTTTATAACTTTAGCTGCCTTTTCAGGTGATACTAAGCTCATTGTAGCAGCAATTGCAGCACAAGCATTTTCATGCATATGCCTTCCTCTTAGTATTAAATCATCTGTATTTAAAATATGTTTTCTTAACTTATCTTTGCATTCTTTAATTATATTATCATCAAGTATTATTCCATCTTCTAATTTTGTTTTACTACTATAAAATATAACTTTACCTTCTGCTTCTTTTGCAGCTTCTCTTGTTATGTCATTATCATAATTTAATACTACTATTCCATTATCATTTTGATATCTAAAAATATTTTTCTTAGCATCAATATATTCTTCATAGTCTTTATGTACATTTAAGTGATTAGGTGTAATATTAGTTATAACTGAGATATCTGGACTTACTTCCATTCCCATTAATTGAAAACTACTTAGTTCAAGGACAGCAATATCTTCTGGTTTCATTTCATTTATTTTTGTAAATAATGGTATTCCAATATTTCCCCCTAAGTAACAATTATATCCATTGTTTTTAAGTATTTCATAAATTAATGATGTTGTTGTTGTTTTTCCATCACTTCCAGTTACTCCAATAACTTTACCAGGAAATACTTTCATAAACATTTCTATTTCTGTTGTAACTATTGCTCCATTTTGTTGTTCTGTAACCAACTCTGGTTTTGTAGGCATACAACTTGGTGCTCTAAATATTATATTAAAGTCATTTAAATTTTTTAAAGAATCTGAACCTAATGAAGTTTTAAACCCATATCTAGTAACTTTATCTACTACTTCATTTGGTAATTTATCTATCGTTCTATCATCAAATACTGTAACATTTGCATTTAAGTTATACATATAGTCTAAAAGTGGAATATTACTAACACCCAAGCCTATTATTGCCACTTTACTTTTACTTAGAAATTCATTTAACTCCTTCAATTTTTCATTTTTGTATTCCATATTTCCTCCTTAATTATACTTTAGTTTCTAATTTTACAACCTTTAACACTTGATTTGTTGATTCTTCAACAGATTTAGCTTGTGTAACATCAATTTTTATTGTGTTTGGATATATTTTATAAAAGCCTGCCATTTTTTGTAACAAATCTCGCATTTGTATATTTCTTTTTATAGAATTTATATTTTTATTTTCATTATATTGTATGCATTTTCTTTTTACTCGTTCATTTAGACTAGCAGTTATAAATAAATGATAATCTATTTGTGGATAAATTTGCATTATTGCTCGTCCCGAAACAATAACATCATTTGTTTGTTTTAATTCATCTATTATTTCTCTTGCGTATTCAAATAGTTTTGTATTATCTGCAATTCCTCCAACTAAGGACACAGCAAGAGATGACGCTTTTGATTGTAGTTCTTCTTCATTTGTAAGCTTTCCATTAATATAGATAACCGATTCTCTATTTTCTATCTTAATTTCAACTTTTAGCTCGTCCATGCATTTTTTTATATCTATGTTTTTCATTGTTTTTCGTAATTTAAGTAAATTAGGTTCTTTTTGCATTAGGCAATATACAATAGCTCTATAAAGATTTCCACCATTTAATAATATAGCTTTTTCATCTTTTTTTAATAGTTCCCTACATATACTTGTCTTACCAGCTCCTACAAGTCCTTCTATTCCTATTACTATATTTTCATTGTTCATATTATCCCCTCATTTTCTTTATTGCCTAATTATTATATAACTAATATTATAAAAAATCTAGACTTTCACTTTAATTAATTTGAATATTATGTAATCTTGTGATATAATTGTTATATGAATAATTTGTTCAAAGTTATAGTAATTTTATACAAAATAATTGCTTAAGGAGGTTTTACTATGACTGCAACCATATTATTAATTGTATTATTTGTTTACACTGTCATTGTTTCTCATCGTTGTTATTTTTACTATATTTTTAAAAGTTATGTAGCAAATATTTTGGTACAAATTTTATATCTTTTAATATTTATTTTCATCACATTAATAACAGCTATAATGTATAATTGGTACATAGCTGTATTACCAGGTTGCTGGATACTTATATCTGTTTTAAGATTATTTAGCATATATCCTGAAGAAGAAAATGAAGATAACAATACTGAGAATGATAATAACAGTGAAGAAAACGAACAAATTGATGATGATAATGATGGTAACAAAAAGGAGCGGTAATACCGCTTCTTTTTGTTACCTTATGTCTTAATTATTTCCACAACACCCAAAGTTTGTAAATAATAGTAAAAATACTATTAAGAAAAATAATACAGTGCTATCTCCACCACAACCGTTGTTGTTTCCACAACTTCTAAATAATCCGCTAAGTGGTCCTCCTGAATAAGTATTGTTATTTCTTATTTCTTCTTGCATTTTATTTTCCTCCTATATTAATTTATATATTATAGTATGAAAGTTTTATTTTTTGTGTTACAATATATAGAGATTAAACGGAGGTTTTATAATGAATAAACCAGAATTGCTTTCTCCTGTCGGGGATTTTGAATGTCTAAAAGCAGCAGTACAAAATGGTGCCGATGCTATATACTTAGGTTGTGCAGATTTTAATGCAAGATATAGTGCTAAAAACTTTACTTTAGAAGAATTAGAAAGTGCAATTGATTACGCACATCTAAGAAATGTAAAAGTATTTCTTACTTTAAATACTTTAATAAAAAACGATGAGTTGGATGCAGCGATTGAATTAGCAAGAAAAGCATACAATTATGGAATAGATGGATTAATCATTCAAGATTTAGGTCTTTCTAGTGTTTTAAAAAAAGAAATTCCAGATTTACCACTACACGCAAGCACTCAAATGACTTGCCACAGTTTATCTGGTGTACAATTTTTACAAGAAAAAGGCTTTAAAAGAATTGTATTATCTAGAGAATTATCTTTAAATGAAATTAAATATATAAAATCTAATACATCCGCCCAAATTGAAATATTTATTCATGGTGCTTTATGTATTTGCTATTCTGGACAATGTTTATATTCAAGTATAATTGGAGGACGCTCACGGAAATCGTGGCAAATGTGCTCAAGGTTGTCGTTTGCCTTATTCTTTATTAAAAGATGAAAATATAATCGATAAAGGCTATTTATTAAGTCCTAGAGATTTATGTTCTTTAGAATTATTACCAGAATCAATTGCATCTGGAGTTGATTCTTTAAAAATTGAAGGCAGAATGAAAACTCCCGAATATGTTGCAACTGTAACTAAAATTTATAGAAAATACATAGATAAAATATTTAATAATGAAAAATATATTATTGAGGAACAAGATAAAAAAGATTTATTGCAAGTATTTAATAGAGGTGGTTTCTCAAGTGGTCATTTATTAAATGAACCTAATAAAGAATTAATATTTAAAGAAAAGCCTAATAATATGGGTATATATATTGGAAATGTTTCTAATTATAACGCAAATAAAGGTCATATAACTTTATCTTTAAATGAATCAATTTCAATTGGTGATACAATAACATTTCAAAATGAAAATACAAAATACACTATATCAGAACTTATGATTGGTAATAAAAATTTAACAACTTGTGATTCACCTAATAAAGTTACAATCGGTAGGATGAAAGGAAATATTAAGCCCGGAGACAAAGTATTCAGGTTAGCTAGTAAAGAACTTTCTTCTAGAGCAAAAGAATCATATATCACGGAAAATATAAAAAATCCTATTGAAGCTAAATTAAATGTTAATCTAAATAAACCATTAACCTTAAAAATTTTTGATAACAATAATAACGAAGTTACTGTGGAGTCTGATGAAATTGTTGTACAAGCATTAAAAACTCCTATAACTCAAGAAAGACTAGAAAAACAATTAAATAAATTAGGTGACTCCCCATTTTATTTTAGTAACATAGAAATAAATTTAGATAACAATGTATTTGTTCCACATATAAGCACAATAAATGAATTAAGAAGAAACGCTATTAATAAATATGAAGAAATTTTAATTAACAAATATAAAAGAACCATACCACATATTCAAAGTATTGCATTTAACAATAAAGAAACACTTAATAAAAATAAGAAAATATCTGTATTACTAAATAACTTAAATTTAGATTTTAATTATTTAGAATTAAAAAACATTGATAAATTATATATTCCACTTAGGTATTTTCATTTAAATAGTTACAGTAGCTTATTAAAGATTTTAACAGATAGTTTTAATGTATATATCTATATGCCTTCTATTATTAAACCAAATTATAGAAATCTATTTAAAGACACAATTAGTAATTCTTTAAAGCAATATAAAATTAAAGGATTTGTTATTTCTAATATTGGAAACTTAAAATTATTAGAAGAATATAAAAATGATTTTGAATTTATTGGAAATTATACTTTAAATGTATTTAATAATAAATCTAAGGATTTTTTAGGAATTAATACATTAACAATTTCACCAGAATTAAATAAAGGTGAAATAAACAATATTGCCTCAAATTCTAAAGATGCAACTGAATTTATCGTTTATGGTAATTTGCCTCTTATGACTTCTAATTACTGCTTATTAGGTAAATCAAATAAATGTTACCCAGACTGCAAACAACAATGTAAAGAAAATAATAAATATTATTTAAAAGATAGAATGAATTTCACTTTTAGAATTATACCAGACAATATACAAACTATATCTACAATTTACAATAGTAAAATCACTTGTGTTGATACAACAGAGCTTAATGTTGACAATTATAGAATTGATATATTAGATGAAGATATTGAAGAAATAAATAATATTATAACCACAATTAAAGAACACAAACGTTTAGAAGGAAAAAACTATACAAATGGAAATTTTAATAGAATAGTATAAAGAGCTTAAATATTTTATTTAAGCTCTTTTTTATAATCCTTATAATTTATTATATATGCAATATTGCGACAGCTATGTTAAAGTATATTAGTATTGAGCAACTGTCTAGTATTGTTGAAATTATTGGTGCTGCCATTATTGCTGGATCTATTTTTAATTTTTTTGCAAGCATTGGTAATGCGCAACCTAACATTTTTGCAAGACATGCTGTTCCAATTAATGTTAATCCAAGTACTATTGCTATTTTTAAGTTTCCATATTGAATCATTATTCTTATTCCATTTACTATTGCAAGCGCTGTTCCCGCAAGTAAAGCTACTCTAAATTCTTTCCAAATTGCTCTAAAGAAATCTTTAGGTTCTATTTCGTCAACTGCCATACCTCTTATTATAAGTGTTGAACTTTGTGAACCACAGTTTCCTCCTGTTCCCATTATCATAGGTATAAATGATACTAACAATGGAACAGCGGCAAATGCCTCTTCATAATGTGTTAATATTCCACCTGTTATCATTGATGAAACCATTAATAATAATAGCCATAATATTCTATTTCTAGCATGCTTAAATACAGAGGTTTTAAAATATGATTCTTCTGTTGGTGTTATTGCTGCCATTAATTCAAAATCTTCTGTTGTTTCATCTTGTAAAACATCTATGGCGTCATCTATTGTAACAATCCCAACTAATCTATTTTCTTTATCTACAACTGGCAAAGCAACTAAATCGTATTTATCAAATAATTTAGTTACTTCTTCTTTATCTTCTAAAGTATTAACTGTAATAACATTTGTTTCCATGATGTCTTTAATCAAAGCATCTCTATCTGCTAATAGTAAATCTTTAATATCAACTATACCAATAATTACTCTTTTTATATCTAAAACATAACAAGTATAAACAGTTTCTTTATTTAATCCAATTTTCTTTATTTTTTTAAAGGCATCTTCGACTGTCATATTTATCTTTAGATCTACAAATTCAGTAGTCATTATGCTTCCTGCAGAGTCTGATGGATATTTTAATAATTCATTAATAGTATTTCTATCTTCTTTATTTACAGTTTTTAAAATACGTTTTACAACATTTGATGGCATTTCTTCTATTAGGTCAACTGTATCATCCATAAATAACTCATCAATTACTAATTTTAATTCCTTATCTGTTAAATTATTTATTAGTTGTTCTTGTAAGTCTGGCTCCATATATGAAAAAACTTCTGCTGCTTCGTCTTTTGGAAGTAACCTAAATAATAAAACAATATCTTCTGGCGATAGTTCTTCAAATAATAATGATATATCTTGATTATTTAATTGTTTTAAATATTTATATAAATTTGTATATCTTTTATTTTCTAATAATTCAATAACTTCTTCTTTTATTTCTTCTTCATTCATTTGTATAAATTCCCCTTTCTATTTATACTTAGAAATCTGGTACATACTCTTCTTCGTGTTCTCCCAAGTCTTGCATATACCCATTTTCAATGTTAAGTTCATACACATAATTTTCTATTTCTTCGTATTCTTCATTAGTCAATTTTCTATTTAAATCCTCCATCTGTTTTGCTATGTAGCACGGGAAATATTGTGCCATTATGCTCACATAAACATTTGAATCTATGTTTTCTTTTATCCACTTTAAAACTTTTTTTGAATTTTGTATATTATTAGGTAAAACAAGGTGACGTATAATAAGTCCTTTTTTTATTAAACCATTATCATCCAACACAGGAGCACCCACTTGTTTATACATTTCCTTTATTGCATTGCTTGCATTTTCAAAATATTTTTTAACTCCTGAATATTTTATTGCAATGTCATCATCAAAGTATTTTAAATCTGGCAAATATACATCAATATATCCATTTAATAATTTAATAGTATCTATATTTTCATATCCATTTGAATTATATATTATTGGAATATTGAGTCCTTTTTCTTTTGCAAGTTTTATTGCCTCTATTATTTGATACACATAAATTGTTGGAGTCACTAAATTAATATTATTAGCATTTTTATTTTGTAAATCAATAAAAACGTCTGATAACTCTTGAACTGAAATTTCTTTGCCCTTTCCTTCCCAACTTATTTTATAATTTTGACAAAACTTACATTTCATATTGCAATTAGAAAAAAACACTGTTCCAGAACCATTTTTTCCACTTATACATGGTTCTTCATAATAATGGAGTGATGCTAATGCAAGTTTAACTTTACTACTAGCTTTACATCTTCCAAGCTGATTACAATTTCTATTTACTTTACATTTATGTGGACACATCTCACACGACGAAATATCTAAATCTAGCATAAACTTCCCCCTCCATTACTTTTCAAACTATAATAAAAGTATAACACAGAAAATCACAAAATTACATGAATTTTTTATTTTTTATTAATAATTATAAAAAAGAAGGTTAATTAAAACCTTCTTTTTATTTTATGTTATTTTATTTATTCATAATCTACAACATTTATCCAATTACTTAAAAATTCTTGTTCTTCTTTCTTACATTTACTCATTTGAGCTGCTGCAACTATTGGAATCCATCTTTGAATATTTGCTTTTGAAATTCCACTTTTTTCTGAAAATAAATCAACATATTTTTCTGCTAATTTTTCCTTTCCTTCAAGTGAGAATAGTAAAAATGTTTTTGCTACATCAGCAGAGGCATTTCCTATTGTTACATGTGACCAGTCTATTACATAGCTACTGCCATCTTCTTTTATTATTATATTGCTTGGGTTAAAATCTCCATGACATATTTTTGTATGGTTTTTCATTCCCTCTAGTCTTTGTAACAATTCATACTTTGTTGTATTATCAATGTTTTCTGTACTCTCTATTTTTCTTTTATATTTATCTTTTATTCTATTTAATAAAGGTACTGTATTAGATAATATTTTCATTTGTATATCTACAAATAAATTTAAATACTCATCTTCTTTTTCTGGATGTTCTTCCATTAGCTTATTAAGAGGTGTTCCTTCTATATGTTCAGATACAAGAGCCCATCTATTATCTATTTTAGTAACTTCTAATAATTTTGGAACATTTAAATTTGTTCCTTCTTCAACTCTTGCTTGATTTAATGCTTCGTTAAGTATATCTGCTTTTGAATAATCCTCTACAAATAGTTTTATTGTTTTATCTTCATCTTTATAAACCGTTTTTGTACTTCTTTGTGCTATTGGCTTTTCTAAATTATATTTCATAATTTTTTCATCCTTTCTATAAATATCTAAAATTATTATTCTCCATAATATGCTTTTAAATACATTTCTTTTATCTCACTAATTAATGGATATCTTGGGTTAGCACCTGTACATTGATCGTCAAATGCTTGTTCTGACATTTCGTCAAGTCTGTCTAAGAAATTCTTTTCGTCTATTCCATAGTCTTTAATAGTTTTCTTTATTCCTATTTTTTCTTTTAATTCATCAATAGCTTTTATTAAATTATTCAAACTTTCTTCATCGTTTGCTCCACCAAATCCTAAAGCTTCTGCAACTTCTGCATATCTTCTTAATGTATGTGGATGGTCATATTGTGGGAATGTTCCCATTTTATTTGGTACTTCTGCACTATTAAATCTTAAAACATAATCTATCATCAATGCATTTGCAACTCCGTGTGGTATATGGTGAAATGCTCCAAGTTTATGTGCCATTGAATGGCAAACTCCTAGGAATGCATTTGCAAAAGCCATACCTGCCATAGTTGCTGCATTAGCCATTTTTTCTCTTGCTTCTGGATCATTTGCTCCATTTTCATATGCTCTTGGTAAATATTTAAATATATTTTTTAATGATTCTATTGCTAAACCGTCTGTGTATTCAGTAGCCATCATTGATGCATATGCTTCTAAGCAGTGTGTTACAGCATCTATACCTGATGCTGAAGTTAATCCTTTTGGTGCATTCATCATCATGTTACAATCTACAATAGCCATTTTAGGTAATAATTCATAATCTGCTAATGGATATTTTGTTCCTGTTTTTTCATCTGTGATAACTGCAAATGGTGTAACTTCTGAACCTGTACCTGCTGATGTTGGAATTGCTATAAAGTAGGCTTTTTCTCCCATTTTAGGGAATGTATATACTCTTTTTCTTATATCCATAAATCTCATTGCCATATCTAAGAAATCAACTTCTGGATGTTCATACATAACCCACATTATTTTACCTGCATCCATTGCAGAACCACCACCAACTGCAATTATTGCATCTGGTTTAAAAGCATTCATTGCTTTTGTTCCTTCTATCGCACATGCAAGTGTTGGATCTGGTGCAACATTTGAAAATGTTGTATGTTCAATTCCTAATTCATCTAATTTATCTGTTATTGGTTTTGTATAACCATTTTCAAATAAAAATGTATCTGTTACTATAAATACTTTCTTTTTATCCATTACATTTTTTAATTCTTCTAAGGCTACAGGTAAGCAACCTCTTTTTACATATACCTTTTCAGGTGCTCTAAACCAAAGCATATTTTCTCTCCTTTCAGCAACTGTTTTTACATTTAACAATTGTTTTATTCCTACATTTTCTGATACTGAATTTCCACCCCATGAACCACATCCAAGTGTTAATGATGGTGTAAGCTTAAAGTTATATAAATCTCCTATTCCTCCTTGAGAAGACGGTGTATTTATAAGCACTCTACAAGTTTTCATATTGCTATAAAATTCTTCTATTTTTTCTTTTTCAGTAATTGTATTTATATATAATGATGAAGTGTGTCCTAGTCCTCCATCCTCAATTAATTTTCTTGCTTTGCTAATTGCATCTTCAAAATCATTAGCTTTATACATTGCCAAAACTGGAGATAATTTTTCGTGTGCAAATTCTTCTGTTAACTCTACACTTTCAACTTCGCCTATTAAGATTTTAGTGTTTTCAGGTACATCAACACCTGCTAAAGCTGCAATTGTATGAGCTTTTTGGCCAACTATTTTAGCATTTAATGCTCCATTTATAATTATAGTTTTTCTTACTTTTTCTGTTTCTTCTGGATTTAATAAATAACATCCTCTTTTTATAAATTCTTCTCTTACTTGGTTATATACTTTATCTAGAACTATTACAGATTGTTCTGAAGCACATATCATACCATTATCAAAAGTTTTTGAATGAATTATCGAATTAACTGCTAAAATAATATCTGCTGTTTCATCTATTATTGCTGGTGTATTTCCTGCGCCAACTCCAAGTGCTGGTTTTCCACTTGAATATGCAGCTTTAACCATTCCTGGACCTCCAGTTGCTAGTATTGTATCTACTGACTGCATTAATGTATTTGTAAGTTCAAGAGATGGAACATCAATCCAAGCAATTATATTTTCTGGTGCTCCTGCTTTTACAGCAGCTTCTAAAACTATTTTTGCTGCTTCTATTGTTGATTTTTTTGCTCTAGGATGCGGACTTATAATAATTCCGTTTCTTGTTTTTAAGCATATTAATATTTTAAAAATCGCTGTTGAAGTTGGGTTTGTTGTTGGTATAACAGCACCTATTATTCCAATTGGTTCTAAAACTTTTTTTATTCCATATGAAGTATCTTCTTCTACAACTCCACATGTTTTTTCATTTCTATATTTATTGTAAATATATTCTGCTGCATAATGGTTTTTTATTACTTTATCTTCTACAATTCCCATTCCAGTTTCTTCTACTGCCATTTTTGCAAGTGGAATTCTTACACTATTTGCAGCAATAGCTGCTGCTTTAAATATCTCATCAACTTTTTCTTGTGGAAATTTAGAAAATTCTTCTTGTGCTTTTTTTACTTTTAA
Organism: uncultured Clostridia bacterium; assembly: GCA_934162365.1. Lineage (GTDB taxonomy): Bacteria > Bacillota > Clostridia > TANB77 > CAG-508 > HGM13634. The sequence continues at coordinate 145,218 of CAKPIK010000002.1, read as the reverse complement.
TATTGTTTCTTGAAGTTTTTCTACACTGTCCACAATTTCATATTCTTTATCCATTTTGTCCTCCTTAATTAAATTGACTTAGAATAATTATATAATAACTTATAGTTAAATTGTTACACATAATTTCAAATTTTATTCATTTCGATATTAACACATATATAATTATTTTTCAATAATTATTCTACACTTTTTAGACTTTCTATCATATCTATTTTCTTTAATACAAAATGTATTATAAAATTTACAATAACTGAAAATGTTACTGTTATTATTGCAGAATATACGTAACTCATAATATTTATATTTCTCATAAATCTTAATGAATCTATTTCTATGCCAGATATTATTCCACTTGTTAAAAATGTTCCAAATACTAAGCCTATTCCGACTCCTAATAAAGTAAATATTATATTTTCTTTATTTATATAATTATCAACTTCTTTATCATAAAAGCCTAATACTTTTAGTGTTGCAATCTCTCTTTGTCTTTCAGCAATATTTACATTTGCCAAATTATATAATACAACAAAATCAAGTAATGCAGATGCAACTATTAATATTACTACAACATAATTCATTGTTTTTAGCATATCTTGTACAGAATTCATTAAACTTTCAATTATAGATACAGATGCAATGCCATCTATGTTTAAAATATCTTTTGATATATTATTTTGTGTTTCTTCGCTTATTTTATTTGTATTAACATATATCATATTAGTTTTAAAGTTCTTAATATTTTCTTCATAAAAATCTTTTGACATAAAAACATAATGCCCTACATAGTTTTTAGTTATATTTTCAACTCTAAATTCGTAACTTATATCATCTCCATCTATAAAAGTTATTTTGTCTCCATAAGTAACACCTAACATATCTGCAATTTTATCTGTTATTACTATGCCATCATTATTTAGACTTATTTTTTCATTTGTTTCGTAATTTGTTAAATTACATACCATGTTAAAATCTTCTGCGTTTTCTGGTACAAATACTGTTGCATTATATTTTTTATTACTATTAGCTAGTTTACCTGTAACTGCATCAATTTTAGAATATTCTTTAATATTCTCATTATTCTTCAAATAATCTGTTAGTTCATTTAATCCATCTGTATTTGCCAATGTAATAGCTAAATCATATTTAAAAATCTGTTTAAATTGTACATTTGGAATATCTACAACAGAATCTCTAATTCCAAATCCAGTAAGCATAAGTCCAGTACAGCCTGCAATTCCTATAATAGTCATTAATGCTCTTTTCTTATATCTAAATATATTTCTTGCAGTTACTTTATGTGAAAAATTAAATCTTTTCCATATAAAAGTTATTCTTTCCAATAATATTCTCTTCCCGTTTTTAGGTGGCTTTGGTCTCATTAAAACAGAAGGCATTTGTTTTAGTTCTTTTATTGCAACAAGCATTGTTGCACCACCAATACATATAAATGCTAAAACTGTTCCACTAATTCCAATATCTAGCCTGTATGTACAATAAAATTTAGGTAAATTATATATCATTGCATACAATTTCCATACTATATTAGGTAACAAATAAAGTCCTACTGTCATTCCTAATAAGCCACCTATTACACAAGCTAATAATGAATACATTACATATTTTGATATTATTTGTAAGTTTGTATAACCTAAAGCTTTTAATGTTCCTATTTCAATTCTTTCTTCTTCTATCATTCTAGTCATAGAAGTCAAACTAATTAATACAGCAACTAAATAAAATATTACTGGGAACATTTTAGATATGTTAGACATTGTTTCTATTGCATCAAATATGTTGTTATAGCCTGTATTGTCTAGTCTATCTTGGATATACCATTTTCCTTTTTCTATTTTATTTACTTCGTCCCTTGCATCATTTAGTTTATCTTGTGCTTCTTGTAGTTTTTTATCTGCCTCTTTTTTTCCTTTCTCGTATTCTTTTTTACTCTTTTCAAGTTCATTTTTAGCTTTTTGTATCTTATTTTTATTATTATTTATTTCCGTTTGTGCTTTTTCTATCTTATTATAAGTTTCTGTTTTAGTATTTTGAAGTATTTTAGTTTGATTTTCTATTTCTTGCTTTGCACTATTTAATTGTTTTTGCATAGCTTCTAATTGTGGAGTTAAAGTTCCACCTGCTTGAGCAATACTTTGTTTTAATACTTCTTCCTGTTGTAATATTTGATCTTGTTTTTCTTTTAATTGACTTTCTGCTTCTGCAAATTTTTTATCTGTTTCTTCCTTTTGTTTTGTTAACTCATTTCCAGCACTTTTTATTTTGTTTTCTGAAGAAGTAATTTGTTTACTTGCTTTATCAATTTTATTTTTTGCATCTTCTAATTCTTTTTCTACATCTGCTTTCTTGCTATCAAATTCTTTTTGAGCGTCATTTATTTTTTTATTGGCATCATCTACTAAAGAATTATATCTTGCTTCTTCTCTTTCTTGTTTTATTCCTTCTAGTTTATCTACAACTGGATTAATTAAATTTAAATATTCTTGACTATTAGTAACTGTATCTTTTGCACCATTTACAGTTGCATAAATTCCAGTATAGTAATCCATATTTATTACATTATCTTTTACCATAATATAGTATGATATAGAGCCATTTCCAATTGAAGTATTTTCTCTTTCTCCAGATATATACATTGGAGATTCAACTATACCAACTATTTCAAATTCTTTAACAGAAAACACATCATTATCATCTGAATTTTTGTCATCATTTTCAAGCAATATTTTTTTACCTATGTATTGTTCTAACCCATCTCCTGTACGTACAATTGCTTTGTCTAATAAACACTCATTTTCGTTTTCTATATTTCGTCCAGCTATAATTGCAGGTACATTTACATTTTCGTTATATTCAATTACTTTACAAGCACTTTCTTTATCATCAATTTTTGCAATTGAATCTTTGCTTTGTACAGCATATACATTTTCTATTTCTTCAATTTCTTTTACTTTATCAACATCTTCATCCGTTAATCCAAGTGTTGATACAATACTTACATCATATAAATTACTTGTATCTACGTATTTATCCAGACTATCTAACATATCCGGGCTTGTTGCAACTAAGCCTGCATAAAATCCAACACCAAGAAAGGCCATAACCAAAATGGAAATGAACCTTCTTCTTGTTCTGTGTATAGATTTAAAATTATTTTTCACTAATGATCTTTTCAATTTATCCACTTATCCTTACCATTCTATATTATCAATTGAAACTGGGTTGTTATTAATTTCAACTCTTTCTGCTGTTCCATTTTTAAAATATATTACTTTATCTGCCATAGGCGCTATTGCTGTGTTGTGTGTAATTATTACTACTGTCATTTTTTCTTTTCTACACGTATCTTGAAGTAATTTTAAGATTTGTTTTCCTGTTTTATAATCCAAGGCACCTGTTGGCTCATCACATAATAACAATTTAGGATTTTTGGCAATTGCTCTTGCAATGGCAACTCTTTGCTGTTCTCCACCAGATAATTGAGAAGGGAAATTGTCTTTTCTATCTTTTAATCCAACCTTTTCTAAAATCTCATCTACATTTAAAGAATCTGAACATATTTGTGTTGCAAGTTCAACATTTTCTTTTGCTGTTAAGTTTTGTACCAAATTATAAAATTGAAATACAAAGCCTATATCATTTCTTCTATATTCAATTAGTTTTTTGTTACTTAATTTTGATATTTCATTATCATTAACAAAAACTTTACCACTTGTTACTTTATCCATTCCACCTAATATATTTAAGGTAGTGGTTTTGCCTGCTCCACTAGGTCCAACAATAGCAACAAGTTCTCCTTTATCTATACTAAAATTTGTATTGTCTAAAGCTTTAATTGTAATTTCTCCCATTTTATATTCTTTAATAACATCTTTAAATTCTATGTATGCCACAATAAACCTCACTTTCAAAAACTTTTGAATTTATATATAATATTTTATACCACAATTTTATGATAATGTGAAGATTTTATAAATAAAAAACAAAGAAAAGGGGTTATTTAAAACCCCTTTTCTTCTATTAATTAGTCACCAATTTGAATGTATTTTTTGCCTTCGATTTTTTCTTCTTTTTCTTTTGGGAATTCTATTGTTAATATACCATTTTTAAATGCTGCTTTTATATCTTCTTCTTTTACATCTTCTCCTGCATAATAGCTTCTTGAGCATTTTCCATAAAATCTTTCTTTATGGATATAGTGTGATTTTTTATCTTCCTCATCCTTATTTTCTACTTTTTCTGCTGTAACTGTTAAGTAACCATTTTCTAATTCAATCTTGATGTCATCTTTACTATAACCAGGAACATCAATTTCTAGTATATAGTTTCCATTTTTTTCTTTAACATCTGTTTTCATTAAATTAGCTTCTTTCTTAGAAAATCCCCTATCAAAAAATGGTTCATCTCCAAACATTTCATCAAACAAATCAAAATTGTTTCTTCTTGGTATCATCATCATAAGTCATTCCTCCTTAAATTTAATTTTATGTGTTGACACCTTTTGTGGTAGCACATATATACTATTATGTCGTAACCTCTTTTTGTTTATACATATATTATATAACTATTTTTAGCAATGTCAATAGTAGAGTGCTAATTTTCACACAACTTTCACAAAAGTTTTGAAACTATAATAATAGACGAAGTTTTAAACTTTTAAAATTAAAACTTCGCCTAATTTTTAATTATTCATTTCTTTTTGTCCATTATATTCATCTACTAAATATAGTGGTCTATTTTTAGTTTCGTTAAATATTCTTCCTAAATATTCTCCTACTATTCCAAATAATAATATTTGTATTCCTGAGAAGAATAATATTAATAATATTATTGCCTGATATGCTTGTATAGCTTGATTTACAACAAAGCATTTAGCTATTACATATATAAAATAAACTAAAAGCATTATAAATGTAGGAATACTTAAGTATGTAGAAAGTCTAAGTGGAGAAGTTGTAAAAGATGTTATTCCATCTATTGCTAAATCCACTAATTTTTTATAATTCCATTTTGTTTTTCCTGCTATTCTCGCATCTCTATCGAATAGAACCTCTTTCTTTTTGTAGCCTATCCAACTAAACATACTCTTTGAACATCTTTGTGTTTCTCTTAATTTTTTTAAAGCATTTACACATCTTCTATCTAATAGTCTAAAGTCTCCTGTATCTTTTTGTATTTCGACTTTAGTTAATCCTTGTAATACTTTATAGTACATCTTAGAAGTAAATTTTTTAAGGAAAGTTTCTCCTTCTCTTGATTTTCTTCTGGCATATACGTCATCATAGCCTTCTTCCCAATATTTAATTAATTCTGGAATTAATTCTGGTGGATCTTGAAGGTCAGCATCTATAAATATTACTGCATCTCCTGTTGCATAGTCAAGGCCTGCAATCATTGCAACTTCTTTTCCAAAATTTCTAGACAAATTAACATAGCAAAATCTTTTATCGTATTCTCTCATTTCTTTTATTATATCTAATGTTTTATCTTTACTTCCGTCGTTTATAAATAATACTTCAAATTCGTAATTTTTCACTTCATTAATTATTTTGGTTAATCTTTCGTATAAAAATGGTAATGATTCTTCTTCGTTGTATGCTGGCACTATTATTGAAATCTTTTTCATTTTTATTCTTCCTTTCTTAACATTCTTAGTTATACTTATTTATTTTTGAATACAATTAGTTTGCTTAGCACATAATTGCCTATAACTATTACAACTTGTGCAAATATAGTCCATACTATAACCCACATACGAGTATTTAACCCTAGTGCTGTTACAAATATAAACATTATTAACATTTCTAATCCTAAAGTTGCAAGTCTTGATGCATAAAATTTTATTGCTTCTTTTATTACTTCTTTTGACTTACTTTCAAAAACCCAAATTCTATTTGTTATGTAAGCAAATGTACATGCCACAATCCAAGAAATTACAACAGCAATTTGAAGTTGAACACCATTTTCAGCATCTAATATTGTGAATAATAGCAAATACTTTGTTGCTAAACTTACAACAGTAGTTAAAACTCCAAATATTAAATAATTAATTACTTCTTTGTATTTTGTATATAGCTCTTTTATTTTCTCCATCTTTGCTCCTATATATATTTTTTTATTTCATTATATATTTCTTCATGTATATCATCAATTGTTCTTATTTTATTTTCTTTTACACATTTAACTTCATACCAGTTATATTTATCTACTAAATCACATGCTGCATTATACGCATCTATTAAATGATTCTTGTCGCTTTCGTGTATATCTTTTTTTGCTTCATGAGTAAATTTATTTTCTCTATTTTTCATTAATTCTTCCGCATAATCTGGTGGCATGTTTAAAAAGAATGATTTTGTTGGAACTGGAAGTCCATATAAATTAAACTCATAATCCCATAGCCAATCTAAAAACTTTTCTCTTTCTTGTTTATCATCAATTTTTCCTGCTTGATGTACCATATTTGCTGTTGTGTATCTATCTGCTAAAATTATTCCACCATTTTTATAATATTCTTCTAATTCTTTTTTATATGTTGCATATCTATCTGCCGCAAAAAATGTAGAAGCAATATATGGACTAACATCTTTTGCATGTGCACCAAATTCTCCTGATAAATACATTTTTACAAGTGCAGATGAAGGACTGTCATAATTTGGAAAGCTTACTTTTTTATAATCAATTCCTTCTTTATCTAATCTTTCTTCTAGTTTTTTTAATTGTGTTTGCTTACCACTTCCGTCTGTTCCATCTATTACAAATAATTTACCCATTTTTCATACCCTCTTTTATATATTCTATTTCTTCCTCTTTATCTAGTCTTACAAATAATGGTTCACCTTTTTCTATAACTTTAATGTTTTCTTTTAATAAGTCATAGTTATAAATGCTTTCCCATTTTTGTAAATCTTTATTAGTTATATTTAATTGATTAAATATTTTATTTGAAGTTTCTGTCATAAAAGGTTCTATTAGAATTGCTATTTTTCTTAAGTTTTCTACTAAATGATACATTACAGATTCTAGTTTTTCTTTATCTTCTTCATTCTTAGCTAAAATCCAAGGTGATGTTTCATCTATATATTTATTAGTTCTAGCAATTATTTTCCATATTTGAGTAATTCCTTGAGCTATTTTATAATTATCAAAATAATCTTCTACTTGTTTTATTTCTTCTAATGTAGACTCTTCCAAGTCTTTATCTGCATCGTTCTTACATCCATTATATTTAGGCACATTTCCTTCAAAATATTTATTTATCATTCCAATTGTTCTGTTTAATAAATTGCCTAAATCGTTACATAAATCAAAATTAAATCTATCTATAAAATCTTCTGGAGTAAATATTGCATCTTGTCCATTTATTAAAGTTCTTAATAAATAATATTTTGTAGCATCTAGTCCATATCTATTAATCAATAATTCTGGGTAAACAACATTTCCAACAGACTTAGACATTTTTCCATCTTTCATCATTATCCAACCATGCGCAAATAATTTTTTTGGAAGTGGTAAATCTAATGCCATTAAAAATATTGGCCAATATATTCCATGAAATCTAATTATATCTTTTCCAACAACATGTAAATCCGCTGGCCAGAACTTTTTAAATAAAGAATCATCTTGGCTTCCATAACCCAATGCTGTAATATAGTTAACTAAAGCATCTAACCAAACATAAACAACATGTTTAGGATCTTTTTTTACTTTTACTCCCCAGTCAAAAGCAGTTCTTGTAACGCATAAATCTTCAAGTCCTGGTTTTATAAAATTATTTAATAGTTCGTTTTTTCTATATTCTGGTTCTATGAAATCGGGATGTTCTTCGTAAAATTGTTCTATTTTCTTTTGATATTTCTTCATATTAAAGAAATATGCTTCTTCCTTCATATCTCTAACTTCGCGTCCACAGTCTGGACATTTTCCGTCTTTTAATTGAGTTTCTGTAAAAAATGTCTCACAAGGCACACAATATTTTCCAACATATTCACCTTTATATATGTCTCCTTGTTCCATTAGTCTGTCAACTATTTCTTCAACAACTTTTGTATGTCTTTCTTCAGTTGTTCTAATAAAATCATTATTTTCAATTTTCATTAATTTCCAAAGTTTTTTAGCTGCTTCTGCCATTTCATCAACATGTTCTTGAGGTGTTAATCCTCTTTTTTGTGCTAATTCTTGAATTTTTTGTCCATGTTCATCAAGTCCTGTTAATAAATAGGCATCAAATCCTCTTGCTTCTTTATATTTTTTTATTGTATTTGCAACTACTGTTGTATATGCTGTTCCTATATGAAATTTACCACTTGGATAATATATAGGTGTTGTTATATAAAAAGTTTCTTTTTCCATACTTTAAACCTCCGTTTAACTATCGTTTTGTATTTTATCATAAAAACTACAATTAAACAATAATTAAGAACAAAAAAATGGCTAAAATATAGCCATTTTTATTGTTTCTTAATTAAACTTTTTTCCAAAACCAATCTAAACTATCGTCTATGCTTTTCTTGTTTTTTTCTTTTGTTTCTATGCTATCTACCCATAAATAAGAAATATAAGATAAGAAAATCATTATAGCATCAACTCCCATAGACCTTGTAGCCATTACCTTAAATGCTTCTTCTGTTAAGAAAATTGATTGGAAAGTATGAACTAGTATCAAAACTGAAAACAATCCTAAAACTATTGCTGGTAAAAAGCTTTTTTTAAATTCCTTTCCAAGAATTATTGCTAGTAATGTAATCATTAAAGCTAACACTACAGCATAAGGTTCTGATAGATTTACTACGTAATCCATTTTTATTCCTCCTTTGTATATATTTATTTAAATTTTTCTTCAATTAAATTAGCAAGTTTTTTTGCTTTCATAGTAATATTGTCAATATCTTTTCCTTCTATCATTACTCTAACTAGAGGTTCTGTGCCAGAAGTTCTAATTAATACTCTACCATCTTGTGCAAATTCTTCTTCAATTTTCTTAATTTCTTCTTGCACTTCTTTATCTTCTGAATAATCATATTTTTTCTCTTGACTAACTTTAGCATTTACTAAAACTTGAGGATATATACTTATAATATTTCTTGCATCAGAAGTTTTTTTATAATCTTCAGTTAAAGCTTTAATAAGCATTAATGACGTTAATATTCCATCACCAGTTGGATTATAATCTAACATTATTATATGTCCAGATTGTTCTCCTCCTAAATTATACCCATTTTTTAACATCTCTTCAAGAACATATCTATCTCCAACTTTAGTATCTATAAATTGAATATTGTTGTCTTTAGAATAAATTTTCAATCCTAAATTACTCATAATAGTTGCAACTATTGTATTTTTATCTAATTTATTATATTTTTTAAAATATCTTGAAACGATTGCAAGAATTACATCACCATCAATTATATTTCCTAGTTCGTCAACAGCTAAGCATCTGTCTCCATCACCGTCATATGCAATTCCTAAAGACATTTTATTTTCCACTACATATTTTTTTAAATTTTCTAAATGAGTAGAACCACAATTTTTATTTATATTAATTCCATCCGGCATATTGCTTAATATTTTATGCTTTATTCCTAGAGTTTTAAAGATATATTCTGCAACTTTATATGTTGCTCCATTTGCTGTATCTATTGCTACGCAAAAATCTTCTGGCACTTTAACATCTTTAAATAAATCTATTATAAAATTTGCATATTCATATAAGTATTCTGGATGATTTTCAGACACGCCTATTTTTTCATTTTCAGCTGTTAGTTCTTCAACTTTACCAGAATCAATAATACTTTCTATCTCTTCTTCTATTTCATCTGCAATCTTCATTCCTTTATTACTAAAGAATTTAACTCCATTAAATTCAAATGTATTATGAGATGCAGATATAACAACACTGGCATCTGCATTTAATTTTTTTGTTAAATATGCAACTGCTGGAGTTGGTATTACTCCTAATAATTTAACATTTGCTCCATAACTCAAAAAGCCTGCTGTCATTGCACTTTCTATTAAAGTTCCTGAAATTCTAGTATCTCTTCCTATTAATATAGTAGGTGTATGATTACTATGTTTTGCAAGTACATACGCACCAGCTTTAGCAACTTTATATACTAATTCAGGAGTTAAATCTGTATTAGCTATACGTCTAATTCCATCTGTTCCAAAATATTTTTTCATAATCTCCTCCAAACAATATATATTATATAAATATATATTCAAATTTGCAATAATCTTTTACTTATTTTTTAAACTTTATATTGTTTAGATGATAACTCTATTATTAAATCTATATTATCATCTTCAGCGGCTTTGTTTTTTCTAATCGCTCCACATTTTTTGCATTTAAAAACAATTACATATCCCTTTTTAGAGTCAAGTTCAACGCTAATTGGTTCTAGCAATCCTTGACAATCTTCCGCTCTATCTCCTGGATTTATATCAACATGTTTTGAGCATAAGCAACTTGGGCAATGATTTCTGCAAGTGTACCCAAGTTTTTCAACTTTTTTACCACAATTTTCACATATAAATTCTTCATCTATCTTAGTAAATTTTTTTTGCATTTTCTCCTCCATTTTTTCAATTTATTTTATAACTAAAAATAATTATAGTCAAGAATAAAAAATCTTTCTTATGCATATTTTTGTTAAAGCTGGATATACTTAATATATATACATAATTTAATTGTTGGAGGTTGTTTATGGAGTTTAATAGAATTAATTCGATTTTAAGTAATAAAGATAAAACTGATATTTTTTATGGTGATAGAGCTGTATGGATTCAAGAGTTGAATCAGGACAAGGCTAAAGTTGGTTTTATAGATAATTTCGAAGAAAAAGATGTATTTATTAAAGATTTATATGAACGTGATTTATAATAATAAAAGAAGAAGTTCTTGATAAAAACAAAAACTTCTTCTTTTTAGTACTTTACTTATTTTTCTATAAATGGTTTTAAAAATTTTCCGGTATATGATTTTTCATTCTTTATTATTTGTTCTGGTGTTCCAACTTGTACAATTGTTCCTCCTGCGTCTCCACCTTCTGGACCTAAATCTATAATATAATCTGCTGTTTTTATTAAATCTAAGTTGTGTTCAATAACTATAATTGTATTTCCTGTATCTACTAATCTTTGAAGTATATCAACTAATTTATGAACATCCGCAATATGAAGTCCTGTTGTTGGCTCATCTAAAATATATAAAGTTTTTCCAGTAGGCTTTTTAGATAATTCTGTTGCAAGCTTAACTCTTTGTGCTTCTCCTCCAGATAGTGTTGTTGAAGGTTGTCCTAATTTTATATATCCAAGTCCAACATCATATAATGTTTGAATTTTTTGTTTTATTCTTGGTATATTTTTAAAGAATTCCAATGCTTCTTCAACTGTCATATCTAATACATCTGAAATAGTTTTTCCTTTATACTTTACTTGTAAGGTTTCGCTGTTATATCTTTTTCCGTGGCACACTTCACATGGTACATAAACATCTGGTAAAAAGTGCATTTCTATACGTATAATTCCATCTCCATTACAAGCTTCACATCTACCACCAGAAACATTGAAACTAAATCTACCTTTATCATATCCTCTTAATTTAGCCTCATTAGTTGTAGCAAATAAGTCTCTGATATGGTCAAATACTCCTGTATATGTTGCAGGATTTGAACGTGGTGTCCTTCCTATTGGTGATTGGTCTATGTTTATTATTTTATCTATATTTTCTATACCTTTTATTTCTTTGCATTTTCCTGGTTTTTCTTTTGATTCATATAAGTTTCTAGCAATAGATTTATATAAAACCTCATTTACTAATGTACTTTTTCCAGAACCAGATACCCCAGTTACACAAGTAAATACTCCAAGTGGAAATTTAACATTTAAATTTTTCAAATTATTTTCTGTTGCACCAATAACTTCAATAGCTTCTCTTTTAGGTTTTCTCCTTTTTTCTGGCACTTTTATTTGTTTTCTTCTAGATAAATATTGTCCTGTTATAGAGTCTTCAACCTTCATTATTTCTTCTGCTGTTCCTTGTGCAATTACTTTTCCACCATGTACTCCCGGACCTGGTCCAATATCTATTACTTGGTCTGCTGCAAGCATTGTATCTTCGTCGTGTTCAACAACTAATACAGTGTTTCCTAAGTCTCTAAGTTTTTTTAGAGTATTTATTAATCTTTCATTATCTCTTTGATGTAATCCTATACTTGGCTCATCTAGAATATATAAAACTCCTGTTAAAGCAGATCCTATTTGAGTTGCAAGTCTTATACGTTGTGCTTCTCCTCCGGATAAAGTTCCTGCAGATCTAGATAATGTTAAGTATTCAAGTCCAACATCTATTAAGAATTGTAATCTTTTATTTAATTCTTTTATAATTTGGTCTGATATTATTTGTTCTTTTTTAGTTAGTTTTAAAGAATTTATATAATCTTTAATTTTATTAATAGGCATATTAGTAAGTTCATTTATATTTTTACTTCCAACCTTAACAGCAAGACTTTCTTTTCTTAGCCTTGCACCTTTACAGTCTGGGCAATCACTATCACTCATGTAATACTCATAAAAGTCTCTCATTCCTTGAGATTTTGTTTCAGAGTGTCTTCTTTCAAGTGTTGGTATTACTCCTTCAAAAGGTGCTTTAAACTTTCTTGTTCCAGCCACAGAAGTATATTCAAAATCAATTTCTTCTGTTCCTGTTCCGTATAATATTTTATCTAAGAAGCTTCTTGGTAAACTCTTTATTGGCTTTGTTATATCAACTCCATAATGTTTAGCAATACTTTCAAAGTACATTTTAGCCATTGTTTCACTTTTTTTCATAGTACTTGCGCCAAATGCTTTTACACCATCATAAAGAGTTTTATTTTTGTCTGGTATAATTAAGTCTTCATCCATTTTCATAAGGTAACCAATACCTGCACAAGTAGGACATGCACCAAATGGATTATTAAAAGAAAACATTCTTGGACTTAACTCTTCAAAACTAATATCGCAGTCTGGGCATGCATAATTTGTACTATACAAAATATCTTTTTCATTTTTAACATTTATTATTACAATATTATTTGCATGTTTTAAAGCAATTTCAATAGATTCTGTTAATCTACTTTTTATATCTTCTTTTATTACTAATCTATCTACAATTATTTCTACATTATGTTTTTTCTTTTTATCTATTTGCAAATCTTCTGTAAGCTCAACTGTTTCACCGTCTATTCTAGCACGCGTAAATCCATCTTTAACGTAGCCTTGTAGAAGTTTTACAAATTCTCCTTTTCTGCCTCTAATTATTGGAGATAAGATTTGAATTTTAGTTCCTTCATCTAATTCAAGTACACTTTCAACTATTTGGTCTATTGTTTGCTTTTCTATCTTTTTACCACATTTAGGGCAATATGGTACACCAATTCTTGCATACAATAAACGTATATAGTCATATATTTCTGTAACAGTCCCAACAGTAGAACGTGGATTTTTTGATGTTGTTTTTTGGTCTATTGAAATTGCTGGTGAAAGTCCTTCAATAGATTCAACATCTGGTTTTTGCATTATTCCTAGAAATTGTCTCGCATAAGAAGACAAACTTTCTACATATCTTCTTTGTCCTTCTGCATATAAAGTATCAAAAGCCAAAGAAGATTTTCCAGAACCTGAAAGTCCTGTAATTACAACTAATTTATCTCTTGGTATTTCAAGATTTATATTTTTAAGATTATGCTCTTTTGCTCCTCTTATTATTATTTTATCGTTCATAATATTCCCCCATCGACATATGATATTATAAAACAAAAGTTTGTATATGTCAATATTGCTTTTTAATATAAGAAAAAGAAGACACAAAAAGTGTCTTCTCTTTCTTACAACATATCATAATTATTCAAATTTTATATAATCTGCTGGATTTATATTTTCATTATCTTTTATTAATTCAAAGTGTAAATGTGGTTCATCTACAATTTCATATACTCCACTTTCGCCTATTGTTGCTATTGTTTGTCCTGCTTTTACTTCTTCACCCTCTGACACAAATTCTGTTGTAAGCAAGTTTGCATATAAAGTTTGGAATCCATTTGAGTGTTCTATTATTATAGAAAGTCCATACCTTGGATCATTTTTTATATATTTAACTTTTCCATCAGCTGCTGCTTTTACTATTGTTGCTTTTTCAGCCTTTATATCCACTCCTAAATGTACAGTCCATTCTTTTAAAGTTTCTGAATAAACTAAGTTATCTTTTGCAAATTCTTTTGAAATATCTCCTTCAATAGGTTTACTAAAAACCGGATCTTTTTTTGTATTTGTTTTTGATGTTTCTTTTTTATCTTCATTTTTTACTATTTCTTCTACTTTATTATCTTCTTTAATATCTTTTGTTTCTGTATTATTAGTTAAACTATTTTTTGATTCTTCAATTGTTTTACCTATACTAGAACTTGCTGTTGTTGTATTTTCTGATGTTATATTAGTATTTTGATTTGTATATTGTGCTAAATATTCTGAATCAAGTCCATATGAATCAGAATCTAATTTATTTGAATAAACAACAAAAGTTATAATAAATGCAGCTATTGCAAGTACTAGAACTCCTCCTGTAATATAAATTGACATATTGGAATTTGCTCTATTTTTTCTATTCTCTCTTCTCATAAAAACCTCCATAGTGAATTATTTAATAAAAGTATTTCCTTTTTATGAAAATTTATACAAAAATTATAATTTATCTTTTATTTCAACGCCTGAGTAAAAGTGTTTTATTATTTCTTCGCAATTTTTTCCTTGTTTTGCAAGTGCATCTGCACCAGTTTGACTCATTCCAACTCCATGTCCATATCCTATTACTTTAAAGCTTACTTTGTCTTTTGAAATATCTACTGTAAAGTTTGCAGATCTTAATCCCAATAAGGTTCTGGTTTCTACTCCAGATAAATTAAGATTTCCTATTTTTACAGTTACAACTCTATCACTTTTGTCTCTTTCTTTTATTTCTATACAATTTTCTTCTTCTAAGTTGATTTCAAAGTCTTCGTGTTTTTCTTTTATTTTCTTTTCTAATTCTTCTTTTGTAAATGTTGCTTCTGAACTATATTGTGAATATGCATCTTCTCCTGCTGTTTCTACAACTTGCAAATATGGATATCCGCTTCCTCCCCAAACATAAAAAGGTACTTCTGTTTTTCCTCCACTATTTGCATGAAAAAAAGCATTAATTGGTTTTCCATTATATGTTATTATTTTTCCTGCAGTCTCGTTTACAGCTTTTATAATTTTATTCCAATTTTCGTTTGCAACATCCTCTTTCCACTTTTTTAGTCTATTTTCTTTTGAGATCCATGCTTGACAGCAAGTGCTTTTATCACAAATGTCTGCTTGTTCATGTTTTTTTGAAGTGGTTATTTTATATATTGTATATGTTCTTGCAACTATTGCCTGAGCTTTTAATGCTTCTATATCATAACTTACTGGCATTTCGGCAGATACCACACAAGCAATATAATCATCCAACTTTACTTCTTCTACTTCATTACTATCTTTATGAAGTAACTTAATAGTTGAGAATTTACTATAATCATAGTCTATTGTTTTTTCAAGACTTATCTTATTTTTATTTGTAATTTGAGAAGTTTCAGTAACACGTCTATTTGTAAAAATTAACGGAATTAAAAAAATTAATAACATTAAGCATATTATTAAATAAATTGTCTTTCTCATACTGCCTCCAATTTAAGTTTCATTTTTTCCAATACTCTTTTTTCTATTCTTGAGACTTGTACTTGTGTTATTCCAAGTATTTTTCCTACCTGACTTTGCGTTTGCTCTTTATAGAATCTAAGAAGTATAACCTTTTTTTCTTTTTCATCTAATTTATTTATTATTTCACTTAATGTTATTTTATCAACTAAATTATTATATTCATTTTTATTATCTGCAATTTTTTCAATTATCATTCTATCGTCTGAATCTGCACCTTCAACACTATAAATTGAATTAACACTATTACATGACTCTATTGCAGCTGCGATTTCCTCTTTGGGAACTTTTAATATTTTTGAAATCTGCATTATTGATATTTCTTCAGAATATTTACTCATATATTCATTTTGTATTTGCTTTATTTTTACTGCTAGTTCTTTTGTTTGCCTACTTACCTTTATTATTCCATCATCTCTTATAAACCTTTTTATTTCTCCCATTATGTATGGAACCGCATATGTAGAAAGTTGAACCTCTAAATCTATATCAAATCTTTTTATTGCTTTTATTAAACCTATGCTTCCTATTTGATACAGGTCTTCTAGTTCATAACCTCTTCCAGAAAATCTTTTAACAATATTCCAAACAAGTCCAGAATTATTTTTAACTAAGTATTCCATAGCCTCCTCATTATTTTCTTGAGCAAGCTTTATATATTTTATATTGTTACTATACATATGTACTCCTTTTTAGGCAGTTATACATATATTATCTTGACTATTGTTTCTACTTATATTTTGTTTTATTTTCTTCTTCATTGTTATTTTTGTGCCCAAATTCATTACAGATTCAACGTTTAACTCATCCATAAAACTTTGCATTATGGTAAATCCCATTCCGCTTCTTTCTAAATTTGGTTTTGAAGTATATAAAGGTTCTTTGGCTATATTTATATCCTCAATTCCAACACCAGTATCTGAAATTTCAATTATAATCTCATTATCTTTTATCATGCAGTGAAGTTTTATAATTCCAGTTGTATCCTCATATCCATGAATTATTGAATTTGTTACAGCTTCTGATACTGCAGTTTTTATATCTGATATTTCTTCAATTGTTGGATCTAATTGTGATACAAATGCTGCCACAGCAATTCTTGCAAATGCTTCATTAGATGATTTACTTATAAATTCTAATTTCATTTCATTATCGTACTTTGTTAACATTTACGCACATTCCTCCTTATTTATACTTATTAATCTTGTTACTCCACTCATTTTTAATATTTTATTAACTGATTCACTAGCATTTATTATTTCCAATTTGCCTCCCAAAGCTGTAATATTTCTATACCTTCCTAATATTAATCCTATTCCTGCGCTGTCCATAAAAGAAACATTATTAAAATCAAATATAACTTTTCTTGGAATATATCTTTCCATTTCATAATCCGCTTTCCTCCTTATTTTTTCTACCACATGGTGGTCTAATTCTTCTGTTAATTTTAGAACTAGGGTCTTGTCCTCTTTTATATAGTTAATTTCCAAAATTTTACCCTCCTTTGTTGTTTTTATAGATTATATATTAATTGGTAATTTTTTCCAAGAGTAAAAGTTGGGAAGTTTTAGCGAATTATGAGAAGTTTTCGACAGAATATGATTCTTTATTTTTAATAGTATATTTAGCAAATATTTTTTATTTTTTTCTCCAAAATTATTTATTTATAGACCTTATTATGGTATAATTATTGTGTTAGTTAAATTTAGGAGGTATATCACTATGTGGCAAACTTGGATTATAATTGCAGGTTTTTGTTTTATTATTGAAATCGCTACAGTTGGCTTCTTAGTTTTTTGGTTTGGTATTGGAGCTTTAATTGCTATGATAGTTAGCTTGTTTACTACTAATATTGCAATCCAAATGACAGCATTTGTTGTATCTTCTACAATATTAATTTTTTTCACTAGAAAGTTCGCAAATAAAATTTCTAAAAATGATGAGAATATTAAAACTAATGCTTATTCTATTATTGGTAAAAAAGGATTAGTAATTAAAGATATAAATCCAGAATCTGGCGAAGGACAAGTAAAAGTCGGAACTGAAGTATGGTCTGCCAAAAGTGCTAACGATGTAAAAATAGAAAAAGGTACTGAAGTTGAAGTTATAGAAATAAATGGTGTAAAAGCCATAGTAAAATAAGTTTTTAATATTAGGGATTATTCCCTACAACAATATATATAATTTATTAGGAGGATAATAAAATGACATTTTTAATAATTTTATTAATCATTATTGCAATTATAGCATTTAAATCAATTAAAATTGTAAAACAATCTGAAGTGTATATTATAGAAAGATTAGGTAAATTTTATAAAGTTGCCGATGCAGGTCTTACAATAATACTTCCTTTTGTTGATACAGTTCGTTCAGTTGTTAGTTTAAAACAACAAACTATGGATGTTCCACCACAAGGAGTTATTACACAAGATAACGTTACAATTACTATAGATACTGTTGTATTCTATAAAATTACAGATCCAGCAAAAGCTGTTTACGAAATCCAATCTTTAAAGAAAGGTATTGAATATTTAGCTATAACTACTATCCGTGATATAGTTGGTAAAATGGATTTAGACCAAACATTTAGTTCAAGAGATGCAATTAATGATCAATTAAGAGTTATATTAGATGAAGCAACCGATCAATGGGGATGCAAGGTTGATAGAGTTGAAATAAAAGATATTACTCCACCTGCTGATATTAGAGATGCAATGGAAAAGCAAATGAATGCAGAAAGAAATAAAAGAGCTTTAATCCTTCAAGCTGAAGGTGAAAGACAATCTGCTATAACAATTGCTGAAGGTCAAAAAGCTGCTGCAATATTACAAGCTGAAGCTGATAAAGAATCAAAAATAACTCGTGCAACTGGTGAAGCTGATGCTATTAAAAAAGTAGCTGATGCTAGAGCTAAAGAAATCGAATTAGTTTATGGTGCTTTAAAAGCTGCTAAACCAGATGAAAAAATAGTTCAATTAAAATCTTTAGAAGCTTTAAAAGAAATAGCAAATGGAGAAGCAAACAAAGTATTTATTCCATTTGAAGCAACATCTACTTTAAGTAGTTTGGGTTCAATTAAAGAAATTATGAAAGATAATAAATAATAACCAAATATTAAAAGAACAGACATTTCTGTCTGTTCTTTTTTGTTTCATTTTTATGTATTTACTCCCAGTATTCCACCTATAATTCCAGATATAATTCCTGATATTATCATTATAATTGTATAAATATTAAGAGCGAAACCAGTATTTAACAAACTAGATATTAAATATAATAAAATTACATATGTTCCTCCTATTATTGCTCCATTCATCATTCCATTTTTATTTATACTTTTAGTACTAAGCATACTTCCTATTAAAATACTTATGAATGTTAAAATTATAATGACAACCGGTATAACACTTTCAGAAATATTTGTATACGTTAAAATAATTGAAAATATAAGAATACTAACTAAAGTAATTATAAAAGAGCATATTAAACCTTTAAAAATTTTTATTAAATTATTATCACTGCTTGTTTCTGTTACAACGTTATTCATAAAAATACCCCCTTAATATTGTATGCTTAATATTAAGGGGATAGAATTTATTTATTATTTTTTAATTAATGCTATTTGTTAAATTCACACTATTAGTAATCAAATTGCTACTGCTTGCCTCAACTGTTGCAGTATTTGTTGTATTATTTTGTACATTATTAGTCGTATTTTGATTATTATTCGCTGTATTGTTTGTTGTTTCATCTTCAGTTTGTACTTTATCTTCTAATAATCCTGCTGCAATCAATCTACTTATAATATTTAATTCTTGTGTATTATAAAGCATAAAATAGTTTGTTTTATTATTAGTAGTTATACTATAAATACTATCAACTGCAACTGGTACTAATTCTTTTCCTGTTATATCTATTAATCCATATTTCTCTGCCTTTTTCACAACAATTCCTTTGCATTCTGGTATTGTAAGAACAGGTTCAACTGTTTTCTTAGTTCCATTTACCTCCACATTTGTGGCTGTACAACCCAATTCATCATATTCTACATTTAATATCAAGTTTCCCTCTTTATCAAATGCTCCATATTTATTATTTTTGCAAACAGGAATTAACGTATCTAAAATAATATATTGATTTTCTATATTAAATATATTATTCTTTGTGTTTAGCCCTATACTATCATATTCTGGATAGATAACTGTTTTATTTCCGCTTTTTACAACTCCATATTTTTTATCTTTATCTACTAAATATAAACCTGAGTTTTTATCTAAAACTGAAATTGAGTTGTATATTGGTTCAATTTTTGTTGTTCCATCCAAGTTAATTATTCCAACTTGTCCTAGACTATTTGTTACAAAAAATTCTTTTGTATTTTCAGAAAATTCTATTGAACTATATTTATCTGAAACTATCTCCTGTGTATTATCTATATTTATTGTTTTATATAATCCTTCTTGTTTTTTTACTATTAGGTAACCATATAATAAAGATTTCTTATTTTCAAATGTTTGATCTTCTAAGCCTGTATATCCCCAATCTTTAACTTTTTTATCATAACTTGTAATTAAATTGTCTAATGTATATATTGTTAAAGAATTATTAGTTTCTTTTATAACTACATTAAAAGCTAATTGTATTGTCTCTATAGGTGCATACATTTTATCGTTTATACTCTCAGTTATATTTTTTACTGTATACTCTCTATAATCTTCTTCAAGCTTATTTGTTGGTAATTTGCATACTTTATTCTCGTTTAAATAGAAACTTGCTGTTTCTTCAGTTCCCTGAACATAACATTTATCTTTTGATATAGTAAATGACTTGTACTCGCCTTCGTGATATTCATAATTAACAAGTTTTGCAAATTCTTCTATATTTAAATAAGTTAAATCATCAATTGTTGTAATTAATTTATCTTTGCTTGTTGTAGTAGCTGTTTTACCATCAACAATTATATCAAAAGATGTATTCTTTATATTTATTAATAATATAATAATTATTAATATTATTAATAACACACATGATATTATACCAATTAATATTTTTGAAGATAAATCCATTCCTTCTTTTTTTGGCGTTTGCTCATCGCTACTCCATCCCATACTTTATTCCTCCGTATATCCATATTTTTTATAAAAATCTTTTCTAAAGTTTAGTAAATTATCATTTTCTATTTCTATTCTAACTCTTTCCATTAGTTTAGTCAAGAATCTTAAATTATGAATTGAAAGTAGTCTAACACCTAATATTTCTTTATTTTTTATAAGATGATGAATATATGCTTTTGTATAATTTTTACAAGCATAACAATCACATTCTTCATCTAAAGTTGTAAAGTCTCTTTCATATGTTGCATTACGTATAACTTTTTTGCCTTGCCAGGTCATTGCTGTTCCATTTCTTGCTATTCTTGTTGGAAGAACACAGTCACACATATCAATTCCAGCAAGTGCTGCTTCTATTAAATAGTCTGGTGTTCCTACTCCCATTAAATATCTTGGTTTATTTTCTGGCATAAGTGGTGTAGTATATCTTAATATATCAATAAATTCTTCTTTAGGTTCTCCTACGCTTATTCCACCTATAGCATAACCAGGAAAATCCAGTTTTATTAAATCTTCTGCAGATTTTTTTCTTAAGTCTTTATAAAAGCCACCTTGTATAATTCCAAATAACCCTTGTTCTTCTGGTCTTGAATGTGCTTTTTTACATCTTTCAGCCCATCTAGTTGTTCTTTCCATAGAGTTCTTAGTGTATTCATATGTTGATGGATATGGACAACATTCATCAAATGCCATCATAATATCTGCGCCTAAATCATTTTCAATTTCCATAACAGCTTCTGGAGATAAGAAGTGTTTGCTTCCATCTAGATAAGATTTAAATTCAACCCCTTCTTCTGTTATTTTTCTTAGAGGTCCTAAACTAAATACCTGGAATCCGCCACTATCTGTAAGAATAGGTCTGTCCCATCTCATAAATTCATGAAGACCGCCTGCTTCTTTAACAAGCTTATTACCAGGTCTTAGATATAAATGATATGTATTAGACAATATAATTTGTGCCTCTATTTCTTTTAACTCCTCTGGAGTCATTGCTTTAACTGTTGCTTGTGTTCCAACTGGCATAAATACTGGTGTTTGTATGTCTCCATGTGGTGTATGTATAACTCCTCTTCTCGCCCCTGAGTTTTTATCTACATGTAATAGTTCATATGTAATTGGTTGTTTCATTTTATTCTCCTTTATTAATATATAAACATTGCATCTCCAAAACTGAAGAATCTATATTTTTGTTCTACTGCTTCTTTATATGCTTTCATAATATAATCTTTTCCTGCTAGTGCTGAAACTAACATTAATAATGTTGATTCTGGTAAGTGAAAATTAGTAATTAGTGCATCTATGCATTTAAATTTATACCCTGGATATATAAATATACTTGTATCTCCTTCTGTTTCTTTTACAAATCCATTTTCATCTGCTATGCTTTCTAACACTCTACAAGAAGTTGTTCCAACACTAATTATTCTTCCACCATTTTTCTTCGCATTATTTATTTTTTCAGCATCTTCTTTTTTTATATAATAGTGTTCTGAATGCATATGATGTTCTTCTATTTTTTCAACTTTAACTGGTCTAAATGTACCTATTCCAACATGTAAAGTTACATTTGCAATTTCTACACCTTTTTCTTTTATTTTTTCTAAAAGTTCTTCTGTAAAGTGTAAACCAGCTGTTGGTGCTGCAGCTGAGCCTTGATATTTTGCATATACTGTTTGATATCTATCTTTTTCTTTTAGCTCTTCATGTATATATGGTGGAAGTGGCATTAATCCTATTTGATCTAATATTTCGTTAAAAATACCGTTATATGTAAATTTAACTTTTCTCGTTCCACCTTCCATAACTTCTAATATTTCTGCATTAAGTAAGCCTTCTCCAAAAGTCACTTTTGTGCCAACATGTAGCTTATTACCAGGTCTAACTATTGCTTCCCATATATCTCCTTCTATATTATTTAATAGTAAAAACTCAACATTAGCACCTGTTTCTTTTTTGCCATAAATTCTTGCAGGTATAACTTTTGTATTGTTTCTTACTAAACAATCCCCTGGTTTTAAATAATCTAATATATCTTTAAATATCTTATGTTCTATTGTTTTGTTATTTCTATCTAGCACCATTAATCTTGATTCGTCTCTTTTTTGAATTGGCACTTGCGCTATTAGTTCTTCTGGTAAATCATAATAAAATTCTTTTAAGTCCATTTTTATTCCTTTCTATATTACTTCTATTTCTAGTTTTATTTCTTTGCCTGTTTTTTCTTTAACTATACTTTGCACGTATTTTATTAAATCTAATATATCTTTAGAAGTTGCATTGTTTTTGTTAATTATAAATCCTGCATGTTTTTGCGAAACTTCTGCTCCCCCTATGCTATAACCTTTTAATCCACACTCATCTATAATCTTAGCTGTTATAAAATCTGTTCCTCTTTTAAATGTACTTCCTGCATTTGGATATTCTAAAGGCTGTTTTTCTTTTCTTTGAATTACTAACTCTTTTATTTTATTTTGAATTTCTTTCTTATTTCCATATTCTAATTTTAATTTTGTTTGTAAAATTACACAATTCAATTTAAAGAAAATACTATTTCTATATTCAAATTCACATTGTTTATTAGAAATTGTATTTATGTTTCCATCAAAATCTATATATGTAACCTCTTGAACAATATCTTTCATTTCATTTCCATATGCCCCAGCATTCATTTTTATTGCTCCACCAATTGTTCCAGGAATACCAGATGCAAATTCAAAACCAGTTAAGCTTTTTTCCAATATTTTATTTGAAAGCACTGCATTTTTTACACCTGCATCAACTGTAACTATATTGTCTTCTATGTTTATATTGTCCAATTTAATTTGTAAAACTATTCCATCAAAACCTTCATCTTTAACCAATAAATTTGTTCCATTTCCTAATATAAACAATGGAATTTTGTTCTCTTTTACAACTTTTAAAACATCTTTAATTTCATTTACTGAATAAGCCTTTACAAAGAATCTGGCATTGCCTCCAGTTTTAAAAGATGTATGCTTGCTCATAGGTTCATTTAACATTATATTTTCTTTATTAATAGCTTTAAGTAATTGCTTATATATTTCCTCTTGCATATTACTTCCCTCCATATTTGAACATATGCTTATTTTATCATTTTTACTTACAATTTACAATAAAAAAAGGAGATTTTTAAATCTCCTTCAGATTTCAGTCCTACATATATAAAAGTGGGCGGAAAGAATAGCCATCGTAAGCACCGTTCGTGTTGTAGAAGCTACGACCGCTCGTGCAGCTGCTGCTGCTGTCGAAATTACCACCACGTCTAGTGCAAGGATAGTTAGAACCGCTATAGGTCTCCGTTGACAATTCAAAACAATTACTTGCCATATCATACACATTACATATTACATCTTTTTCTGTTCCAGTATAACTCGTTCCTGATGTTCCTGTATTTGCTAAACTATGATTTACACTTTTTTTACTTGCATATGTTGAGTTGTCTCCAAATTCTTGGAAAAAGATTATTGCTGTATCCCATGCATAACTATTTACTAAATCACTTTCAAATGGCTTATTTGTATACATACTTTGACACAAACTGCTCGCTTTATTTTGTGTTACATAATTCCATACTTGTGAATTTGCTTTACTTGCTAATTTTAACTGTTTTCCACTTTCTGCTACATATCCAGTCCAATCTGTAGAATTTCCACTATTAGATGTATTTATATTGGAAGCATCATAGTTTTCTACTCTTGCCTCATATCTTCCTATATAATATCCTCCATTAGCAAGTGATTTTGTACAAAATTCTCCTATGTTTTTTGCTATTGAATTTTTATAATCAGAGTTATGGTTTGATGTTGTATCTTCTGTATAATTATTTTTAATTTTTACTTGAGCTCCATAATCACTCGCATTTTGTGCTACTGTATATGCATTGTTTGTTTTAGTAAAATCTGAATATCTACCTAATGTTATTGTTTTTGCATTTGCTTCTGTTTTTTCTATATCTGCATATATTGTTCCTACTGGTATCCATACAAACTGGTTTCCTTCTCCATCTTCTACTACTATTCCTTTTGTTACATTTATATCGTCTGCTGTATATACTGTTGTACTATCTACCAATATTTTAAACCCTGCTGGTACTTTTATCTTATTTCCAAAGTCATCTTCCAGTGTTATGTTTCCACCTGTACTTAATACTTTATTTAAGTTATCTTTTATTTTTATACTTTCCAATTGGCTTTCTTCTAACTTGTCAAGATATCCTTGTATAGTTGATTTCTCATTTATTTGTGCTTCTGAATACGCTTTTTTTGCATTTTTTGCATGTGCAATTATTCCGTCTCCTTTTACTGCACTTATTGCTACTACTGCTAATATTAATAATACTATTATTGTAATTATTAATGCTATTAGTGTTATTCCTTTATATCCTTTTAATTTTTGTTTCATTTTTTCTCCCTTCTTTTGTTTTTAGTTTAGCAATTAATTTACATATATTTTTCTATTTATAAAAATAATTTTATTCATTTTGTATTATATATTAAACTATTTTTTTTGTAAATATTTTTTAAAAATTTGCAGGAGTTTTTTCTAAATTATTAACAAATATTTTTTGATTTTTAAATCTCCATTTGTCCACTCAAGAAACCTGCTGCTGATTGTGCAATTTTTTCTTCAGTTTCATTCATTTTCTTTTTATTGTCTTTTGATAATAATACTACACTTCCAATTACATCTCCTTGTGATATTATTGGGTATATTACTTGAGCATTAAACTTTCTTTCTTGATTATCATTTTTGGTTATTGGTATTGCAATATCATTATTTTTATTACTTGTATATATTTCTCTGTCTTCCATTATCTCTTCCAATTCTTTTGATATATCTTGTTCTAGAAATTCTTTTTTTGATGCACCAGATACTGCTATAACATTGTCTTTATCAGTTATACATGCAATATGTCCTGTTGTTTTTGCAAGTGTTTCTGCATAACTTGTAGCAAATTCTGAAAGTTCTCCTATTGGAGAATATTTTTTTAATATAACCTCTCCTTCTCTCCCTGTAAATATTTCTATTGGGTCTCCTTCTTTTATTCTTAATACCTTTCTTATCTCCTTTGGTATTACTATTCTTCCTAAATCATCTATTCTTCTAACAACACCTGTTGCCTTCATAAATTTTCCTCCTAATCATTTTTTAATATTTATTTATAGTATTTGAAAAAAAAGAAAATTTATGTATATAAAAAAATAAAAAGAGATTTTTTTACAAATCTCTTTTAAAACTTCTTATGTTTGTCTATTATTATTCCCAATGCTTTTGAGAAATCTTTAAGCATTACTATTTTTATACTGTTATCTTTAGCGCTTGTATAATCATCTATTATTTGTTTTAATTGTTTAATGCTTTTTATTTCAGGTTCAATCTTATCATGATATAGCTCTTCTCTGTTTAATAGTTTTTCTTTTATTGTAACTATATCTTCATTACTTGCACATGAAATTCTTTGGAATATTTGGAATGAATCATAATATTTAAATATTGGCACATTCATACATTCTGTATCAAATTTTTCATAAAATGTTTCCATTCTCATAGGTATACATTTAAATACATCATCTGCTTTTTCTTCATACATTTTTTCTTTTAATTTTGCATTCAACTGTTCAAAATGTTTTAATACCTCATCCATATCTTGATTGTGTTCAATAAAAGCAACTTTATCTAATTCTTCTTGCATATTATCACAATATTTAGAAGTAAGTGATGCAGCATTCATTCCATTGAAAAACAACATTTTTATTGTTTTCATGTCGTATTTTATTAAATCTTTTTTTATAAAGTAACTAAAGTATCCAAATAATTTAACCATATCAACAAGATTTATTTTTCCTGTTTTTAGATTGTCTATTACTTCATCTATTACTCCAGCAAATTCATCATCAGGTATTTTCCAATATTCTTCTGTAAGTAATCTTTTATATCCTGGAAGTTTTGCCGTATCTACTGTATTTATAATTACATCCATATTTGCTTTAAATACTTTCATGTCAAAAATTCTTGTTCTTATATATATTTCAATAAATTTAAAGAATTTATATTCTGATTTAAAGTTGTAGTAATAGTTATTATCAAATTCTTTTATATAGAATTGTCTATTATCCATTAATACTCTTGAAGAAACAAGTATTGATTTGTATTCTTCATTATCTGCAATATTTACAAATTTATCTTTAGTAACTTTACCAGCTTTAATTTCAAAAGATATAGCTATTGTAAATATTAACATTGTTTGTAATACTCTATAATTTGTATTTGGATAATTTTTATTTACCATTTCATATATTTTTTTAAAATCATTTAATGCATGTTTTAATATTCTTAAATTTCGTGTACCACTTTTATTAAATGTACTTATTATTATACGTGTGTTTTCTCTTAAAAATCTTATAAGTTCTGGATTTCCTTCATATCTCATTAACAATCCATTTATAATATAATTAAATTCTGGAGCATATTCAAAAGTTTCTCCAATTAATTTTTCTTTTATTCTTTCATAATCATTTGCTTTATCGAATACATATTCAATTTTATCTTGTATTTTTTCTACAATTGGTTTATCAGATACTTTAGATAAATCTCCTTCTTTATCTAGTAAGTAAGTAGCTATAAAGGTTTTCATTTCTAGATTACTGCTTTTTAATTTTGCAGAAAGTTCTTTTTCATTACATATTATTATAGTTTTTATGTGATCATGTTCAACAAAATTATTTATATATCCTAAGATGTCTATAACATCAACATTTGCTCTTTCCAAATCATCAAAACAAAGTATTTTATCATCTGTTGAAAAAAAGTCTCCATAGTCTATTCTATCTCCATTTTGAGTAACACCAAAAAAGTTTGCCATATCAAGTCCAGTTTTTGCGTATTCTGGTATTGTTGATTGATTATGACTATTCATAAACTTTTTAAGATTTTTATCCATAAGCTGTGTAGTTTCAATAAATATTTTTTTACTTATTTCTTCAAGGTTTGAAATCCCATACAAAGACATATAAATTGTAGTATATTGTTTTCCATTTATATGCATATTTTCAATTTTGTTTCTAATTTTATTATTCCAAAAATATGTTTTTCCACTTCCCCATTCGCCATTTATCATTATTGCATAATCTGTATAATCTGATCTGATATAATCTAATATACTTTCAACTAAATCTTCCACTTTATTTCTCCTTTTCTTTAATCTTTTGCTATTGTTAATACATCAACTTGTTTTGCTTTAGCTTTTTTTAACATTTTAGAACATTCATTTACAGTTGCACCTGTAGTATAAATATCATCTAAAATCAAAACTTTTTTGCCATATATTTTTTGTTTATTTTTTAAATAATAAACATTATTAACATTTTTGTATCGTTCCTCTTTATTTTGACTACTTTGAGGTTTATTATTTTTTTTCTTTATTAATACATTATCAATGTAATTAATATTACTAAAGTTTTTTACCAATTCTTTAGCAATTAATGCACTTTGATTATATCCTCTTTGTCTTTTTCTATCATTATGTATAGGAACTGGAATAATTATATCATAATTTTTCAAAAATCTACAAGCTTTTTTATTTTTTATTATAAAATTCACAAAAGCTTTATATATGTATGGTTTTTCATTAAATTTGTAATCTATTAATCTATTTTTTATTATTCCATCATATCTAAAAATATATAAATGCTTTTTAAAGTTTTTAGTTTTATAAATATCTATTTTAAATTTTGAAATTTCTTTTAGCTTTAATTCACATTTTTTGCAAATATCGTCTTTGCATATTTCATCACAAACGCCACAACAATTTGGGTATATTAAATTTAACGCATAATTAATAAGCCCTAGTATATTCACTACTATTTTTCACTTCTTTCTATTTGATTATTAAATATTTTTCGGATTTTTCTTTTAGAATAAAATCGTTAAGATTTAAGTAATTTTGCTTTTCTGAAAAAACTCTTAAAATTGTAATTTGATTATTTAATATCTTATAAATTATTATATATTTTCCTGAAACAATTCTTCTATATTCACCTTTGGGATCCTTAAATGAATACAATGTTTTATGTATTCTTGGCATATATGTTAAATTTTGAATATCAATATTTATTTTTTCAATTTTTTTATTAATATTATATTCACTAATATGTTCTTCTAGATTTTCTAGGTCTTTTTGTGCTTTATAAGATAGTTCTAATCTAAATTTTGACATTGTATTTTTCCCTCATTTTTTCTTGCCATTTTTCAAATGGTATAGTTTCTGGATTTTCTTCAAATTCCTCGATTGCTTCATCTAATATCTTTGTCAAATATTCTTCTGACATATTATCACCTCTTTTTCATAATATATTATATTTTTGTTTTTAAGTCAAGTAAACAGATTTAAAAAAGTAGAAAAGTTTTCGACACTTTTCTACATGTTGCTAAGTTTATATTCTAATCCTGTATTTCTTTTTTTGCTATCGTGGTTTGCTATCATTCTATCTATTACATTTACTGGTCCAATGACTATTAAAAGTTTTTTTGCTCTTGTTATTGCTGTATATAGCAAATTACGTGTTAAAAGCATTGGAGCTGATGCGGTTATTGGAAGTATTACAACATCAAATTCACTTCCTTGTGATTTGTGAACTGTTATTGCATATGCATGTTCAATTTGTTCTAAATCTTGGAACGAATACCATGCATTTTTATCGTCATCATATAAGACTTGTAACTGTTTTTCTTCTTCATTTATATTAACTATTGTTCCAAATTCCCCATTGAATATTCCGCTACCATATTCAAATTTTTCTTTGTGTTTTTCCCAGTATATATCATAGTTATTTTTAACTTGCATTATTCTATCGCCTTGTCTGAATATTACGTTACCAAAAGTTTTTTCTTTTTTATCATCTGATTTAGGGTTTAATTCTTGTTGTAGGCTTTTATTTAATTCTCTTGTTCCAATTGTTCCTTTTTTGCTTGGAGTTATTACTTGTATATTTTTAAAGAATTCATAATCACCATATTTTTTTAACCTATCTTTTGATAAAGACAATATATTTTCTAGTATTTTATCTTGATTGTATTCATTAATGTAAAAGAAATCATCTTTTAAACCTTCATTTTTCTCATCTTTTAAAATGAAGCCTTTTCCATTATTAACATTATGTGCATTTAGAATTATTTTACTCA
Source organism: uncultured Clostridia bacterium (assembly GCA_934162365.1). Lineage (GTDB taxonomy): Bacteria > Bacillota > Clostridia > TANB77 > CAG-508 > HGM13634. Next base: position 115,135 of record CAKPIK010000002.1, on the reverse strand, counting down.
AGGCTGCTTGCCTAAATATCTTATCTAAACGGACAACAGAGAATTTATCTGAAGCTATTATACTTTTTAAAACTGTTCCTGGTCCAACAGATGGTAATTGGTCTATATCTCCAACAAGTACAAGTTTTGTTCCTAAATATACTGCTTTAACCAAATAATTCATTAAAAAAATATCTACCATAGACATTTCATCTACAATTATTACATCTGCATCTATTGGAGCAAATTCTTGCTCTATATCTTCCATACCAAGATCATCTTTTATTTTTCCAATTTCTAATAATCTATGCAAAGTTTTAGCTTCTTCTCCTGTTGCTTCTTCCATTCTTTTAGCTGCCCTTCCAGTTGGTGCACATAGAGCTACTTTTTTCCCTTTATTTTTATATAATTCTAAAACTGTTTTTATTATTGTCGTTTTACCAGTTCCTGGTCCGTCCTGTGATAACACAAACATTGTTGTCATTTATTTGCTTTACAGCCTCAATCTGTTTATCTGATAATATTATATCAGCTTTTTTTTCTAATAATTTCAATTCTTTATCTATTTTAGAAATGTGCTTAACATTTTGAGCTTTATTTAACAACACTAATCTTTCTGCAATATTCAGCTCTGCTTTATAATATTCATATAAATAAACCCATTCTATATCGTCTCTTTTTTCAATAACAATTTTTTCTTTTGCTCTTAAATTTATAAGTTCACTTTCTATTAAATCTTCTGAAACATTTAATAATTGTAACATAAATTCTATCAAATTTTGTTTTAGAGCACATGTATGTCCGTTATTTGCTACTAATGCTAAACCATATTTAATACCATTAGATATTCTTTCTGGATTTGAATAATCCATACCTAAATCTAAAGCCATTTTATCTATTTGTTTAAAATCTATTCCACGTACTAAGTCTACTAGTATATATGGATTTTCTTCTATTTTAGCAATTGTATTTTCACCTATTTTTTTATATATTCCCTGTGCTGCACTTACTGGTATTTTAAATTTATCTAAAAATGATACCAACTGCCATAATTCAAAACCTTCGTTAAAGCTCTCTGACATTTCTAATGCTTTATTATTGCTTATTCCTTTTATTTCTGCCAATCTTTGTGGTTCAAATTTAAATACAGAAATTGTTTCTTCTCCAAATTTCTTAATTATTTTATGTGCTGTACTTGGACCAATTCCTTTTATACTTCCATTTGCTAAGAATCTTTCTAACGCATCTAAAGTTTCTGGAACTATTTTTTCAAATGTTTCTATTTTAAATTGCCTTCCATATTCCTGATGCGTTACAAATTTTCCTTCAAGTTTAAGATTATCTCCACTATTAACAAATGGTAGGTAACCTACCACTGTAAACACTTCTTCTAGGGTTTCTAGAGTTGCAATCGTATAACCATTTACTTCGTTTTTATATATAATGTCTACTATCTCACCTTTTAATTCCATTTTTTCCTCTTTTACTAAATCTTCATTTATTATATATGTTTAAGAATAGAATTTCAAGTTGTAAAACAAATAGTAAGGTTACTCCACTAATTTAAATGCAACTTTTCTTAAATTTTTATTTGCTTCTATTACTTGAACTGTAACTTTATCTCCCATTTTATATACTCTTCCTGTATGTTCTCCAATTAACTGTTTATGCATATCGTCGTAATTAAAATATTCATTTCCTAGATTTTCAAATCTTATTAAGCCTTCTACTGTATTTTCAAGTTCTACAAATAATCCAAAGTTTGTTACGCCACTTATAATTCCTTCATAAACCTCACCAATTCTACTTTCCATATATTCAGCTTTCTTTAGGTCCACTGAATCTCTTTCTGCTTTTTGTGCTATTTTTTCTCTTTCTGATGATTTTTCCGCATAGCTTACTGCAAACTCTTCATGTTTTTCTTTATATTCATCACTAACCATATAGTTGCAATCTAAATATTTTGATATTATTCTATGAATATATAAGTCTGGGTATCTTCTAATCGGTGATGTAAAGTGGCAATAATATTTTCCTGCAATTCCAAAATGTCCTTTGTTTTGTGCTTCATATCTTGCAACCTTTAGAGTTCTTAATATTAAATTTGATATAACTTTTTCTTCATCTTTTCCTTTTATGTCTTCTAGAATACTACTAAAAGCTTTAGGATGAATATTTTCTTTATTACCTTTAATTTTATAACCAAAGTTATATAAGAATCTATTTAAATCAGTTATTTTTTCTTGGTCCGGTGACTCATGAACTCTGTATATAAATGGTGCTTCTATCCAATAAAACTTTTCTGCAACAGTTTCATTTGCCGTAAGCATAAATTGTTCTATTATAGTATTGGAAAACTTTATTTCATATTTTCCAACATCTATTGCTCTACCTTTTTTGTCTAATGTAATTTTACTTTCTGGAATATCTAAATCTAAATAGCCATTCTCTTTTCTTCTATTTTCAAGAATATGTGCAAGTTCTGCCATTAATTTAAAATGATTAATATATGGCATATATTTTTTTAATTCTTCTTCTATTTCTTGACCTTCTTCTAAATCTAAAAGTTTTTGAACGATATTATAAGACATTCTTTTAGTTACTTTTATTACACCTTTTGTAATATCTGATGATATTACGTTCCCTTTTTTATCTATTTCCATTATAACTGATAATGTAAGTCTATCTTTTCCCTCATTTAAGCTACATATTCCATTTGATAGTTCTTTAGGAAGCATTGGTATAACTTTATTTAGCATATATACACTTGTTCCTCGTGTAATTGCTTCCTTATCTAAAAAGCTTCCTTCTCTTACATAATAGCTTACATCTGCAATATGAACACTTAATATATATGTGTTATCTTCTGTCTTTTTTACAGATACTGCATCATCTAAATCTTTTGCATCGTCTCCATCTATTGTAAATATTTCTTCATTTCTAAAATCTTTTCTATTATTGATTTCATCTAAAGAAACTTCTTTTTCTATTTTTTTAGCTTCATTTAATACAAATTCTGGGAATTCATATGGTAAATTATATTCTTTTATAATTGAAAGCATATCAACTCCAGCCACATTTATATTTCCTAAGATTTCAACTATTTTTCCTTCTGGCTTTTTACCATTTATTTCTGGTTTAGTAATTTGCACAACTACTTTGTCATTACTTTTTGCTCCACTGAAATATTTTTTAGAAATAAATATATCCTTACTAACTTTTTTATTATCAGGCACAACAAAACCGAAACTTTTATTTTTAGTAAAAGTTCCTACAATAGTTTGATTTGTATTTTGTTCTTTATTACTTTTCATTAATTTTAAAATTCTTTTTTCGTTCTTCATTTTCTCCTCTTTAATTCAAAAATAGAGCTATATTAGTTATAGCTCTACTCTTAATTATTTACATTATGCTAAAGGATATACAAAGTTTAAAGCAATAGTTACAATTGCGAAAGCAATACTAGCAATTATTGTTAATCTCTTAACTCTGCCTTCCTTAGTTCTACCTTTATTTTTATCTAAATAATTCTTTGCTCCAGCACCTGTAATTGTTCCAGATAATCCTTGGTCATCGTTTTTTTGTATCATAACAAGCACTATAACAGCTAAAGCTAATATTATATCTACTATTATTAAAAATATCTTTAAGAATTGCATTTTAATTCCTCCCTAAGTTCTTTCTATTTAATATCAATTAACATATGTTATTGTAACATATATTTTGTATAAATGCAAACATTTCTTGATTTTTTTCTATCAATCATTTTATAGATTATTTTTATATAAAAGTCAAAAAGAAAATTCTTACGAATTTTCTTTTTGTGACTGGCAAATCTTATTGCTTAATTTCATATTCAACGTCTATATCATCTTTATTTGGTCCAATGTCTCTTAAATGGTTTATATCCGTGTCTTCAGTATTAGTGCTTTCTTTTTCCATGACGTCTCCCAAATTAAAAGCAGAAAAAAATCCCATTAATATCCACGCCACAAGACCAACCACAGTTATTGCATACTTTTCACCAAGCAAAATTCTCATAATAAGCTCAGGAATTTGAAGAACAACCATCATTGCAGCAATTAACATTTTTACAAATGCGTTATGCATACTGTTTGATGTTTTTAGTATCAGAATCCAAACTGCCACATACCCAAGCGCACAGATGATAATAGCAAGTTCAATAATTGTCAATGCCAATCTCATAACATCATCCTCCTATTAATTCTTTTATTGATGCATTTATGTATTTATATGTAAAACCAAAAGATAGAGGACTTTTTCCTCAACTATTTAGTATAAAAAGGAATTTATGATATAGGACTTACCTAATATATTTATTATATCATGCATTAACATAAAATTCAATGTTTTTAACACACCATATCATTTATCAATTTTTTTCTTTAAAAGTTTGTATAATAAGAAAAGAAACCTCTTTCGAGGTTTCTTTTGTTGCAAGTTAAATTAAACTTACAACAGTCAGCATCACATGATTAACAACGCCACACCATCAGTGTCTTCTTCTCCCCATTTTCGGTTATGCCATTTGCGGAGTTCTTCTCCATATTTCCAGCATTGTACAAGTATAGCTACTGCACGAATGTGCATATAGAGTGTGATATCATCAATACCACTCAAACTCGAAGCATTATCTGCAATTTCAGCAACAGTCTTGTTGTGTTTTTCCATAAGATATTGCATATACTTAGCCCAACGGCGAGCATAAGTAATCGTATCATTGATGTATGGAGCTTCTGAGTTGTTTTCAACCCATTGTTTCCATTTCTTCTCTGATTCTTCATCTTTAAACTGAAGTTTAGTAAATTCATCAATAAGAACAATATCTTTTTCGACTGTTTCTCTGCGCGTTTCAACTTTCAATGCTTTTGCTCTTTTTACATGGTATTCAGCTGTTTTCATATAAACTTCCATCTCAATACTGTGTTTCTTAGCATTTGCCTCAGCACCTGCTTTCCACTCAGCATAAATTTTGTCCTCATCAGCATTTTCTTTTGTAACCATAATTGTTACTTCATTAATGTTGAACTTAATACCAGTGAAAGCAGTATTTTTATCGCATTCAAAAGCTCTAAAGAGTTCTCTTGTAAAGTTGGAATGATCTTCGAAGCAACCTGCAACAATTTCTGCTACAGTTGTGATTGTACTGTCATTCATAGGAGCAATTGTTACAACGCCGTTTTCAAAAGATTTTACCTGAATAGTATATCTCCTTGGAGCTAGTGCCCGAAAAATGAAAGTGCCATTTCTCTTTTCAACGAAATAAACAATAGTTGTGTTTGCCATAGTAGTTTCCTCCTTAAATTGTTTTATTCTTAATATAGCTTGCTGACTTTAAAAAGCCTAGTACCTTTTATTATACTACAAACTAATAGAAATTACAAGCAGTACAAATATCATGAGTTTCAATTTTAAATTTCTTACTAAAAAAATGTAGCCTTTGCTACATTTTTATTTTGGTACCGATGGTGGGACTCGAACCCACATGGTTTCCCGCTGGATTTTGAGTCCAGTGCGTCTACCAATTCCGCCACATCGGCTTATATAATTGTATTGGACGCACAATATAATGTGCGTCCATGATATATTAACATATTTTATTAAAAAAAACAAGTTTATTTTTATTTTTCCTCAATTTTTAATATTCTTTTTTCCGTATCTTGTTCATCCTTGCATATTGTTATAGTTGTATAGTGCTTAGGCAATGCCTCTTTTATTATATCTCCCCATTCAATTATGCATATTCCTTTTGAAAAGTACTCTTCTCCACCGATTGCATAAAATTCGTCTATATCTTCTAATCTATATACGTCAAAATGGAATATTGTTGCTTTTCCATTTTTATATTCATTTACTATTGTAAATGTTGGGCTTGATATTTCGTTTTCTAGTCCAAAATATGATAAAAAACCTTCTGTAAATTTTGTTTTTCCCGCTCCCAATTCTCCATTTAGTATTATTACAGAATTATTTTTTGTTTTTGATGCAATTTTTTTCGCTATATTTTTTGTTTCTTGTTCTGAATATGTTATTATTTCTTTCATTTATTTAATTATTTCCTTTATTTTATCTAAATTTTCTATAACAGCATTATACCCGTATTTATAGCAAGAGTCAAGTTTTTGCGTATCTAGTAAACCAGTTTTGTCTGTATATACATTCAAAACAAAGTTTGCTTCTTTTAAATTTTCCTCCGATATTTTGCTTCCCATTATATCTATTGTTTTCATTGTCATGTCCATAATATTACTGTCTTTAGTTATTTCATCACTGTTGAATTTAACTCCTATCACTACATCTGCACCTTGTTTACGCACCTCATTTACCGGAACATTATCTAAAGCTCCACCATCTATAAATGCATGTTCTTTGAATTCACATGGGCTAAACACAGCCGAGAAACTACTACTTGCTCGTATTGCTTTTCCTATATTTATGTCTGTTATATACTTTTTCTCTTTTTCTGGTGCCTTATTTGTAAAAACATATTCTTGACAATCCATTAAGTCTACAGTTGGTATTACAAGAGGCATTTTAACATCATTTATGTTATATATTCCTTGCTTATTTATTACATTATCAAATATTTTTTCAATACTATTTCCAGTTTTTAATCCTTTTAATGTTATTTTTTTATTTATCATATAATTTTTTATAATTGGTTTTGTATTTATTTGAGCAATTTCTTTAGAGTATTTTTTAAACAAAGTATATATATGATATGGTGAATATCCAGCTGCATATAATGATGCAATCATACTACCAGAGCTAGTACCCCCAATTACATCAACTTTTATATTGTTATCTTCTAATGCCTTTAAAACACCTGCATGTGCAATTCCTCGTATGCCTCCACCAGATAAAGCTAATCCTAATTTCATATATATAACCTCTCTAAAACATTTATATATATTATTCACAAATTAAATTTTGTTTAAACATACATTATATAATTTAATGAAAAAGAAAAGGAGCCAAAATTGGCTCCAAATTGAATTTGCAAATTAATATAATTCTTTAATTTGCTCTAGCTTGGTCCTAGGATTATTGCTGGAAAATATTTCAACAATTTCATGCCATTTTATTTGCATGAATAACTGTATCAAATCTTCAGCAATATATCCATCATCAAGCAGTTTTCTCAATGTTTCACTTATTTGAAAATCCGTAAGCTTGGATATTTTTCCTACATCAGTTTTGGTTTCTTGATACTTTTCCTTTACAGATGCAATTAGTACTGCAACTATTTCAGGAATTTCGTCTTCAATTACATCCAAAATTTCTGCTTGGGTAATCCGCACCTCAAAGTCATCGTAAAAGTTTACGATAAATCTTCCATTATTATTTTTATAAACAATAATGGATTCATCATAAATAAAACATTTTTCATTAGTCATAAAAGAAATACTCCTTTATATATTTATTTGGTCATTTGACCATATATTCATTATACCACTATAATATCTATAAGTCAAATTATGTATACTTGTAAGTAGGTACAAAAAAGCAGCCAACTGGCTGCTTTTAATTAATTTTGTGAATATGGAAGAACAGCTATATGTCTTGCTCTTTTAACAGCTAATGTAATGTCTCTTTGATGTTTAGCACAAGCTCCTGTTGCTCTTCTTGGTAATATTTTACCTTTTTCATTTACAAATTTTTTTAATTGTTCTGCATTTTTGTAATCTAATACTAAATCTTTATTAGCACATAATGCACAAACTTTTTTTCTCATTTTTCTGAATTTTGGATTGTAATCCTCATCATTATTTCTATTATTTCTTCTATTATTTTGCTTTTTATCAGCCATTTTTATTTTCCTCCCTTTAGAATGGTAGGTCATCACTTGAAGTTACTTCAAATTCTGGGCTTGAATTTGCAACACTGCTTCCAAAAGTATTTTCAAAGCTTGCAGCGTCTGCACTTTCTCTTTTGCTATCTGCAAAATATGCTTCTTCTGCAACTACTTCTGTTACATATCTTTTTTGTCCATTTTCATCTTCCCAATTTCTAACTTGAAGTCTTCCTATAATACCTACTTGTTGTCCCTTTTTAAAATATTTACTACAAAACTCCCCTAGTTTGCTCCAAGCAACTATATTAATAAAGTCTGCTTGTCTTTCTTCTCCAGGTCTAGTAAATCTTCTGTTTACAGCTATACTAAAACTTGCTACTAATGTATTATTTGTTTGAGTATATCTAACTTCTGGATCTCTTGTTAATCTTCCCATTAATATTACTTTATTCATATTTTTCTCCTTGACCTAAAATAGGTATTAATCTTCTTTTCTTACTGTGATAAATTTCATAACGCTGTCTTCTATTCTGTAGTTTCTTTCAAGTTCTGCAATTAGTTCTGGTTTAGCTTCGAAATTAAATATTACATAAAAACCTTCTTTGTTTTTCATTATTTCGTAAGCTAATCTTTTTTTACCTAATTCGTCTACTGATTCAACTTTTCCTTCATTATTAATTATTTCTGTAAATTTAGCTATTAATGCTTTCATAGCTTCTTCATCTACAGATGGATTAATAATGATAACGCTTTCATATTTGTTCATTATTTTCACCTGCCTTTCGGATATATAACCCACATTTTTTAGTGAGTAAGGTTTAAAAATAGTCAATGCTACTTTTAACATTGACTATTATACTATATTTTTACTTGTTTTGCAAGTATTTATATGATTTTTTATAAAATAAAACCCCGCCTTAGCCGTAAAGCTAAAGAAATTTTATAGGACCTGTACTCACACAGGTGGATGCTTTCCTAAATGCTTCTGGGTTTCTTACTACTTCTAAAGTGTAAGCTTGCACGCCACATTTAGAGTTAAGCTTCCGTTTCAAAACTTGTAGGTTCTAAAATTTCAGTCTACACGTACTATGCAGGGAAAATTAATATCTTATTTAATTAATATTATTATACTATATTTTATAAAAAAACACAAGTTTTTTTATAAATTTTTGTATTGCTAATTCTGTATTTTATCTTAAGAAATACAACGCTAAAATTATAATTCCAAATACCACTCTATATATAGCAAACACTTTGAAACTTCCTTTTTTTAGATAATCTAATAAGAATTTTATTACTATTACTCCAACTATAAAGCTTGCAAGTATTCCTAATATAAGAGCTAAATCAAATTGAAAATGACTCAAATCAAAAACAACCGCTGCAAGTGTTATTGGCATTGCTAGCATAAATGAGAATTTGGCTGCACTTTCTCTATCCACTTTTAATCCTCTTGCCACTGTCATTGTAATTCCACTACGTGATACTCCAGGGAATGCCGCAGCAATTGCTTGTGATATTCCTATTAATACTGATTGTTTTAATGATATATGTTCATAATCTATTTCTGATTTTGATTTTTTATCTACTAAATAAAGTATTATACCCATTACAATTAATGTAATAGCTATAATTGCCATTTGAAAATTTATTTCATCTCCAATTATCTTATCTGATATTTTATCTAGTATTACACTTAATATTCCTGCTGGTATTGTTGCTGCAACTAAGTACCAAAACATTTTTCCATCTGTTGTATTTTCTTTTTTTACTACTTGTTTATATCCTGCTTTTACTAGTTTTACCCAATCTTTAAAGAAAAAGATAACTAAAGCAAGTAATGTTCCTATATGTAATGCCACATCCATTCCGTCTGATAACATTTCCCATTTAAAAATCCATGGGAACACGTTTAAATGTGCTGAACTAGATATTGGTAAAAATTCTGTTAGCCCCTGTACTATTCCTAAAATTATTGCATGTAATATTGTCATTTTTATTCTCCTTTTAACTCATTAAAAATATTGTATAATGTTTCTTTTATAAACTCTGCTGAAGTAACTGGTGCAACCTTTCCTGGAAGTGATAAAGCCCAAATAAATTTAATTTTTTGTTCTTTTATTGTCTCTCTATCCACTCCCCCTGGATTTGAAGCCACATCTATAACTAAAGCATCTCTTTTTACATTTTCTAAATTATCTTTATCTAATATAATGTATGGTATTGTATTTATTATAATGTCAAATCTATTTAAATTTTCTTTTAAATTTGATATTGATATTGGTTCATATCCATAAGCTTTTATCCAAGCTAAATCTGAAGTTTTCCTAGCTTCACATGCGACCTTAGCTCCTATACCTTTTAACATATTAGCCAAAACTTTTCCAATTCTTCCAAATCCCATTACTAATATGTTACTTCCATGTAAGTTTTTTGGCGTTTCTTCTATTGCTATTTTTATTGTTCCTTCAGCTGTTGATATAGCATTTAAAACTGATAATTCTTCTCTTTTTAAGATATCTATTATTTTTATATTATTCTCTTTAGCCATATCAAGCACATCTGATTTTATTGAACCTGCAATTAAAGTTTTGCCTGAAAGCATTTTTAAAAATTTTTCTACTTCTATCTTTTCATCACTAAAAGGACTATTAATTAACTTATTATTACTTGAAAATGGTATTGGTCCTAACACTGTATCTGCTTTTTTTATAGTTTCTTCTAATGTATTACATTTATTAACTTCTTCTTGCATATCAGCATTTTCAAGAGCATATGTAAATACTTCTGCTCCTTCTTCTACTAGCATCTCTGCCAGTTTAACAATCCTTAAGTCCCCACCTACTATCGAAATCTTATTTATCATATACATCACAATCCCTTCAAATTTATTATATTAGGTATTGGTGTTTTTATGATATTGTATTACTAGTCTATTTGTCTTTCTTCTATTTTATCTTTTGTAGTACTATATCTAACACCTATTTCTTTATAATTAAGTTTACCAACCAAATTATATGTTTGTTCCAAGTGTTCTCTTACTTTTAATTCTTTTTTGCTTGCATTGCTTTTTTTAGGTTCTATATCTTCTTCGTCAATGCTTGGGTAATTTATATACCCTTTTATTGGTATAAACACTGGATCTTCAATTGCCTTTTTATATAAGTTGTTATCTAAATCTATTGCAATATTTAATGCTTTTATTGCTGTATCTTTATCTGATTTTATCATATATATTTTTGCTAATTGATAATACGCTAATGGACTTAATTCTTCATTTTCAATACATTTATTAAAGTTCATTTCTGCATCTTCTAGTTCACCTAATATTAACTCTATCATAGCAATATTGTAATTTGTATTATATTCTAATGTATTTATAACAGCAGCTTTTTCATAGCACATTTTTGCACTTTGAAAATCATTTAGCATTGTGTATATCATTCCCATTGTATAATAAATATCAAAATTATTTGGATTATATCTTGCAGTCTCATTTATTATATTTAAGGCTTCTTTATATCTTTCTTCGCTACATAACATATCGCAAAGTGCTATTGAAGCTTCTATATAGTCTGGCTTTTTATTTACTAATTTTGTTAACATTTCTTGTGAGTCTTCTTTATTTCCTAATTCTTTTAACAAAATTGCAATCTTGTAGTAAGAGTCATAAGCATTTGAATCTAAATCCACTACTTTAATGTACTCATCAATGGCTTTTCTAAGCCCACCTTCATTTTCATAAATTTCAGCCAACATTTTATGAGCCTTTTTAACATTATCATCTTTTTCTATTAGTGCAAGTAAAATACGTTTAGCATTTTTATTATCTTTTTTTATTAGATACATTTTTGCCAATGCCATATATATTCTTTCAGTTAAATTTATGCCTTTATACTCACATCCAATTATAAATATTGGTATTATCACTGACATTAAATAAGTTAAAATTATAAAGAATATATTTAGTTCCAATTTAAATATCAAGCTTATAAAATTAATTAAAATTCCTATTGCTTGCAATATTAATGATGACAAATAAATAGCTTCATTTTTTCTCATCATTTTTATAAACATTATTACAAACAATGCAATTGCAATAATATAAAAAAATATCTTTTCAAACATTTTATTCACCCTTCATTGTCTTATATTTATATGTCTTTTGTAAATTTATGTATATATTTTAATCTATTTTGTAAAAAATGTCTATATAAATATTAAAGAAAATATATTTTTATTTTTTACTTTTTATATGCAAAAGGCGCTATTTAAAGCGCCTCATATTTTATGAATGTTTTCCTTTTTTCTTATTTTGTTTTATAGTGTTTTCTTTGTTATCTAACATGTTATCATTTGATGAATATTCAACTGACTGTCCTTTAAATTCATTAACATCATTTTCAAACACATTATATTCTTCTGCTTTTGATGTTTTATCATCATCTTGTTTATCTATATTATCGTTACCTTCAGTAGCTAATTTTTTATTTTCTTTTACAATTAATACTATTAAAACTACGATTGCTACGATAATTAATATTACAACTAATATTGGTATTAAAATATATAATTTTATTTTACTATCGTTTGTATATTGTGTTGGAGCTTCAATATTTGTTTCTATTGTTTCTTCTTCAGTATTTCCTATTTTATTTAATACTATTTGATAAACAACTTGTTCTGTTTCTCCATCTAAAGTTAGAACAATATTTATTGTATTTTCTCCATTTACTAAATTTTTGTTACCAGTTATTTCAACTTTAGCTTTGCTATTATTAGCTTTAGCATTTACAGTTACTTCATTTATGCTTTCATCATTTAAAGTTGCTGTATACGAAAATACATCTTTTGAAAATGCTGGAGACAATTCAATTCCAGTAATACTTAAAGAATTCAAATATAATTCTTCGTCAATTAGATTTCCTGGTTTTTCTTCTTCTGTTGCAAGTTTTGTTACTTTTATTGTGTATGTTTTAGTTGTTCCATCTTCTGCTGTAACTTTTATTGTTATTTTATTATTTGAGCCTGTTTCAAATCCTGAGTTTCCAGAAACATTAACTTTAGCTTTTGAGTCTTCTGCTTTTGCAACAACAGTTAAAGAATTAACATTGGCAGGAACAGTTACACTATATTCAGTTTTATTTTTACTAAATCCTGAAAAATCATATTGTTTTGGTGTAACACCTAAAGTTTTTAAGTTTGCATTATTTGATTTTTTAGTTTCTGTATTTTTATTATTGTCTATAATATTAGTTGATTCTTTGTTAACTGTTACTTTAATTGTTTTAGTTACTGTATCTTCAACTCCATCATTATCTGAAACTTTTCCACTTACAGTTATTGTTGTTTCACCTTTTTTCTTAGCTGTAATTGTTATATTTTTAGAATTATTTTCTATCCATTCGCTACTTGAGCTAACAGTAGCAACACTTGAATTTGAAGATGTAATTGATACTTTTCCTGTTGCACTACTTCCATTTATAGTGAATGTTGTAGTATTTCCTTCTGTTAATGTTACTGATGTTTTATTTACTGTAAAGCTACCCTTTGCATAAACTTCTTTTCCTATAATCAAACTTATAAAAAGAATTATAAATATACTTAATTTCAAGAATGTTTTTTTAGTCATTTCTATTTCTCCTTTATTTTAATTTTAGCTTATTTCCATTCATTATGTAATTTTTAATTAATACATAATCAGCTGGTGATATTTCATTGTCTCCATTAACATCTGCTGCTAATTTTTGTGCCTCATCATTAAGTTTTTTAGTTTCCATTATGTGATTTTTAATTAATACATAATCTCCTGCTGATGCTTCACCATCTCCATTTGTATCTCCCATAACAATCGCAGTATATTCTTTTCCATTAACAGTTATTTTGGCTCCTGTTTTTAATTCTCCTTTTGCATTTTTATCTATATCTGTTAAATTAACCCCTGGTACTAATTTTATATTTTCACCTACAATTTTAAAACTTGTATCATCATTTTTAGTTGATGCAGCTTTAAATGTTAACCATTTACTTGCAACATACCCTTCAATTCCATTTGCTAATTTTACTTTATCCCATTTATATCCGTTTGCTTCAGTGAATTCTCTTTCTAGAACAACAACAACTGTATTTTTGTACAATCTGGTTAATGCTGTAGAAGATGTTGTAGGTTTTTCTCTTACTGCTAATCCATCGGTACAATTAACATAGTAAAGATCCCCATCATCTGTTGTAAGTTCAGATGGCATTGTGCTTGAGTTTGGCATATTGTTATATACGGGGATTATAAAATTCAAGTTTTCATCTAGTAATTTATTATCTCCATATGTATTAAATAATGATTTTGACTGACTTGTAGGATCCTGTACATTTGTCATATATTGATGCCAAAACATACTTGAGCTTGAAACAGTTTGTGTTTCACCAGCTTTTAATATTTTTGTTCCTACAACGTCCCATTTGTAAAAATAAGCTGTATTTTGTCCAGCATTAGTATACGAGTTTGCAAGTTCCTTTGCCCCTTCTATTATTGCTGTATATTGATTATTCCACCCTTTATCCTTAGCATACATCAATCCATTTACAATTGCATTTCCAGTATCGTACGCTCCTAGGTTATAAAAGTTATAATATCCTTCATAGCCACTATATGTTCCGCTTACAGAATTGCTGCCTTTGGTTCCAACTTCTTGAATTATTTTTGATGCTATACTATATGGGCTCATATTACTATTTTTCGCAGCTTCTAGTATTATTTCAGCATATGATTTTGTGTATTCTTTATCATTTAATTTATATGTAACATTTTTACTTAAAAATGTATTTTTTACTGCTTTTTTTACTCCATCAACATTATGTATTCTTTCATTATATGAAATTTCTAGAAATTGAAAAATATTTACCTCATTTAAAAAATTTCTTGGATCAAGGTAATAACTAATTATTTTTTCAGAAGCACATGCATATCCACTTGCAACATTTCCACAAGAGCATTTCCATGATTCGTCACTTGATTTAAGGACTCTATTTCTTTTACAAACTTTTTCGTTTAAAACAACTGTATTCCAATCTAATCCTGTGTAATAAGCATCAAAATTCCAATTAGGATGTAATTCTTTTAATTTTTTTAATGCATTTTGGTATTCTGCAGGGAATTTATCAATTCCAGTTTTAACAGTCTGAGTATAATAAGTTGCTGCAAATACTGACTTTAATGGCATTACAAAAAAACTAATAGTTATCAATATTATTGACATTATTAATATTCTTTTAATAACATTAAATATCTTAAACATTTTTATTTTTCTTCCTTTTTCGTATGTGAATTTTCCATATAAATTATATCATTATTGTATTTTTAGGTCAACTAATATTGAAATTTGTAATAAAAATGTAATAAAGAAAGATAGCATTAAAATGCTATCTTATTTAAAATCCAATTTTTCAATTCTGTAATTTTTACTCTTTCTTGTTGCATTGTGTCCCTATCTCTTACTGTTACACATCCATCATTTTCTGTTTCAAAATCCACTGTTATACAGTATGGTGTTCCTATTTCATCTTGTCTTCTATATCTCTTTCCAATACTTCCTGCTTCGTCGTAATCACACATAAATTCTTTTGATAAATCTTCATATATTTTTTCTGCGCCTTCACTTAATTTTTTAGAAAGTGGTAATACTGCAACTTTAAATGGTGCAAGAGCTGGATGTAAATGTAATACAACTCTTGAATCACCTTCTCCTAAATCTTGTTCTTCATAACTATTACATAAAAATGCTAATGTTACTCTATCGCATCCCAAAGATGGTTCTATTACATAAGGTACAAATTTTTCGTTTGTTATTGGGTCTTGATAATTCAAGTCTTGTTTTGAATGCTCCATATGTCTTGACAAGTCGTAATCTGTTCTATCTGCAATTCCCCATAATTCTCCCCATCCAAATGGAAAGGAAAATTCTATATCTGTTGTAGCTTTTGAATAAAATACTAATTCTTCTGGTGAATGGTCTCTTAAACGGATATTTTCTTCTTTTATTCCCAAATCTAATAAAAACTTTTTACAATAATCTTTCCAATATTTAAACCATTCTAAATCTTCTCCTGGTTTGCAGAAAAATTCAAGTTCCATTTGTTCAAACTCACGTGTTCTAAATGTAAAATTCCCTGGTGTAATTTCGTTTCTAAACGCCTTACCAATTTGCCCTATTCCCATAGGTAATTTTTTTCTTGTAGTTCTTATAACATTTTTAAAATTAACAAATATTCCTTGAGCTGTTTCTGGTCTTAAATAAATTTGTGCTGTTGAATCTTCTGTAACTCCTTGAAATGTTTTAAACATCAAATTAAATTTACGAATACTTGTAAAGTTCTCTGCTCCACAATTTGGGCATCCTATATGATGTTCTTTCATATAGTTAATCATTTTTTCATCTTCCCAGCCATCTACTATTTCTTCACAATTATGTTCATGCATCCATTCTTCTATTAACTTATCTGCTCTATGTCTTGTTTTACACTCTTTACAATCTATAAGTGGATCACTAAATCCTCCAACATGGCCTGTTGCAACCCAAGTTTCTGGATTCATAAATATTGCTGAATCTAAGCCAACATTATATTTATTTTCTTGAATAAACTTTTTCATCCAAGCCTTTTTTACATTATTTTTTAATTCAACTCCTATTGGTCCATAATCCCAAGTATTTGCTAATCCTCCATAAATTTCAGAGCCTGAATAAATAATTCCTCTGTTTTTGCATAATGCAACTAACTTTTCCATTGAATCAACCATAAAAACCTCCTCTTGGCTAGTAAAACAAAAATCCCTAGCCATATATAAATTATATGACTAGGGACGAAATATTTTTCCGCGGTTCCACCCTATTTAGTGTTTTATCACTCACCTTAATTTTAAATATGCTCCAAAGCTCCCCACATATTTTTATTACTAGATTTCACCAACCTCTAGCTCTCTAAAAATAAATTTATGTTTTTTCTTTTTCATAGCATTTATTCAATTAATTATGTTTAATATTTTAGCACTTTTATTTTTTATTGTCAAGATGAACCATATTATATATTAAAAAATACTATTAAACCACCTATTATTGCAACTATAAAACCAATTATTTTAAAGCCAGCTGTTGCTTCGTTTTGGTCTCCAAAGCCAAAGAACTTTTTAGTTAACAAGCGTGCGTCAAATACCATTATAACTCCTATTATTGCGATTAATAATCCTATAATTGTTAATATTATTTTTCCCATGTCTCATTTCCTTTCTAACAGCTATATTTCTATTCTATTTTTTAGTTTTTCATTTATGATTTTCTTTAGTCTTTTGTTTTTTTCCTCTTCTAACATTGGGTCTTCTTGTAATATTTTAATAGATATATTTTGTACCAATTTTAACAATTTCATGTCTTCAAATAGATTTGCAATTTTAAATTCAGGTAAGCCATGCTGCTTTGTTCCAAAGAACTCTCCTGAGCCTCTTAGTTCTAAATCTTTTTCTGATATAACAAATCCATCGTTTGTGTCTTGCATTACTTGCATACGTTTTCTTATTATTTCTGAATTTCCTTCATATTTTAGTATACAATATGATTTATATTCGCCTCTTCCGACTCTACCTCTTAATTGATGTAGTTGAGCTAATCCAAATCTTTCTGCATTTTCTATAACCATTATATTCGAATTTGGAACATCAACGCCAACTTCTATAACTGTTGTTGAAATTAGTATTTGTATCTCTCCATCTTTAAATCTTTGCATTATTTCGTCTTTTTCTTTTGCTTTCATTTTTCCATGTAAACATTCAACTTTATATTCTTTGAAAACTTCTTTTTTATATTTTTCAACTAATTCCATTACAGATTTTGCTTCTATTTCTTCGCTTTCTTCTACAAGCGGACATACAATATATGCTTGTCTTCCTTCATTTATTTGTTTTTTTATAAAGTTATTTACTCTATCTTCCATAGATTTTCTAACTGCAAATGTATCTATTTTTTTTCTATTTGGTGGTAATTCATCTATAATAGATATATCCAAATCGCCATATAATATTAAGGCTAGTGTTCTTGGTATTGGAGTGGCTGTCATAACTAATACATCTGGATTTTTTCCTTTGGAAGCAATTGTACTTCTTTGCCTTACGCCAAATCTATGTTGTTCGTCTGTTACAACTAGACCGAGGTTTTTAAACACAACATTTTCTTCTAGTAAAGAATGTGTTCCAATTATAACATCAATATCTCCATCTTTTAATCTTTGTAATATATCTTCTTTTTTCTTTTTTGTTGTATTCCCTAACAATAATTCACATTTAATTCCATATTTGGATAAAACATTTTGAAAATTAGCCATGTGTTGTGTTGCAAGTATTGAAGTAGGTGCCATCATTGCCATTTGGTAGCCAGATTTCACTGCTTTATATGCTGCAATAATTGAGACTATTGTTTTTCCAGAGCCAACATCCCCTTGTAATAATCTATTCATAGCTTTGCTAGATTCCATGTCATTATCTATTTCTTCTAATACTCTAGTTTGTGCTTTTGTAAGCTTAAATGGTAAGTCATTTATAACATCAGACATCTTTACATTTTTATTAAAGCTAATTCCTTCTTTTCCATTTTCATATTTGTTTTTTAAACTTAGTAAAAGCAATTGCATAGTTAGTAATTCTTCAAAAGCCAATCTGTTTCGTGCTTTTGAAAAATCATCAAATGTATTTGGAAAATGTATTGTTTCAATTGCATCTTTTAAACCAATTAAATTATTATCTTTAAGAATATATTCTGGTAATGTTTCTTCTAATTCTCCTTTTGAAGCATTTAATCCATTTTCTATTATCTTTCTTAATGTATTTTGTGAAAGGCTATATGTTAATGGATAAATAGGTATAATTTTACCAGTATTATTGTCTTTTCCATCTATGTCATAAACAGGAGACAGCATCTCTGTTATTCCTATCTTTTTATTTATCCTTCCATAAAATTTGTATCTTTTTCCTACAGAGAATACATTTTTTAAATAAGACTGATTATACCAAGTAATTTCACAAGCTCCAGTTTCATCTCTTACTAACAATTTATATATAGTCATACCTCTTTTGTATGTTCTAATCTCTCTTATTTTAGAAGTAACTATTGCATCTATTAAAACTTCTTCACCATCCACGGTATCTGCAATATTTTTAGGTTTACTTCTATCTTCGTATTCTCTTGGATAATATGTAATTAAGTCTTCAACTGTATAAATATTCAATTTATTTAAGAGTTTAACACGATTAGGTCCAACTCCTTTAACAAACTTAACATCTTCTAATAAATCCATTATTTTCTCCTAACACAAGTTTATTCTAGCATACCAAACAATATTTTGCAATAACTTTATTTTTAAAATAATAGACTTATGTGTATATTTGTGGTAAAATAATATTGTTAACTTGCGGGTATAATTTAGTGGTAGAATGCCATGCTTCCGACCTGGTCGCGCGAGTTCGATTCTCGCTACCCGCTCCAATTAAAACCAACTTACGAACTTAATCATTCGTAAGTTTTTATTTTATATTGTCAATTGAATGGTTGTCAAAAAACTCCGTCCCCATTGACAAAAAAAAAAGAAGAAGAGACTCTGAAATTTCAAAGTTCTCTCCTTCTATCTGTGTCTGGAAACAAATTAGGATAGTTTTACAGTGGTCAGTGCTACTTAATATAAAGCGTGGCACGAAAACCAGTGCCGTTAAAGCTGACATCATGATAGTTGTATCTGCGATAGGCGACAGGCTGACCGTATCCAACTTTGAAGTAATAGCCACCACGGATAACACGACGTGGACTTTCGTTCTGTTCTTGTGTCCATTCATCTACATTACCTGCAAAGTCGTAGATGTTATTAGCACACCATTCTTCTCTGCTTCCTGTTTCAACTACTTTCTTCGGAGAATTCCCTGTATTCCAATAGTTGCCCCATTCAGTAGAGTCCTCTACAATTTCAGCAAGAGTTTTAACTTCCGTTTTGATAAACCATTCCAATACCGAATCATATTCTGCACCAAAAGTCAGATGACTCTTAACTGCTTCATTATCTTCGATAGTGGATGCAACCTTCTTGGCATCATCAAAATTGATGTTTACCCACGGCATAACGCCTTTTACCGACTGTGGTTTTCCTTCTGAACTTTTGGAAATGTTATAACGAGAAATATAAAATCCCCCATATTTCTTAACACTTTCAAGTTGTTCAAGCAGTTCATCATTTAAAGCTTCATTGAATTCATCATCCGAAAATTCATTGTTCATATAATTCCGTCTGCCGAATTTCTCCGAAAAATGTTCTCCATCAAGTGTTCCATTAGAGTCGATACTTCCAACAGGAATCCATACAAACTGGCTTCCATCAGAACATCTTTCAATTACAAATCCATTGTTCCATTCTCCACAGACATGCTTATATCCTTCTGGAATTGGAGGATTTACATAGTTTGTAGAGTAGACATTGGCTGTAGCAATGTTCAGAGCTCTGATAATTAACTCTCCACTTGTTCCCTCTGAGACTTCAAAGGTTATACCCTTTTCTGCCTCAAGCACAAATTTTTTATACCGTTTCATAGTTTATACCTCCTTAAGTGATAATTTTATAACGGTTTCAACATGGCTATTGCCATTATTTTAATAGTACCACATTTTCTTGCATTTTGCAAATTCTGTAAACTTGAATTTTTTCGTTTTTGACATAAATTCTGTCAATGGGGACGGAGTTTTTTGACAACCTTATTCAAGATATATTTTTCTTATTGTTTCTCTTCCCATTCTAAGTTTTTCTGATATTTTTCTTAATGAAATATTATATTCTGTTTTTAAAATTATTATAAGTTCTTTTAATTTATTTTTATCTCTTTTTAAATCATCAAGTATAATATTGTTTTCTATTAAGAATTCTTCTATAACCTTTTCGCATTCTGCCTTATCTTCATCAATATCCATGAATACATATTTTTCTTTTAATTGTTTATCTATTTTCCTATAATTTGAGTATAGATACTCTTCTGGTCGCTTACATATTCCTGCTTTTACTGGATTATCATAAATATATTTTATGCAATTATATAAGTGTTCTTCACTATAAATCCCTTCTGATTTATATCTATCTCTAAATACATATCCTACTCTGGAATATTTTTTATTATAATATTTTGCATATATTGTATTAAGTCTTTGCATATATTTACTTAAATCATTTACTTTATCAGTTTCTATTAAAATATGTGCATGATTATTCATAATGCAGTACGCTACTATTTTGATTTTACATTGTTCATTTAGTTTATACATTACTTTTATATAATATTTTATATCCTCCGGATTTTCGAATATATAACTTCTATTAATTCCTTGAGTTATTACATGAAAAGCTGTTGTTTTTATATAGTTTCTTGGAAATCTAGGCATATTTGCCTCCTTAGAAATAAATAATTTATAGAAAAAAATAATATGATATAAATTATACCATATTATTTTGAAATCTTTGTCGAAATTTATCTATCATTTCATTTTTTATGTTGTCAAGCTTCTCCGTCCCCATTGACACCCATTGACACAAGCAATCATAAAATATTTTTTGGATATTCCTTAAAAACTTGATAGAATCAATAAAATATGATAAAATTCTTATGTCAATTTCCTTTGTAATCCTGTTTTACAGGTTGATATATAGACATTTATTATAAAATAATTATTTTAAGGAGGGCTTAAAATGTTAAAGGAAAAATGGAAAAAACTACTGCTACGGGAAAAGGTACTGTTAATAAGTGGTATATTAGTTATATTAAGTATTCCACTTTCGTTAATTACCTTGTATTCTATGGCAATTTCGATGACTTTTTTTGTAACCACTGTTTTTTATAATCTGTATAAATTTATGCAGATGTCTAATGTGACAATTTCAGAAGCTATAGAAACAGATATACAAAAAGGTAAAACAGAATTACGAGAAGGTAAAAAAGTTTCTGGAGCAGTAAGGACAATAGCATTACCTTTGGCAATCGGTATGGGTATACCTATGGTATTTATACTATTGATATACTTATGGATAGCAATATAACTCGAAAACAAATTTGTTAAGGAGGAAAATGGCATGGCAAAATTCACATTTTTACGGTTTTTAGGAAGTAACTTAAAATGTGTGTCTGCAAAAAGAAGGATTGTCCTGTAAGGTATTATCCTGAAAGGAGAAAAATCCAGTATTGTGATGGTACGCGTTATGTTACTGGTTGTGAAAAAGACCGACAGAAACACATTGAAAAGTCTTTGAAAAGACCTCTCCCGTGATCTTTGCCAACACACAAAATGTATCATCCAAAAAGGATGGTACATTTTGTTGTTTATATACTAATTTTATATTTTCTATTGAAAAAATATAAAACTTATGTTAAATTAAAATCAAATAAATCGAATTATATAAGAAGAGCATTACGGTATATATATTTTTTTCGCATACCTGCTCCGTAATCGCTCCATTTGAAATCAACTTACGGACTCAACTGTTCGTGAGCTTTTATTTTATACAAAAAAAGAGAAAAAATTATAATAATTTAATCCTCTTTTTTTATTTTTCCTAACTAAATTCACGCTTGAAAACTATTATAATTATACGTTATAATACAATTCCAATATATTCCAAATTTCTATACTTTTCATCATAATCTAACCCATATCCTAATACAAATTTATTATCTATTTCAAATCCTGTATAATCAACTTTTATAGGTTTAACTCTTCTTTCTTTTTTATCTAAAAGCACACATATTTTCAAAGTTTTAGGATTTTTTTCTTTTAAATAATTGTATAAATAGTTTAATGTTATACCAGAATCTATTATATCCTCAACTATAATTACGTTTTTTCCTTCAATGTTTTCGCTTATATCAAGTTTAAAGTTAATATTCCCAGTTGTTTCTCTTTGATTTTTGCCATAACTACTAACTTTAACAAAATCCATTATTACATCACTTTTTTTAATTTTTTTAGATAAATCAAGTGCAAAATATGCAGCTCCTTTTAATACACAAATAATTGTAATATCCTCGCCATTATAATCTTTTGATATTTGATTTGCTATTTCATCTATTCTTTGTTTAATTTTTTCTTTTCCAATTAAAGTTTTCACGTTTTCTAACATCTTTTCATTCTCCTCCTCTTAATACATTATTATTATATACTATGCAATATATTTTTTCAAAACTTTAACGAAAAAAATTTTTCTTTACTTTAATTCTTTTTATGTTATAATCTTTAAGTGAGGTAAATTATATGAAAAAACTTTTTAATTTTATTGCTCATTTAATAATAATTTTATTAATAATATTATTAATACTTTTTATTTACGCATTATTCATATCTTTTAAAAATGATATTTCTATACAAAATACATTATCATATGTAAAAATAGTCGGTCAAGACATGTTGGGTATTCCAAATGCTCCAAAAATAGATATTGCTTCTAACTCTACTTCACTAAGTAATGAATCTAATTATACTTTAAATAATGAATCCAATAATTTAAAATATTATTATGAACAATTAGATAATAATTCTAAAATTATTTATTTAGCTTTAGAAAATAATATTGATAACTTAAAAAAGAAAAATTACATCATAGATTTTAAAACTCAATTTAATGATTTGCTCCATAGATCAGCAGGGCAATATCAATTAAATAAATATTTTCAAAGTGCTTTAGATGCTTTCTTTTATGATCATCCAGAATTATTCTATATCGATTTAACAAAAGTAACTTTATCTATAAAGCATATATCTATTGGTTCAAAAACAACATATATGGTTTCAATTATTCCAAAGGATAATATTAATTACTTAGATGATCAATTTGAAAATGAAGAACAAGTAAATTTGGCAATTTACAAAGTTGAGAATGTCAGAAACAAAATAATTGATTCTATTAGAAATACAAGTAGTGATTATAATAAAATATTACAAATTCATGACACCTTAGTTGAATTAATTGATTATCATGATGATAATTCTAATTCTTCTCACAATATTTATGGTGCATTAGTGGATAATAAAGTTGTATGTGAAGGCTACGCAAAGGCCTTTAAATATATTTTAGATTCTATAAATATTGACTGTATTTTAGTTAGTGGAAATGCAACAAACTCTTCAAATAAAACAGATTCTCATATGTGGAATTATGTTATGATAAATGAAAAATGGTATGGAGTAGATGTTACCTGGGATGATCCTATTATTATAGGTAATAAAATAAAGACAATTAGACATGATTATTTCTGTAAGGGTACTTCTGCATTTTCTTCTCATAAAGCTACTGGAAAAATTTCAGAAAATGGAATATTGTTTAAACTTCCATCTTTAAATTCAACAAATCTAAAAAAATAAAAACCAGTTTAACTGGTTTTTATTTTTATTATTTTATTTATTATTCAGCTTTTGGTGTTTCATTAGCTTCTGTTGTAGCTTCTTCTACAGCTGGAGCTGTTTCTTCTGCTACAGGTTCTTGTGATAATTCTTCTTTTAAAACAATTTCTTTATTTTCGATTCTTGCTCCTAATTTTTCTTTTGTCTTAGAAGCTTTACCAACTCTGTCTCTTAAGTAGTATAATTTTGCTCTTCTTGCTTTACCAACTCTAACTACTTCAACTTTTTCAACCATTGGTGAATGAATTAAAAATGTTTTTTCAACACCAACACCATAAGATATTTTTCTTACAGTAAATGTTTCATTTAATCCTCCACCTTGTTTTTTAATGATTATTCCTTCGAAAACTTGAATTCTTTCACGATTTCCTTCTTTTACTTTAACATAAACTTTTACAGTATTTCCAACAGTTAATACTGGTATTTTGTTTTTTAATTGCTCATGTTCGATTGATTTTATTACGTCCATAATTTACTCCCTTCTTTTAAATTTTTTATAACAAATCTGGGCGTTTTTGCCTTGTTATTTCAAGAGATTTTTCTTCTCTCCATTTTTTTATTTTTTCATGATGCCCACTTAATAATATTTCTGGCACCTTTTCTCCCAAAAAGATTTCTGGTCTAGTATATTGTGGATATTCTAGTAAACCCTCTGAAAAACTTTCTTCTTCAGTTGATTCTTTAGAAATAACTCCATCTATATGCCTAGATACTGCATCTATCAGTACCATTGCAGGAAGTTCTCCTCCTGTTAGAACATAATCACCTATTGATATTTCTTCATCAACTATCTTTTCTAAAACTCTTTGATCTATGCCTTCGTAATGTCCACATAAAAGTATAATATGTTTTTCTTTACTTAAACTTTTAACTTTTTCCTGTGTTAATGTTTTTCCTTGTGGTGATAAATATATTACTTTAGCATTTTTATCTTCAACAGACTTATATGCATCGTATACAACATCTGGCTTAATTACCATCCCAGCTCCACCACCATATGGAGTATCATCAACTTTTTTATGTTTATCCTTAGAAAAATCTCTAATATTTATAATGTTTATATTTATTAGTTCTTTTTCTATTGCTTTTCCAATTACGCTTTGGTTTAAAGTTTTAAACATTTCTGGAAAAAGTGTTAATATATCAAACCTCATATTATCTTAACCCTTCCAATAGTTTAACAATCATTTTTTTATTTGCTATATCAATTTGTTTTATAACATCTGGTATAGCTGGTAATAAAATTTGTTGTTTAGCACTATTTTCAACTATATATACATCATTTGCTCCAGGTTGAAGTACTTCCACTAAATTTCCTAAAAGTTCTCCATCTTCAGTAAATACTTCTAGTCCAATTAAGTCTACTATAAAATGTGCTCCATCTTCTAATTTAATATCACTTCTTTTAGCATTTAAATAATAGTTTCTAAGCTCTTCTGCTTGTTCTATTGTATCTATTTGTTTAAATTTAAGTAATACTAATTCTTTTGAAAATTTCACTTCTTCTATATGTAACTCTATAATTGAATTTTTTTGTTTTATATATAGTGTTTTAAAATCTTTAAATTGATTATTATTATCAACTAGTGGTACTACTTTTACAAAGCCTTTAATTCCATATGAATTTACTATTTGACCAACTTCTAATAAGTTTTCCATTACTTTCTGTTTATCTCCTAGTCTATGAATTCAATTGAAACTCTTTTGTTTTCTTTTGATGCGACTGCCTTCATTATTGTTCTAATAGATTTAGCAATTACTCCTTGCTTTCCTATTATTTTTCCCATGTCGTTTTCTGCAACTTTTACTTCAAATATAACAGATTGCTCTCCATCTATTTGATTAATACTTACAGAATTTTTATCACTTACTAAAGTAGTAATAATTGTTTCTAAAATTTCTTTCATTTTAAGCTCTTCCTTCCTTATTGTATTTAAACCTTTTCGATCAATTTTTTAACTGTATCTGTTGGCTTTGCACCGTTTTTTATCCATGCTTCAACTTTTTCTTTATCAAGAACTATAGTTCCTGGATTTGTCATTGGGTCGTATGTTCCTAATTGCTCTATGATTTTTCCATCTCTTGGAGATTTTGAATCTGCAACAACTATGTGATAGAAAGGTGCTTTCTTTTTACCAAATCTTTGTAATCTTATTTTTACCATACCCTTTCACCTCCTTAAAACTCGAAGAGTCTTAATTTACTCTTCACTATTTATATAAAAATTTAATAACTATTTAATCATGCCTTTCAATGAATTCATATCCATTCCTTTAAGCATTTTATTCATTCCACCCTTTTGATTTTTCATCTTTTTAACCATTGCTTGCGTCATTTCAAAAGATTTAATGAATTTATTTACATCTTGTACTTTTGTACCAGAACCTTTTGCTATTCTTAGTCTTCTGCTTCCATTTAAAAGTTTAGTATTTCTTTTTTCTTTTTTAGTCATAGAACATATTATAGCTTCGATTTTAACAAACTCTTTATCGTCCACTTTAACATCTTTTAATTGATTCATTCCTGGTATCATTTTTAGTAATCCTGAAAACGAACCCATTTTTTTTATTTGTCTTAATTGTGATAAATAATCATCTAAATCAAATTCTTGTTTTTTTAATTTTTTCTCTAACTTTAGAGCTTCCTCTTCGTCAAACGCTTCTTCTGCTTTTTCTATTATAGAAAGCACATCTCCCATTCCAAGAATTCTTGATGCCATTCTTTCTGGATAAAATGCTTCAATGTCGTTTAGTTTTTCTCCTGTTGCTGCAAATTTTATTGGTCTTCCTGTAACTTTTTTTACTGATAATGCAGCACCGCCACGAGTATCACCATCTAATTTTGTAAGTATTACGCCATCTATTCCAATGTTTTCATTAAATGATGTTGCAACATTAACAGCATCTTGGCCTGTCATACTATCTACTACTAAAAGGATTTCATGTGGTTTTACATTTGACTTTAAATTTTTAAGTTCTTGCATTAGTTCTTCATCTATATGAAGTCTACCTGCTGTATCTAAAATAACTACATCATTCATTTTAGATATTGCAACATTTAAAGCTTGTTTTGCAATATGCACTACATCTTTTGAATTTTCGTTACTAAATACAGGTATGTTTAAGCTATTTCCTATAACTTGTAATTGTTTTATAGCTGCTGGTCTGTATACATCGCAAGCAACTAATAATGGCTTTTTGCCTTTTTTTCTTAAAAGATTTGCAAGTTTTCCTGCCGTTGTTGTTTTACCAGAACCTTGTAATCCTACTAACATTATTATTGTTGGTGGATTAGGTGTGAAATTTATTTTGCTTTCTGTTCCACCTAATAATTCTACAAGTTCATCCTTAACTATTTTTACAACTTGTTGTCCTGGCGTTAAAGATTTTAATACATCTTGCCCTAATGCTTTTTCTTGTATTGTATTCATAAACTCTTTAACTATTTTAAAGTTTACATCGGCTTCTAGTAAGGCAAGTTTAACTTCTCTTAAAATTTCTTTTAAGTCACTTTCTGTTATTCTTGCTTTTCCTTTTAATTTTCTAGTTATATCTTGTAATCTTGAAGATAATCCTTCAAAAGCCATTTATTCATCATTCCCTTCATTTATTTAAAGGTTAAAGTGTAACTTTTACACTATTTCATCTAATTCGTTTTTTATGTGTTCTAATATTTTAGCTATTTTTTCATCTGAGTATTGAGTTTTAATTGTAGTTATTTGTGATAAGATTTTTGCTATCTTCTGTTCTGTGTTAATTGTTGTTTTCATTATTCCTAGCTTTTCCTCGTATTCGAAAAGTTTACTCTCTCCCTTCTTTATATTATCTCTAGCAGCTTGTCTAGTAATATTATAATTTTCTGCAATCTCGCTAAGAGATAAGTCATTATTGTAGTAATCATTTATGTAATTATATTGTTTTTCAGTTAAAAGCTTACCATATATTTGGCAAAGCATACTTATTTCAATTTTTTTCTCCATAAATGCCACCTTTTCTTTTTTATAGTTTTTAAAAACATTTTTAAAAACCTAAAATGTAATGCTATAATACTTTACACTATTTTTATGAATTTGTCAATAGAAAACAAGAAAAAAGTAGGATTTTTTCCTACTTTTTACTCTAATTCAAACACTCCTGTATATAATTGATAATATTGTCCTTTTTGTGCTATTAAATCATCATGATCTCCTCTTTCTATTATTCTTCCATGATCTAATACCATTATTGCTTTTGAGTTTCTTACTGTTGATAGTCTATGCGCAATAACTAGAACCGTTCTTCCTTCCATTAACTTATCCATTCCATCTTGAACTATTTTCTCTGTTCTTGTATCTATTGAGCTTGTTGCCTCATCTAATATCATTACTGGTGGATTATGGACTGCTGCTCTTGCTATTGCTATTAATTGTCTTTGACCTTGTGATAAGTTTGCACCATTTGAAGTAAGCATTGTATCATATCCGTCTGGCAACATTTCTATAAAATTATGTGCATTTGCAAGTTTTGCTGCATTAATTACTTCTTCGTCAGTTGCATTTAATTTTCCATATTTAATATTTTCTTTTATTGTTCCTGTAAATAGATTTGTATCTTGAAGAACAATGCCTAAAGAACGTCTCAAGTCTGGTTTCTTAATTTTATTTATGTTTATACCATCATACCTAATTTTACCATCTTCTATATCATAAAATCTATTTATTAAATTTGTAATTGTTGTTTTGCCTGCACCAGTCGCTCCAACAAATGCAATTTTTTGGCCTGGTTTTGCATATAATGAAACTCCAAATAATACTTGTTTATCTGGTGAATAACTAAAGTCTACATCGTTTAGTTCTATATATCCTTTTAATTCTTCATATGTTATAGTTCCATCATGATGTGGATGTTTCCATGCCCACATTCCTGTTTCTTCTTCTACCTCTACTATTTTTCCATCTTCTTTTTTAGCATTAACCAAAGTTACATATCCATTATCTTCTTCTGGTTTAGTATCTAACAATTCAAAAATTCTTTTAGCACCTGCCATAGCCATTATAACTGAATTTATTTGTTGTGAAATTTGTTTTATAGGTTGGTTAAAGCTTTTAGTTAATTGTAAAAATGATGCTATTGCTCCAATTGTAAGAGTACCAATTCCATTTATAGATAATACCCCTCCAATTATTGCAACTAAAACGTACTCTAATTCTCCTAAATTATTCAATATAGGCATTAAGTTGTTAGCATATTTATTTGCCTTAGTCATATTTACACATAATTCTTCGTTTAGTTTATCAAAATCTTCTTTAGCTTTTTCTTCGTGTGTAAATACTTTTATTACTTTTTGTCCATTTATCATTTCTTCAACAAATCCGTTAACTTTTCCAAGTGATTGTTGTTGATTTATAAAATACTTGCCACTTTTTCCTGCTATTTTTTTAGTTACATATAACATAAAAAATACAAATATTATTATGAAAGCTGTAAGCAATACGCTTATTGAAAGCATAGCGAAAATTACTGCAACAATTGTTATTAGTGAGCTTATTAAGCTTGGCAAACTTTGTGAAATCATCTGTCTTAGTGTATCTGTATCATTTGTATAATGACTCATTATATCTCCATGAGTATTAGTATCGAAATAGCTTATTGGGAATGTTTGCATTTTAGAAAACATTTCATCTCTAATATCTTTTAATACACTTTGAGAAATTACTGCCATTATTCTATTATATAAGTATCCTGCTAAAGCTCCAATTATATAAATAACTGCCATAACACCTATTGCTTTTAAAAGTCCTGTAAACACAGGGTTACTAACATTTAAAAGCGGAGTTATATAATCATCTATTACTGTTTGTAAAAATAATGAACCTATAACGCCAGAAACAGAACTTACTAATATGCATATTATTACTAAAAATAATTGTTTTTTATAGTTTTTGGTAATATATCCAATTATTCTCTTTGCTGTCTTTACATCTAATTTTCTTCCATCTGTCATCATTCCTCTTCTAGGCATTGATTTATTTTCCATCTTTTTCTCCTTTCGTTCTATTTTACAAATTTTAATCTTGCTTTAAATTTTGAGATTCATATACTTCTTTGTATATTTCATTTGTCTTCAATAATTCTTCATGTGTACCAAATCCATTGATTTCTCCATTATCAAACACAATAATTTTGTCTGCATCCTCAACTGATGCTGTTCTTTGTGCTATTATAAGTTTTGTTGTATTTGGTATTTCTTCTTTAAAAGCTTTTCTAATTAATTTATCTGTTTTGGTGTCAACAGCACTTGTTGAATCATCTAATATTAATATTTTAGGTTTTTTAAGTAATGCTCTTGCAATACATAATCTTTGTTTTTGGCCTCCACTTACATTGCTTCCGCCTTGTTCTATATATGTATCATATTTGTCTGGAAATCCTTGTATAAATTCATCTGCTTGTGCAAGTTTACAAACTCTCTCTATTTCCTCGTCTGTTGCGTCTTCTTTTCCCCATCTTAAATTTTCTTTAATTGTTCCAGAGAAAAGAACATTTTTTTGAAGCACCATTGCTACTTCATTTCTTAAAGATTCCAAATCATAATTTTTTACATTTATACCAGCAACCTTTACTTCTCCTTCAGTTGCATCATATAATCTAGGAATTAAGTTTACAAAGCTAGACTTTCCAGCACCAGTTCCACCAATTATTCCTATTGTTTCTCCTGATTTTATTTTTATATTAATATTTTTTAAACATTCTTTATCTTTTTTATTTACATAGCTAAATGAAACATTATTAAATTCAATCTCACCATTTTTAACTTCTTTAATTGGATTTTCTCCATTTGCTAAATCTGGAACTTCTTTCAATATTTCAAATATTCTTTCTGCTGATGTTTTAGCCATTGTACTCATAACTAAAAGCATTGTAATCATCATCAAGCTTGTTAATATTTGTATTGCATATGTAATTAAACTTGTTAATTCTCCTGTTGTAAATTGTGTCATACCAGTATTTACAATTATTTTAGCTCCAAACCATGAAATTAATAATATTGAAGCATATGCTGCAAGTTGCATAACAGGTGAGTTTAATGCAAGTATTTTTTCTGCTTTACTAAAATCTTTAAATATTTCTTCTGAAATATTTCCAAACTTCTTTTTTTCCTCTTCTTCTCTAACATATGATTTTACAACTCTAATTCCTCTTACATTTTCTTCTACAACATTGTTCAAATCATCATATTTATCAAATACCCTTTTAAATATTGGGTGAACTTTTGTACTTACAAGTGCTAACGCAATTCCAACAATAGGTATCAATGCTAAGAATATTAAAGAAAGTTCCGCATTTAAATTAAACGCCATTATTAAAGAAAATACTAGCATTAATGGTGTTCTTACTACTATTCTTATTAACATTTGAAATGCCATTTGAATATTAGATACATCGGTTGTAAGTCTTGTTACAATACTTGCAGAACTAAATTTATCTATGTTTGAAAAAGAAAAATCTTGAACTTTGTAATACAAATCTTGTCTTAAATTTTTAGCAAAACCTGCGGATGCTTTAGATGCAGTTACACCAGATGCACAACCAAAAAACAATGCAATTAAAGAGGCAAATACTAATTGTAATCCAATTCTAAAAATCATATTCATTTCGCCTGCATAGATTCCCTTATCTATAAGGTTAGCCATAAGAAGTGGTATAAGTATTTCCAATACAACTTCAACAGTTACAAATAAAGGAGTAACTAATGCATATTTTTTATATTCTCTTACAGATTTGCCTAATGTTTTAAACATATCTTTCATTTTATTTCCTCCAATTAACAAATTCCATTACTAGAGCTTATTATCTTATTATACTTATTTAAATTTGTAAACACAATTCACAATAAATTTACATTTATTTGTTGTTGTATATCATATATATGAGCAGGTTTTTACGCCTGCCCTTTTTACAAATTATAATATAAAATCCAACACTAATCCTGAAACAATTCCTACTATATATAATATTCCTAATATAGCAAAATTTTCTTTCTGATTTTTATTTACTTTAAATAAAATTAATATTCCTATACCAGAGTTCACAAGTAAACCAGCAATCATAGCTCCCATGCTTAGTATATTTTCTAAATATAATTGTGTTAATAATACAGAAGATGCACAGTTTGGTATTAATCCAATTAATCCCGAAATAACTATTCCAAGTATTGGTACATTAACTATTAATCTTGCAAGTCTTTCTTCCCCTATAAAATGTATTGTATAATTTAATATTAAACTAATTATAAATATATATATAAATATTTGAACTGTATGTTTTATTGTAGACTTTAATATTCCGCTCTCTTCACAATGACAATGTTCATCATGACATAGTTTATGAATGTCATCTTTATTTTCTAATTCTCTATGTTTTACAAACAAATCAACAATTACACCAGCAATCATTCCTATAAATACTTTTATTAACAATATTTTTATAATTATAGAAACTGGAGCAGACTCAGAAATTAATATTGGCAACATTTCATCTGAGGTAGATAAAAATATTGATATTAAAGTCCCAAGTGTAATAATTCTACCAGCATATAAATTAGAGGCTGCCGCTGAAAAGCCACATTGAGGAACAACACCTAAAAGTGAGCCTAAAACTGGTCCAAATTTCCCAGATTTTTGTATAAGTTTTGTAGTTTTTTCCCCTGCTTTATTCTCTATCAATTCAATTATTAAATAAGCTAAAAATAAAAATGGTAATAACTTTATACCATCAATTATTGTATCTAATAAAATATCTAACATTTTCTTATTTCCTTTATTTAAAGACTGTTATTTAATATATCATAGTTTTAATGTTTTTTCAAGTATTTAAAATTATAAAAACTGTGTAATTAAAAATTACACAGTTAAAATTTTATATTTGCAATTAACCTTTTTCTGGTTGGAAATCATTTGGTAAAGAAACTACTGGACGTACTCCCAAACTATCTACACCATTCTCAACAATTGAACTCCATAAAGGCTTGACATCAACTCCTCCACCTTCCACAAAGTATAAACCAAACCAAACAAATCCTCGTTCAGTATAGCAACTTGATGAACAAGTCCAATAGTTTAATTTATCAAATAATAGTGTATATGCTGCACTATCTTTTAATATCCCATTACAGTCTCCTGTTGTTTCATCAGATGCTGTTAATGAATATGGGTAATAATAATATGCTGTACTTTTTACCAAGTAGGACTCTTTTGGATTATCTACATCTTGTAATACTGGCGGCAAATTAAAATTTTTTATATCTGTTCTTTCTCCATTTTTAGTAGAAACCTTGTTGCTGACGTATTTTATTCCTGTTGTTATGCCTTTCTCATCTTTTATTAGAGTATATCTGACTTCATTTCCATATTGATACATTTCATTTTCGCCAAATTCTTTTCCATCTCCAGTTTTTTCAGGATTATATCCTGTTACTCTATTTATATCTTCTACTTTTATGCTTCTTATCTCTGTTACTTGCGTTTTTTCCTCATCAGTTAATATCTTTGTGCATTCTTCATCTAATGCTTCTTCTGCTTTTACAAATCTCTTTTCCGTTTCACTCCATCCTGCTGTATTTCCTTGCAAGCTAAAATGATCCTTTATAGTTGTCGAAGTAGTTAGTAATAGTTTTCCATTTTCTGCTCCTAACACCTTCCATGTTTTTCCTCCTGCTGTAAAGTTTGCTATTGTATCGCCTACCTCTAAGGTTACATCTCCTTTTGTCACTTTTGTTTTATCTTGTTTCCATGCTTTTCCAGCTTCTTGTTCTAACATTAATTCATAATCTGCTAATAATTTTTGTTCATTTTTTTGTGCTTCTGAATATTTCTCTTTTGCGTTTTTCGCATGTACAATTATTCCATCCCCTGTTACTGCTTTTATTGCTACAATTGCTAATATTAATAGTACTATAATTGTAATTATTAAAGCAATTAATGTAATTCCTTTATTACTTTTTTGTACCATAGTCCTTGCCTCCTCTTTTGATTTATATTTTTATTTTATAATACCTCATTTAATATGTCAATTTTTTTTGCTCATATATGAAATTTTTTTATATTTTCAACAAATTCAATGTATTTAAAATTTTAAAAAAATATTATTTAACTATTGTATTTATTTATTTTTTGTTATATTATTTTGTTAATATTATTTATTTTTACTAAGGAGGATTTTATTTTAAATGCCAAGAACTACAAAAGAAGTAAAAACTGAGAATTTAAATAAAAAAGAGACTGTTGCAAAAAGTGCTAAAACTAGGGCTAGTTCAAGTACAAAAAAAACTACCAAGGCTACTACAACAAAAAAAACATCAACTAATAAAAGTGCTACTAAAGCTACTAAAACTACAACTAGAAAAAGCACATCTACAAAAGCCGTTAAAAAATTAGAAGAAAACATTGTTGCAGAGTACTATGATTTACCTTATAGATATAATGAAACTATAGTTAAAATACTATATCAAACTCCAAATGTACTTTTTGTTTATTGGGACATTTCAGATTACGATAGAAATAAATTTATTAATGAATATGGTGAAAATTTCTTTAATAATACAGTGCCAATATTAAAGGTATTTAATTTAACTAAAAATTATAGTTTTGAAATTGAAATAAATGACTTTGCCAATAGTTGGTATATACATGTAAATGATACCAACTGTGAATACAAAGTAGAACTTGGTCGTAAGACAATTAACTATGAAGAGAATATCAAAAATGATTATCTTTATGTTTCTTCATCTAACGATATTGAGTTTCCAAACGACCACATTTTATTAGATGAATTACCAAATACAATTAATTTTAAAAATGTAAAAACAAATGAAATTCATACTAAAGATATATCTACTTTGCGTTTAATTGGAATTAATAAAATATATAAAGTATATGATTTTTATAAAAGATTTTTCAAAGATGAATTATTAGAAGATTCTAATAAAAAAGTTATAAATACATCTTCTTCCTCATCTTCTTGGAATTAGAATATTAGGGCAGGCATAAAACACCTGCCCCTACAACGTATTAAATAAATTAAGGAGTTACAAATGAAACAAATAAACGGATATGTAAGCTTCGTTTTACATGCTCATCTTCCATTTGTCCATCACCCAGAAAGTGAAGATTATTTAGAAGAGCAATGGCTATTTGAAGCAATATCAGAAACATATATACCATTATTATTAAATTTCAAAAAATTAGAAGAAGAAAAAGTTGATTTTAGAATTACAATGTCAATGACTCCACCTCTTCTTTCTATGTTAGACAATAAATTGTTGCAAAAACGTTATATTAAATATTTAGAAAAACATATTGAACTTTGTAAAAAAGAACTTGAACGTACAAAATATGATGAAAGATTAAATAGTTTATCTAAATACTATTTTGATAGATATTCAAATGATTTACATATATTTAAGGATGTATATAATTGTAATATCATACAAGGTTTTAAACATTTTCAAGATATTGGTGTATTAGAAATAATAACTTGTGGCGCAACACATGGTTTCTTCCCTATTTTATTTGTTAATGAAAAAACAGTAAAAGCTCAGATTGCTGTTGGGGTTCAAACTTATGAAAAATATTTTGGAAGAAAGCCACGTGGTATTTGGCTTCCTGAATGTGGTTATGTACCAGAGGCTGATAAATATTTAAAAGAATTTGGTATTGAATATGTTATAACTGAAACACATGGAATTTTATATGCAAACCCTACTCCTATATATGGAACTTGTAGTCCAATAGTTTCGCCTGAAGGAATTGTTGCTTTTGGTAGAGATTTAGAATCTTCTCGTCAAGTTTGGAGTTCTATAAATGGATATCCAGGAGATTATAATTATAGAGAATATTATAGAGATATCGGTTATGATTTAGATTATGATTATATTAAACCTTATATTGCATCTAACGGTGCCAGAGTCCCAACTAGCATAAAATATTATAGAATTACTGGTAAAGATTGTGAAAAAGATTATTACAATCCTCAATGGGCTTTGGATTCTGTATATAAGCAAGCAGGTCACTTTTTTGATTCAAGACAAGCACAAATAAACAATATTGCTCCTTATATGGATAAGCCACCAATTATATTATGTCCTTATGATGCAGAGCTTTATGGTCACTGGTGGTATGAAGGTCCATTATGGCTTTATACTTTATTTAAAAAGATTTATTATGATAACTGTAATTTTGCTTTAATTACACCTGGCGAATATATAGATAAATATCCAGAAATGCAAGAATGTACTCCATGCCGTTCTAGTTGGGGTGCTAATGGATATAACGGTGTGTGGCTTAATGAAACAAATGATTATGCTCATAGACATTTACACAAAGCTGGAGATAGAATGGTTGAGCTTGCTCACCTATTTCCTAATGAAACTGATAAATTAAAAAAAGCTGCATTAAACCAATGTGCTCGTGAATTATTGCTTGCACAAAGCAGTGACTGGTTATTTATAATTACAAATGGAACTATGGTAGATTATGCTAAGAAAAGAATTAAAGATCATATTGGTAGATTTACTAAATTATATTACGCTTTAAAAAATAATGAAATTGATGAAAATTTCTTAAAAGATATTAATAAAAAAGATCCTATTTTTCCGGATATAGATTATATGATTTATTATTAATAAACAAGCTACAAATAAAAGCTTTCATGAATAAAATATGTATATCTAAAAACTTTTTAGTAGATAATATATATTAATTCAAGGAGGCTTTTTTTATTTTATGAAATCATTTTGTGTTAAAACTAATAATTCTAGAATTATAAATTATTTACTAAAAAATTTTGAAAAAATAAGCTTGGATAATACTTACATAAGTATTAAAAAATTCAAACATTTTAACAATATCATTCTTCATTATACTGGTAATGAAGAATTAAAATTTTCAAATTTTTTATCAAATACTATAACAAAAACAATTATTGATTTATGCGAAGAAGATATTATATGCAAAGATTTAAGTTTAAATTATTTTTACTTTAATGCCCAAGAAAAAAAGAAAATTTTAGATAATGTAATAGCTTTAATAAAAGATAACTCAGCATTAAGATATGATTTGATCAATAATGAAGTATATAAAAAAATTTGTGTCTCACATTCACTTTATCTTCAGGCTTTCATTGATTTTAATTTAACTAATTACAATGATTTTATAAATGCGCAAATAGATTTAGGTGTTAATAAATTTTTAATAGACAAAGAGTATATAGAATTTGTTAATATATTAAAGCTATATGTAAAATCAGAAACGGAATATACCCAAACCGATCATTTGCACCTAATTTACAAAGACAAAACTTCTACAATAATAGATGATAATAAGAATATTATTAATTGTAATGAAAATTTAAAAAAGGCTAAATACGTATCAGATATTTCTTTTTCTTCAAATGACTATGCTTTAAACACATTATTAAATTTAGTGCCAAGAAAAATAACTATACATTTAATAGATGGATATACAGACGAATTTATAAATACTCTTAAATTAATATTTCAAGATAAAGTGCAAATATGCGAAGATTGCGACATTTGTCTTTTTTATAAAGCAAATTCAAGACCAGTTTCAACAGATTTACATTTTTAAATTTTTATGATATATTCTCCTTATATAAAGGAGATTTTTTATGACCAGTTTTGTATTAAAAATCATTGCATTAATTTCAATGTTGTTTGACCATTTAGGGTACACTATTTTTAACAATTTTAGTTTTATGAATTATATTGGTAGGCTTTCTTTTCCTATATTCGCCTTTTGTTTAACTGAAGGATATATTCATACCAAAAATTTAGGGAAATACTTTTTTAGACTTGGAATATTTGCTATTATTTCACAAATTCCTTATATGCTTTTTGAAAGTACTTTTTCTAATAATTTTAACCTAAATATTTTGTTTACACTTTTATTAGGTTTGTTGGCAATTACCTTATTTAATAAAATTAAAAATAAATTATTAGGATATATAATTGTTATACTATGTGCAATTATTGCCCAATTCTTTTACTTTGATTATGGTTGGTTTGGAATCGCAACAATATTTTTATTTTATATATTTAAAAATAAAAAATCATATATGAATATATTTTTTATTTTAATAACATTTATTAATTACTATTTTCAATTTATACAAACTTCACGATATGAATATCTTTTAATTATACCCTTTGCATGTTTGTCTCTAATCCCAATAAATCTTTACAATGGCAAAAAAGGAACAGATTCAAGATATTTACTTTATATTTTTTATCCATTACATTTAATGGTTTTATATTTGATAAAGTATTTTGCATAGAAAAAGGATTGATTTTGAAATCAATCCTTTTTATTTTTTATTCATCTTTTGTTGTATTTATTTTAAATAATTTAAATATTTCTACTATTAGTATTGGTGAAAATACTAATAATACTGTCTCTAAAATATTCTCTTTTGGTAACATTGCTATACTAAATATATCTCTTAATGCTGGTATAAATAATATTACAAACATTAATGATGATGATGCTATTGTGGCCCAAATTAATTTTGAATTGTTAAATAATCCACCTTTGAATATTGATTTTTTATTATCTCTTACATTAAATACATGTACAAGCTCTGATAATGCTAATACGCAAAATGCCATAGTTTGCCCTATTTGTATTTTTTCTGCATCTGTTGTTGCACTTGGTGTTGCTAATCCTATTATAAATGCTGCTAAGGTAATTAGGCCTATCATAATTCCTTGATAAATAACTCTTAAGCTCATTCCTTTTGTAAATATACCTTTTTCCTTCTTAGGTTTTTTATTCATAATATCTTTTTCCGCTGGATCAACTGCTAATGCTAATGCTGGAAGTGAATCAGTTACTAAGTTTATCCATAAAATTTGTATTGGAAGTAATGGTTCTAATGCACTTATATCTGTAATTCCAAACCATTTTGCAAGTAGTGGTGTAATCATTATAGATGTAAACAATACTATAATTTCTCCAACATTACTTGAAAGTAAAAATTGAATTGCTTTTAAAATATTTCCATATATTCGTCTTCCTTCTTCTACTGCTGAAACTACTGTTGCAAAGTTATCATCTGTTAATATTACATCTGCCGCTTCTTTTGCAACATCTGTACCTACAACTCCCATTGCACAACCAATGTCCGCATTTTTTAGAGCAGGTGCATCATTTACACCATCACCTGTCATTGCAACTATTTCTCCATTAGCTTGCCATGCTCTCACTATTCTTACTTTATGTTCTGGTGCAACTCTTGCATAAACTGAATAATGCCTTATATTTTTTATTAACTCTTCATCTGACATTTTTTCCAGTTCAGCACCTGTTATTGCTTCGCTTTCATTTTCCAATATTCCTAATTGTTTTGCTATTGCAGTAGCAGTTATTTTATGGTCACCGGTTATCATAACAGTTTTTATTCCTGCTGACTTACACTTTTCAACTGCTAGTTTTGCTTCTTCTCTTGGTGGATCTATCATTCCTACCATTCCAACAAAAGTCAAATGATTTTCTATTTTTTGCATTTCTTCGTTTGTTGGCAATTTATCTAATTCTTTATATGCAAAGCCTAAAACTCTTAATGCATTTTTAGCTAATTCTTCATTTGTTTTGCCTATTTGTGATTTATAGTTTTCTAAGTCTTCTTCTATTTTTCCATTTATAATGTAGTTATCACATTTTTTTAATAATTCGTCTACTGCGCCTTTTGTATAGACAATATATTTATCATTAATTTTATGAACAGTAGACATTAATTTTCTTTCTGAATCAAATGGTAATTCAGCTAATCTATCTATATCAAATATTTTATGAACATCAATATTTAGTTTCATTCCCATATCTATTAATGCTGTTTCAGTTGGATCTCCTGTAAGTTCATTATCTGCTCCAACTTTTGTATCGTTACAAAGCATTGATATATATATAAGTTTTTCTAATTCATTATCTATTGCAATATTATCTCTCATACTAATCAAATAATTATTATAAAAAATTTTTTCAACTGTCATTTTATTTTGTGTTAAAGTTCCTGTTTTATCTGAACAAATTACAGATGCACTTCCTAGTGTTTCAACTGCTGGTAATTTTTTAACAATTGCATTTTTCTTAACCATTCTTTGAACACCAATTGCTAAAACTATTGTAGATACAGCAGCCAGTCCTTCTGGTATTGCTGCAACTGCTAAACTTACAGCTGTCATAAACATGTGAACTGGTTCTTTTCCATAAATCATACCAACTATAAATATTATTGCACATATTGCTAATGCTACTATCCCTAATGTTTTTCCTAATTTATTTAATTTTTCTTGAAGTGGTGTTGTTCCTTCTTCTGTTGAATTTATTATTTGAGCTATTTTTCCAACTTCTGTATTCATACCAGTTTCAACAACAATTCCTTTTCCTCTACCATATGTTATTAAGCTAGAAGAAAACAACATATTTGTTCTATCTCCAATTCCAACTTCATTAGCTGATATTGCTTCCGCCATCTTTTCTACTGGAACAGATTCACCTGTCAAAGCTGCTTCTTGTGATTTTAAGTTAATTGCTTCTATTATTCTTAAATCTGCCGGAACATAATCTCCTGTATCTAAAACAACTATATCTCCTGGTACCAACTCTTTCGATGGAATTACAACTAGTTTCCCATCTCTAATTACTTTAGAAGCATGACTACTTAATTTTTGAAGAGCTTCTAAAGATTTCTCTGCTTTATTTTCTTGTGCTACACCAATTATCGCATTAACTATTACCACTATTAAGATAATTATTGTATCTGTTATCCCCTCTCCTTGTGCAACTCCTATCACTCCAGATACAACAGCTGCTATTATTAAAACAATTATCATAAAATCTTTAAATTGTTCTAAAAATTTAATAATTAAACTTTTCTTTTTCTTTGCTGTTAATTCATTAAATCCAAATTGTGTTTGCTTTTCTTTTACTTGAGCTGTACTTAGCCCACCTTCGATATTTGTGTTAAATTCTTTTCTAGTTTCTTCAATACTTTTATTATACCAAGTATTCATTTTTCCTCCTTCTTTACCCTAATTGGAAAACAAAAAGACTTCCAAAAATGGGTAATAATACTCATTTTTAAAAGTCTTGCTTACCTTAAAGGTTACTAACCAGATTATACAAATCGCGATTGTTGATTAGTAGTTTTTAGCTACTCCCTTTTAAATTATTTTTTATTTTAGCATTAATTAGTTTGAAAATCAAGTGAAAATTTATTTTTTCATTAATTTAAAAACTATACTTATCTCAATATATTTATCTATTCTACAGATATAATATTGGACGGAAAGAATATCTATCATAAGAAGCCAGTGTGTTACTTTCTTGTCTGCTACTTGTGCTATAGCCACTTAAAAAATAATAACCAGAACGTATTGTACAATTCAATCCGTGTCTGTGTAGATGTCTCAGTTGACCATTCCCTACAATTACCTGCCATATCATATATATTACATTGTTTATCTACTGTTTTTGTTTCTTTTAATACTGATAACCCTATTTTTGATAATGATTGATTGATTGCTTGTCCATCTGTTTTATAATATGTACTGTTTTCAAATTCTTGTATAAATATTATTGCTGTATCCCATGCATAGCTATTTATTAGGTCACTTTCAAATGGTTGATTTGTATACATATTTTGACATTTTTCTGATGCTTGTAGTTGTGTTACATAATTATACACATAATCATTTGCTTTTAATGTTAATGGAGTTAATTTATCTGTTCTTGAGTTTCTTTCTGTTCCTGTTCTTGATTCGTACCTTCCTATATAATATCCACCACTTTCAAGTGTCTTTGTACAAAAATCTCCTATGTCTTTTGCTGTTGCATTTTTATAACTTGATTTATGGTGATTTTCTGCTGTATTTTCTGTATAATTATCAATTTTCACTTTGTTTTCGTATTCATTTGCACTTTGTCTTACTGTATATTTTCCTTCTACATTTTTAGTAAAATTTTCATACCTACCTAATGTTATTGTTTTGGCATTTATCTCTGTTTTTTGAGCATCTGTATATATTTTTCCTACTGGGATCCATACAAATTGATTTCCACTATTGTCTTCTACTACTATTCCTTTTGTTACATCTATATTCTCCGCAGTGTACCCAGTTGTACTATCTACTAATATTTTAAATCCTGCTGGCACTACTATTTTATTTTTAAATTCATCTTCTAATGGTATATTGTCTGTTGTGCTTAACACTGTATTTA
The DNA here is from genome assembly GCA_934162365.1 of uncultured Clostridia bacterium. Classification (GTDB taxonomy): domain Bacteria; phylum Bacillota; class Clostridia; order TANB77; family CAG-508; genus HGM13634. The sequence goes on along the minus strand of CAKPIK010000002.1, from coordinate 72,609 downwards.
AGTTTTTCTTTATTGTTACATTAATTCTTTGAGTTTTTATTATACTATTAGTAGTTGAAACAGTTCCATTAGTTCCATACGTTTTTAATGTTATTGAATATTGAGCAGTCATATCGCTTAATTTATATAAATTATTAGTTAAGGTTGATATATCTATTTCTTCTCCACCATTTATTGAATATGTTGTTCTTTCAATTTCAATACTACTACTTATTCCAGGAACAAACTCTAAACTAACGGCTCCTAAATAATATGTTGTTCCATCTGCGTTGGTTACTAATTTTCCACTTGCAATTTTTACTTGTGGTGTTGTAGGTGGAATTACACTGATATTTTCCTTATCGTTTTTAATATAATGATAATATTCCCCATTAAGTTTTATACCTTTTACATAATAAATTACATGCGATTGCTCGTTTATAATATAAACATCCTCTGAAGCATTTATATTTTTAAATCCTTCTTCTCCATAATTTAAAATTAAGCCATCCATTGCTTCTAAATCTAATATATAATAAATTGAATTATCTGATGAATTTTTATCAAAATTTAATGTTGTAAATGTATATTGTATTTTATTTCCAGATGAATCTAACACAACTGGAATATTATTTGTTTTCAAATAATAATTTGATACTTTATCTGTTAAAAGTTCTATATCATTCTTCATTTTATTAAATTTATTTATTTCAAATCTTTTATATGAAACACTTACAGTAGTTGAAGAAATTATTAAAATTACTATAATTGTTATTATTAGTGAAACAATTGTAATTCCTTTATTATTATCAAGACTCGTATCAATATTTTTATTGTTAAACAAACTTGTTTTTTTATTCATCAAATTACAATTTATATATGCATTATCAATAGTTACAATGTTTTTCATATTTTTCTCCTTTTTATGTGGACAAATATAAAGCTCATTTTCATTATCCCTATATTTTTATAATATTATTTTATATTTAATGCATTTACTTGTCAATGTATTTTTATGCATCTTTAATATTATCTATTAATTCTTTACAATTTTTTATCGTTAACAAGTTAATTTGTTCATACTTTTTTTCTAAATTTTCCACTATTTTTTTAGTATTATCTTTTGAATTTAAATCTACTACCAAAATATTTTTTACTTCTTCTTTTCCATAAATTATTCTAAATAATAAGCTTCTTAAAAAACCTTCTATATTTTCTTCTTGATTTTTTACTACAACTAAGAAATAAATTCCATTTATACTTAGTTTTGTATATGTACATATATACACAATATTTTTTATAATTTCAAACAAACCATATAAAGCCAATGTCCAAATTATTACACTTATAACCAATTCCATTTTTAAATGTTACCCCTCTTTGTTTAGAATTAATCTTTTAAATTATTTTATTCTTTTTTTTATAATTTTGTGATTTATACTTTACTTATTGGTACATAATATATTATAATATTTTAGGAATTTTTTAAGAAGAAGGAGAAAAAATATGGATTTTAAACAATGGGACAATTTTAATAAAGGAAGATGGGTAGAAACTATTGATGTTAGAGACTTTATTCAAAAAAATTACACACCTTATACTGGTGATGATTCATTTTTAGCTGATGCTACAGAAAAAACAAATAAATTATGGCAAACTGTATTAAATTTATATAAAAAAGAAAAAGAAAACGGTGGAGTATTAGATATTGATAGCAAAACTATTTCTACTATAACTAGCTTTAAACCTGGTTATATTAATAAAGATTTAGAAGAAATAGTTGGCTTACAAACTGATGCTCCTTTAAAAAGAGCTATTATGCCATTTGGTGGTATAAGAATTGTAGAAAAATCTTGTGAAGCTTATGGTAGAAAAGTTGACCCTGAAGTTGAAGAAATTTTTCATAATTATAGAAAAACTCATAATGACGGTGTTTTTGATGCATATACACCAGATGTTAGAGCTGCAAGAAGCTCTCACCTTTTAACTGGCCTTCCAGATGGATATGGTCGTGGAAGAATTATAGGAGATTATAGAAGAGTTGCACTTTATGGAGTTAACAAACTAATAGAACATAAGCAAGGTAATTTAAAATATTATGATCCAGATTGTTATGATGAAAAAGTAATTAGAGAACGTGAAGAATTATCAGATCAAATAAGAGCTTTAAATGAATTAAAACAAATGGCTGCTGATTATGGATTTGATATATCTGTTCCGGCTCAAAATGCTAAAGAAGCTATTCAATGGACTTATTTTGGATATTTAGCTGCAATAAAGGAACAAAATGGTGCTGCAATGAGTTTAGGTAGAACTTCTACTTTCTTAGATATTTATATTCAAAGAGATCTAGATAATGGCATCTTAACTGAAGAAGAAGCTCAAGAATTAATGGATCACTTTGTTATGAAACTTAGGTTAGTTAGGTTTTTAAGAACTCCTGAATACGATGAGTTATTTAGTGGTGACCCTGTATGGGTTACAGAATCTATTGGTGGTATGGGAATTGATGGTAGAACATTAGTTACTAAGAACTCTTTTAGAATACTTCATACACTTCAAACTTTAGGTCCTGCACCAGAGCCAAACTTAACTGTTCTTTGGTCTACAAGATTACCAGAAGGATTTAAGAGATTTGTTACTAATTTGTCTATTGAAACTTCTTCTATTCAATATGAAAATGATGATTTAATGAGAAGATATTGGGGTGACGATTACGGAATAGCTTGTTGTGTTTCTGCTATGAGAATTGGAAAACAAATGCAATTCTTTGGTGCAAGATGTAACTTAGCAAAAACTCTTCTTTATGCTATAAATGGTGGTAGAGATGAAATATCTGGCAAACAAGTAGCTCCAAAATTTGAAGGAATTACTTCAGAATATTTAAATTATGATGAAGTTATGGAAAAATTTGAAAATATGATGGATTATGTTACAAGAATATACATTAAAGCATTAAACACAATTCATTATATGCATGATAAATATTGTTATGAAAAACTTGAAATGGCATTACATGATACAAATATATTAAGAACAATGGCTTGTGGAATAGCTGGTCTTTCTGTTGTTGCAGATTCTTTAAGTGCTATAAAATATGCAAAAGTAAAAACAATGAGAAATGAAGATGGATTAGTAGTTGATTATCAAATTGAAGGTGACTTCCCCAAATTTGGAAACAATGATGACAGAGTTGACCAAATAGCTGTTGAATTAGTTAGAATATTTATTAAAAAATTAAGTAAACATCAAACTTATAGAAATGCAAAAACAACAATGTCTATTCTTACAATAACATCAAATGTTGTTTATGGAAAAAATACTGGTAATACACCAGATGGTAGACGTGCAGGAGCACCTTTTGGACCTGGTGCAAACCCAATGCATGGTAGAGACACACATGGTGCTTTAGCTGCATTAAACTCTGTTGCCAAACTACCTTATGAATATGCAGAAGATGGTATTTCTTACACATTCGCAATAACTCCAAAAGCTTTAGGTAAAAGTAATGATGAAAGAATTGATAATTTAATAACATTATTAGATGGTTACTTTGTTCAAGATGCTCACCATCTAAATGTAAATGTATTTGATAGAGCTTTATTGTTAGACGCTATGGACCACCCTGAAAAATATCCACAACTTACAATAAGAGTTTCTGGATATGCAGTAAACTTTACTAAATTAACAAGAGAACAACAATTAGATGTTATTAATAGAACTATTCAAGAATCATTCTAATTTAATGAGGGAACCAAAAAGGGTCAAACCACTTTTGGTCCCCTTTTTATACAAGTTATAATTTGTAATAAAAATGGAGAACTAAAAATGGATAAACAAAATTATGCAAAAATTCACTCTATTGAAACTTTTGGTACTGTTGATGGTCCAGGAGTTAGATTTGTATGTTTTTTTCAAGGTTGTCACTTAGAATGTAAATACTGCCACAATAGAGATACTTGGGATATTAATGGCGGAAAATATATAAGTGTAGATGAACTTTTTAATGAAATAATGAAATATAAAACTTTTATCAGTCCAAATGGAGGTTTTACTGCTTCTGGAGGAGAACCTCTACTTCAACCCTATTTTTTAATTGCTTTATTTAAAAAATTAAAAGCTGCTGGCATTCATACAGCAATAGATACATCTGGTATGATTGAAATAACTGATACGATAAAAGAGTTGTTATCTTTAACTGATTTGGTTTTACTTGATATAAAACACATTGACCCAATAAAATGTAAAGATCTAGTTGGCTTTTCTAACGAAAAAGAACTTGCTTTTGCTAGATATTTAAATGATAACAATATTCCAGTTTGGATAAGACAAGTCATTGTACCTGGTTTTACTGATAATAAAGATGACTTATTAAAATTAAAAACTTTTATTAATTCATTAAATAATGTAAAAAAAATTGAGTTTCTTCCATATCATAATTTAGGTGAATATAAATGGAAAGAGCTTGGTTTTGAATATAGTTTAAGAAATGTTAGGCAAGCAAACGATAAAGATATACAAAGAGTAAAAAACTTTTTTGCTTAAAACTCTTGTTTTTTTTATTCGTTTATGCTAAAATATTATTTAGTCTAATTTATTTATACAATTCGGGAGGTGCTAAAAAATGGCAAAATGTGCAATTTGTGAAAAATCTTTAAGCTACGGAAATAAATTAAGTATAGCTCGTTCTCACATTAGTAATAGAGCTACTAGAACATGGAAACCAAATTTAAGAACTGTAAAGGCTATGGTTGATGGTCAACCTAAGAAAATTAAAGTATGTGCAAAATGTTTACGTTCTGGAAAAGTTGAAAGAGCTTAATTTATGTTTAATATATAAAAACACATAGAAAATATATCTATGTGCTTTTTTATTGTATTAATATATGTAGGTTAGTTAATTTTTAATTCCAAATATCAATTTAACTATCCCTCTTAGGCATCTTGGAACTTTTTTTACAACAATATGCATATGTTCTCACCCTCTCCTTTGATTTTTAACATGAAATACAAGTAATTCCACAAATAACTATAGCTATTCCAAAAACAAATAACCACCAAGATAAAGGAAGTAATAAAACTAACAATATTCCCATTCCTAATCCAATTAAACATACTGCAATTGTCTTCTTTAATAATTTAAAACACATTATATTTTTACCTCCTTTATATATTATATTAATTTGTTATGTTATTTGTTCTAATTTTTATTTGAAAGGATTTTTTATATGTATAAAAAGGAAAATGCAAAAAAAATTATAGAAATATTAAAAGAATTTTATCCTGATGCAAAATGTAGTTTGGACTTTACCACTCCTTTTGAAATGGTAGTAGCAACAATTTTATCTGCACAATGTACAGATGAAAGAGTTAATAAAACAACTCCTACATTATTTTCTAAATATTCAACTCCAACTGATTTTGCAAATATTGATATTAATGAACTAGAAGATTTCATACATCCTTGTGGTTTTTACAGAAATAAAGCTAAAAACATTAAGGCTTGTGCTCAAAAAATAATTGATGATTTTAATGGTGAAGTTCCTCAAAATATTGAAGATCTATTAAGTTTACCTGGAGTTGGTAAAAAAACTGCAAATGTTGTTATGCTTGAGGCATTTGGAATTGCACAAGGAATTGCTATTGATACTCATGCTAAGAGAATTTCTAATTTAATAGGTTTATCAAATGAATCTGACCCTTTAAAAATAGAAAATGATTTATTAAAAATAATCCCAACTAAATATATAAAAGATGTGAATCACTTATTTATGTGGCATGGTAGAAATATATGTGTTGCTAGAAATCCCAAATGTAATATATGCCCTATTAATAAATATTGTAATTTCTATATGAATTCCATTGACAAATCTAGCATATAAATATAAAATAAACTAGTAAAAAACTTAGTTTAGGAGGTTAAAAAATGACTAAGAAAAACTTTAAAATTTTATTAATACTTCTTGTTGTAATAGCAACATTATTTTCTTTTAGTTCTTGTTTTGCTGATGAAAATGATATAGTTACAATTTCAGATACAGATGAAACAAATCCAATAACAACAGGCGAAGATTCTATTCCTGAAATTCATAATGGTGACTTGTATTTATTTGATACAAAAGTTGTTATGGATAAATTAGTTGATGGAAATGTTTATATCTTTGGTAAGGACGTTGAAATCACAGGTCAAATAAAAGGAAACTTATTTGTTTGTGCAAACAACTTAAAATTTAACAATTCGTATGTTACTTACAGTATATATGCTTGTGCAAATTCAATTTATTATAATGGTGCTTGTAGCGACTTATATGCAGCTTGTAGCAATATTGAAATGACTTACGATTCTTATGTTGTAAGAGATGTAAAACTAACTTCTGGTAATGCGGTATTTAAAGCAGCTGTTGGAAGAAATGCTGATATAACATGTTCACAAATTAACTTTGGTGAAGGCGAAGATGCTGCAATTATATATGGTAATTTAAATTACTCTGCTGTAAAACAAGCAGACATACCAGAATCTGTTATTACTCAAGATAGAGTTACATTCAATCAAGAACAAAAAGAAGAAAAAACAGTATCTGTAAAATCAATAATTATAGACGGTTTAGTTGCAATAGTAACAGTATTAATATTATACTTATTAATTAGTAAATTAGCTCCAAAATTTGCAGAAAGAATAGAAAATAGAAAATTATCTGCACTAGAATTATTAAAAGCTTTTGGATTTGGTTTACTTGCTTGGATAGCATTAATAATAGTAGTTATTATATTATTATTAACACAAGTAGGTGTTAAACTTGCATTTATAGTAGGATTATTATTTGCAGTTTTATGCTTAGTATCTTTACCTATATTTACAATGCACATTGCAAATTCTTTAAAAACTATAACAAAAGCTGATAAAACTTATAAATTCTATATTCTACTTGCTTTAGTAAGTTTAGTTCTTTATGGAATAACTTTCATACCAGTTATTGGTGTAATAGTTTCATTCTTACTTGCTTTTATACCATTAGGAACAACTATATTAGTTATATTACCACAAAAAGAATTATCTGATGAAGAAAAAGCAAAAATTGAAGAAGCTAAAAAGCAAAAGAAAGAATTAAAAGAAAAAGCAAAACAAGAAAAATTGGCTGCAAAAGAAGCAAAAAAAGAAAATAAATAAAATTAATAAATAATATATAAATAAAAAAGTTTGATAATTAATTATCAAACTTTTTATTTATTCTTATGCCAATAGTTTTAAATCTATTTTTTCTGCCTTATATTTATTAGTTTGTTTGTCTAGTACAAACTCTGTTAATGTATTTTCTAATGTTTCTTCATTTTGTTTTAAATCTGTTGTATAGTATAAATTTATTTCTGGAATACTCAATTTATTTGTAACAATTTCTTTAAAAGTCTCAGCCATATGTTTATCATCTTCACAAACCAAAATTAATTGTGGTAGCATTGCAAACCCTGAATCTCCCGGAATAAAATTTTGATAGAAATCTTGGTATAATTTCATTTTATCTGCCAATTTCTTATTCCAACCTTCTTCTCTTCTTATTACTTCAAATAAGAAAGAAATTGATTTATTTGCTTTAGTTAATTTTACGCTTCCACCTGTTGGTTTAAATACTTTTCCAAGGCTTTTAGCATTTAATGAAGGCTTAATAACAAAAGAATCAAAAGCTTTAACCTTTCTTAAGTATGCAAGAACAATTTGGTTTCCAGCCAATCTCTTTTTAATCATGGCAATTGGTTTTGTGTTATCAGTTGGTTGCCATTTACATTCTTGTTCTCTTGAAGTTAGTAAGTATTTTCCCATTTTTTCTAAACAATATATTTTAAATATTCCTTTTCCCTCTTCTGATGAAAAATAATATCTTGTTAATATTTTAGATCTAACTAGTTGATCTAATTTATTATTTAATTTGTCTTGTGACTTATATTCTATTCCTTTATAATCTAATAACTGACATAATTGTCTTGATGTTATAAATTCAAATTCATTTACAATATTTAATATTTCAAAATGAATGTCTGTTATATGTCCTATATTAATTTTATTAATAATTTGATTCATAGATACATATCCATCTTTGCCATCAAATACTTTTATTTCACCTTTTCGCATTGCAAATGGTGATTCTGTTGCTTCAATTTGGTTATCTTCTACCATAATTTTCCTCCATTTCAAGCAAATTCTGCTTTTAATATTTTAATAAGATTTTAACACACATTAAGATATTTGTCTATAAAAATTAGTTTTTAATTAAGTATTCAACTTCCTCAGGTCTTAAATATCTCCACGTTCCTAGTTTTAATTCCTTAACTTCTATATTTCCTATCTTAGTTCTGTGTAATGCTTGTACTTTTTTTCCTATTGCTTCACACATTTTTCTAACCTGTCTATTTTTACCTTCATGAATAGTTATTGCAAGTCTTGATATATTTTTTTCTTCGTCTGTTTTTAATATTTTAACTTGTGCTGGTTTTGTAACATAGTCTTCTATTTCTACCCCACTTTTTAGTTTTTGAATGTCTTCGTTTGTTACAATTCCTTTTAAAGTTACAGTATATGTTTTATCTACTTCGTGTTTTGGATGTGTAACTTTATATATAAAGTCGCCATCATTTGAAAGTAATAAAGCTCCAGATGTATACATATCCAACCTTCCAACAGGAACAATTCTTTGTTTTACTTTAACTAAATCTAACACACTATCTCTACCAAATTGTTCTTTAGCTGTCGTTACATAGCCAATTGGTTTATTAAGCAAAATATATACATGTTCTTCAATTTTGCCTATTTCTTTATTATCAAATTCTACTTTATCTATTTCAGGATTAACTTTTTCTCCCAAAGTTGCAACATTTCCATTTATTTTTACTCTACCCTTTTGTATAAATTCTTCGCATTTTCGCCTTGAGGCAACCCCTGCTTCTGCAAGATATTTTTGTAATCTTATTTCTTCCATTATTTTTTTCCTCTTAACTTTTCTAATACTTCTTCAAAATATTCTGGTAACGGTGCTTCTAGATGCATTTGCTTTCCTGTTGTTGGATGTTTAAAATCTAAAGATTTAGCATGTAGCATTTGTCCCTCAACCCCAAATGGATTTTTACCATTAGAATATACCATATCTCCAACTATTGGATAACCTATTTCTGCCATATGAACTCTTATTTGATGTGTTCTCCCTGTATCTATTTTTATATCCAAATATGTAAATCCATCAAATCTTTCTATTACATCAAAATGTGTTACTGCTTTTTTGCCATCTTTTCTAACAGCCATCTTTTTTCTATCTTTATCGCTTCTTCCAATTGGCATATCTATTGTAGCAAAGTTTTCTTTTATAACACCTCTAACTAAAGCTACATATTTTTTTGTTATTTCTCTATTTTTTATTTGCTCACTTAAATTAATATGTGCTTTATCGTTTTTAGCCACTATTAACAAACCAGAAGTATCTTTATCTATTCTATGTACAATACCTGGTCTTATTTCTCCACCTATTCCAGATAAAGAATCTTTGCAAATATTCATTATTGCATTTACTAAAGTTCCATCTGGATTTCCATTTGCAGGATGTACAACCATTCCTTTGGGTTTATTTACAACAATTATATCAGAATCTTCATATACAATATCTATTGGTATGTCTTGCGCCTTTAGCTCTATTTCTTTTGGTTCTATTTCTTTCATTAATATTTCGTCATTAAGCTTTGTTTTGTATGATGCTTTTTCTCTTTTTCCATTTACCAAAACATCACCATTTTCAAGTTGCTTTTGTATAATGCTTCTAGATAAAGCATTATCAAGAATTGACAATGCTTTATCTAATCTCATATTTTCATTTTCTGAGTTTATTATATATTTTTTCAATTATTTCTCCTTATTTGCACTTAATCTTTCGAAAATTATAAAGTTATCATCTGAATACAGTTCTTTATAATTCTCTGAATCTTTAATTAGCATTTTGCTCAATAAAGACTTTTTATATATTAATAAATGAGTTATTCCATAATGTTCAAATTTACTTTCATAATCTGTATTTAGGTCTACAATATTTATAAAGTCTCTAAATATATCATCTTCCCATTTGTTAAACTGTGGATCATAAACATCTGCTCTTGAGTCTATAAATACTGGTACGTCTTCAAATAATAAATAACTTCCAAAATTATATTCATTAAATAGCTTTATACTATTTACATCTAAGTTTTCTTTTATATACTTTGTTGCTTCAACAGGATATTGTTTATTACTTACAATTTCAGTTTTATCAATCTTTTTTAAGCTTATAACCATAAAGGCTACAAAAATTGCATAAATAATAATTCTTCCTATTATATGTGTAAGGTATTTTAATACTTCTTTTGTTCCATCTTTATCTTGTACTTCTATAATCTCAGCTAAAATTTTATTAATTACTAATGTGCCTACAAAGAATAACAAAGACATCTGTCTTCTAGTCATTATTGTTAAAAACATTAATCCACCTAGCAAGAATAAGTCAGAAGCTTTTACTTTTATTTTTGTAAATGTAATTAAGCATATTGATATAATCATATATACTAAAACATATTTAGAGTTATATAAAACAATTGGTAGATGTTCAGATATATTTTGAGTTGTATTGCCTTCCATTGTATGAATTAAATATGTATATGGAGTATCCCCTATTGGAGTTAATAATCCAGTTAGAACTGCAAGTGCCATTATTACTATTAGCCATATTGTATTTTGATTTCTTTCAATAATAATTTTATATGGCTCTCTAGGTGTTTTATCTTTCATTCTTTCTTTATTTTTTTCAACTCTTGCTTTGTACATTTCAAGTTTCTTTTGCTCTTTATCACTTAGCTTTTCTTTCTTTAATAATTTTGCTATTTCTAGTTCGTCACTTTTTAAAAGTATTCTAGTTATAATATCGGCATTTGTTGTAAAGAAAGATAATATCCATTCTGCAATATATGGCATATATAATACAAAATAAAATGGAAATACAGCAGCATGCACATTAGCAATTATTGTTGGAATAACTAACAATCCAATTGCATACCTTTTCTTCTTAGTTTGTAAAAATCTTTCAATAAAATAGATTTCCAAAACAAATAATGTAAATGTAATAAGCTGAGCCCTGGCAGTTATAAAGTCTTTTCCTATATATAAAATTAAGATTGTTGTAAAGAAAGTTATAACAGAATTTTTGCTTAATTTAAGGTTAGTTAAATAAATTGTTATTCCTAATACTATTCCTAATACTATTGAAGAAATATAAATTCCATTAAATCCTCCAACATTATATACTAAGTATAATCCAACATCATATAACCAATGTGGGTATGTATAAGGTAACCCTTCATGCCAAGCAAAATGTTCTTTCATGTCAATTCCATTATCTAAAATTAATTTTCCTAATTTTATTGTATAAAAAGTATCATTTTGTAGTTCTTTTGGAACAATAGCAATTACAAATAAACATATACATATAATTGCCATTATTATAAATTTTGTGTTTAGTTTTTTCTCTTCTTTTTCCATTTCTTTCTCCTAGTCTTTTTATTCTGCGTATATTTTATAATAAAAGTAATAAATTGTAAAGAAAATTTACAATTTTTAAAGGGGAACCAAAAGTGGTCTAACCCCTTTTGATTCCCCCTATCGGGATTTATTATTTTTCCTTCTATTTACTCAATTGCCACTCGTTACTTGCACTTCCTATGTTGTCTCCCGTTCCTGTTATTTGTACATCAGCTTCTAGAGAAACTACGGGGCGCACACTACAGTTGTAGCTGTGGAAGAAACCATAAGCAATGAACATTGTATAGAAATCAACGTAGTTACCATACACCGTGCCTACGCTAAAAGATGCAGTGGTAGAATTACATCCAGCACAATGTGAAGCAAGCCATTGTTGATTTTTTATTATCATATTTGATATATCTGTTGCTTCTTCACTTGTATATCCATCCTCTGTTGTTATATTATTTACTATACTATATCTGCAATAAGTATGCTCTAATTCTTTCGTTCCTGGATTTGATTTACTTATTGCTGTAGTTTCATTTGGTAATCTAAAAGTTGTTTTATTTGTATCTGCCCATGTTTTTCCTTCATCTGTTGAGTATTGTATTTTATCTTTTGTACTATCTCCCTTATATTGCCATTTTACTCCATATCCGCTATATGTTGTTTTATCATATTTTGCTAGCTTATCTATATCTTCTACTTTTAAGCTTCTTGCTCCTGTTGCATATTGTCCTTGTCCATATAAATCATAACAAAAATTATTTAAATTATCTTCAGCATTTAAGTATCCTTCATCATTTGCTAGGTACAAAGTTTGTGGTGTTGGATCTGCACTTATTAATTCTAGCTCTCCTTTTTTATTTACTCCCAACACTCTCCACTTTAAATCTTCTGTTTTTAATTTACTTGTTGCTAATGTCCATCCTGTACTACTATTTCCTCCCGTTTTCGATGTTCCTGCTCCCTTTGCTACTACTGGTTCATGTGTAAAACTTCCTTCATTATATGCAACATAATCCCCTATTTTTAACTGTGTTTTTTACCTTCTGTATTTATTTTTGTTATTGTTGCTCCTTCTTGTTTCCATGCTCCTACTTTTCCTGATAAAGTTGCTTCATAATATTCAAGCATATCTTGTTCCTTTTTTTGTGCATCTTCATATTGTGTTTTTGCATTTTTTGCATGTGAGATTATTCCATCTCCTTTTATTGCTGATATTGCCACTGCAGCTAAAATTAATAACACAATTATTGTTATTATTAGGGCAACTAGGGTTATACCCTTATTTAAATTTTCTTTCATCATTTTTTCTCCTTTGTTTTAATTTTACATTTTTATTTTATATTTAATTTATTGTATTGTCAACACATTATTTCAACATATTAGCTTTTATTTTAAATTTCAATTTTTATAATGAATAGTGGAAACAAAAGTGGTCTGACCTTTTTTGTTTCTCACCTTTAAATTATAATTTATTATTGAATTTTAGTATGTTTTTATATATAATTATAATTATGAGAGAGATTATAGTTAATAGTAAATTTAATAATAAAAAAGTTCAAGCTGTTTTGCAGGATAATTTTAATGGTCTTTCTGCTTCTATGTTTTTTAAGACTTTAAGAAAGAAAGACATTAGGGTTAATGGGAAACGAATTAATGAGAATGTTTGTGTTCAAGAAAATGATAAGGTTTCAATATATTTAGATGATAAATATTTGTTTAAGCAATTTAATTTAGACATTATATATGAAGATGAGAATATTTTAATTATTAATAAACCTAAGGGTATTGAAGTTTTGAATCAAGATTCAAATTGTTTAACCAGTATTTTACAACAAAAATATAATTCAAATAATAATTTTCCTTTTCCATGTCATAGACTAGATAGGAATACTTCTGGTTTAATTATTTACGCAAAAAATTCTAAAAGCTTGGATATTTTAAATAAAAAAATTGAAAATCATGAAATATTGAAATATTATAAATGTACTGTTATAGGTATTTTAGATAAAAAAAATGATACCTTAAAAGCATATTTATTTAAAGATAGTAAAAAATCTATTGTATATATAAGTGATACACCTAAAGCTGGATACAGGGAAATAATAACTTCATATAAAGTTATTAAAGAAAACAAACAAGATAATTTATCAGAATTAGAGGTTCAGTTACACACAGGTAGAACGCATCAAATTCGTGCTCATTTAGCTCATATTGGTCATCCAATACTTGGTGATGGTAAATATGGCAATAATGAGATTAACAAAAAATTTAAAAAGAATAAACAAGAACTATGTGCATATAAATTGATATTTAATTTTAAAACAGATGCAGAAATTTTAAATTATTTAAGTAATCAAGAATTCAAAATTTAACATGAATATGGACGGAGTATTTATTTTACTCCGTCCATAAATTTTTTTAAATATATTTTTCAACTTCTGCTATTATTTTTTGTTTTGCTTCTTCTAATGTTCCATAAATGTTACATCCTGCTGCTCTAATATGTCCTCCCCCACTAAATGGTATACATACATCTGAAACATTTACGTAGTTGTTGCTTCTTAATGATGCTTTATATCCACCATCAATTTGTCTTAGAAATATAGAAACTTCTACTCCTTCTATATCTCTTCCAACTTCAACTAAACCTTCATGGTCTCCTGGAACTGCTCCTACTTTTTTCTCATCTTCTAAAGTCATATATGTAAAAGTAATTTTATTATTATTTATAAATTCCATTCTATCCATTATTATTTTTCTTAATTCAAAATTTGCTTTTGTTTTTGTTTGTAATACTCTCTTATAAACATCTGAAACATTTACGCCTTTTGTAAGAAGCCAAGATGTAAATTCAAATGTTTCTGCAGATACTCCTTCGTATTTGAATCCACCTGTATCTGTAATAATTCCTGTTAATAAACAAGTACCTATTTCTTTATCTATTTCAACACCTAATTTTTCTATTATAAGTATTAAGTTTTGAGCACATGCAGGTGATGCAGGATTTACGAAGTTATAATCTGCAAACATATCATTTACTTGATGGTGATCAATTTGAATTTTTGTTTTTGCATTTTCAAAATATTTTGCAAATCCATTTAATCTAGCAATTCCAGTAACATCAACTGAAATCGCTAAATCATATGGTTCGTTTTTTCCTTCTTTTTTTATTTCTGATGCACCAGGTAAAAAACTAAAAACGTTTGAATATTCAGGAATTATAACATCAACTTGTTTATTCATTTTTCTTAATGTTAAATACATGGCAAGTGCTGATCCAACAGCATCTCCATCTGGGCATTCATGTGTTAATATTACAATATCATTTGCTTTTTCTATTTCTTCTTTTATATTATCAATAGTCATATAAAGTTCCCCTTTATTTATTTTCTTTATCCTTCATAATGTCTTTTAATATTGAATCTATTCTTGCTCCATATTCCATTGAATCGTCTAATTCAAATATTATTTCTGGTGTAATTCTCAAATTCATTCTTTTAGCTAGTAAGCTTCTTGTTAAGCCAGCTGATTTTTTTAAAATTGCTAAATCTTCTTTTGTACTTTTAGCATTTAAGATACTAACATATACTTTAGCATATTTTAAATCAGGAGTAACTTTAGCCTTTGTAACACTAATTAAACCTGTTAAATTAGGATCTTTAATATCATTCATTAAAATCATACTAACTTGTTTTTTTAGTTCTTCATCGACTCTATTAAATCTATTATTGTTCTTTTGCATATTTTTCTCCTATTTTTTGATTTCTTCCATAACATATACTTCTAATATGTCGCCTTCTTTAATATCATTAAAGTTTTCAATTTGAATACCACATTCGTAACCTGCTGCAACTTCTTTTGCATCATCTTTAAATCTTTTTAATGATATTAGTTTTCCATCATGTATAACTACATTATCTCTTATAATTCTAATTCCAGCATTTCTTGAAACTTTACCATTTGTTACATAGCATCCTGCAATTGTTCCAACGTTTGAAACTTTAAATGTTTGTCTTATTTCTGCATTTCCTATAACTTTTTCTTCAAACTCTGGATCTAGCATACCTTTCATAGCTGCTTCTACATCTTCAATTGCATGGTATATTACAGAATATTGTTTTATTTCAACTTCTTCTTTTTCTGCCATATCACGAGCAAGTGGTTCTGGTCTTACATTAAATGCTATAATTATTGCATTTGAAACTTTTGCAAGTGTAACGTCTGTTTCTGTAACTCCACCAACGTTTGCATGAATTACCTTAACTTTAACTTCGTCATTAGACAATTTTTCTAAGCTTTGTTTTACAGCTTCAACACTACCTTGAACATCTGCTTTTACAATTAAGTTTAATTCTTTTAATTTTCCTTTTTCTATTTGGCTAAATAAATCATTTAATGATACTTTAGCAGTTGCATTTATTGATTTTTCTCTTTCTTGACGTTTTCTCTTTTCTATTAAATGTTTAGCTGTTTTTTCGTCTTCAACTTCATAGAAAGTTTCTCCAGCAACTGGTACTTCTGTTAAACCTATTATTTCAACTGGTGTTGATGGTCCTGCTTTCTTAACTTTTTTACCTTTATCGTTATACATAGCTCTAATTCTACCTATAACTGAACCAACAACAACTGTATCTCCAACATCTAATGTACCTCTTTGTACAAGCATTGTAGCAACTGGTCCTCTTGATTTATCTAGTTTTGCTTCTATTACAGCACCTTTTGCTTGTTTGTTTGGATTTGCTTTCAATTCCTTCATATCAGCAACTAGCAATACCATTTCAAGCAATGTATCTATATTTGTTCTTTGTTTTGCAGAAATTGGAACAAATATTGTATCTCCACCCCATTCTTCTGCAACTAAATCATATTTTGTTAGTTCTTCTTTTACTTTTTCTACATTAGCTCCTTCAACATCTATTTTATTAACTGCAACAATAATTGGTATGCCTGCTGCTTTTGCATGGTTTATTGCTTCGATTGTTTGAGGCATTACACCATCATTTGCTGCAACAACTAATATTGCTATATCTGTAACTTGTGCACCCCTAGCACGCATAGCTGTAAATGCTTCGTGTCCTGGTGTATCTAAGAAAGTTATTTCTCTTCCATTTACTTCAACTTTGTATGCACCTATATGTTGTGTAATTCCACCTGCTTCTCCTTCTATTACATGTGTGCTTCTAACTGCATCTAATAGTGATGTTTTACCATGGTCTACGTGTCCCATTACAACAACAACTGGTGGTCTTGGAACTAAATCTTCTGGTGAATCTTCTGTGTCATCAAATAATATATCTTCTTCTGTTACAGTTTCTTTTTTCTTTGCTGTAATTCCAAATTCTTGTGCAATTAAGAAAGCTGTATCGAAGTCTATATCATTATTTAATGTTGCCATTATTCCATAGCCCATTAATTTTTTCAAAACTTCTGCTGTAGTCTTTTTAATTTCTGCTGCAAAATCTTTTACAGAGATAGATTCTGGTATAGTTATTTCTGTTAATTGGAAGATTTTTTGTTTTGTTCTTTCTTCATCATTTTTATTAACTTTTCTTTTATTTTTTCTTCCTCTTTCAGTTGTTAAATCATAATAATCTAACATTCCACCTTCTTGGTCATTAAACATATTAGATAGGCTTTTTTCTTGTTTTAAGCTCTTTAATTTATCTTCGTCAAAATCTCCATTATTTCTTCTATTTCTATTTTGCTTTTTATTTGTTTTGTTTTCGTCATATCTATTATTGTTTTTTTGCTTAGAAATAGATTTTGCATAATCTCTTACATTTTCTTTTTCTACAATATCTGCTGCCATTATATTTTTTATGTTTTTCTCAATTCCTCTACCATCAAGAGGTCTTCTGTTAAAGTTTTCTCCATTATTATTTCTATTATTAAATTGACGACCATTTAAATTATTGTTATTTCTTTGTCCAAAATTATTATTTCCAGAATTATTGTTTCTATTATTATATTGTCTATTATTAAAATTATTATTTTCTCTGTTATTTCTAAAGTTATTTCTATTAGCTGAATTATAGTTATTATTTTTATTGTTAAAATTATTTCTGTTACTTCTATGTTCTCTATTGTCAGAAGTATTATTTTCTTTTGTTTCTACTTTTTTTACTTCTTTATTAGTAATCATATTTTGCTCTGCTTTTACTTCCTCTTTTTTAACTTCATTTTCTACGTTTTGAGCTTCTTTCTTAGGCTCTTCATTTTTATTATTTTTAAGTCCAAATAATTCACTTACAGTCATTGGTTTTGTAGGTTTATTTCTATAAACAATATTAAAATCTTTATTTCTGTTTCTTTCTACAAATCCAATATTATTATTTTTTTGTTTTTCTTGTTTCTTTTTCTTTTCTTCTTCTTCTCTCTTTTTTATTTCTTCATCAGAAATAATTACTTGTCTTCTTATTATTACTGGACTTTCTTTTTTTACCTCTTTAACATCTTTAGATTCTTCTTTTTTAGTTTTTGAGGAATTAGATTTTTGACCTAAGATATTGTTTTTTATTAATTCAACATCTTTATCTTCTAGAGAACTCATATGACTTTTTACTTCTATCCCCAATTTTTCTGCTACTGCGATAATTTCCTTACTTGTTTTATCTACTTCTTTAGCTAATTCATGAACTTTTATTTTACCCAATAACATCACCCCCATCTAATATTTATTGTTTTTCAATAATTATTTTTTTCAAATTTTCATATACATCTTGTGAAATTTCTTTTTCTAAAGCTCTTTCTAGCCTTTTGCTTTTCACAACTTTTTCAAGGCAATCAATATTGTTACAAATATATGCGCCTCTACCTTCTTGTTTACCTGTTTCATCAATAGTAATAATTCCATCTTTATTTTTTACTATTCTTATCAATTCTTTTTTAGGTTTTTTATCATTACACCCCATACATGTTCTTAAAGGTATTTTTTTCAAATTATTTCCTCCTAATATATATTCATATATTAATGTTTTTATTTATTATTCTTCTATTTCTGCTGTTTCTTCGTTTTGCATAGATGCTATCATTTCTCTAAATTGACTTTCAGATTTTATATCTATTTTCCAGTTTGTAAGTTTAGCAGCTAATCTAGCATTTTGTCCTGATTTTCCTATTGCTAATGATAATTGATCATCTGGAACAATTACTTGTGCAAATTTTTCTTCTTCTTTGATATCAACAGCCATCACTTGTGCTGGAAGTAATGCAGCAGATATAAATATTGATGGATCTTCATTCCATTCAATTACATCTATTTTTTCTCCATTTAATTCATTAATTATATTTTGAATTCTTATTCCTTTTTGTCCAACACAAGAACCTACTGGATCTATGTCTGGATTTTTTGAATAAACTGCAACTTTACATCTGCTTCCTGGATCTCTTGAAACACTTTTAATTTCAATTAATCCTTCATATATTTCTGGTATTTCAAACTCAAATAGTTTTCTTACAAAATCTCCACATGATCTAGATACAATTACTTGTGGTGCACCTTTTTGTCCTCTTACTACGCTTGAAACATATCCTCTTATTTTATCATTTACTTTATATTTTTCAGTAGGTATTTGTTCTTTTAATGGCATAATTCCTTCAAGTTTTCCTAAGTCTAAAACAACTAGACCTCCATCTGCTTTTTGTACTATTCCAGAAACTATTTCACCTTTTCTATCGTTAAACTCATTGTATAAAACATCTCTTTCAACTTCTCTTAATTTTTGGATAATTACTTGTTTAGCAGTTTGTGCAGCTATTCTACCAAAATTTTTTGGTGCAAGTTCAATATCAATTGTATCTCCTAATTTAATTTTTTTATCAATTTTCTTAGCTTCATCCAAAGATATTTGTAAATTACTATCTTCAACTGCTTCTACAACTTCTTTGCAAGAATATATATGAGTAGCTCCTGTTATTTTATCCATAACTACTTTAACATTTTCTGCAGAGTCAAAATTTCTTTTATATGCTGTAACTAACGCTGTTTCAATTGCCTCTATTACATATTCTTTCTTTATTCCTTTTTCTTTTTCTAGTTCTTCTAATGCTATTATTAATTCTTTATTGTCTATTAATTCCTTCATTTTTCCTTTTTCCTCCTTTTAAATTTTAAAGAGCTTATTTATAACTCCTTTTATTAATTAATAAACTTTTTTACCACTCATAAATTGTTTTTATAACTGATATATCTTTCCTGTCTATTTTTATTTCATTTTCATCAGTTTTAAGTAAAATAAAATCTTTATCAAAGTTATTTAGTGTTCCTTCTATATTCTTTTGTTTGTTTATAGGTTTAAATAGTTTTACTTCAACCATTTTTCCTATATTATCTTTTAAATGCTTATCTTTTCTAAGTATTCTTTCAATACCTGGAGATGATATTTCTAAAAAGTACTGATCTTTTATATAATCAGCTTCATCGAGCAAATTATTAATTTCATTATTAACCTTTTCACAATCATTTAAATCAATACCCTCTTGCTTATCTATGAAAATTCTTAAATAATAATCTTTGCCTTCTTTTACATATTGAACATCATATACATCATATCCCAAATTATTTATTGGTTTTGTAACAAGGCTTTCTATCTTTTCTTCAATACTTGCCAAAATATACCTCCCATATACGTATTGAAGAGTGGGATTTGTTCCCACTCTTCTGTAATTTTTTATGCTTAATTATTATATACGCTTTTAAGCTATCTGTCAAGGATTTAAGCAAATTTTATATAGTTTTTCAATAAATCTCCCTATTTGATTCTACCTTCAGAATCTAGTCCTACATATATAAAAGTGGGCGGAAAGAACCGTTATCGTTAGCAATGTCCGTATTGTAGCCGACACGAGTGGTCGTGCTGCTGATGCCACGATTAGTGCAAGGATTGCTAGAACTGCTACTGGTCTCCGTTGACAATTCAAAACAATTACTTGCCATATCATACACATTACATATTACATCTTTTTCTGTTCCAGTATAACTCGTTCCTGATGTTCCTGTATTTGCTAAACTATGATTTACACTTTTTTTACTTGCATATGTTGAGTTGTCTCCAAATTCTTGGAAAAAGATTATTGCTGTATCCCATGCATAACTATTTATTAAATCACTTTCATATGGCTTATTTGTATACATACTTTGACATCTCTCTGATGCTTGTGCTTGTGTTACATAATTATACACATAATCATTTGCTTTTAAGGTTACTGGAGTTAAAGTATCTGTTTTAGATTTTCTTTCTGTTGCTGCTCTTGCCTCATATCTTCCTATATAATACCCTCCACTAGCAAGTGCTTTCGTACAGAATTCTCCTATATTTTTTGCTATTGAATTTTTGTAATCAGGATTATGGGTTGCTGTTGTATCCTCTGTATAAGAACGACTAATTTTCACTTGAGTTCCATAATCACTAGCTTTTTGTGCTACTGTATATGCATTGTTTATTTTAGTAAAATTTGAATACCTTCCTAGCGTTATTGTTTTTGCATTTGCTTCTGTTTTTTCTATATCTGTATATATTGTTCCTACTGGTATCCATACAAACTGATTACCTTCTCCATCTTCTACTACTATTCCTTTTGTTACATTTATATCGTCTGCTGTATATCCTGTTGTACTATCTACTAATATCTTAAATCCTGCTGGTACTTTTATCTTATTTCCAAATTTATCTATTAATGGTGTATTATCTGTAGTACTTATTATTTTATTTAAATCTCCTTTTTCTATTTTTTTAGATCCTTCACTACCATTTATTTCGTTATTTAATTGTTCTAAATATTTTTGTAATAATGCACTTTCTTCTTCACTTTTTTGTTCATACATATCTCTTGCATTTTTTGCATGTGCAATTATTCCATCTCCTTTTATTGCACTTATTGCTACTACTGCTAATATTAATAATACTATTATTGTAATTATTAATGCTATTAGCGTTATTCCTTTGTATCCTTTTAATTTTTGTTTCATTTTTACTTTCCTCCTTAGTTTTTATTAATCTATAATTTAAAACACAAAAAGACAGGTAGAAAATCTACCCTTTCTTGCATTTTTATGATGTTATTTTATATTTAATTTACTTTATTGTCAAGATGTTTCTTTAAAATTCATTTACAACCTTCAATAATATCTTTATATGATGTTACTGGTATCGCTCCTTCTTTTATTAAAAAATTAGTTCCATCACTTGTTTTGGAATAAATATTTCCAGGTACCACAAAAACATCTTTGCCTTGTTCTAGAGCAAAGTCTACTGTGATGTTAGTTCCACTTTTTTCTTTAGCTTCAATTACTAATACCCCGTCTGAAAGTCCACTTATTATTCTATTTCTTGCTGGAAAGTGTTGTTTTTGTGGTTTGCTTCCTAATGGGTATTCACTTATAATTAAACCTCCATTTGAAATTATTTTATTGTATAGTCCAAAATTTTCTTTTGGATAAACAACATCCAATCCGCTTCCCAACACAGCAATAGTTTTTCCATTAGCAATTAAACATGCCTCATGTGCAAAACTATCTATTCCCCTAGCTAAACCGCTTATTATGCAAATATTATTTTTTGCTAAATTATATGAAAAATCTTTTGCTGCCCTTTTTCCATAATTACTATAATCTCTAGAACCTATAATAGCAATGCTCTTTGCACTCATTAATTCTAAATTACCAATACAAAATAATTCTTTAGGTGGATTATCAATGCGTTTTAATTTTTCTGGATAATACTTACTTTCTATATTAATTTTAATAACATTATATTTCATAAAATTTCTCCTTTTTGACTTGTTTAGGGACTGATGAAAATAAACCAAAAAGAGAGCGTGTTTTTACGCTCCCTTTTAAAAATTTCCCCATTTTTTAATTATTTTATTGTTGTTTTGCTGCTTTTACTACATTATACATTAACATTGCTATTGTCATTGGTCCAACTCCACCTGGTACTGGTGTTATGTAGCTTACTTTTTCTTTTATATTTTCAAAGTCTGTGTCTCCTACTAATTTTCCATCTTCCATTCTATTTATTCCAACGTCTATTACTGTTGCACCTTCTTTTACCATATCTACTGTTACAAATTTAGGTTTTCCTATAGCTGCAACTAATATATCTGCTTTGCTGGTTATTTCTTTTAAGTTTTTTGTTTTTGAATGGCATACTGTAACAGTTGCATTTTTATTTAGTAAGCATTTGGCAAGTGGCTTTCCAACTATATTACTTCTACCTATAATTACTGCATTTGCCCCTTCAATTGGTATGTTGTAAGTTTCTAACATCTTTATTATTCCAAATGGTGTGCATGATACAAAACAGTCTTGATTTAAACTTAGTTTTCCAACATTTATTGGATTAAATCCGTCTACATCTTTTTTAGGTGATATTGTTTTAAATGCTTCATTTGCATCTAGTTCTTCTGGTAATGGGCTTTGAACTAATATTCCATGCACTGTCACATCATTATTTAGTTTTTCTATTAATTCTAATAGTTCTTTCATTTTTGTATTTGCTGGTAATAAATATTCTTCAAATTCTACTCCAACTTCTTCGCAAGCTTTACTTTTATTTTTTACATATACTTTAGAAGCTTTATCGTCACCAACCATTATTACAGCAAGTTTGGGATTGATTTCTGCTTTTTTTAATTCTTCGACTTCTTCTTTTAATTTTAATCTTATGTTTTTTGCTAATTCTTTTCCATTTATAATTTGTGACATATTTTTCTCCTATTTAAAATTTAAATATATTGTATACAATTATTAATTATTTTGCAATATATTTTTGCACTTTTTTATTATTGATATAATTGTCGAAACAGTGTATAATATTAATGTTTAGAATTTATGAAAGGAATGGCTACAATGAATAACAGTAGTTTAAAAATATTAGAATATAATAAAATATTAGAAATTTTAAGTACATATACAAAAACATATATTGGAAATAAACTTGCAATGGAGCTTAAACCATCTTTTGATGTCTTGGAAGTTACTAATTTAGTCCTTCAAACCAACCAAGCATTAGATATGATTAACAAATACGGTGTTCCTCCTATTGGTGAGTTTAATGATGTTTCAATACATTTAAAAAAGCTTTCTGGTGATAATATTTTATCAATT
The DNA here is from genome assembly GCA_934162365.1 of uncultured Clostridia bacterium. Lineage (GTDB taxonomy): Bacteria > Bacillota > Clostridia > TANB77 > CAG-508 > HGM13634. The sequence continues at coordinate 48,991 of CAKPIK010000002.1, read as the reverse complement.
AAAGAGATATTAGATTTAGCAAATGTTTTAAAGATGTCTAGAGAGTTAAAGTTGTTTTTTGATGAAGTATCTAAAAATGTTAATTTTGAATTTAATATCTTACAACCATTTTTTAATAATTTATATTTAAATTTGGAACTCGAAAAAGAAATATTTTTTAAAATTATTGATGAAAACACATTAGATGATAAAGCCTCTGAGACACTATATTCTATTCGTAGACAAAAAAAGTCTTTAGAACAAAATATTAAAGACAAATTAAATCACTTTATTCATTCTTCAACATATTCAAAATATTTAATGGAACCCATTATAACAATTAGAGATAATAGATATGTAATACCTGTTAAAGATGAATACAGAAGTAATATTTCAGGATTAGTGCATGATATTTCTTCTAGTGGTTCAACTGTATTTATAGAACCGACTTCAATATTTGATATGAATAATGAAATTAATACTTTAAAAATAAAAGAAAATATTGAGATTGAAAGAATTTTATCAATGCTTTCTAGTAAATTGTCTATAATAATAAAAGAATTAGAGAACAATGTTAGACTGTTAGGAATTATTGATTTTATATTTGCAAAAGCTAAATATGCTAAGGATATAAATGGAATTTTACCAACAATTAATAATCAGAAAAAATTTAATTTAATTAAAGCTCGCCATCCATTAATAGAAAAAAGTATCGTTGTTCCAATTAATATTTCACTTGGTGAAGATTATTCGACATTGGTAATTACAGGTCCAAATACTGGTGGAAAGACAGTTACTTTAAAAACAGTAGGGCTTTTACATTTAATGGCTTACAGTGGTCTTTTAATACCTGCTGATGAAAAAAGCAGTATTTATGTTTTTGATAATATTTTTGCAGATATTGGAGATGAACAAAGTATTCAAGAATCATTAAGTACTTTTTCATCTCATATGAAAAAGATTATAGATATTACAAATAATGCAACTTGTCAAAGTTTAATATTAGTAGACGAATTAGGCTCTGGAACTGACCCCGTTGAAGGCAGTTGTTTAGCCATAAGTATATTAGAATATTTTCATAATTTAGGTAGTTTGTTAATTTCTACTACACATTATCAAGAAATTAAAAATTATGCATTAACTCATGATGGATATATTAATGCAAGTGCTGAATTTGATGTTGAAAATTTAAAACCAACTTACAATATAATACTAGGTATTCCTGGTAAAAGTAATGCATTTGCAATTTCAAAAAAACTAGGATTAAGCTCAAAAATTCTAGATAGAGCTAATTCACTTATAGACTCAAATGATATCAAAATAGAAGATATTTTAAAAAGCATATATGATAGCAAAAAAGAAATTGAAAATGAAAAAAAGAAAATTGAGGAGAACTCTAAAGAAATAGAAAAATTAAAATTAGAGCTTCAAAAAGATAATACTTCTGTAAAAGATAAGGAAAAGGAAATTATTGAAAATGCTAAAATTGAAGCACGTGATATTTTACTTAAGGCTAAGGATGATGCAACAAGTATAATAAGAAAAATGAATGATATTTCATCATCAAATGAATCAATAAAAGATTTAAATAATCTTAGAAATAACTTAAATGATTCTTTAAAAAGTATAAATCATTTTGAAGATGAAAAAATAAAGAATTGTGAACTTACTCCCAAAGATTTATCTAAAGGAACTAAAGTTATCATAACAAATTTAAACCAAAAAGGTATTATAATTGGGCAAGTTAAAAATAACAAAGTTCAAGTTCAAGTTGGAAATACGAAATTAAATATTGATATTAATAATTTAGATTTAGATTTTTCTAGTGAACCAAAAAAAGAAGTAAAAAATACTTCTTCTATTTCTCATTTAAATCAGAAAAACATTTCAAATGAGATTAATGTTATTGGTTTAAATGTGGATGAGGCAATACAAATCGTAGATAAATATTTAGACGATTGTACTTTAGGAAGCTTAGAGAAAGTTCGAATAGTTCATGGAAAAGGAACAGGAAAATTAAGACAAGGTATTCATACTTTCTTAAGAAAACATCCACATGTTAAAAACTTTAGGCTTGGCACATTTGGAGAAGGTGAAATGGGAGTTACTGTTGTTGAACTAAAAAAATAGTTATTATTTACAAAATCTATGTTTTCCTATTACAACTGTTAATGGTCTTGACCAAATCCAACTACTTGTTGCTGTACTAGGATTAAAATAATATATTGCTCCATATGACGGGTCCCATCCATTTATTGCATCTTGTGCTGCTTTTATTGCTGTTGAGTTTGGTGTCATATTTATTTGGCCATCACTTACAACGTCAAAAGCTCCTGCTTGATATATTACCCCTGCTACAGTGTTTGGAAATTTTGAACTTTTTACTCTATTTAATACAACTGCTGCAACTGCAACTTGGCCTGTATATGGCTCTCCCCTTGCCTCTCCATATACAAGTCTTGCAAGCAAATTCAAATTTGAGCTATTTGAACTACTAGAACCAGAATTGTTTGATGATGAGTTTATTCCCATTGCTGCCAAAGTATTTTTTCCAGCTATTCCATCTGCTGTTAATCCATTTTTTCTTTGAAATGATTTTACAGCACTAACAGTTTTACTTCCATATATTCCATCTACACTGCCTTTGTAATATCCCCATCTTTTTAATTTAGTTTGTATTTGAGTTACTTCATTTCCTCTAGAACCATATTTAGATAATGCAAGTACTGTGTTTCCTTGTACAAATACTTCATATAATATTAATAGTATTATTGAACCAATTAATATTATTAATGCTGTTTTTTTATATTTTTCTTTATGCAACATAAAAACCACCTTTATTAAAAAATATTATTATTATTTTTTACAAAAGTGGTTTTTTTATACAATTAAAATATTCCTATTATATTTCCGTTTTTATCTATGTCTATATTTTCCGCTGCTGGCTTCTTTGGCAATCCAGGCATTGTAAATATTTTTCCAGTTATAACTACTATGAATTCTGCACCAGCATTTAATATTACTTCTTTTATATGTATTTTAAATGGTTCTAAGCATTCTAAATTTTTAGGATCATCTGAAAATGAATATTGTGTTTTTGCCATACATATTGGTAAATTATTATATCCTAATTGTTTTATAAAATTTATTTGTTTTTGTGCATCCTCTGATATTTCTATTCCTTCCGCGCCATATATTTTTTTAGATATTTTTTCTATTTTTTCTTCTATAGTATCGTCTAATTCATATATTTTATTTAACTTGGTTTCTTTTTCTGATAAAGCAACTACTTTTTCAGCTAAATCTATTGCTCCTTTTCCGCCATATTCCCAACTTTCAACTAAGCTTAATTCTATATTTTTTTCTTGTAATTTTTCTTGTAAATATTCTATTTCGTTTTGAGAGTCTTGTACATATTTATTTATTGCAACTATTGCATTTAGCCCATATACATCCTTTATATTTTCAATATGTTTGAATAAGTTTTTCATTCCTCTATTTAAAGCATCAATATTTTCTTCTTGAACAGTATCTTTGCTTGCGCCACCATGATACTTTAATGCTTTAAGTGTTGCAACGCACACAACAACATCTGGTTTTATATTCGCTGTTTTGCATTTTATATCTAAAAATTTTTCCGCACCTAAATCAGCTCCAAATCCTGATTCTGTAACTGTATAATCTGCAAGTTTCAATGCTAATTTTGTTGCTATAACACTATTACATCCATGTGCAATATTTGCAAATGGTCCACCATGAATAAGTGCTGGTGTATGTTCTAAGGTTTGTACTAAGTTTGGATTGATTGCATCTTTTAGAAGAACTGTTAAACTACCTTCTGCTTTTAAATCTCTTACAGTTACTGGTTTATTTTCTTCATTATATCCAATTATAATATTTCCAAGTCTTCTTTTTAAATCATTTATATCGCTTGCTAAGCATAATATTGCCATTATTTCTGATGCAACAGTTATGTTAAACCCATCAATTCTTGGTACTATATTTTTCTCTTCTGATAGTCCAGTATTTACAACTCTTAATTGTCTATCGTTTAAGTCTAAACAACGTTTCCAAACTACCTTTTTAATTTTTAATTCATTTCCAAAAAATATATGATTATCTATCATGGCTGATAATAAATTATTTGCAGAAGTTATAGCATGTATATCTCCTGTAAAATGTAAATTTATATCTTCCATTGGAGCTATTTGTGAATGTCCTCCACCTGTTGCTCCACCTTTCATTCCAAAAACTGGTCCTAAAGAAGGTTCTCTTAATGCTAATATTGAATTTTTTCCTATTTGTCTTAAACCGTCTGCCAACCCAATTGACATAGTTGTTTTTCCTTCTCCTAAAGGAGTAGGATTTATAGCTGTTACTAAAATAAGTTTTCCATCTTTTTTATTTTTTAAATTTTCATACACATTGCTTGATATTTTAGATTTATATTTTCCATATAATTCTAAATCGTCTTCATCAATTCCTATTTTTTTTGCTATTTGTGTTATATTTTCTAATTTAGTATTTCTTGCTATTTCTATATCTGACATTTAAAACACCTCCATTTTTTCAATTTAAGTTATAATAAAATTAAAATATTAGTCCTGCGATTAATCCAATTAAAAAGCCAACAAATACTTGAGTTGGTGTATGTCCTAAGGCTTCTTGTAGTTTTTCTTGTACTTGCACATTGCTTAATCCTGGAGTATTTACAATCTCGTTTAAAACTTTGGCTTGTTTTCCTGCTGCTCTTCTTACTCCGCATGCATCATACATTACAACAAATGCTACAATTAATGCTAAAGCAAATATTGGGCTATCAACGCCATTATATTTTCCAATTAATGTTGCAAGTGATGTTACAACTGCTGAATGTGAGCTTGGCATTCCTCCTGCTCCCATTATTCTTTTAAAGTTAAATTTTTTTGTAGTATACAAATCATATAACAACTTAAATAATTGTATTCCAAACCATAATATAAGTGGAACGTATATATATTTATTAGTTGCAAACATTATTAAATCATTTTTCATTTTGAATCCCCTTAATTTGTTTTTATTCTTATTCTATACTAAGATTTTTTTCTGTAATATTATTATCTTTTTCTACTAATATACTTATTCTTTTTTCTGCTTGATTAAGTACTTCTGAACATTTTTTAGATATTTCCATACCTTCTTCAAATTTTTTTACTGATTCATCTAAGCTTAAATTTCCAACTTCTAATTCCTTTGAAATTTCTTCTAATTTTTTCATCATTTCTTCAAAATTTTCTTCTTTCATCTTAACTCCTTTATTTTTTATATTATTCTACTATTGCTGATTTTTCTCCATCCTCAAGTCTAATATTTATTATATCGCCCTTTATAAGCTCATTTTTACTCTTTACTATTTTTCCGTTTTTTTGTACTAATGAATATCCTCTTGATAATGTTTTTAATGGACTTAAAGAGTCTAGCTTAGATATAATATTTGTGAAGCTATTGTTTGACTTCGTATATTTATCAAGCACTTTGTCATATATTAATTTCACATCATTTTGTAATTTCAATTTTGCATCTTCAATTTTTTGATATGGTTCTCTAAAAGCTTTAGATGTCATAATTTTTTCATATTGTAATTTCATAAGTTCTAACTTTTTATTTAAAGCAATACATAATCTATTATTATATTTTTTTAATCCTTCTTTAATATCTGCTGTATTAGCAACAGCAAGTTCTGCAGCCGCAGATGGAGTTGGTGCTCTTAAATCTGCAACAAAATCTGCTATTGTAAAGTCTGTTTCATGTCCTACTGATGATATAATAGGAAGTTCAGATTCAAATATTGCTCGTGCCACAACTTCTTCATTAAATGGCCATAAGTCTTCTAATGATCCTCCACCTCTTGCTAAGATTATAACATCTGCTAATTTTTCACTATTCATTAATTTAATTGCTTTTGCAATCTTTTCGCCTGCCCCTTCTCCTTGAACTGGAACAGGTAAAAGTTTTATATATACATTAGGATTTCTTCTTGTGCTTACATTAATAATATCTCTTATTACAGCACCAGTTTGTGAAGTAAGTACTCCAATAACTTTAGGCATAAATGGTATTGGTTTTTTATACTTTTTATCAAATAATCCTTCTGCTTCTAATTTTCTTTTTAGTTCTTCATATTTAGCATGTAAATCTCCTACTCCATCTTCTTCCATGCCCTTACAGTATATTTGATAAACTCCATCTCTTTCAAAAACAGATACTGTTCCCAGTATTAAAACTTTCATTCCATCTTTCGGAATGAAAGTTAAGTTATTAGTATATGTTTTAAACATTATACATTTTATTAAAGAATTATTATCTTTTAGGGTAAAATACATATGTCCAGTATAATGATGTTTAAAATTTGATATTTCTCCTCTGATATATACATTATTTAAAAATTCATCATTACCTATTTTATCTTTTATATAACTATTTAAATCTGATACTGATATTGGTTCTGGTCTTATCATTATACATTTTCACTTTCTTTTACAATACTTGCCAAAATACCATTTATAAAGTTTGGAGAAGTTTCGTCTCCATATTTTTTTGAAAGCTCTATAACTTCATTTATTGCAACTTTATATGGAACTTCTGTATATAAAATTTCATATATTGCTAATTTTAGCAATACTAAGTTTACCTTAGAAATTCTATCTAGTTTCCAATCTTTTTTTAGATTTTCAGATATTTTACTTTCTATACTATTTATATTTTCTTCTATTCCTAGTATTGTAGTTTTTATATATTGTTTTGTTTCTTCATCAAAGTTTCCTTCTGTTTCAAAATATAAATCTATTTGTTCTTCTAAGTTATCTTTTTGTATTTCTAAACTATATAAAAGTTTAAATGTTTCTTCTCTTGCTGCTGATCTTTTCATTTTTTCCTCCATATTTTTGCACTAGATTTTATCTACAAAATTTTTAATTTTCTCTTTAACCTCGTATTTATTTCTTTGAATGTAGTTTCCAGCATATATTCCTATTACAATTAAAATTATTCCAATTATTAGCTTATATAATTGAGTACATAGTATTATAATTGCCACTAATGCTCCTATTATAGCTCCATAATATTCTTTTAAAAAATCCTTGAATCCTTCCATAATTATACCTCCACTTTTTTATCTTTTCCGAGCTTCGATATTTTTTATTTTTATATTTACTGCTTTTATCTCTATTTCTGTTGTGGTTTTTACTACTTCTTTTATTCTGTTTTGTAAATTAGCTGATAAATCTTTTATTATTGTATCTGGTAATACAACTAAATTTAGGTTTATAACAACATTATTAACTTGTTTGTCTAATTTAACATTACAGTTAATTGCCTTAACACTTGGAAATCCTGCTACAACATTTTTTACTAAGTTTTCAATTGTATTAATTGAAATTAATAATCTTCCTGATTCATTTTCTAATAAAACGCCTTCATGTTTTTCGTCTTCATTTTTATATGAAGGGAAGAAAATGCATTTAGCTGAAAGCAACATTAACACTATTGAAACGGCAATTGCTACATTGGTTGCAGCTGGATTTGATATTAAGCATTGTAGTCCATAATATATGTCTCCTAATTCAATCCATCCAAATAGTAGTAAGCATAAAATTAATCCTAGCAATAATATTATTGCCGAAAATATTTGTAAAGATATTCTTTCTAAAAGTTTCATTTGTTTATTCCTCCTTATTATTCTTCATTATTTTCTTTATTTGCTTCTTTATTTTGAGAATTTGTATTTACACCTTGAACATGTACATTTACTTCTTCAACATTAAGTCCTGTCATTCCTTCTACAGCTTTTTTTACTCTTTTTTGTATTTCATATGCGATATCTGGTATTCTAGCTCCGTATTCAACAATAATATTTACATCTATTTTTAAGTTTTTCTCTGTATTATCTATTTTTATTCCTCTTGAAAAGCTTTTTTTACCAAAAACTTCTGATATTCCTCCTGCAAATCCGCCTGACATTGAATATACTCCAGCTACTTCAGAGGCAGCTTTTCCAGCGATTATAGCAATAACATCATCTGCTATTTTTATGCCTTTTTCATCTGTTGCTTCAACTTCAACATCAATGATTTCTTCTTGTTCTTCATTTTTGTTTTGTTCCATAAAACAATCTCTTCCTTTCTCTTTTAGTTGTATCCATATAAAAAAACAACTGATATACTTATAATTTTCTATTAAAAGTATATCAGTTTATATGTTATTTTACAACTACTTTTTGCAAATTAGTCTACAAAATTAAAGTCATCTTTGAATTTTTCTTTAAATATCTCAAATACTTTGTTTAATATATCTTCATCGTCTACACTTACATAAGATTCTTCATCTTCTGATTCTGTATCTTCTAGTTTTAATATAACAACTTCTCCAGCATCATCTGCTTCTTCTACTGGTAAAAGTACAACGTATTCTTCTCCTTCATATTCTATTAAGTCTAAAAATTCAAATTCTGTTTCATTACCTTCCTCATCATTTAAAACTATGATGTTATCTAATTCTTCATTATTTGTATCTTCACTCATTTTTATTTCTCCTTTCAAATCTTATATATCATTTGTATTTCTACAACACTAATAACTTATTTATTTTTATTTATGTACATTTCTAATATATACACAGCTGAAATAGTATCTACTAGTCCTCTCTTTTTTTTCTTGTTTATTTCTAACATATTCATCGTTCTATGAGCAGCGACAGTAGTCAACCTTTCATCCACTTTTTCTATCTTTATTTTATTGAATTTACACTTCAGTTTTTGTATAAACTTTTCTGTAATTTCTATTCTGTCTGCGCTATCTCCATTTAATTTATATGGCATTCCAATTACAAATGTATCAATTTCATATTCATTTGTAATTTCTTCAAGTCTTTTTAAAACGATTTTATCATTATTGTTATGATGTATTGTTTCCAAACCTTGAGCAGTTATGCATAATGGATCTGTAATTGCAATTCCAACTCTACTATCACCATAATCTATTCCAAGTTTTCTCATATTATTCATCTAATCCTATATAATTTCTAACTAATTTTTCCAACAATTCGTCTCTATCTAATTGTCTAATTAAATTTCTTGCATCGTTGTAACTTGTAATATATGTTGGATCACCAGATAATATATATCCAACTATTTGATTTATAGGATTATATCCTTTTTTTTGCAAAGCATTATAAACATTTTTTAATACTTCTCTTGTTCTTATATTTTTATCTGTCTCAACAGAAAAATTCATTGTTTTGTCAAAATCCATAACTAATCCCTCCATATACTAAAATTATATTAAATTTATGTCACTTTCTGTTGTTTCTGCTTCATCTAGATATTCTTCTAATTTTTTGTTTAAGCTTTCCAATGCAGTTCCTTTATAATATGTAGTAACAACAAAATTTAATATTGGGCTAACTGTATTATTCTTTGATGTCCTTTTATTTTTTATATCATTTTCATTAATTTCAATTTTTATATTTTCAACATCAGTTTTAAGTCCTCTAAGGAAATCAACTACTCCATCTGTATCTACTCCTGAAAATACTATAAGAAATTTGGGTCCCATATATCTAACAAATAAATATTCTTCTGAAATACTATTTCTTATAAATTCACTTACTTTAGTTATTACATCATTTCCTGTTTTTCTTCCAACTTTTTCATTTATTTGTGTTAAATTTATAATGTTAAACATACATACACTAGATGTAGGGTACTTATCTACTATTTTTCTTCCCTTTCCATATAAGTATTCAACATTATTTAGTTCAGAATACAAATCTTTTCTTTGTAAATTTTCAACAATTGATTGATATGAAACTGATTTTAATACAGATAAAATATTATCTTTAACAACCTCTAAAATAGTTGTATCTAGTTTATCAAAAGCATGTGCCACTCCACTTTCTAATATCCAGTATCCAATATATATATTATCTATATATAATGGAAAGAATATAGCTGATTTCGCTCTTCCAAATTCTAACTTTTGATATGGTAATCTTTCATTGTCATTATTTACAGTTACATATTTAGGAGTTGCAGTTGTTATACTGTCTTTAAATATTTCTTCGTTTTGTAAGTTTCTTAATGTATCCCAGTGTTTTTCATTAACATTAGTAGCTTTTATAACATATTCTGCTCCATCAAAGACAACTATTGTAGAATATTTTATGTCATATTTCTCTATTAAAATATTATTTATTTTAATAATCTTATTATCAACAGTTTCTTCTTCACCTATTGTACTCATAAACTCTTGAAGTACATTTAAGCTAGTAACTTTTTGATTTACATTATTTAAATTTTGTACTTTTTTATTTATACTAATATTATATACTACAAGAACTATTACTGCTATTATTAGTACAACAATTAAGAATATTGCTCCCAATGTTTTTTCACTCCTTATTTATCATTTTTATTAATATCTATTTTTCATTTGTTCTAAAGTACTATTTATGTTAGGAGAAAATTTATTGTTTGATGAATAATCTCCCATTGGTTTATATTTATTTCCAATTAGTGGATATACCATATTTGCAACTTCTTTCAATTTTGCATTGAAGAACTTAGAATATCCATTTATCGAAATTTCGCAATCCATAACTCCTTCTAAATATCTAGAACATGCATCCTCATCAAAAGGAACTGAGCAGTATTTTACACTGTCTTTATTAAATAATTCAGTCATAAATGACATAGCAGGATCATTATAAAATGCTAGTCCACCAATTATTGCCTTTGGTGTTAAACCTCTAACCTTCATTTCTTTATTTATAATAATTCTAATCTTTTCAGGTCTTAGAACATCTTTTGCTTTTAAGTCTCTTAAGAAGGCTGTCATTGGTTGAATTGTAAGAATGTCCATAGTTTGGACAATATACAATTCTTGTGCTACTCCAAAATATTCAACTGGTGAATTAAAATCACAATCCATTAAAACTACTGAATAATTTTGAGTTAGAGTTGATATTATTCCATCAACATCTTCTAGTGGTAATCTGTCTCCTGGAAGTGCTGTATACACATCTAAATATTTATCAACACTTATTCCATTTGCAATTCCACTTCTTAGTTTTTTAATTGATTCAAATGCTATATTTCTTAGGTTTTCTTCATTTTTGGTATAAATATAATATGAATTTCTATTTGTTGTTAAATCTAAAATAGCTGTTTTTATTCCCATTGAAGATAAACATTTAGCAACATTATTTACTAAGAATGATGTTCCATTTTTAGTAGTTCCAACAAAGCTAACTACTTTTTTATCTTTAGATAATGCTCCAGACACATTTGTTATTGAATCATAATTAATATTAGAATTATAATTAGTAACTGGAGTATTATTATCTTCAGTTCCTGGAAGCACCATATCTTCATCATTGTTATCTATTGCATCGAATCCAGGTAGTGTTTGTTCATCATCAACTTTATCAAAGCCTGGTAAAACAGCATCATCTTGAGCTTCATTATCAAAGCCTGGTAATATTGAATCTAATTTGCTTTCAACATCATCGAAACCTGGTAAAATTGTTTCTGTTTCTGGTTCTGGTTCTGGTGTTGGTGTTGTCTCAACAACAACTTTCTTAGGTCTTCCTCTACCTCTTTTCACTGCATTTTCTTTAGGTTGTTCTGTTTCAACAATAACTTTTTTAGGTCTACCTCTACCTCTCTTTACTGTTGTAATTTCTGGTTCTTCTTTCAAAGTAGATTCACTTATTTGTGTTTCGTTGACATCTTCAAATCCAGGTAATGTTGTTTCTTCCTGGTATTTATTTGTTTCAATTTTTTCTTCTGCTTTATTCTTTATTGTTCCGGTAGATCCTGTCATTTTTTTTGTTGCGACTTTCTTTATTGCTGTAGGAACAATAACTGGTTTTACTGGTCTATTTGAAGTAGAATTGTTTAAAAATCCAATTTTTAATCCATCTTCTTCTTTTTGTTTTTTCATTGCATTAATTGTTGATGGTGCATCTCCAAATGTCATAACAGATTGATACTTAGGTGATTTTTCCTCTAATACAGCTTTAACATTTAATGGCAAAAATTTAGTTATTATTCTCAATTGTGCATCATTATATTGTGCAGCTATATTGTTAAAGCTTTCTATATATCTATCTTCATCTTTTCCAAGTCTTCTATAATGATTTAGAATATTTTTAATTTCAGCTTCACTAACATTCTCTTCACTTTCACTTTTATAGTTAACCTCGTCAGATTCTATTTTATAATAAATCTTAGCCTCTTTTTTGCTACGAGGTTTATTTAATAATGTACATACATTAGCTGTGCTTCTATCTTGTCCTAGAAGTGCATTGTATATTCCTATTCCAAATAACTTTACTAATATTGGTTCAGATTTTGTTCTTCTATCTGTTGCAATCAATATAATTGGTATATCCTCACCATTTATGCCTGTTGCTTCATCACTAATGTTGTCTAATTTTTCAAATAAAAACTTATCTATTGCATCATAATTATTATTAGCAAATGGCTCTAAATCCTCACTAATAACAATTCTATCGTATGTTTTATCTCTTTGCAATTCTTTAACGATTGCATTAAAATAGTACATATTTTTATATGAAATTATTTCTTTATAATCTTTTTGATATTTTTTAACTATTTGTGTTGATATGTTTTCGTTACTTACAGCAAATAGAACTTTCATTCGTTAACCCCTCCAACTTTTTACAACTATTGCAAATATAAGTGGTAATACTTGAGCAATTACAAATATTGTAATAAACCCAATCATTAAAATTAAACCTCTATCTCTTACATCTATTTTTCTAACACCTAATATATATTGATAAATTGCAGCAATTGCTACTCCAATAAAGCAACATGGTATACTATATATTCTTACTTTGTTCAACATATAAGCTGTCATTCCGTAGCTTTCAGAGCCATATGCTTCTGTGTAATCTTTTATTTCTTTTAATTCTTTATCTTTAATTTCTACAAGTTGACTACTTGTTTTATTATCCATTATTTGAGTATTAGTTGCATGAACTGAATAAACAGAAAACAAGCAAATTAATATAAAAAATATTGCTATAACTTTTTTCATAATTCTTTCTCCCCTAGATATTATATCTTCAATAATTATACTATATTATCATACACTACAATAAGAAAAAATACAAGGTTTATTTGAAATTTTTTACCACTTTTTTCTAACAAAACCATAAAAATAAAGAACGCAAATTAAGCGTTCTTTACTTTTATAATCTGTTATATAAATATTTCATCCATGTATAAATACTGTTAGACCAGTTTTTATCTGTTGCATATTTCTTATTTACCCCTGTTAATGTAGCACCATTATAGTATTTTCCTGTTGCCGTTTCTCCTCCATATATGCTTGTTCCTTTAGGGTTTAAATAATGTTTTACCAATACCCTTGCAATCATATCTATACTTGCAGAACAGCCATCATAAGAATATGCACTTGAGTATGCCTTGTTGTCATATGCTCCATACCCAAATAAATTCTTTTTATTTATGGCTATTTTAGAAGTTCCCCATGCACTTTCGTGAATACCTATTGCTGCAACAAATACTCCATTTATTCCATATGATTGTTCTATATAATAGAAATATTTTGCATTTTCTTTAAATATTCCATTTTTATCTTTTGATTCATTTTCAAAGATTTTCTCAAATTGTTCTAACGTTAATCCACTCGGTTTATTTAAATCCATATTCTTACTAAGTTTTTTTAACAATTCTTCTTTAGAATATTTTTCATTATTATTGTTTCCTTTAATTTCTGTATCTGGAACTATATATGTTACGCAATCTGCTTCTACCCATCCATAGTATGTATCGTATTTAACGTAATACCAGCTTCCTTTTTTCTTTTCTATTTTCAATTTTGAATGTTGATTTATTTTTATTATAACCTCTGCATTTTTATCATTTTCAACTCTAATATCTAGTTCGTACGGTGTTGCATATACCGTATCTCCAACCTTAATTTTATGTTTGTTATAATATTTAGATGTACCAACCTCAACTATTCTTTTTATAGAAGGTTTTAAAATTTTTCTTCCTATCTGTTCGTCTTGTATTAACTCTTCACCTTTATATTGTTTTTTTATAATCAACTCTTGTTTTCCATCTTGTCCTTGTTGTAATACTTGAATTGTTCCCTTAGGTAGTTTATTATTATTTTGATATTCTGTTTCATATTCAAGTTCAACATCCATAGTTTCAATTATTTCTTTTATTTCATCATTCTTATTTTGACTAATAATATCGTTAACATCTATTGTTCCTTCATATTTTTGATCTAACCATTCGATTTCTTGACTTTCTGTTTTATAATTATCAGCAACTACTATTTCCTTTTTAATTCTAGATTTAATTACAATTCTGCCTATTAGTACAACTAAAAGTAAAACAACAGTTACACTCACAGTTATTATCAATATATTTCTTTTACTATGATCATTTATCTTTATTTTTTTCTCATTCTTTTTCATAAGTTTCACCAATATAATTTTAAATATAAAAAGTTTTTTTGTCAATTGTTTAATAAATATTGATTTTAATAAAATATTATAATATTATTAAGTTTGTAAGGAGATAATAATGAGAAGAACTAATTTACGTAAGAAAAAAAGGTTAATGATACAAGAACTAAACAAAAAAAGCTTAAAAATTATTTTTTCATTAATTGCAATTATAATTTTAGCATTACTTGTTTATGTATTTTTTATTCAAAACATATTCATAAAAAACAACTTTGAGAAAGATACTATGGAAATTGCCGCTTTAAACGAGAATATACCATTTTCTATTAAGAAAATAATATTGTTTAGTAGTGCTACCGCAAATACTGAAAATGTTAATCAATCTCTATTAAATTTAGATATATCACAATATTGTGATATTGGAATTTATTTAAATAATTCAGATATAGATAACAATACAATTCAAGCCTTATACATAGATAATATATCAATTTCAACTCCAGAGCTTGGCAGTCCTTGTTTATATAAGAAAAGAGTTACAGACTTAGGAAAATGTAGTTTTAATGATAAGGATATTATAAAGCAAAAACTAGATTTTAATATTATAGATATTAATAAGGATATTAATTACGATAACCTAGAAATGTATAATAACGCTTCTACACCAATATCAATTGGTTTTTATAATAGAGATGTAAAAAAAGATTATTTAACAGATTTAAAAGAAATTATATATAACGGAACATTACTAAAAAAAGCTGCTCTACCCGTAAAGAGTCTAGAATGTAACGTTTCTTTTACCATTAATATTATAACTACTTTAAACGAACATTATATTTGCAACATTAGTTTTGATGTTCCTCTTCAAGATGAGGAAGGCTCAATTGCAGACACAGGTTACGCAACAAAGGAAATTAATACAGCAAACTCATATAAATTTTTAAGAATAAAATAAATTAAAGACCAGGAACGAAACTCCTGGTCTTTTCTATGTGCAACAATATTTTCAAAAAAATTAGCACAGCTTTTGCTGTGCTTTATGGTGGTTCGAGGTGGAATCGAACCACCGACACGAGGATTTTCAGTCCTCTGCTCTACCGACTGAGCTATCGAACCATGGTATTTTATACTATATAATAAAAAAATGGCGACCTGGAACGGGCTCGAACCGTCGACCTCTAGCGTGACAGGCTAGCGTTCTAACCAACTGAACTACCAGGCCGTAAAAAAAATGGTGGGCGCAACAGGGCTCGAACCTGTGACCTCCTGCTTGTAAGGCAGATGCTCTCCCAGCTGAGCTATGCGCCCATCTTTCTTATCGACGAAATCTAGTATACTAGATTTTTAGAAAGATGTCAAGACATTTTTTGATTTTTTTTATTTTTTTGTTATATTTAAATCGAAATAAAATTCAACACCATTTGTTTTATTAATAACTCCATATTCATTATTATAATTATTCATTATAGCTTTTACTAAAGACAATCCAATTCCTGTGCCACCCATTTCTCTGTTTCTTGAGGTATCTTCTTTATAAAATCTATTCCAAATTCTTTGCATGTTTTCTTTGCTAATGTTTTTTCCAGTATTAAATACTGAAATTCTAATTTTGTCTTCAATAATTTTAAATGAAATTTTTATATACTTCTCTTTGTTAATTTCTTCAACATTTTTTATTGCATTGCTCAAATAATTATTTACTATTTGTTCTACAAAATTACTATCTGCATATACGTAAACAGGTTCTTTTAAATCAAATTTTGTTTCTATGTTATTTTCATTTAAAAGTACAGTATATTTTCTTAATTCTTCATTTATTAATTCAGTAATATTAAATAGCTCATCATTGAATTTTTTTGCTCCATACTCAAGTTTCATTAACTCTAGCAATTCTTTAACCATTTTATCCATTTTATTTGCTTCATCTTGTATAACTTCTGCATAAAATTTTCTACTTTCTTCATCTGAATTAACATTTTCAATAAGTCCTTCTGAATAACCTTGAATTAATGAAATTGGTGTTTTTAATTCATGTGATACATCAGAAATAAATTGTTTTCTCATTTCATCAATTTTTGATTTTTCTTCTATATCTTTTTCTAATTCCGAATTATTTTTTTGTAATTTAGTTATTGTTTCTTCAAGTTTATCAGACATTTTGTTTATACTTTTTCCAAGATTGTCTATTTCATCTTCTGAATCTTTTATTCTATACTTTTGGCTAAAATCTAAATTAGACATTTTATTAGCTATATTACTTAATTCTGTTATTGGCTTAGTAAATTTCTTTGAAATTATTAATATAGCTATTCCACTTATAATTACAGTAATAATTCCAAGTGAGTATAAAAAGTTATTAGATATTTTAACACTATCCTTTATAGACGATATTGGCATTCTAATATACACAATATTATTATTATCCAACACTCCTACAAGCATTAAAAAGTTTATTTCACTTTTAGTATCTTTAGCTTCTACAATATATGCATTATCTGTTTTATATAACACTTTACCATTTTCAATTTTTTCTTGTCCTTGTAAATATTCTTTGAATTCTTTGTTAGAATTGTATATAACAAAATTGCTATTACTTGTAATTAAAATGTTGAGATTGTTATTAATAGCTAATTTCTCAAGTTCTAACTCAGCAGTTGAACTAGATATATTATTTGAGGTCAAATATCTATTAATTTTATAAAATGACTGCAAAATTGTTTCTTTTTTATAATATAAATAGTAAGACTCAACTATAATACTATTTACTAATACAAGTGCTAATACAATAGCCATTATAGTTATAGTCATTATTAAAAATAGTTTTGTTCTAAGAGATCTATTCAAATTTTCTTTTTTGCTTTTAAAAAATTCTTTAATTTTTCTCATTTTTGCTCCTAATCATTTTTTGTTTCGAACTTATATCCTACTCCTCTTATTGTTTTTATGTATTTTCCCTTTTTACCCAGTTTGTGTCTAATCTTTTTTATATGGCTATCTATTGTTCTAGAATCCCCATAATAATCATAGTTCCATACATTATTTAATATTTTTTCCCTTGATAGAGCGATTCCTTCATTTTCTAGCAAATAAGTCAATAATTCATATTCTCTTAAACTTAATTCAATGTTTTTTCCATCACAACTTACAGTTCTTCCATCGTAGTCTACAACTATTCCTGCATAATCTGTTTTATTTTCTTTCTTTGCCCTTGTTCTATTAAGCAAAGCTTCAACTCTAGCAACTAAAATCTTAGGACTAAAAGGTTTTGCTATATATTCATCTACTCCAAGTTCAAATCCAAATAGTTCATCTTGTTCTTCTCCTCTCGCTGTAAGCATTATTACTGGTACATTTGATGTTTGTCTAATTTTTCTAAGCACAGACCACCCATCAAATTTGGGCATCATAACATCAAGTAATATTAAATCTATTTTATCTTTACGTTCTTCAAATAAGTCAATTGCCACTTCTCCATTTTCAGCTTCTATTACTTTAAAATTCTTTTGAAGTAAGAAATCTTTTACTAATTTTCTCATTCTAGATTCATCATCAACTATCATTACTGTTGTTTCACTCATATTTATTTCTCCTTATAATTTTTCTATAATAATTATAATTTAATAATGTGTTCTATTTGTGAATAAAATGTAAAAATGGACATTCTTTAATTAGATGTCCATCTTAACACTCTTATATCTTTATATTTATTAAGTACTTCCATATATTTAGAATATTCTTCTTCCCATAACATATCTGGCACTTTATCAAATGCACTAAAAACTTTTTCTGCCTCTGCCAAAAAGATCACTTGTTCTTGAGGACTAAGTTTTTCATACCTTTTTGAAAATTTGTACAATTTATCTAATGTCTCATTTGCTTTAATAAACGTCCAAAAGTCTTTTACTTTCATTCCTGCTGATTTTATTTGGAAAACCGCAAATACAATTAGGTAGAATATTACTAATATTAATATATATATTATAACAAGTGCTAATGACATTGTTTTATTATTTCTCCTTTGTTTATATGTTTTATACCTATATTTATTATTTTATATTTTATTTATTAGATTGTCAAGTTTTCTATTATTTTACTCTGTATTTTATATAAAAGAAATGTGATCTTGTGCTAGAAGCACAAAAAACGCCCCGTTAGGGGCGTTTTCAGTCCTACATATATAAAACTGGACGGAAAGATTTGTAATCGCTGGCATAAATTGCACTGTTAAAATTACGGATAGTACAACTGTAGTTTTTGTTGTAAGCACCACCTCGTCCCAAGCAAGGAGTATCAGATTTGTTTAAAGTTTCAGTTGACCATTCATTACAGTTACCTGCTAAATCATATATATTGCATTGCTTATCTACTTCTTTTGTTTCTTTTAATACTGATAATCCTTTATTTGATAATTTACCATCACTTGCTTCTCCTATTGTGTTTGAATATGCGCTATTTTCAAATTCTAATATAAATACTATTGCTGTATCCCATGCATAACTATTTACTAAATCACTCTCAAATGGCTTATTTGTATACATACTTTGACACAAACTGCTCGCTTTATTTTGTGTTACATAATTCCATACTTGTGAATTTGCTTTACTTGCTAATTTTAACTGTTTTCCACTTTCTGCTACATATCCAGTCCAATCTGTAGAATTTCCACTATTAGATGTATTTATATTGGAAGCATCATAGTTTTCTACTCTTGCCTCATATCTTCCTATATAATATCCTCCATTAGCAAGTGATTTTGTACAAAATTCTCCTATGTTTTTTGCTATTGAATTTTTATAATCAGAGTTATGGTTTGATGTTGTATCTTCTGTATAATTATTTTTAATTTTTACTTGAGCTCCATAATCACTCGCATTTTGTGCTACTGTATATGCATTGTTTGTTTTAGTAAAATCTGAATATCTACCTAATGTTATTGTTTTTGCATTTGCTTCTGTTTTTTCTATATCTGCATATATTGTTCCTACTGGTATCCATACAAACTGGTTTCCTTCTCCATCTTCTACTACTATTCCTTTTGTTACATTTATATCGTCTGCTGTATATCCTGTTGTACTATCTACCAATATTTTGAATCCTGCTGGTACTTTTATCTTATTTCCAAAGTCATCTTCCAGTGTTATATTTCCACCTGTACTTAATACTTTATTTAAGTTATCTTTTATTTTTATACTTTTTAATTGACTTTCTTCTAATCTGTCAAGATATCCTTGCATGGTTGATTTTTCATTTGTTTGTGCTTCTGAATACGCTTTTTTTGCATTTTTTGCATGTGCAATTATTCCGTCTCCTTTTACTGCACTTATTGCTACTACTGCTAATATTAATAATACTATAATCGTAATTATTAATGCTATTAGTGTTATTCCTTTATATCCTTTTAATTTTTGTTTCATAATTTTTTCCCTTCTTTTGTTTTTAGTTTGACAACTATTTCTACATTTATTTTTCTATTTATAAAAATAGTTTTATTCATTTTGTATAATATATTAGACTATTTCTTTTGTCAATAGATTGTTAGAATTTTTTAGTAAATCTATGTGAGATAGTAATTTTTTAGTTTTCTATTATTTTACTCTGTATTTTATTATCATCCAAATAAAATTCTATTTTATTATTTTCTTTTAACTTTCCTTCAACTATTTCACTTGCAATTTTATTTTCTATAATTTCTTGAATTTTTCTTTTCAACTGTCTTGCCCCATAATTTAAATCTATTTCATTCTCAACTATATATTTTTTAACGCTGCCAGATACTTCTAATTCTATATTCTTATCTAATAATCTTTCTTGCACATTTTCTAATATAATATCTATTATTTTTATTAAATCATTGTTGTTTAATTTATTGAAAATTATTATATTATCTATACGATTTATAAATTCAGGTTTAAATTCTCTTTTTAATTCATTCATTATTGTTTTATTATTCTCATTGGTATCTTCATTTCCAAAGCCTAGTTTTCTTTCTTTGATTATCTTATCTGCTCCTAGATTTGAAGTCATTATTATTATGGTGTTTTTAAAATTAATTTTTCTTCCACTTGAATCTGTCAATATTCCTTCGTCTAATATTTGTAACAAGATATTTAATACATCTGGATGTGCTTTTTCAATTTCATCAAATACTATTATTGAATATGGATTTTTTCTTACTTTTTTAGTTAAACTGGTTTCCTCATCAAATCCAATATAGCCAGGAGGTGCTCCAATTATTTTTGAAGTTGAAAATGCTTCCATATACTCGCTCATATCTAATTTTATAACATATTTTTCACTTCCAAATAAATTATACGCAAGTTCCTTTGTTAATTGTGTTTTTCCAACACCCGTTGGTCCTAAGAAAAGAAAAGAACCTAATGGTTTACATGGATCATTTATGCCAACTCTTCCTCTTATTATAGCTTTTGTTATTTTAGATATTGCCTCATCTTGGCCAATAATTTTTTCTTTTAATTTGTTTTCTAACTTCATAAGCTTATTATTTTCCGTATCTGATATTTGTGTTATTGGAATATTAGTTAAATTAGCAATTACTTCTCTTATATCTTCTACATTAATAATTGCTTTTGTTTTTATATTCTTATTTCTCCATTTTTCTTGTTTTTTAGCAAGTTCATTTTCTTTATCGATTTCACTATCTCTTAGACTTGCAGCTGTTTCAAATTCTTGGTTTAAAATTGCCAATTCTTTTTTACTTTTTACTTTATTAATTTCTTCTTCTAGTATTTTTATATCATCTGGAACCGTATATGTTTTCATTCTAACTTTAGATGCCGCTTCATCTAATAAATCTATTGCTTTATCCGGCATATATCTATCGTAAATATACCTATCTGCTAACTTAACGCATTCACAAATTACTTCATCACTTATCTCAACATTATGATGTTTTTCATATCTATCTTTTAATCCTTTTAAGATTTCTACTGTTTGCAAAATATCAGGTTCATCTACAACAATTGGACAAAATCTTCTTTCTAAAGCTGCATCTTTCTCTATATATTTTGTATATTCATCAATTGTTGTTGCTCCTATTAATTGTATTTCTCCTCTAGCTAATATTGGTTTTAAAATATTGGCTGCATCTATGGCACCTTCTGCTGCACCTGCCCCTACTATTGTATGAATTTCATCTATGAATAATATAATATCATCGCTTTTCTTTACTTCATTCAAACATTTTTTTATTCTTTCTTCAAAATCTCCTCTGTATTTTGCACCAGCAATTATAGAAATCAAGTCCAAATTAAAAATTGTTTTATTTTTTAACATTTCTGGAACTTCTTGATTAGCAATTCTCTTTGCCAATCCTTCTACAATAGCTGTTTTTCCAACACCTGGTTCTCCAATTAAACAAGGATTATTCTTAGTTCTTCTAGATAATATCTGTATTACTCTGTCTATTTCTTTATCTCTCCCTATAACAGAATCTATTTTATCTTCTAAGGCTAATTTATTTAAATCTGTTCCATATTGTCTTAATACACTATTTCCATTTTGTGATTTATTTTTTGCTTTTTTATCTCTATTTAATTCCTCAAGTCCTGCTATTACTTTAAATATCTCTTCATACATTTTTTCTATATCTGCATTTAGTTCGACCAGTATTTTATATGCCATATTGTCTCTATCATTTAAAATACTTAGAAGCATTGTTTCTGTTCCAATACTTACTAACAGATTTTTTTCTGTTTCTTTAAATGAATTTTCTATTATTTTTTTAGTTTTTGGAGTAAATCCATCTGTCTTATTTAAAATAATATTTCCTTCTCCAAGAATTTCTTTAATTTTATCTAATATTTTACTTGCTTCAATCTTCTGTTTTTTTAGTATTTTGTATCCAACACCTTTTTCTTCAATAGATATAGCATATAAAATATGTTCTGTACCAATAAAATTATGCCCCAATTCCATTGCAATTTTTTCTGCACTTTCTAAAACCTTTTTAGAAGCTTCGCTAAATTTATATATCATTACTTTTCTCCTTAAAATATATTTATATATATTTTATTCTTTATCTTTATCTGTTATGTCTGCCAATTTATCTGCAATATTTTTTTGTTCATCTAATGTTTTCCAAGCAAAATATGATGATATAAATTCTCCGTATTTACTAGCATCTTCTTCCATTATGTTTTTATCTTTTTTATTTTTATCGTTTTTCATATACATTCACCTCTAAAAAGAGTATACCTACATTTATTAGTTCTAATACATTTAATTTACTTAATATATTTGTACATCAAAAGTTCCCTCTCTTAAGTGAGCTTTTTCTAGTTCAAATTCAAGAAATTTTATAAAAAAAAATAGTTTAACTAAATGTTAAACTATTTTTGGTAGCGAAGGGGAGATTCGAACTCTCGACCTGCCGGGTATGAACCGGATGCTCTAGCCAACTGAGCTACTTCGCCATATTAAAGACAAATAATATTATAATGGTTTTATAAGTATTTGTCAAGAAATTTTGTAAAATATTTTAAAGGTCGCAAGTTTATAGCGACCTTTATATCTTTTTAATTATCTTTCATCTCTTGAATTATCTTCTTTATCTTTTATAACTTCATTATACATTTGTCTCATAGCTGCTTTTGTTTCAGGGTTAATTTTATTTGCAAATCCTGCTTTATTGCTACTTTGTTTGCCTGAAACAATTGCTTGTTGAATTTTATCTTCAGCTTTTTTTAAATTAGCTAATGTTTTTCTTAAGTCTTCTGGTAATTCAACTTCTGTTTCATAGCTTTCATTATTGGTTCCAAACATTTCTCTTAATGCCATAATGAAATTATTTCTTTTTTTAGTTGTTGTACTCATTTTTATCAATTCCTTTTTAAAATTTAAACAATACTATATTAATATTAACATAAATTTACAGAAAAAGCAAGTACTTTTAGAATTTGTTAGCAGCAGTTCACTCTTTCTTGTCCCATTAAATCTTTAAATTCTTCTAATATTTCTTTATTTAATAATATTGCTCCGCAGTCTAGTACTTTTTCTCCATCTATTACTTGTACTTTTGTATTGTTTCTTTCCCCATTAAAGAATTTAAGCGCACCACGTAGTTTTGTTTTTTCATGTTCATCTAGATTTGTGATATCAATTTGTAATATTTTATTACGTGTTGTATCTTGGTTTATTTCTTCTGTATTATCGCTTAGTTCTTTTATTTCTCTTGCAACAATTTTTACATCTTCATCTTCTCTTATGCTTAGGCGTCCATCTACTAAGACTACATTATCCACAATTAATAAATTTGCTGCTTTTTGATATGCATTTTCAAACACAATTATTTCAGCTGTTCCATACAAGTCTTCTATTGTAACAAATGCCATAAGCTTATTACTTTTTGTATATTTTTTCTTTATGCTTGATATTATTCCTGCATATTTTACAAATTGCCCATCTTTATATCTGGTGCTTTCACCTGTTGTATCTACTTCTTCTTTTATTTCTGCCATTTTCATTGTGTCTATGTTTGTAGACTTTATTATTTTTTCTCTAATTTTTTCTAATGGATGTCCTGAAATATATATTCCAAGCATCTCTTTTTCCATTGAAAGTAGCTCTTTATCTTCAAATTCTGGTTGTTCTGAAAAATTATATTTTAAATCTTCTTTATCGTTTTCTTCCATACTGTCTAAATCGAACATGCTCACTTGTCCCTTTAAATTCTTTTTTGCTGAATTTTGTATCGTATCAATTATTCTTTCAAAAGATTCTAAAAGAGTTCTCCTTGTTTGCCCAAATTCGTCAAATGCTCCGGCTTTTATTAAACTTTCAATACATTTTCTGTTTACAGATTCCTCTTGTATTCTTTCACAAAAATCCGTAAAACTTAAATATGGTCCATTTTTTTCACGTTCTGCCACTATACTGTCTACTACCGCTATTCCAACATTTTTTATGCTTCCTAGACCAAATCTAATTTTTCCACCATCAACAGTAAATTTAGTTAAGCTTCTATTTATATCTGGCTTTAGAATTTCAATATTCATTCGTCTACATTCGTCTACATATAATGGAATTTTATCCAAATTTCCTAAATAACTATTAAGTGTTGCAGCCATAAACTCTTCTGGATAATATGCTTTTAAATATGCTGTTCTATATGATACAACAGCATATGCAGCTGCATGAGATTTGTTGAAAGCATATTTTGCAAACTCTGCCATTTCATCAAATATTTTATTTGCAGATACTTCATCTATTCCATTTCTTACACAGCCAGGAACTACAACATTGCCATTCTCGTCTACTTGACCATGTATAAATATTTCTCTTTCTTTAGCCATTATATCTAGTTTTTTCTTTCCCATAGCACGACGAACTAAATCTGCTCTTCCTAATGAATAACCAGCTAAATCTCTAACTATTTGCATAACTTGCTCTTGATAAACCATACAACCATATGTTACTTTAAGTATTGGTTCTAGGGATGGATGTGTATATACTGCATGTTCTGGATCTAGCTTATTTTGTATATATCTTGGTATTTGATCCATAGGCCCTGGACGATACAAAGAAACACCAGCTATAATATCTTCTAGACTATCTGGTTTTAATTCTTTCATGAAGTTAGTCATACCAGCACTTTCGAATTGGAATATACCAATTGTTTTTCCTTCTCCCCAAAGCTTAAATACCTTTGGATCGCTCATATCTTTATCAAATTCTACGTCTATTCCTCTATTTTTCTTTACTAAATTTATTGCATCTTGAATAACTGTAAGAGTTCTTAGCCCTAAGAAGTCCATTTTTAACAATCCTAGTTGTTCTAGAATTGTCATTGTATATTGTGTTGATATAGCTCCATCATTTACATATAAGGGTACATAGGTATCTACTGGGTCTTTTGTTATAACAACACCACACGCATGGGTTGATGCCTGTCTTGGCATTCCTTCTAATCCCATAGCTATATCTAACAATTTGTGTATTTCTTCATTATTTTCATATAATTCTCTTAATTCTCTATTTTGTTCCATTGCTTTGGCTATTGTCATATGAACTGCAAAAGGAACCATTTTTGCAAGCTTGTCTGTTTCTGCATATGGAAAATCTAGAGCCCTTCCAACATCACGGATAACCATTCTTGCAGACATTGTTCCAAAAGTTATAATTTGAGAAACATGATCTCTTCCATATTTTCTTGCAACATAATCTATAACTTCTTGTCTTCTTTCATAACAAAAATCAACGTCAAAGTCTGGCATGCTTATTCTATCTGGATTTAAAAATCTCTCAAAAAGTAAATTATATTTTATTGGATCTATATCTGTAATTCCAATAGCGTATGCAACAATAGAGCCTGCACCAGATCCACGTCCTGGTCCAACTGGTATACCATTTGATTTTGCCCAGTTTATAAAATCCCAAACAATTAAGAAATAATCTACATATCCCATTTTTTTAATTACAGATATTTCATATTCCATTCTGTCTAATATTTCTTTTGGTGGCACTTCTCCATATCTTTTTCTTATACCATCATCACACAACTTCTTAAAGAAATCATAATGTGTTGGAAACTCTGCTGGCACCTCATAATTTGGAAGTATTGTATGTCCAAATTCAAATTCAACATTACATTTTTCAGCAATTTTAACAGTGTTTTCTAATGCTTCTGGTAAATTTGGAAAGAATTCTTTTACTTCTTCTGGACTCTTTATATAAAAATCGTCTGTTTCAAATTTCATTCTATCTATATCAGACATTTTTTTGCCTGTTTGAATACATAAAAGTACTTCGTGATTATATGCATCTTCTTTTCTTGTATAATGTGCATCATTTGTGGCAACTAATGGTATATTTAGTTTTCTAGATAGTTCAACCATTTTTTGATTAACTAATGCTTGTTCTTTCAAAGTATTTGTTTGAATTTCTAGGTAATAATCTTCGCCAAATAAATTTTTATACCATAGTGCTGTTTCTTCTGCTTTTTGCATATCTCCTGAAAGTATTGCTTGTGGTACACTTCCTGCTAAACATGCACTACAACAAATTAAACCTTCATGATATTTTTCCAAAGTTTCTAAGTCTATTCTTGGTTTGTAATAATATCCTTCTGTAAAACCTATTGAAACCATTTTACTTAAATTTTTATATCCATTATTATCTTTTGCAAGTAATATTAAATGATTATATTTATTATCAATTCCCGCTTCCTTATCAAAACGAGTACGTGGAGCAACATACACTTCACAACCAATAATAGGCTTTATACCCTCTTCTTTACAAGCTTTATAGAACTCTATTGCTCCATACATAACTCCATGGTCCGTAATTGCAATAGCATCCATTCCAAGCTCTTTTGCAACTTTAGGTAAATCTTTTATTCTATTTGCTCCATCAAGCAAGCTATATTCACTATGTATATGTAAGTGTACAAAATCTCCCATCGCTATTCTCCCTAATTGATTTTCAAAAATATTATATACTATTTTGATGGAAAAATAAAGGGTTAATATAAAAACGGACTGAATTTATCATTCAATCCGCTCTTTTCTATTCATCATCACTTTGTGTTTGACCATTTTTCTCTACTTGTTCTTCGTATGAAAAGTATAACTCTCTAGCTTTTTTTTCTTTTTCTTCTAATCTTTCTTTTTCCTTTGCTGCATAAAGCATTGCTTCTGTTAAAATTGTATCATCTTTTTGAAATTCTTCACATGCCCATTCAAGTGCCTCTTTATCTTTTGCTACTGCTCTTATAACAAATTTCCTGTCATATTTAAATTTATCATCTATCTCTTCAATCCAATCCCACATCGCATCTGCATCTGATACTTCTAAAGCTTTATATACAGCATCTGTATCACTTGTTAATTCCTCTATATCTGTAATCCAAAATGGGTTTCCTGTTGTCTCTATAAGTTTTAATATAAATTGTTTATTATTTGTTAATCCTGTACCAGCTGATTCAAACAAATCCCAATCATCACAATTACAAGACTCATATGCAGTCCAAAAAATTTCTTCATCATTTATAAATTCTTCACTTAAGCATGGATATAAATCTCCACCTGCTTTCATTAACATTATAGCCTGCTCTTTATTATCAAGGGGTAATACATAGTCAGATTTATATTCAACTGCATTATTAAATTTACTAACTATATCGTACATTTTATTGCAAAAAACATCTTCTGCTTCTTCTCTATCTTTACCTTCTTTGCCTAATATATCATCAATTTCTTTTGTTGCACACCAAAACATCGTTTCTATAATATCTTCATCCTGTTGTAAATTACCATTTAACATAGCATAACAATATATGTCATATTCTAAAGCTTCTAACGCTAATTGTTTATCGCAAGCTATTAATTCATTTGTTGCATATAGTACAGCTCTTGGATTTATTTGCATAGCTTCTAATATCAATTCTTTATCATCTATCATTTCATAATATTCATCAGTTCCTTTTCTTGCAGCTTCTAATACATCTTCTCTTTTTATTTCTTCTTCCAATTAAATAACCTCCTAAAACTATTAAACTTTTTTCCTTATTTCTAAAATTTTTCTTTTATAATTTTTTAAACTTTCTTCTAAGTCGTTTATTTGAGTTTTATATAATTCTAATAACTTAAGTTTTTCTTCACTTGTTAAATCTTTGGTTATCTTATTTGCTAATTCTAAAGTCATTCCGCCTTTTTCTAGCTTCCTTTGTATTGTTAGCAATTTCTTTTTTTCTAGATCTTCTTCAAATTTTATTTTTTCTTTAAAATTAGTTTTTCTTATAGTTTCTTTTATTGGTTGTATTTCTGGTTGTTTAATTTCTTCTTGCTTTATTCCAAATAATCGTTTTATATTATTTCTAATTTTTTCAATAAGGCTTTGTTTTTTTATAATTGGTAAGTTCTCCATCTCCATCACCTCCTTCTAATTTTCATCACTTTGTGTTTGTCCATCTTTACTTGACTGTTGTTCATATTCGTTTAGTAAATCTTTGGCTATGTCAGTTCTTTCTTTTAACTCCATTTTTCTATTAGCATATTGCAATAATTTTTCTAAGAATTCATTTCCGCCGTATGTTCTTCCTATATGTTGTTCTAATTTAGAATCTTCTATAAATTGTTCAAATCTATATGGTCTGCCACTTTTTCTAAGATTTTCTACGGTTTCTCTAATACTTTCTTCAACAACTTCTTCTGGAGTTGGATGTTCTATTTTTTCATCTTCAACCTCTTCTACATAGTCTAGCTCTACTTCTTGCGTAATCCATTCTAACTTAGAATTTAATCTTATTGCATTTATAATTTGCTCTTTTCTTTCTTCTGTCAAATCTGCAACTATTGAATCTTTTCCTGAAATATCTCCATAAACTACTCTTTTTATATCTTCATTTTTTAACTCTTCTACAGGCTTTGATGGTAAATAAGTAAATCCACCATTATCATTCGGTTTAAAATAGCCATCTGTTATTATATATTCTTTATCTCCATCTGTTACCCATTGCCTAACATATTCATCAGTAATTTCAAACTCTGCTTTTCCATCTTCGTTATAAATAAAATATTGTTCTCCTACAAATGGGTTATCTATTTTAGCATATTTTTTAAATCCATTTTCATCATAAGCATAACTCACACTTCCTTCATCTAATTCTGAATATTTACCATCTTCAAATATTGCAGCTCTTTTTATTCCTTTTAATTCTCCTTTATAATTATATTCTCGTAATTGTCTTACTAAACTTTCTCTATCTTCATAATAATATAGTTTTACATCCTTTTCTTCTGATGTACTATATCCACCTATTACTACAATATTATTTTTACTTGAACTTACTTCTGTAATATCTACATTATAATCTGGAAATTCATTTTCTAAACTTCCTTCTATTTCTTCTGCAGTTATAATTGAAATTTTACAATTTTCATCTAACCCAAATTCTTCTATATCTCTTTGTATAAAATCTAGTTTAGTCCTTTCTAGTTTTAACCATGAACCTAAGGTTTCTATTTTCATTTCATTTTCTACCATCTTCATTTTCTCCTAAATTATATTTTCTTTTATGTTTTTTAAAAATTGTTCTTTATTAAAGTCATTTTTATATTTGCTCTTTCCTATAATATCAATAGTATATTCTGATATTTCTCTATTAATTTTAATTTCTTTAATCTGTCCGTTTCTTATTTCATCTATAATATTTTCTCTAAATCCAAATGAAATACCTATATTACTTTTAACCAATAAATATTGCATTTCTACATTTTCTGCTTCATAGCTTTGTTCTAAATTAATTTTATATTTTCTAACTAATTTGTCAAATATTTTTCGCTCAGCAGTATTATTTTTAGATATAATATATGTATATTGATTTTTTTTTAATAAATCTATGTTCTTATTTTGGTTATAAAATTCTACTCCTGTATAAAAACATGGATGCAAAACAATTTGGTTTTCTGTATTTATATTTTTCCTTCTTAACCTTTTTATGTTACTTGATAAATAAAAGTCTAGTTTTTCATTTGCTATATAGTCCATACCTTTTTCTAATTCTATTTTCTCTATATTTATTCTTTTTTCAGGATATAAAATATAAAATTTTATTAATATTTTATAAAGAAAACTTATATCAAAAATCTTATTATCTACCCCTACATTTATTTGATTATTTTTATTTTGTTTTAACTTTTTATTTTCTATATTTCTTAGTATATTTATTGGCTCTTTTATTTTTTCATATAAAGCTTTTCCTTCATTGGTTAATTCTATACCACTTACTGTTCTAATAAACAGCTTTTCATCAAGTCCCTTTTCTAACTCATGTATTTTTTGAGTAATTGCTGGTTGCGATATGTATAATTTTTTAGAGGCTTCAGAAAAACTATTATATTCCGCAATTAAGCAGAAAAATTTATATAATTCTAAGTTTATCGCCATTACCTTTTTCACACTTCCACAAAAATATCTTTTCTTTAATTTTAATATAGCTTTTTCTAAAAGTATAATAGTATTTTTTTATGTATTACATAATTTTTTCTTATGTGAGGAAAGGTCTTTCTTGTTTTATGTTAACATAAAGTTGCTATAATGTAAAATATTAATATTTAATAATTGATATAAGTTTTAGTTATAGATATTACAAAAAACTCTAGTTACTAACTGAACTAGAGTTTTTTATAATTTAAATTTATCAACTATTTAATTTAACAATATATTCAACTAATTTTTTTGTTGCAAAACTAGATATTTCGTCTTTTAATATAGCTATTCCTACTTTGGATTCACTGTTATTTTCATCTATTTTAACTTCTATTAATTCACCATTTTTTATCTCATCTTCTACTAATTTTTTCATTACATACGCTATTCCTAAGCCTTCTTTGGCAAAGTCTTTTCTCATTTTTTCCGCTGTCATTTCATAATGAGAATTTAATTGTATATCACCTAAAAACTTATTAAGCACTTTATTAGCACTGGTATCTTTTCTAGGCAATATTAACGAATAATTATTTAAATCTTGTATTTCTTTAATATCAAGA
Organism: uncultured Clostridia bacterium; assembly: GCA_934162365.1. Lineage (GTDB taxonomy): Bacteria > Bacillota > Clostridia > TANB77 > CAG-508 > HGM13634. The sequence continues at coordinate 17,999 of CAKPIK010000002.1, read as the reverse complement.
TTATTATTTTCAATATATTTCTTCGAAACAACAAATATATATTCATTATTTATTATTTCCTTAAAAATTACATTTTTATATTTAGTATAGTGTTCTATATCCAATATTACTAAATCTGTTTTTCCAATTGTTAATTTCTTTAAAGAATCTTCTGGACTCCCTGCTGATATTTGAACTTTTATATTAGGATAGTCTTTTCCAAATTCTATTAATGGTTTATATAAAATTCTTTCTGCGTTATTGCTTCCGTGTTTTTATCCTTATTATTCCTTCAGTTAAATTCTTATATTGATTAAACTTTAATGTAGCATTATCTATTATCTCTACACTATCTTTTATATATTCGTAAAGATGCTTTCCTTCTTCTGTTAAAGACACCCCATTATTATTTCTATAAAACAGCTTTCCTCCTAGCTGTTCTTCTAATTTTTTTATAGTTTGTGTAATTGCCGGCTGTGATATATATAATTTTTCCGCTGCTCTAGAAAAACTTTCATTTTCTGCTACAATACAAAATACTTTATAAAATTCTATATCTATATTCATATTTTTCACCTAATCTTTTAATTATCTATTATATTATAATTATAATATAATAGATAAAAAAAATAAAGCAAGAGTTCACACTCTTGCTTTGGTTTGCTCTATTGGCTTGAAAGCCATATTTTATTTTGCTTTGTGTACTGCAGTCATCATTTGACTCATTCTACCATATACTAAGTCTACCCATGTTGATGATGGACAGAATTTCTTTTTAACTCCCGCTAATGTCTTACCTCCGTAGAACCTTCCTCCTGGTGTTAAATAATTGCTGTGTAATTTCTTAGCTGCAACTTCAAGTCCTTGTTCTACTGAAGAATAATGAATTAATTTTCCATTTGACATTAAACTTATATAGTTATGTGTTTTTCTGTGGTTTCCAGCAATATTCCATCCAGATTCTGCTGATATAAGTCCACAGAAGAATATTTCATTTATTTGATATTTTTCACATAAATCGTATATTGTATCTGCATTGTTGTAAAAGAATTTTGATGTATCTTGTTTTAAGTTTTTTATAACTTTTTTAAAGTCTTGTTTTGATAATCCTGTTCTTACTGTTAAGTCCATATTTTTGCTTATCTTTACGTCTTTAATTTCTTTGTATTTTTTTGTTTTTTGCTCTTCTTGTTTATTTTCTTTTCTGTCTACCTCACCTCTTGATGTAGTAGTCTTAGTTGTTTCTCTTGTGTAATATTTAACTGTGTTTGATTCTTTATTTCTTATTAATTTATCAATATTTACTTCTTCAACAATTTTAATTTCTTTAATTCTATCTTTCGTAGCCTCTACACTATTGCTAGCGTATGTTGTATTACCAAACATTGTAACTCCTAAAATCGCCATAGGGATTATAACTAACCCTTTATTTGATAATACATTTTTTAGTTTTAACTCTATAATAATTCCTCCTTTTTTCTAGAGCAACTATTTAATTATAGCACACATTTTTAAAATTGTCAAATTTTAGGTGCTTTTTACACTTCTAACCTTGAATATATTTTATTATTATGCTATTATATTTATGTTAAAAATTTAAGAAATGAGGTAATTTATATGGAAAAAATACTAGTTTTCGGACACAAAAATCCAGATACAGATACAATATGTTCATCTTTAGTAAAATCAATTCTAGAAATGAAAAAAAATAATAAAGAAGTTATTGCAGCAAGACTTGGAAATGTAAATAAAGAAACTCAATTTGTTTTAGATTACTTAAAAATTGATGCTCCTGTTTTAATAGAAAAAGTTGAAAAAGATCAAGAAGTTATTTTAGTAGATCATAATGAATTTGCACAAAGTGCAGATGGAATTGAAGAAGCAAAAGTAATTGAAGTTATAGATCATCATAGAATATATGGTTTTCAAACCGCAGAACCACTTTATTATACTGCAAAACCATATGGTTGTACTTGTACAATTCTTTATAATATGTTTAAAGAAGAAAATATTGAAATAGAAAAATTAGAAGCAACATTAATGGCTAGTGCAATAATATCTGATACATTACTTTTAAAATCACCTACTACTACAAAAAAAGATGTTGAAGCTTTAGAAGCTTTAGCAAAGATTGCTAACATAGATATAAATACATATGGATTAGACATGCTAAAAGCAGGAACAGATTTATCTTCTTTTTCAATAAATGAGATTTTAAATTTAGATGCTAAAAAAGTAAATATTAAAGGAAAAAATGTTATAATTAATCAAGTAAATACTGCTTCAATACCTGATGTTATGGAAATGAAAGAAAAATTAGAAGCAGGTATGAATGAAATAATAGAAAAAGAAAATTTAGACTTATTTTTATTATTAATAACAGATATAGTAAATAGTGATTCTCAAGCAATTGTATTAGGAAAAGAAACTGAATTAATAGAAAAATCATATAATGTTAAATTAGAAAATAATACAGCTTTATTAAAAGGAATAGTTTCAAGAAAGAAACAAGTTATTCCTGTATTAACAGAAAACATATAAAACTAAAAAACAGCACATTATCTTATGTGCTGTTTTCTTTATATTATTTTTCCTCCTCCAATAACTACATCATCAATATAAAAAACTAAAGATTGACCTGGCGTTACTGCTCTTTGTTCCTCTTCAAATACAAACTTTGCTTTTCCATTCTCTAGAGGATACAAAACTGCTTTAGCAGGTTTTGCTCTATATCTAACTTTTGCTTCTACTTCTATCTTTTTGTTTTCTAAACTTGGTACTAAATAGTTTAAATCTTCTGTAAAAACTTCTTTTGTATATAGCTCTTTCTCTGTACCAACTATAACCTCATTTTTATCCTTATCTAGTTTTAAAACATATAATGGTTCACTATATGATATTCCAAGCCCTTTTCTTTGTCCTACTGTATAGTTTATAATTCCATTATGTTTTCCTAATACCTTGCCATTTTTTAAAACTATATTTCCTTCTTTTATTTTTATGTTAGAGTTTTCTTTTATGAATTTTACATAGTTATCATCTGGTATAAAGCAGACTTCCTGGCTTTCTTTTTTTTCTGCTACGGGTAGTTCATTTTTTCTTGCAATTTCTCTTATTTGTTCTTTATCTGTGTAATTTTCTAATGGAAATATTATTTTTGATAATACTTCTGTTGGAATCCTATATAGAAAGTAAGATTGATCCTTTGCTGTTGCATCTGCTCTTTTTAAAACATACTGATTATATTTCTCACTATATTCAACTTTTGCATAATGGCCTGTTGCAATATAATCACATTCTAATTCCATTGCTTTTCTATAAAAAGCTCCAAATTTTAGATATTTATTACATTCAATACATGGATTTGGTGTCTTGGCATTGTCGTAGCAATTAATAAAATCATCTACAACACATTTTCTAAATTCTGCTTTGCAATTAACTACATAGTGTGGTATATCTAGCTTATCACACACTCTTTTAGCATCATTTACGGCACTATATGAACAACAAGTTTTTTCACTTTCTCTTTCATTTTGCCATAATTCCATTGTTGCTCCTATTACTTCATATCCTTGATTTTTAAGTAATACTGCTGAGGTACTGCTATCTACGCCCCCACTCATTCCTAATAAAACTCTTTTACTCATATTTTTTCCTTTTACTATTATTTTGCATCTAAACTTATTTCTATTAATTCTTCTTCTGAAAAATTATATTTTTTCTTACACTTTGGGCAAACAACTTCTGCTTTTTTATCTTCTTTTATTATAACATTTAATTGTTCTTTTCCCAATGATTTTAATGCATTTTTTACTTTTTCTATATTACAACATTCTTTCATAAATATTTCTCCAAACAATATGAAAATAGGAACGGTTATAAATTTTCCGTTCCTAAACATTTTTAATATATTAGTCTTCTACTGGATAAACACTAATTTGTTTTTTATCCTTACCTAATCTTTCAAATTTAACTTTACCATCTACTAATGCATATAAAGTATCATCGCTACCTTTACCAACATTAGTACCTGGATGCATTTTTGTTCCTCTTTGTCTAAACAATATATTTCCTGCTAGAACGAATTGACCATCTGCTCTTTTTACACCAAGACGCTTAGATTCACTATCTCTACCGTTCTTAACACTACCTTGCCCTTTTTTATGTGCCATGCTTTAAGTCACTCCTTTCAACTTTTAAAGTTTCTCTATTACTTCTTATTATCTTTATAATTAAGCTTCTACTTTTTCAGCTTTAGCTGCTGATGTTTTAGTTGCAGCTTTTTTTGTTGTAGTTTTAGCTGTTGTTTCAGCCTTTTTTTCTTCAGCTACTTCTTTTTTAGCTGTTGGAAGTTTTATAGCTGTTATCTCAACTTTAGTATATGGTTGTCTATGTCCTTGTTTTCTCTTATAGTTTTTCTTAGCTTTATATTTGAAAACAATTATCTTTTTACCTTTACCATGAGCAACTACTTTACCTTCAACTTTAATACCTTTTACGTAAGGAGCTCCTACTTCTACTTTTCCTTCATCTGATAATAAAACAACTTTATCAAAAGTTACTTTTTTACCTTCTTCTACGTCTAATTTTTCGAAGAAAACTACATCTCCTTTAGTTACTTTGTATTGTTTTCCACATGCTTCGATTACTGCGTACATACGAAAGCACCTCCCTTTTCTTGTAATACTCGCTAACCTTAAACTTTAGGTATCTAAACTTAATTAGACTTTTTGAACCTTGAATTATGCGGTTGACAAAAGTCATTATAACATAAAAAATAGCTGTTTGTCAACACTTTAACAGCTATTTTTATTATTTTAATTCATATAATCTTTTAATTTTTTGCTTCTACTTGGGTGTCTTAGTTTTCTTAATGCTTTTGCTTCAATTTGTCTTATTCTTTCACGAGTTACATCAAATTCTTTTCCTACTTCTTCTAGTGTTCTTGCTTTTCCGTCTTCTAGTCCAAATCTTAATTTTAATACTTTTGCTTCTCTTGGTGTTAATGTGTTCATTACTTCTTCTAATTGTTCTTTTAACATTGTATATGCAGCAGCATCTTGTGGAGCTGGTGAGTCATCATCTTGTATGAAGTCTCCTAAATGGCTATCGTCTTCTTCTCCAATTGGTGTTTCTAATGATACTGGGTCTTGTGCTATTTTTTGTATTTCCATTACTTTTTCAACTGGCATTTCTAATTCTTCAGCAATTTCTTCTGGACTTGGTTCTCTTCCTAATCTTTGAAGTAGTAGTCTAGAGGTACGAATTAATTTGTTTATTGTTTCTACCATATGGACTGGTATTCTTATTGTTCTTGCTTGATCTGCTATTGCTCTTGTTATGGCCTGTCTAATCCACCATGTTGCATAAGTACTAAATTTATATCCTTTTGTATAGTCAAATTTTTCTACTGCTTTTATTAATCCCATATTTCCTTCTTGAATTAAATCTAAAAATAGCATTCCTCTACCTACATATTTTTTTGCTATACTTACAACTAATCTTAAGTTTGATTCAGATAGTTTCTTTTTAGCTTCTTCATCGCCTTCTAACACTTTTTTTGCAAGTTCTAATTCTTCATCGTATGTAAGAAGTGGAATTTTTCCTATTTCTCTTAGATACATTCTTACTGGGTCATCAATATTCATTCCTTCAAAGCTTGTCAAGTTAATGTTTTGTAAATCTTCAACTTCTTCAATATCTTCTAGATCTTCAACATCTGGTTCTGTTTCAAAGTCATCTTTTAATATATCTACTCCCATTTCCTCAAATTTATCAAAAACTTTATCTATTTGTTCTGGATTAATAGTATCTAATTTAGTAGCAAGTTCAGCATATGTCATATTTCCATCTTTAGCTTTTTCTACAATATCTTTTACTTCATCTTTAACTTGGTCATCTGCTATAATTTTTTCTTCTTTTTTTTCTACTGTTTTATTTTCTTCTAGCTTTGTATCTTCTACTTTTTCTTCAATATTCTCGTTTTTCTTTTTTCCCATTTAAAATTTATACCTCCTACTTAAATCTTGCAAGTTTAATTATTATTTCGCTTAAGCTATTTTCTAAACTTGCCATCTCTTCTTTAGTCAAATTCTTATTTTCTAAATCAATTAAAATTTGCTTCTTTTTATTTAGCAATTTTTCTTTTTGATATATATTAATTATGTCTAATACTGCCTTATCCATATCTTTAATATCATAATCATCAGCCATTATTTTAGTTATTTGTGCTAATTCATTTTCATCTTTTATTTGATCTAAAACATTATTAGTATTACTATTTCCTTTTTCGAATTCATCATACAATTTTTTCAATATTTGTTTGTTAATTTCATTCTTAAAGTCTTCTGCCACTATTACATCTTTAAGTTTTTCATATGCTTTAGCACCAGCATTTAATAATATTGCTATTACTGTATTTTCAGTTCTAGTTGTATCTTCTGTATTTGCATTTTTTTCTTTATCTATTACCTTTGGTATTATCTTTCTTTCTAAAACTTTTTCTCCGTGTAGCATTTGAATATTGTAGTTTATTGGTTTGAGCATATATTGCCTCTTTAGACACATTATACTCTTTTGAAATTCTTTCTATATATATTTCTTTTTCAATATTATTATCTACTTTAGATAAAATTTTAGAAACTTCATTTAAAAACTTAATTTTATCACTTGTGCTATTTATAGATAAAGATTTTTTTAACATTTTAACTTTAAATTCAACTAATGATATTGCTTTATCTGCACATAAGTTAAATCTTCCACTTCCATTTTTTAAAACATATTCATCTGGGTCTTTAACACTTGGATCGTCTAGTTGCAATATTCTAACATCATAGCCTAAGTTTTGTAGAATTTCTAATCCCCTCATTGTAGCAGCTTGTCCTGCGCCATCTGAATCGTAAGATATTATTATTTTATTAGCATATCTTCTAAGTAAACGTCCTTGTGCCTCTGTAAGTGCTGTTCCAAGAGATGCAACAACATTTGTTATGCCTCTTTGATAAAGTGAAATTGCATCCATGTATCCTTCTACAATTATAATTCTATCCATTGGCTCTTTTTTAGCAACATTAAGTCCAAATAAGTTTCTTCCTTTGCTATATACAATACTTTCTGGCGAATTAATATATTTAGGCTTAGAGTCGTCAAGAACTCTACCTCCAAATGCAATAACTCTTTCTTTTACATCTTTTATTGGAATCATAAATCTTTTTCTAAACCTATCAACATATGTACCATCTTGATTTTTTATAACCATACTAGAAGCTAAAATTTCCTCTTCCTTGTAACCTCTTTTTACAAGTTCTTTGTATAGTTCATTATATCTTCCTGCATATCCAATTTGAAATGCCTTTAAAGTTTTATTATCTAACTTTCTTTTTTTTACATAGTCTTGTGCTGGCTTAGATGTTGGTTTGTATAAGTTTTCGTGGTAAAACTGAGCTGCAATTTCATTTATTTCGTATACTTTTGATTTTAGCAATTGTTTTTTACTGTCTTCGTTATTATCTAATGTTGGAAGCGCAATTCCAGCTCTATCTGCTAAAACTTGCATACTTTCTATGAAATTCATATTTTCAATTTTGCTTATAAAATGAAATACGTTTCCACCAGCTCCACAACCAAAGCAGTGGAAAATTTGTTTATCTGGTGAAACAGAAAAAGAAGGCGATTTTTCTTTATGAAATGGACATAGTCCAAAGTAATTTCTACCGCTTCTTTTTAATACTACATATTGTGATATTATATCTACTATATCGTTACTATTTCTAACTTCTTCGATTAATTCTTCACTGTATCGTACCATTTTTACAAACCTTTCTTAATATATTATACTATTCGACAGATATTATTCAAATCCTTCTTTATGTACACTAGTTTAGGAGCAACAAAAAAGAGAACTTTATAAATTCTCTTCTTGTGTTTTATTTTATTTATTGTTTTCTTCATTAAATGGAATAAATTTATTTACCACATTTGTTAATGGTGATTCTTCATCTAATCTAAATTCTTTAAATGATTGATTTATTTTGTTATCTACTATATATTCCATTTCTTCATATGAAGAATGTTCTGCAAGTACTAATTCACTTACTAAAATTTGTTTTGCATTATTTAACATTTTCTTTTCGCCTGTTGAAAGTCCTTTTTCTTTTTGTTTAAAGCTTAAGTTTCTTACAACATCAGCTACTTCATATATGTCTCCGCTTTTCATTTTGTCCATGTTGTCTCTATATCTTTTATTCCAGTTCATAGCCATCTCTGTTTCGTCTTCTTCTAATATTTCAAAGACTTTTTCAGCAGATGTTTTATCTATTATACTTCTAACGCCTATTTGTTCTGCCTTTTCGGTTGGAACCATAACTTTAACTTCACCTGGCATTTTTAAAATATAATATGATTGTTTCTCTCCTAAAATATCTTTTTCTTCTATTGCATCTATTGTTCCTGCCCCGTGCATTGGGTATACTATAAAATCTCCTACATTAAACATGCAAGTCTCTCCTTTCAAAAGATATAGTTTAGGACTAAAAAAATAAGATTCTTTGTGAACATGAAGTTAGTTTTTTATGTACTAGAATCATATTTTCTTTCGTTTCCAACTGTATTAATTATACTACAAATTTTGGTAAAAGTCAAAAGATTTGGAAAAGATTTTTTATTTTTTTGCTACATAATAATTCTTTTTTCCTCTTTTTATAATAAGGTATGTATTGTTAAGTAAATCGTCTTCTGTTATTGTTTTTTCTAAATCTGTAACCTTTTTTCCTTTTATTTCAATACTATTATTTGAAATAAATTCTCTTGCTTCTCTCTTACTTGATGCAGCATTCATTTGTATAAGTACATCAATAATATTTTGACCTAGTTCTACTGTCTTTATTTCTTTGCCTTTAAATGCTTCTTCTAGTTCATCTTTACTTAGATTTTCAAATTCACCTTTAAATAAACTTTCTGTTATTCTAACTGCTTTATTATATGATTCTTCACTATGAATAAATTTTATTACTTCTTCTGCTAAACGTTTTTGTGCGATTCTTAAATGTGGTGCTTCATTATGTTCTTTCATAATGCTTTCTATTTCTTCTTTACTTAGGAAAGTATATTTTTTTAAATATTCTTCCATCATTATATCTTCAAAGTTTAATATGTATTGATACATTTCATAACTTGATGTTTTACTTTCATCAAGCCACAATGCATTTCCGTAACTTTTCCCTAGCTTTTTACCTGTTGAATCAACAATTAAAGGAACTGAAAATGCATATACTTCTTCGTTATTAAGTTTTCTTATTATTTCTATTCCTGTTGTTAAATTTCCCCATTGATCTGAACCACCATATTGAAGTGTAGCACCATAATTGTCATGAATATATTTAAAGTCAAATCCTTGTATTAGCATGTATGAGAATTCAGCATATGAAATTCCTACTTCCATTTGTCTTTTTACTAGATCTTTGTTAATCATGTATGCAACATTTACATATTTTCCAACATCTCTTAAGAAATCTATATAATTATAGTTTTTGAACCAATCGTAATTATTAACTACTAATGTGTCCTCTCCAAATAGCTTTTTCATTTGAGCTTGAATTTTTGTAAAATTACTTTCTATAACTTTTATATCTGCTTTTTCTCTTTCTCCTGTTCCTCTTGGATCTCCCACACGTCCAGTTGCTCCACCAACTAATATTATTGGTTTATGTCCTGCTCTTCTTAATCTTTCTGCAACTAAAAATGTTGGAAATTGTCCTATATGAAGGCTTTCTGCTGTTGGGTCTGCTCCTATATAGAAGGTCATACCACCATTGTTTAATTTTTCTTCTAATTCTGGAGAAGTAACATCTTTTATTAGTCCTCTCCATTTCAAATCTTCGTACAAATTCATTTTTAATTCCTCCCTTTAACAAAAATAGCTAGTTCATCCTTATTAAAGGACGAGACTAGCTACCCGTGGTACCACCTTTATTCATAATACTTTTATAGTATTACCTTATTTTTTCTTACTTACGTTTGTTACTATAAGAATTGTAATTCATAATTTAATGCTTAATAATTCTCACCAACCATTATCTCTCTTTACAAGCTACTTTAAATTACTACTAAGTTTCTTTTTAAAACATAACAAAATTTAATTGTAAATATTGTATATTGTTTTTTTTATTTTGTCAACACTTGCTATACAAATTCTTCCCATACTAGATTGGCAAGGTCTAGTCCTTTATTGGTTAATTTTATATGGTCTCCATCAATTAAAATTAGGTTTTCTTTTGAGAGTTTATTTAATTCATTTCTAAATAAGAATATTGGGTTTTCTCCAAATTTATTTTTAAATTCTTGAATACTAACTCCTTTTATCTTTCTAAGTCCTAGTAGCATATATTCTTTTTGCATATCTGCTATTTCTTGTTTTTCATGAATTACTTTTATAAGTTTTTCAAATTTATTCTCACTACCTACTTCATTAGAATATCTTGTTCCATTTATATACGAATGTGCTGCTAATCCAAAACCTAAATATTCTTTTTGATTCCAGCAGTCTAAATTGTGTTTTGATTCATAACTAGGTTTTGCAAAGTTTGATATTTCATAGTGTATATATCCATTTTGTTCTAATGTATTTTTTACATACCAATACATATTTCTTTCTAATTCTTCGCTTGGCAACTCAATCTCTTTATTTATATATTTTTCGTAAAGCGGTGTATTTTCTTCTAATATTAACGAATATACACTGATATGTTCTGGATTTAATTTTATTATTCTTTCTAGGTTTTCTTTTATATCTTGTATTCTTTGCTTTGGAAGTCCAATCATTAAGTCCACATTTATATTTTCAAATCCTAATTTTCTTGACAAATTATATGTATCCAAAAACTCTTCATAAGTATGGATTCTGCCTATTTGTTTTAATAAATCATTATGTGTTTCTTGAAGTCCTATACTTAATCTATTAATTCCTGCTTTTTTATAGTCTTCTAATTTTTTCTCTGTAACCGTACCTGGATTTAGTTCAATTGTTATTTCCGCATTTTCAATTTTGTAAGAATTATTATTAATAGTATCTAGCAATTCTAAAATATATTTAGAATTAATATAAGAAGGCGTACCGCCTCCTATATAAATTGTTTTTATATTGTATTTATCTTTTTGCAATTCAGTTTCTATCTCTTTTTTTAAAGTTTCAATATATTGCCTAATATATTCATCTTTATTACAGTAAGATATAAAATCGCAATAATCACATTTTTTCTTACAAAATGGAATATGTATATAAATTCCTATATTTTTCATTTTATTTTTCTAATTCCTCTGCTATTGTTGAGATTTTTTTTAGTCTATGGTTAACTCCTGATTTTCCTATTGGTTCTTTTAATAATTTTCCTAGTTCTACTAATGACAAGTCTGGATTTTTAATTCTTAAATCTGCTATTTCTTGCAAGTTTTCTGGTAAGGCTGCAAACTTTCCTTTGGTTTTTATAAGTTTTATATCTTCTATTTGTTTTACTGCTGCATTTATTGTTTTATTTAAATTTGCTGTTTCGCAGTTTACTAATCTATTTATATCATTTCTTTTTTCTTTTATTACTCGTATCTCTTCAAATTTCAAAACTGTGTTATTGGCTCCAATTAATGCAAGAAATTGTGATATTTCTTCTCCATCTTTTAGATATAACATATAATTATTTTCTTTTTTTATTATTCTTGGATGGATATAAAAATTTTCAAGTAGCTTTTGCATTTCTTCTGCTTTCTTTTTAGTTCTAAACATTATTTGCAAATGATATTTTTTATTTGGGTCATTCATAGAACCAGATTTAATAAAGGCTTCTCTTATACATAATCTTGCAATTTGTTCATCTTGTTTCATTTGTGCATTGGTATCCCACATTTTTAATGATAATAATTCATCTTTTAAGTTACTTGCAAATGACATCTCAATTCCTTTCTATATTGTTGCAATAACTACTCTATCGTTTCCGCCTAAATCTTTTTTACAATATATATCTTTATATTTTCCTGTTTTATTTAGTAAATCTATTACTTTTTCTTTTTGATTGTATCCAATTTCTAAAGCTAAAATACCATCTTCTTTTAGATATTTATATGCTTCATTTGCTATTATTCTATAAAAGTCTAATCCATCAAATCCACCGTCTAATGCAATTATAGGTTCATTTCGTACTTCTTTAGGTAAAATTTTTATTTCTTCTGATTCAATATATGGTGGGTTTGAAACAATGATATCATATTTGCTATATATATTTTCAAACATATCTGAAGTAACAAGCTCGCACTTTTCTTCAACTTTATTTTTGTTTATATTTCTTTGTGCAATTTCTAATGCTTTTTCAGATATATCAGACATATATATTTTTACATTCTCTGTATTCTTTGCCAAAGATATTCCTATGGCCCCGCTTCCAGTGCACAAATCTAATATTTTATCTTGCTTATTAATCTTATTAAGGACTTCTTCAACCAATATCTCTGTATCTGGTTGAGGAATTAAAACATTTTCATCTACATAGAAACTTAATCCCATAAATTCTTGTTTATTAGTAATGTATTGTATTGGCATTCCATTATCTAATAATTGAATAGCTGACTGAAAGAAATCAAAAATAAATGGTTTTACTTCTTCATCTCCATTAGCAATTAAATAAGTATCATCTACTTTAAGAAAATGTTTTGCAAGCATTTTTGATAATATATATGCATCTTCTCTTTTTATTAAATTATTTTTTCCATACTCTATCATTTCTTTTATTTTCATATATACATTTTAACATTTAAACCAATAAATAGCAATAGAGCACTTCAAATAAAGTGCTCTATATTATTATCTTTTTATTTTATTTGTTGTTGTCTTATTAAATTCTGTTTTTCTTATTTCAATTTTTTGAATATGTTTATATGAAGGTAACTCTTTTGTTGCTTTAAAAATATCTTTTTTTAGCTGTTCTTCTACATCATCTATTTCTAGTTCTTTTACTTTATCTGAATTTAGATATACTTCTGCGCATAGTGCTACTTCTTGTTTTATATCATTTTTTACAGATTTAACTATTGTTTCTTGAACATAAGGTATTCTTAATATATAATTTTCAATTTCTTCTGGATATACGTTTTTTCCATTTGTTAATACTATTACGTTTTTCTTTCTGCCATTAATTACTAATTGCCCTTTTTCATTTACTTTTCCATAATCTTCTGTATTAAACCATCCATTTTTTAATACCTTTTCTGTCTTTTCTTTATCTTTGTAATACCCCATCATAACAATGTCACCTTTTACCCAAATTTCTCCGTCACCTTCATCATTTGGATTCTCTATTTTAACTTCACAACATGGAAGTATTACTCCTACTGTTGAAGAATCATTAAACTTAGGTCTATTTACACTAACAAGAGGTGAGCATTCAGTAATTCCATATCCATTTAATAGCATTACGCCTATATCATTAAAGAATTTTCCTATTTCTGGTCTTATTGGTGCACCACCACATACAATTTCCTTTAAATTTCCACCGAATGCAGAATGTATTGATTTAAATAATTTTCCTCTTAAATCAATTCCTATTTTTCTTAAAGCATTGCTTAATTTTATTAAAAATTTTAGTCCAGCTTCTTTTCCTTCTTTTTTTGCAGTTCCCCATATATTTTTATAAAATACTTCTGTAAATGCTGGGACTAAATATATATAATCTGGCTTATACAACTGTAAATTTTTTAATACATTTTTTAAGCTGTCATTTATACATATTGTTGCATGTTTATGTAGTGCCACTAAAATTCCTGCTACTGCTTCGTATGTATGATGATATGGTAGCACAGATAAACATTTAGTTTTTATTTCTGCAACTTGTAGTCCATAATAAACACAACTTACTAAATTATGTTCTGTAAGCATTACTCCCTTTGGATCTCCTGTTGTTCCTGATGTATATACCAATAATTTTAATATGTTAGTATCTTTATGTTCTATATTTGTATAAGATTGATCTCCTGCTTCGTACTTTTCTCTTCCTAGTTTCATTATTTTTTGATAAGAAAGTACATTTTCAAAATTTTCTTCCTTGTCAAACCCTATAAAATATTTTATATTTGGTAATTCTTTCTTAAAATCTTCTATATATTTTTCATATTTTTCTGAATAAAACAGTACTTCACTATCACTACTTTTTAGTATATTTATTATATCTTTTTCTGGTAATTCTCTATCTATTGGTACTAAAACACCATCACTTTTTAATACTGTTAAATAAACTGTTAACCATTTATAACTATTTTCCCCTATAACAGCAATATGTTCTTTATTTAATCCTAATTGAGTTAACGCTGTTCCTAAATAATATGTATCATACTGAAATTCTTTATATGTAACTGTTTCTATTTTTGATTTATCTTTTTCATTCCTATATTCAAAAGCAATTTTACTTCCGTCTTCCTTTTCTGCCAAATCCATCAATTCTTTTATTGTATTAATCTTCACTGCTTTATTATACTCATAGTTTTTATCACTCATAATAATAGTCTCCTTTTAGTTTTTTTTACATTATATATTAACTTACAAAAAATGGCAATATATTATTCATTTTTATTTTATAAAAAAAGAATAATTAATAGTTTATTTTTACTATTAATTATTCTCTTTAATTTGGTGACCCCTACGGGAATCGAACCCATGATTCCACCTTGAGAGGGTGGCGTCTTAACCGCTTGACCAAGGGGCCATTATTTTTGGTACTTATATATATTAGCAATTTTTTTCAGCTTTGTCAATATTTAGATGTAACTTTCTTTCCTTATTTTAGGTACTATTTTTTTCATACAAAAAGAGCAGCCATTTGACTGCTCTCTTCGTTAGAAGTTACTTCTTGACCTTCTCCACATACTTTGTCTGGTATGTGTCCTTTTCGCCATTCGCCTTCTCGGTTCTGACTGTTTCGGTAACATAGGTATACTTTCCATCGCTATACGACGTCTGTTCAACCTGTTTGATTGTTCCCTGGTTCGGAAGTCCTTTGTCTGCCATATTGATGCCTCCTTAATCTGTCATTTTCTTTCCGTTTTTATCACGGTAAACACCATCGCTGTCCTTTTTAAAGGCCTCTCCATTTTTGAAGATTTTTTCTTCATGATCTCCGTAAATGTCAAAATCGCGATAGGTACCGCTTTTCTCAGACTTAACCTCTTTATTTACCTCACCGGAATTATGGTATGAGGTTTTAACTGAGCCAAACAATCCTTTTGACATAGGTCAACACTCCTATTAAATTACTCACCTGTTTCCAGGTTGCTCAACTATTATAGCACATTATGTATACTTCGTCAACACTCTCTTAAAAATTTTTTACAAAAATTTACAAATGTAATTGACCAATGGCTCATTATTTGGGTCTTTTATATATATTAGCAATTAAATGACTGTTTTTTGTCCTGTCATCAAATCATTTTTTATTTCTAGGGATTTTTTTAGTATTTCTTCTAATCTTTCTTTTTGTTTTGTTAAATATAAATATCCTATTAATCCTTCAAATGCTGTTGCATACATATATTCTTGTACTGTTGCATTTTTAGGTAAGTGATGATTTTCTGTATTTCTTGTTCTTCTAACAATTTCTTTTTCGTCGTCAGAAAGTTCATTTTCTAGTTCTTGTAATATATATGCTTGTGCGGAAGCTTTTACAAGTTTTGTTGCTTCTATATGCAATTTATGTGGTTTATATTTTGTATTTGTTACCAAATATTCTCTTATATATTTTTCATAAATGCAATCTCCCATATATGCCCATGTAAGTGGAGACATTTGGTTTACATCTATTTCTTCCATTTATTTTTCCACCTTTTCTAATGTTATATTTCCTAATTTTCCTGTTCTATAATCATCTAATATTATATTTGATACTTTATCGTCATCAACATTTCCACCAGATACAATGCATCCTCTTTTTTTACCTATTAAGCACATTATGTCATAAATTTTAAAGTTTTCTGGGTTGTCACTATTTAATATTTCTTGAATTACATCTTCATCTAATTTATATCTTTCTAAAACATTATACTTATAGTTTTCAATTAAAAATTTTAATAATCTATATGCTATTTCTACTTTAGGTAAAATTTCATCTTTAATAGTTCCTGTAAAAGATAAGTTAAGAGCGACCTTTTCATTTTCAAATTTAGGCCATAAAACACCCGGGGTATCTAGTAGTTCAATATTATTTGATAATCTAATCCATTGTTTTTGTTTTGTAACACCTGGTTTATTTCCAACTGCCATTGTTGTTTTTTTAGAAATTCTATTTATAAATGAAGATTTACCTACATTTGGAATTCCTAAAACTAATACTCTTATTGGCTTACCAGTTCTTCCCTTTTGGCTGTTTTTTTCTTGTTCTTCTTGCATTAAGTTTAGTATAGTTTTCTCAACTTTATTAATTCCTTTACCTGAATTTGAATCACAACTGATTGCAGCAGAATTTGTTGTTCTAAATTTATTTTCCCATTTTAAGGTTTCTTTTTCGTCGGCCAAATCACATTTATTTAATATATATATTTTTTTCTTATTTTTTGTTAGATCACTCATATCTGGGTTTTGGCTAGAAACAGGAATACGTGCATCTAAAACTTCAATTACTACATCAATTAATTTTAAGTCTTCAGCTATTTGTCTCTTCGTTTTCGCCATATGACCTGGATACCAGTTTATATTAGTTTTATTTTCATTCATTTGGATCAACTCCTTTGCATACATCTATAAAATATTTAAATATATTATTCATTTGTTCATTTTCTAGCATTAATTCCGGATGCCATTTAATACCTAAACAAAACTTTTTATCTTTTATTTCTACTGCTTCAACATATCCATCATTAGAATGTGCTGAAATATTCATGTTTTTAATATTTTCATCCTTAGCAAACATTGTATGAATACTATTAACATCTACTTCTTGCTTTTTTAAAATATCATACAACAAAGTATTTTCTTTAACTATATTTTTGTGAACTATTGAACCATCTTCAGTATTATGAATTGTATTATTAATACAAAAAACTTCGCCACCCATTGCTCTAATAATATTATTAAATCCTGCACATATTCCAAGTATTGGTATATCATTATCTATAGCATACTTAGCTGCTTTTATTTCATAAGCATCACTAGATAAACCACCTTGAATTATTATACCATCGCATCTATCAATTAATGAATATAAATCTTCTAATTCAGATTGTGAAAAATCAGACTTATTTACTACTTCATCTGAATCACAAAATACAGTAGATATTTTTGTTGGTAATATTCCTATAACAAGTCCTCCATTTTTTAATACTGCATTTCTTACACCATCATAAACAAATTGTGATGTAAATAATTTATCGCTACAAAAAATATTTGGTTTACTTATCACTCCTATAATAGGTTTATTAATCATAGTATCACCTCTGTATTCAAATTATTTTTTATTATTAGGTGGCGTAATCACCTTACTAATTCCTACTACTTTTTGCATTAAAAATAATCATTTTTATGATTTTTTGTCTATTTTATCATTTTTTTATATTAAACATGCAAGATATTAAATCTCACAATCACTTATTTTATTGGAGTTTTCTCCTATTCTTGGATAAATCGTAATCAACCAGTTAAGAACGACTTTAGTTAACTTTTCTTCTTGATTGTTATTTTTCTTTTCTGCTCTGATTTTTCTTTTTTGATACATGTCCATTATTTATCACTTCCATTCTCTATCATTCTTGTTTCATTTAAAAAATTGTCAAAGTCTGATTTATATAATTTATCTTGTTTAACTTTAAATTTATCATACTCTTTATAAGCTAATTCTTTTGCTACACTTGCCGATATTTTCCCTGCACTGTGTAATATTTCTTTACCATTAAATTGCAAAAATGCATTCAATTTTTCTACCCAATCTTTCATCATCCATAACTACACCTTTTATCATATATTCTTTTAATATTTTAGTAGCCCAAATTCTAAAGTTGGT
>CAKPIK010000001.1 GCA_934162365.1 uncultured Clostridia bacterium | reverse complement strand
AATTCCTTAGCACCATATTTAACTTGTAATTCATCATAATCTTTTCTTAAATCTTCTATCTTCAAAATATTCACCTTATTTTAATATTTTTTCACAAAGGAATTCTATAACATCATTTTCGTTTTCTTGAATTTCTTTTTGGTCTTCTTCTGTTATATCTGTAAAATATTTATTCAACTTTTTATTTATAGATATTGTGTTTAATGGATAACCTGGGTTAATTTTATTTGAAGGTTTATCTACTATATACAAATCTTCTTTACTCCAAGTATAAGTTGATTCTTTATCATTATTTATAACTGCAATACCATAAACCCATCTGCAAGTTAATCTTCCATTTTTTCCATATTCATGGGCTAAATTAGAATAGTATTCTATCATCTCATCATCGTTTAATCTTTTTCCATTAACTCTTCTTACATACATTCCTGGTTGTTTTTCTTCTGGTATTCCTTCAATATATAAATTATCATCCATAGCAAATACTGGCAAATCACATGCCTTAGCATATGCTCTTGCTTTTATTAAAGCATTTTCTATTGCGTTTTTGCCATTTTCTACAACTTCTACTTTTGCGTCTATATTGTTTAGTGTAATTATTTCAATATCTTTTTCCAATAATCCATTCTTAAATCTTTTAACCTTACTTTCATTACCTGTTGCAAATAATACCTTTTTCATTTTCTTACCTCTTTTAGTTTATAATGTTCTATAATTATTTTTATCGGCTCTATCATCATATTTTCTATCGTATGCTTCGTTTTTATAAAAGAAATCTGTTTTTTTATCAACTGGTCTTTTTTCTTGTTCTTTTGCAAACGCAATTATGAAGAACGCAAATATTGGTATAATTATACCAACTATAGAAACAACTAATTGTATAGCTGTATTTATACTTATAGCAGTAGTTGATAAATTTGTTAACTTAATGAATAAATCTGGTCCATAGTATGCACATGAGCTTATTACTAATATAATTGGTCCTAATAATTTGTTTTTACTCATTAATATAATACTTATTATCATTATAAATAATAAGCCTATTTCAAAATTGACATTTAATGGGGTAACTGCAAACTCTATTCCCATCGTGAATGTAAATACCACTACTAATCTAAATATAAATAACAAAACTGATAACATTATTATCAAATAATTTGCCATTGTTCTCATTTGTACCACCTCTTGTTCTAATTGTAACATTTTACGTTTTAAAAGACAAGAAAAAAAGACCATTTTATTGGTCTTTTAAATTAGTCTTTATTCATTTCTTTTAATATTTCTAATTGTGATATTAAAAGTGATTCCATTTTTGCTTTATATACATCAAATTGTTTTTGAACATCATCAAGTTCTTTTTGTTTTATAGTAATTTGATTTGTAAGACTATCAACTTCTTTTTGGGCATTAACTTTTGCTTCATTAACTATTTGTTCTGCTTGTTCTCTAGCAACATTTTTTACTTCTTCTGCTGTTGTTTGTGCCATAACTAATGTACTTTGAAGTGTAGTTTCTATTGTTTTATAATGTTCCATATCTTCTTTTAATTTTTCTACTTGTGATTTGTATTCAGAATTTTCTTTAAATAGCTTTTCATATTCAACAGTTAAATCATCCAAAAAATCATCAACTTCATCAACACTATATCCATTTACCATTTGTTTAGCAAATTTTTTGTTTTCAATATCAAGAGGTGTAATCATAACAACTCATTCCTTTCTTATTTTGAAAAAATTAGGACAGACAGCTTCTTGTCCGCCCTATATATTATATCTAATTATTATCCATTTTTCAACCATGAAACTGAAAGTTTATTTTTAATTTCGTCTCTAGCCATTTCAGTTGAGATTTCATAGTATGTAGGTGCTATTAAGAATATTGAATTAGATATTTTTTGAATGTGTCCATCAAGCGCATGCACTGCTCCACTCATAACATCTACTATTCTTCTAGCAACATCTTTATTAACATATTCTAAATTAACAATTACAGATTTTCTATTTTTTAAGTATGTGCATATTTCCTCAGCTTGTTCAAATGTTGTTGGTTGAGAAATAACCATTCTAACTTGTTGAGTATTTGGCATATTTACTACTTTTCTTCTATTAAAAAATCCTCTTTCTTCTGGTTCGCCAGCTTCTTCATCAGTAACTTCTTCGTCAATGTATTCTTCCTCGTTTTCTTCATCATTTTCTGGTATACCAAACATTTCCATAAACTTATTTACAATAGCTCCTGCCATTTACAAAACCTCCTAAAAAATCATTAGTAATTTAATTCATTTATAGTATCTTACTTTTCCATTTCAATGTCAAGCTTTTTTAAATAACGTAATTAATTTTTAATATTGTTGTAATATTGTCGTAACATTATTGTGTTGGTTTTATTATTATTTCATCATATAATGCTATATTTTTCATATTTCTAATTTCTTCTGTCGAATATCCAAGTTCCTTTAATTCTAAATTTGTATAATTTTCTATTATGCTGTAATCCCCTGATGTTTTTAATACTTTTATTAAAATATTATCTGTATATCCTATTCTTTTTCTAACTATATATTTTTTACCATTTTTCTCTATAATGGCTGAATTTGGTACTTTTAACCCCGTAGCCTTCCACCATATTATTTCAAAAGAAATTTTCCTATAATTTATAAGTTTTTCTACACAATTAGTTATTTTAAATATTACTAATTTTTTCCCACTCTTTTGTTCTGCAATGTATTCAATTGTTGCAGTCACTTCATCTCCTGTTGATAATAAAATTTGCACATTATTATTAACTTCTGCATTTTGCGCTTGTTCAGAACTCAAAATAGTAGCAATGTAGCAATAGTAATTATTAACTATCTTTCCGTTTTCGTTACTGCTAGATACCATCTGTCCTGTTTTTATTTTCAAGCTTGACAAATATTCTTCTGTTATGTCAGAAAAACTATTTGGTGTAAGCGTTTCTTCAAGTCCATCAATTTTATATGATACGAGTCCACTTACAGTTGCTTCAATATATTCAGAGCCTGAATTTAGTTGTTCTTCGTATTTGCTTCTTTTAGCGACTAATTCTTTTATATATGAACCCGATGGGCTAGATTCTCCTGTTAGTTTAGCTTTTTTTGTAAGAGAATTACTTATTTCTTTTTTTATTTCTAATATATCACTTTTCTTATTTAGTTCAGATATATTCATCAATTTTTCTTCGATTTGTTTATCAATAGATGCTATATCACTAGAATATATAGTTTTATTTTGATCTAAAGCATCTTGTATTTGTAAATCTAATTCAGCTATTTTTTTTGTTATACTTTCTTCATTATTTGTATAATATCTGAATATTGGATCTCCCTTTGCAACTCTTTGTCCTTCTGTTTTTATTTGAGATATTCCGTTTTTATAGTTGTTACCTTGAAAAACTTTTTCTTCTCTTATTAAGTATCCAATGCTTTCTTCAGAAGATGAAATTTTTCCATTATCAATCATAAAAGTATCTGTTGGATTTAAAAACAAAGCGATAATATTATAAGCAAAGCATATTAAGAATACCAAAACAATAATTATTGCTACTACTAATTTAATATTCAATTTTACTCTTTGTTTTTTTTCTCTAGCCAATATTTGATTCCTCCATAATTATTTTAATATTATCTTCCAAAGCATCTTGTCCATTTATCCATATTGTTTGTTTATTTTTTCTAAACCACGTGAACTGCCTTTTTGCATATCTTCTAGATTCTTGTTTTATTTTTTCTATCATGTCATCTTTAGAAAGTTCACCATCTAAGTATTGTTTTACTTCTTTATATCCCAAGCCTTGCATAGAAGTTGGGAACTCATTATATTTTTTAAGTAAGTTCTTCACTTCGTCTATTAAGCCTTTTTCCAACATTCTATCTACTCTTTTATTAATTCTTTCATAAAGCTTTTCTCTATCGTAATCTATTGCAAAAACTTTATAGTCATAAGGTATTTCATTAAGTCTAGATTCTGCTTCTTGCTGGGTTTTATTTTTTCCAGTTGCTTCATAGATTTCTAAAATTCTTGTTATTCTTTTATAATCATTTGGACTAATTTTTTTCATTGCTTCCGGATCTATTTCTAAAGCTTTTTTATATAAAGTTTCTAAGCCTTCTTCTTCCTTAATTTTTTCTAGTTTTTTTCTATAGTCTTCATTTATTTTAATATCTTTATATTCTATTTCGTATATTAATGCATCTATATATAAGCCTGTTCCACCAACAATAATTGGTGCCTTACCTTTTTTTAATATTTCTTCAATAGCTTCTTTAGCATCTTTTTTATAATTTGCTACACTATATCTTTCATCTGGTGAAACACAGTCAATAAGATAGTGTTTTATTCCATCTGTTTCCTCTGGAGTGATTTTGGCACTACCTATATCCATATCTTTATAGATTTGCATTGAATCTGCTGAGACAATTTCACCATTAATTTTTTTAGCAAGTTCAATTGACAAAGCAGTTTTTCCAGACGCCGTAGGCCCACAAATTACAATAACTGTTGGTTTTTTCATAAAGATTTCCTCACTATTTTGATCTAATTTAAATTTGACAACATAATCCATAGCTTTTTACTAATTTTATTTTCTACGAGCAAACTTTTTCTCTATATCTTTCTTATCCATCTTAATTGCAGTTGGTCTTCCATGAGGGCAAGTAAATGGATTTGGCAATACTAATAGTTTGTCCATTAAACTTTCTACTTCTTGTTTGTCTAAAGACATTTTTGCTTTTACAGCTGCTTTGCATGCGACTGTTTCTATAAATCTTTCTTCTATTTCTTGTTTTGCAGTTCTTGCAACAGTATTTATTTCATCAAGTGTCTCTAAAAATAGCTCTTTTGTATCTAGGTCGTAACATACTGTTGGAACTCCATTAAGTTTTATTGTGTTTTCTCCAAATTCTTCAATATCAAATCCAGCCTTTTCAAATATTTCCATATTATCTCTCGCTATATCCATTTCTTTGTGTGTTAAAGTTATAACGTCTGGTAATAGTAATAGTTGAGATTCTTTTTCATCTTTAGAATAATAATTTTTCTTTATTTTTTCATACATAATTCTTTCATGTGCTGCATGTTGATCTATTATGTACATTTCATCTTTTATTTCAATTATTATATAAGTTGAAAATGCAATTCCTATAAATTTATAATTTGGTTTTTGTTTATATTCTTCTAATTCTTCAAATACAGAAACGTTATTGTCTTTTATCAATTCATACGCATCAATTTCCTTTTTATCTTGTGCAATTTTTTCTTCCGTTGATGCTGGTATTTTGCCAAAAGTTTTTTCATACATTGTGTCAAAGCTTTCTGCAACTTTTAAATTATCTAATTCATTTACTTTGTTATTTACAGAAATATTGTCTTGCACATCCAATTGATTAGGTATATCTGCTTCATCTTGTATGTTAGCTTTTATCTTTGCTAAGTCTACTAATATATTTCCTATTGAGGTTGTATCACTTTTAATTTGTTCTTGAGCAGATAAAGTTTTTATATTTTCGTTTATATTACTTTCTTCATTTTTCAAATTTTTCTTTATTTCTTCTGTACTTACCACTTGAGTTTTTTCTAATTCAGCACTATTTTTTGCATTATACATTTCTTCTATTATATTTGGTTTTATTTCTGTTTTTAAAGGTTCAGTTTCTTTTCTATTAAACAAATTGCTGAATACATTATTTTCCTTTACCTCTTCAACAGCCTCTTTATTGTCTTCTATTTCTCTTTCTGGTGAAGAAACAAGTTCAGCTTTTAATAATGTATCTTGTATAGCATGATACACACATTTAAATATATTATTTTCCTCTGCGAATCTAACTTCCAATTTTGATGGATGTACGTTAACGTCAACTTTTGCTGGATTCATTTCTATATTTAAAACTACAAATCCATATTTTCCTATTGGTATCATACCTTTAAATGCTTTTTCTGTAGCTCCTGTTAAAACTTTATCTTTTATATATCTTTTATTTACAAAAAACATTTGATTACTTCTGTTGCTTCTTGCAATTTCTGGTTTGCCAACTACACCTGTTATATGAATATCCTCAAATGTATAGTCTACGTCAAGCACACTACTTGCAATATCTTTTCCATAAATTGAATATATTACATCTTGTAAATTTCCGTTACCACTTGTTTGAATTACTGTTTTTCCTGTATTAACTAATTTAATTGCTATATCTGGATTTACTAACGCTATCCTTGTTATAACATCTTCTATATATCCAGCTTCTGTAAAGTCTTTTCTTAAGAATTTATATCTAACTGGTGTATTAAAAAATAGATTTTTTACAACTATACTAGTTCCCACAGGGCATCCAGTTTCTTCAAATTCTAATGTTTTTCCAGCTTCTATAACTATTCTATTTCCTACTTGTTCATCTTTATATTTTGAAACCATTTCTACATTTGCAATAGCTGCAATACTAGCCAAAGCCTCGCCTCTAAATCCCATAGATTTTATGGTATCTAGGTCACTAGCTTGTCTTATTTTACTTGTTGCATGTCTTTCAAATGCTATTTCCATATCATCTTTTGGTATACCTTTTCCATTATCAGATACACGAATATATGATATTCCACCATTTTTTATTTCTACATTTATATTTGTAGCCCCTGCATCTATTGAGTTTTCGACCATTTCTTTTATTACAGATGCTGGTCTTTCTATAACTTCGCCGGCTGCTATTTTATTTATTGTTAAGTCATCTAATAAAACTATATTTCCCATATTTTTCTCCCTTTTTTATATCTAAATTATTCTAGTCGAATTATATCATTTAATTAATAATTTGTGTACCCATTTTCCAAATAATTTGTAATTTGTTTTGTGTAACCATTTTTATATATTTTGAATACTATATATCATATACAAAAGAACAAAGATTTTAAGAAATTTCACATAGGGAGGTCTGCTAATATGGGAAATTGTTGTGGCTGTAATAGTGAATTTTTATGGTTCATTATACTTTTCATACTACTTTTCTGTTGCGGATGTGGCAATAGATGTTGCTGTAATAACTAATTGCCCTAGACAAGAAAAATGTACATTTTTAAGTTGAAAGGGGGGAATTTAGATGCCTGAAAACAGAGGATGCGGATGTGGCGGTTTCGGTTTTGGTGGAGATTGCTGCTGGATAATCATATTAATAATAATACTTTTCTGCTGCTGCGGATGTGGTAACAACGGTTGCGGTTGCTAGTATTTAAACACATAAAAATCCTGACTTATTTATTTAAGTCAGGATTTTGCTTTATTTTAATACATTCCTTCCATTCCTGCTGGCATTCCTTCGTGTGCACCGCATCCACATTTTTCTTCTTTTTTATCTGTAACTATACTTTCTGTTGTAAGTATCATAGATGCAATACTTTCTGCGTTTTCAAGCGCACTTCTTGTAACTTTTGTTGGGTCTACAATTCCAACTTTTTTCATATCTACATATTGCTCGTTTTTTGCATCAAACCCAAAACCTGGATCACTTTGCTTTATTTTATCAACTATAATTGCTGGCTCTAGTCCTGCATTTTTTGCTATTTGTTTAATTGGTTCTTCTAAAGCTTCTAATATAATTTTTGCTCCTAGTTTCTCATCATCTTTTAAGTTTCTCATTAGACCTTCAACTTTTGGAATTATATTAATATATGCTGTTCCTCCTCCTGCCACAATTCCTTCTTCTGTTGCTGCCTTTGTTGCAGATAATGCGTCTTCTATTCTTAGTTTCTTTTCTTTCATTTCAATTTCTGTAGCTGCACCAACTTGAATTACTGCAACACCGCCTACTAATTTTGCAAGTCTTTCTTGCAAGTTCTCTTTTTCGTATTCACTTAAAGTTTCATCTAATGCTGTTCTTACTTGTTTTACTCGTTCAGCAAGTTTAGATTTATCTCCCATTCCATCAACAATTATTGTGTTTTCTTTTTGTACTTTTACTTGTCTTGCTCTACCTAATTGTTCTAGAGTTGTATCTTTTAAGTCTAAGCCTAAATCAGATGTTATTACTTCACCACCTGTTAAAATTGCAATATCTTGTAGCATTTCTTTTCTTTTATCGCCATATCCTGGTGCTTTTACAGCTACAACATTTAATACGCCTCTTAGTTTATTTACTAATAATGTAGAAAGGACTTCTCCTTCAATATCATCTGCTATTATTACTAACTTTCCTGAGTTTTGCATTAAGTTTTCTAACAATGGTAAAATTTCTTGAATATTAGTTATTTTTTTATCTGTAATTAAAATATATGGATTATCAAAAACAGCTTCCATTTTTTCTGCATCTGTTACCATATATGGTGAAATATATCCTTTATCGAATTGCATTCCTTCTACAATTTCAACTTCTGTTGATGAAGTTTTAGATTCTTCTATTGTTATTACTCCATCATTTGAAACTTTTTCCATTGCATCTGCAATTAAGTTTCCTATTTCTTCATTGTTTGCAGATATTGTTGCAACTCTTGCAATATCATCTTTTCCATTTACCTTTGAGCTTACTTCTTTTAATGCTAATGTTGCAACCGCTGTGGCTTTATCCATACCACGTTTTATTGCCATTGGATCTCCACCAGCTGCTACATTTTTTATTCCTTCTTTTATCATTTTTTGTGCAAGTACTGTTGCAGTTGTTGTTCCATCTCCTGCTACATCGTTAGTTTTTATTGAAACTTCTTTAACAAGTCTTGCTCCCATATTTTCGTATGGATCTGATAATTCAATTTCTTTTGCTATTGTAACACCATCGTTAGTGATAAGTGGCGCACCAAAATTTTTATCTAGTACAACATTTCTTCCCTTTGGTCCTAATGTAACTTTTACTGTATCTGCCAATTTATTAACAC
Source organism: uncultured Clostridia bacterium (assembly GCA_934162365.1). GTDB lineage: Bacteria > Bacillota > Clostridia > TANB77 > CAG-508 > HGM13634. Next base: position 418,323 of record CAKPIK010000001.1, on the reverse strand, counting down.
CATCTAATAATTTTTTTCTGGCATCCTCGCCATATTTAATTTCTTTTGCCATCTTAATTTACCTCCTTTAAAAGTGCAATTCAAGAATGAATTGCAGTGAATAGTTGATTATTCTATAATTGCCAATATATCTGATTGTTTAACAATCAAATATTCTTCTCCTTCATATTTTATTTGTGTCCCTGCATACTTACTTACTATTACGTTATCTCCAACTTTTACATGCATTTCTATATTGTTTCCATCTACGTTACCACCTGGTCCAACTGCAATTACTTCTGCTATTTGTGGTTTTTCTTGTGCATTTGTAGCTAATATTATTCCACTTTTGGTTGTTTCTTCGCCTTCTTTCATTTTTATTAATACTCTGTCTGCTAATGGTTTTATCATAATATTACCTCCTTAAAATAGTTTTAGCAGTCCTTTTTATTGACTGCTAAAATTGTATATCTTTTATTAATATAAGTCAATATATATTTTTTATTTTTCACATACTTTTCACATTTATATATATTAAATTATATGCTTTCAAAAATCAGTTTAGAACAAATATATATGTCAAAGGGGAACCAAAAGTGGTCTGACCCTTTTTGGTTCCCCTCGATAAATTACTAATTACTTTTCTTTGCTGCTTTAACTAATCCTACAAATAGTGGTGACGGTCTATCTGGTCTAGATTTAAATTCTGGATGGAATTGTCCTGCTATAAAATATTTATGTGTAGGTATTTCTACTATTTCTACAAGTCTTCCATCTGGAGATGTTCCTGAGCATATTAGTCCCGCATTCTCTAATTTTTCTTTGTAGTCGTTGTTATATTCGAATCTATGTCTATGTCTTTCAGATATTTCTTTTGTTCCATATAGTTTATATGCTAAACTATCTTTTTTTAATATACATGGATATTTTCCAAGTCTCATTGTTCCACCTTTTTTGTCTACTGTTTTTTGGTCATCCATTATATGTATTACTTGATTTTTGCATTTTTCATCAAATTCTTCTGAATTTGCATCTTTAAGTCCTAAAACATTTCTTGCATATTCCACTACTGCCATTTGCATTCCTAAACATATTCCTAAAAATGGGATATTATTTATTCTTGCATATTCTACTGTATTTATTTTTCCTTCTATTCCTCTGTTTCCAAATCCACCTGGAACTACTATTCCATCTAATTTTCCAAGTAAACTTTTTGCATTTTCTCTTGTAATTGTTTCGCAATCTATATACTCAACATTTACTTTTACATTATTAGCAAATCCTGCATGATGTAAGCTTTCAGTTACTGATAAATATGAATCTTCTAGTCTTACATATTTTCCTACTATACCAATTGTTACTTCTCCATCTTTAACTTTTCTGATATTTCCTATCATTTCATCCCATTTTTCATTATGAGGCTCTATATTAGAAAGCTTTAAATGTTTACACACTTGCTTTGCTAGTCCTTGGTTTTCAAGCATTAGTGGTACTGCATATAAATTATCTGCTGTTAAGTTTGCTATAACATTTTCTTTTTTTACATTGCAGAATAATGATAGTTTTTCTTTTATTTCTTCTGGTATTTGAATATCGCTTCTACATACTAATATATCTGGTTTTATTCCCAAAGATTGTAATTCTTTTACAGAGTGTTGAGTTGGTTTTGATTTTATTTCGTTTGATCCAGTTATATATGGAAGTAATGTTACATGTATATAAATTACATCTTCTGCATCTTTTTCTATTCCAACTTGGCGTATTGCTTCTAAAAAGGCTAAGCTCTCTATGTCTCCAACTGTTCCTCCAAGTTCTGTTATTACAACATCTATATCTTCATCTTCGAAACTATATATGTTTTGTTTAATTTCATTTGTTATATGAGGAATTACTTGAACTGTTTTTCCTAAATAATCTCCTCTTCTTTCTTTGTTTATAACATTTTGATAAATTCTCCCAGATGTTACACTAGAATTCTTAGTTAAACTTTCATCTATAAATCTTTCGTAATGTCCCAAATCTAAATCAGTTTCTGCACCATCATCTGTAACAAAAACTTCTCCATGTTCATATGGACTCATTGTTCCTGGATCTACATTTATATAAGGGTCAAATTTTTGTATTGTTACTTTATATCCTCTATTTTTTAATAATCTTCCTAATGATGCTGCAGTTATTCCCTTTCCAAGTCCAGATACTACTCCACCTGTTATAAATACATATTTTGTGTTCATAAACTCCTCCTAAACTAAGAAAAGTGGCTTTGCCACACTTTTCTTCTCGCCGATTTGAGTTCCCGAATAAAATGAGGAAATCTCAAAGGCAATAGCGATCATAGCATTTTTATTTAATAGAAAAACTTTGTTTTTTCTATTAAATAAAAAATAGATTTAAAAAATACTTACCGAAAAACGGGGTTTTTTTTAAATCTATATTAATATAATAACATTTTAATTTTCATATTGCAACATTTTTTTCAAAAATATTAAATTATCTTTCATTTTCCTCGGGTTGTTTTACATCTTTAAGATTGTCTCCATCTACTTTTAAATCTTTTTCTTCTGAAAACTCTCTGGCCTTCTTCAATTGTTTTATTAACTCTTTTCTATCTGAATTATTATTTGAATGATTGATAATTTCTGCAACTTTATTACTTAATGTATTTCCAAAGTTAATAGGTGAACGTAAATCTCTATCATTAACATAGTTTTTTTCACCTGCTGTTACTTTTGTTCTTTCTGTTCCAGAATCAGGTTGATATGTTTCAAAAGTTATATCTTCTTTATCTACATTTGTAGCATTAGAAATCTCTTGTTTTAATATATCATAAATTTCATCCCTAATTTCTTTATCACTTAAATTTTGTACTTCATTAGCAATGGCATTATATTGTTTTTTGTAATTTGCTACTTCTTTAACTCCAACACCAACAGACGCACCTATTAACATAACTGCCATTATTGCTTTAATTCTTTGTTTTATATTTCCTTTATATTTCTTTTTAGCAGAGGTTTTTGGTCTTTTGATATCTTTATAATCAATAGTTGAATTTCTATATCCTTGATCTCTGTTCCTAAATATTTTTTCAATTTCTTCTATAGTTTCTCTTTTATATTCAGAATCTTTTTGTCTTTTTAATTCTTCTACAATTTCTTTTTGTTCACAAAACTCATTATACAAATTTTCTGGCAATGAATAATAATATATTCCATCTTTTATCTTACTTCTTGTTCTGCCATCTTCACTTTTTTCTACTATTATTTTTCTTTTATTACTCATATTGATTAAATCATTTACTTCAATTAATTTTTTTTCCATAACCTATATCTCCTTTTTATTATAAATTTATTATAACAAAATAAAAAAACAAATGCAACATGTTCATTTTTTTATTTTTTTTCATATACTATTTATAGTATAATTATAATTTATGGAGGTTTTTATGTGTGGTTATGCTGGTTTTTGTAATTTAAATAATAATATATCAATAAGCAATAAAATTGATACATTAAAAAAAATAACCCAAGCTTTAACTCATCGTGGTCCAGATGAAGAAGGATATTTCACAAATGAGCGTATTAATTTAGGACACAGAAGATTAATAATTATAGATGCTAAGAATGGTAAACAACCAATGAGTTTTAAATATAAGAATAATACTTACACAATTGTATATAACGGTCAACTATATAATGCAAAAGACATAAGAGAAAATTTAATGGCTGCTGGTTTGGACTTTAATGGTTATTCAGATACAGAAGTTATTTTAAAAGCTTTTGCATATTATGGTTCTAGTATATTTAAAGAATTTAATGGTATATTCAGTTTTGCAATTTGGAATGAAAATAAACAAGAGCTAACTCTTGCAAGAGATCATTTTGGAATAAAGCCATTATATTATACAATTTTAAATGGCACACTAGTTTTTGCTTCTGAAATAAAAGCAATTTTAAATTACCCTGGTTTTAAAACTCAAGTAGATAAACAAGGTATTAGTGAATTATTTGGAATTGGTCCAGCACACACTCCTGGAACTTGTGTATTTAAAAACATTTTTGAAATAAAACCTGCTCATTATGCAACTTTTAACAAAGATGGTTTTAAAACATTTAGATATTGGAAAATGGAAACAAAAGAACATACAGATTCTTTTGAAGAAACATGTAATAAGGTGCATTACTTATTAGATGACTCAATAAAAAGGCAATTGGTTTCAGATGTACCTTTATGTGCAATGCTTTCTGGTGGTGTAGATTCTAGTATAATTGTTGCATATGCAAGTAAGTATTTAAAAGCAAATGGTATGCCACCACTTACAACACTATCTGTTGACTATGTAGATAATGACAAAAATTTTGTTAAAAGTGATTTTCAACCAAATTCGGATAATTATTACATAGATATAATGAAAAATGCCTTTGGTACTAATCATCACGCAATAGTATTAGATACTCCTGAACTTGCTCAATATCTAAAAGACGCTATGATTGCTAGAGATTTTCCTGGAATGGCAGATGTTGATTCTTCAATGCTATTGTTCTGTAAAAATATAAAGAACTATGCAAGTGTTGCTCTATCTGGTGAATGTTCTGATGAATTATTTGCAGGTTACCCTTGGTTCTTTAGGGATGATGCTTTAAATAGTGGTACTTTCCCTTGGTCTATTGCTATTAATGAAAGACAAAACTTATTAAATGAGAATATTTCAAAAGAAATAGATTTAAAAAATTATATTGATTTTAGATATAACGAAAGCATTTCTGAAGTTGAATTTGCTAAAAATGATTCTGAAGAAACAAAACAAAAAAGAGTTATTTCTTATTTAACTATAAATTGGTTTATGCAAACTCTTATTGACAGAGCAGATAGAATGAGTATGCATAGTGGACTAGAACTTCGTGTTCCTTTCTGTGATTACAGATTAGCTGGATATATGTGGAATGTACCTTGGGAAATGAAAGCGTATAAAGGAAGAGAAAAAGGCTTGTTAAGACATGTAGTAAAAGACTTATTGCCTAAGGAAATTGTTGAAAGAAAGAAAAGTCCATATCCTAAAACTCATAATCCAAGTTATTTAAAAGCTGTTAAAGAAATGCTTACAGAAATTATGAAAGACTCAAATGCACCAATAAACAATTTACTAAACAGAAATTATATTTTAGATATTTTGCAAACAGATGGAAAAGCATTTAGTAGACCTTGGTTTGGTCAGCTTATGACCGGTCCTCAACTTATGGCTTATTTATGCCAAGTTAATATGTGGCTTGAAATGTATAAACCTGAAATTATTTTATAACTTATATAATAAAAAAATATATATAATTTTTACACCTTGCTGTTGCAACCCAAAAGTAATACTTTTTATTTGTGGGTTGCTCCATTTCGCCCTGCGCTTTCGCTTCGGTTATCGCTTACACGGTGTTTCAAATTATATATATTTTTTTCTAACTTTTAAATTAAAATCTATGATGCTGCTTCTTTTAGTTTTACTAGAATATTCATTGCGTCTATTGGTGTTAGTTCGTTTACGTTTATTTTGTCTAGTTCATGTGCTATGTCTGCAAGTTTATAGTTATACATATCTAGTTGTCCTGATACTTGTTTTTTATCTTCTTTCGGCTTACCTTTGTTTATCAAAACACTTTTTCTTTCTAGACCTTTTAGAATTTCATTTGCACTTTTTACTACATCTTGTGGTACTCCTGCAAGTTTTGCTACATGAATACCATAACTTTCGTCTGTTCCACCTTCTACTATTTTTCTTAAGAAGATTATATCTTCGCCTTTTTCTTTTACTGCTATTGAGTAATTTTTTACTCCCTCTATTTTATTTTCTAGGTCTGTTAATTCATGATAGTGTGTTGCAAATAATGTTTTTGCTCCACATTTTTCTTTATTGGCTATATATTCTGCAACTGCCCATGCAATAGAAAGTCCATCGTATGTTGATGTTCCTCTTCCAATTTCGTCTAATATTACAAGACTATTATTTGTTGCATCTTTTAATATATTTGCTACTTCCATCATTTCGACCATAAAAGTACTTTGCCCCATACTTAAATCATCAGATGCTCCAACTCTTGTAAATATTTTATCTACAACTCCAATTTTCGCATAGCTTGCTGGTACAAAGCTTCCTATTTGTGCCATTAATGTTATTAATGCAACTTGTCTCATATAAGTAGATTTTCCTGCCATATTAGGTCCTGTTATTATAGATAGTCTATCACTTTCTTTATTTAAATAAGTATCATTTTCAATAAAGCTTCCAGCTGGCAACATTTTTTCAATTACAGGATGTCTACCTTCTTTTATATTTATCTCTCCACTATTATCTACTATTGGCATACAATAATTTAAATCTAGAGCTACTGTTGCAAATGATGTTAAAACATCAAGTGTAGATACAACATTTGCAGTTTTTTGTATTCTTTGTATTTGATTTGCAATACTTGCTCTTATCTCTTGAAAAACATTATATTCTAAATCTACTAATTTTTCTTGTGCTCCTACTGTCTTTTCCTCTAAGTCTTTTAACTCCTCAGTTATATATCTCTCAGCTCCTGTTAATGTTTGTTTTCTTATATATCTATCTGGGACTTGAGATAAATATGACTTTGTTACTTCAAAATAGTATCCAAATACTTTGTTATATCCTACTTTTAAATTTTTAATTCCAGTTTCTTCTTTTTCTTTTGCCTCTAATTCTACAATCCACTTTTTACCATCAGTTGTTGCTGTTTTGTATTGGTCTATTTCTTCATTATACCCAATTTTAATTAGTCCGCCCTCTTTAACTGATATTGGTGGTTCTTCAACTATTGAAGCTTCAATTAAATTGTACACATCTTTTAATTCATCTAATTCTTCAAACAATATTTTTAACATTTTAGAATTACATTTACTAAGTACAGTTTTTAATTCTGGTAATTGTCCTAAAGAATTTTTAAGTGATATTAAATCTCTTCCATTTGCATTTTTATATGCAATCTTTCCAATTAATCTTTCAATATCATAAACTTTTTTTAAGCAATCTATTATCTCGCCTTTTAACATTTGACTATCTTTTAATTCTTTTACAGAATCCAATCTATTATTTATTTCGTTTACATCAATTAATGGATCGTTTATCCAACGTCTTAGCATTCTTCCGCCCATTGATGTACATGTTTTATCTAATACCCAAAGTAGTGTTCCTTTTTTAGATTTATCTCTCATCTTTTCTGTAAGTTCAAGGTTTCTTCTTGTGTTTATATCTAATGACATAAATTTTGTAACACTATAAACATTTATTTTATTTATATGTTCAAGTTTTACTTTTTGGGTTTCATTCATATATGTAATAAGTCCATTTGAGGCTATTATAGCTAATGTTTTATCATCAACTTCTTTTAAGTCTCTTCCTTCGAAACGTACACTATATTCATTTATTAAATTTTCATAGTTATCTTCAAATTTTTTGTTTTCTTCTCTTGAAATATAACATTCAAATCTTTCTCTTATTTTATCTTTTTCTTCTGTTGAGGCGAACATCATCTCGTTTACTACTATTTCTGCTGGTGAATATCTTGATATCTCATCTAATAATCGTGCGAAATTGTTATTACCATTTATTTGGGTTGCAAAGAAATCTCCGGTAGATATATCGCACACTGCCATACCAAAGAAAAGTCCATTTTTGTATATAGACATTATATAATTATTTTTCTTTTCATCAAGCATATTTGATTCTATAACTGTTCCGGGAGTTACAACTCTTATAACATCTCTTTTTACTATTCCTTTAGCAAACTTAGGATCTTCTAATTGTTCACATATTGCTACTTTATACCCTTTACCAATTAACCTAGATATATATACTTCTGCGGCATGGAATGGTATTCCACACATTGGTGCCCTTTCTTCTTGTCCACAGTCTTTTCCTGTTAAAGTAAGTTCTAATTCCCTTGATGCTGTTATTGCATCATCAAAAAACATTTCATAGAAGTCACCTAATCTATAAAATAATATACAATCTTTGTATTGTTCTTTTGTTGCAATATAATGTTGCATCATTGGTGAATATTCTGCCATATTAATTACCTCTTTATTTTCCTTCTCTTATATTTTTAATTGTTTTTCTAAATATCCCTGGATTATTTTTGATTTTTATATTAGCAACTACATTGTCTCCATCGTTTTTATCTGTTATAACTATACATTTTGGAATTATATTGTTTTCAACATCACTTGTAATAATTCTAGGATTTTTCAAAATCATGTTAATTACATCTTCGCTGGATATATAACCTTTGCTCTCTTCAGTTAATCCTATGTTTCTTTTTTCGAAATATTGTAATAATTCAACTAACTTAAACGCTAATGTGTCTCTTGCTATTTTTGTTTGTGGCTTTTCCTGACATCTCTCATATATTGATTCTATCCAATTTGGTAAAATTCCTTTTTGTGCTAAGCATTCTATGGCTTCTTGATAACTTTCTGTTTTTATTGCTTTTTCTTTTTTGTTTCTTCCCACTCTTCCTGTTCCATTTGGGCTTTTATATCTAGGCATTTAATATTTCCCCTTTCAAATACCATACACAATTTTCTACAATTTTTACATTTACAGTTTTATTTATGTATGATTTATCTGCTTCTATTATTACTATCTTATTGCTATCAGTTCTACCGCTTAATGTTTCTTCATTTGTTTTACTTGTTCCATCTATTAGAATTTTTTGAATAGTTCCAACATATTTGTTATTATTTTCTTCAATTTGTTTTTCTACCAATTCTTTTAATTTATCAAATCTCTTATGTTTTATATTTTCCGGAATTTGATTTTCCATTTTATCTGCTACTGTTCCTTTTCTTCTTGAATATATAAACATAAAAACTTGTTCAAAGCCAACTTTTCTTACAACATCTAAAGTGTCCTCAAAGTCTTCTTCTGTTTCGCCTGGGAATCCCACTATTATATCTGTTGTTAATGCAATATTTGGGATTTGATTTTTCATTTTTTCTACCAATTTTAAGTATTGTTCTTTTGTGTATTTTCTATTCATAGCTTTTAACACATTTGTACTTCCAGATTGCAATGGTAAATGTATACATTTTGATACTTTTGAAGAATTCGCAATTGCTTCTATAACGTCATCTGTAAAGTCTTTTGGGTGTGGCGATATAAATCTTATAATTTCAATTCCATCTATTTTATTTATATCTGCTAATAAATTGGCAAAGTTATATCCGTCTCCACCATTATATGAGTTAACATTTTGCCCTAAAAGCATTATTTCTTTATAACCGTTTTGAGCTAAGTTTTTTATTTCATTTAAAATATCTTCCTTTTTACGGCTTCTTTCTCTTCCTCTAACATATGGCACTATACAATAGCTACAAAAATTATTGCATCCATACATAATAGTCACTTGTGCTTTTACATTATCAGTTCTTTTTATAGGCAAACCTTCATATATATTTCCATCTATGTCTAAAACATCTTCAACCCTTTTGTTATTTTCTAATATATTGTATATATCTTCGGGAAGTTTATGAAGAGTATGTGTTCCAAATACAATATCTACATACGGATAGCTTTTATTTAGTTTTTCAAGTATGTGTTTTTCTTGCATCATGCATCCGCCTATTGCAATTATTGCACCATTTTTCTCATGGACTTTTTTTACTTCTCCAAGTTTTCCAAATAACTTGTCCTCTGCATTTTCCCTAATACAACATGTATTGAATATTATTATATCAGCATCTTCTTGATTTTCTGTTTTAGTATAACACATTGTTTCTAACATTCCACATATCTTTTCAGAATCATTTTCATTTAAGCTACATCCCATGGTTAATATATAATATTTTAGATTTCTATTTATATTTATATCTTTTACTTTTTCCATATATTTTTTTTGTTTTTGTACTTCTAATTGTTCCATTTTTACCTCCAGTATACATTCAAAATTTTATCACATTTTTTGTTAAAATACAATAGTTTAAATATTGCTTAAATATACAATTTTAAAAAGGAACAAGACTTTTTTTCTTGCTCCTTTACTGTATTAATTTTACTGTTATTAATTATTTTAATAAAATCTCTTTATTTAGATAAGTTGAGTATATATATTTTTTTGAAACCTTTTTATTTAATGATTGTTCTAATGCCATTTCATATAATTCTAATTGTTTATTATATTTTTCTAAAAGCTCTTCTTCATCTTTTACATAGTCTGTTTTATAGTCTACTAAAATTAGTTCGTCTTGTTCATTTATATAGAACAAGTCTATTATACCTTGAATTAATATTTCATCTTGCAAACCATTATTGTATATGTAATCTGCTGGCAGACTTATATAAAAAGTTTTTTCTTTTTCTACTAGCTTTGCCTTTTTTAATTCTTGCCATATATTTGACTTGGTAAATTGTAGTATTTTATTAATGTCAATACTATCCGCTTCTATTTTTGTTATTATATTTTTAAATAGCATTTCTTCAATAAGTTTTTCTATTTTTTCATATGTGTAATCTTCTTTTTCATTTAATTTCTGCATACATAAATGAATTAAAGTTCCTTTTTGCGCACCAGATAATATATTATTTTTTTCTTTTAGAAATTTAGGTGTTTTAGTAATTTGTTTTGATAATTCATCTTCATTTGCTAGTTGTTTAATTTTACTTACAGAAGATTTGCTTTCTAGTTTACTAAGTTCTAAGTATTGGTATTGCCATTCCAATTTTGTTTTTATTTCTTTAGTTTGATGTTCATTTGGTTCTAATTTAATATTTTTCAAACTAACTTCATTGATATTTTGATTATCTACTACTTTTTTTGTTATTTCTTCTTTAGCAATATTTTCAAAATTCATTATATTGAAATCTTTATTTTTTAAGTATACTAGTTCTATCCAATCTAAATATGATTTATATTTTTTCAATATATTTTTATTTATTTTTTCTTCGTCTAGGTAAATATTTAATAACTCTTGTTTTTCTTTTAACTGTTTTTCTATATCGTTTTGAACTCCTGTTATTATTAATTTTTCCTTTGCCCTTGTTAATGCAACATATAGGATTCTCATTTCTTCTGATATTATTTCTTCTTTAGATTTTAATTTTATAGCTTCTTTTGCCAAAGTAGAATATTGTAATTTTTTATCTGTTTCTATATGTGTAAGTCCAAAGCCTAAGTCTTGGTGTAACAATACTTGATTATTCAAATCTTGCACATTGAATTTTTTATTACTATTACATAAGAATACAACTGGGAATTCAAGTCCTTTACTTTTATGAATACTCATTATTCTTACAACATTCTCATTTTCTCCTATTAGTTTGGCAGATGATAAATCCCCACTACTTGTTCTAACTTTATCTATAAAATTTATGAAATTATATAGACCTTTAAAGCTAGCCTTTTCATATTGTTTAGCTTTTTCAAATAATAATTTTAAGTTTGCTTGTCTTAGTATTCCATCTGGCATTGCACTAACATAATTATAGTATCCAGTATCATTATATATTTTCCAAATAAACTCATCTAATTCTAGATATTGAGCTTCTTGTTTCCATGAGTTGATTTTATTAAAGAAATTTAAGATTTTCTCTGATAGTTTTTCTTGATTATTACTTTCTGCATATCTTTTCATCGCCTCATAAAAACTTATCTTTTCTTTATTTTCTAATCGAATACTAATAAGTTCATTATCTGTGAAACCACCTATTATACTTCTTAGCACACATACTAATGGTATATCTTGCATTGGATTATCTATTATTTTTAGCAAGCTCATTATCACTTGAATTTCAATAGAATTTAAATATTCTAAAGAAGTATCACTATAAACGGGAATATTCAAGTTTGCAAGTTCTGTTTCAAATATATTTGCTTTATCTTTTGTTGACCTTAAAAGAATTACTATATCTTTATATGTAATTTCTCTATTACCATACTTTTTATCAAATATAAGTTTTTTAGAATCAAGCATTTGTCTAATTTTTTTTGCAACAAATTTTGCTTCTAATTCAATATTTTCAATTGGCTCTTCAATAGTTTCATCATTTTCTTCTTCAGGATTATTTTCTTTACTATCTATTACACAAATATCAGTGTTTGCCGCAATTCCATTTTCTAATTCTTCATATGAAGCACCTAAATTTAAATATTCTTTTTCGTTATAGTTTATATCTCCTAGCTCTTTAGACATTATATCTTTAAAAATAATATTTGTAGTATCAAGTATATTTTTTCTACTTCTAAAGTTTTTAAATAGTTGTATTTTTGTTTCATTATCTAAACAATTAGTTTCATCTTCATTTGCATTGTTATATTTTTCATACTTTTCTATAAATAATTCTGGTCTTGCTTGTCTAAATTTATATATACTTTGTTTAACATCGCCAACCATAAAAATATTTCTTTTATTAGAAATTGCAGTTAATATACTTTCTTGGACTAGGTTTGAATCCTGATATTCATCTATTGCAATTTCTACAAACTTATTGCTATATTTTAGTGCTGTCTGTGTTGGTATATGTTTTCCATTTTCATCTTTTTTTAATAAAATATTTAGTGCCATATGTTCTATATCACTAAAATCAACAACATTTTTTTCTTTTTTATTTTGTTTTAGTAATTTATCGTATTGGATAACTATATTTTTTAAGGCATTTAATGTATTGTACATATAACAAATATCTTCATTGGCTTGTTTAGAATTACTATCTATTATTTCCAAGGTTTTCTTTATTTGTTTTCTTATTTCATTTCGTTTTTCTTTGCTAATCTCTTTTTCTTCTAGTTCTATTTTCCTATCAACTGGCCATTTTTCAAATGTCATGCTAAGTGAATAATTGTATATGTCGTCCCATTTTTCTAACTTCAAGAAATTATCTAAAACATTTATATCTTCATTCAAGACTAATACATATTTTTTTAATTCATCAAATCTTATTATATTATCCCTTACTTTTTGTGTTTTAACTTTTGCATCTAATATCTCTTCTTTTACACTATTAATAATAATTTTACCCCATACACTTTGTGCAAAATCATTGTCAATCTCATTATTTAGATTATATTTTAAAGTTTGTTTTTCTAGCCATTCTATCGGAAATGGAGTGCTTTGAATAAAATTGTATATATTTAAGATTAATTCTTTTAATGGTTCATCTCCAATATATGTAGTATATGTTTCAAGTAAATTCAAGAATTCTTTATCTTCCGTTTCATATTTTTCTTCAAATAATTCTTCAATAGTTTCTTGTTTTATAAGTTCTAATTCTGCTGTATCTGCAATTCTAAAATTTGGCGAAATATCTATTTCATAAAAATTATTTTTTACAACATCCAAACAAAATGAGTCTATTGTACAAATACTTGCTCTGCCTATTAAATTTATTTGTTTTTGTAAATGAACGTTTTGTGGTTCTTCTTCAATTTTTTCATATAAGGCTTCTAATATTTTTTCTCTCATTTCAGAAGCTGCAGCATTTGTAAAAGTTACTATTAATAATTTATCTATATCAATTTTTTCATTTATAATTTTATTAATAATACGCTCAACTAAAACAGCTGTCTTACCACTTCCGGCAGCAGCTGCAACTAGTATGTTATTTCCACTTTTTTCTATTGCTTGTAATTGTTCTTTAGTCCATTTAACATTGCTCATTTTGTTTCCTCATATTATTTTATTTCAATATATTTCTTGCTGTTTGTACTCCTGATGCTGAAGCCATCATTAATCCTCTAGTTAATCCTCCGCCATCTCCTATTGAATACAATCCTTTTATACTTGTTTCGAATTTATTATCTATTGCTATTTTATTACTATAAAACTTAATTTCTGGTCCATACAACAAATTGTCTGGATTTGCAAATCCTTCTACAACTTTATCTAATGAAGATATAAATTGAAGTATATCTGTCATTGTTCTATATCCTAGGGCAAATGTTATATCCCCTGCAACTGCAGATTTTAATGTTGGAACAACAGAATTATTTTCTAATTCATTTTCCCAAGTTCTCTTTCCTCTATAAATATCACCCAATCTTTGTACAACTATATTTCCATTTCCTAATGCATTTAAATTTTTTGCTACATTTCTTCCATATTCAATTGGTCTATTAAATGGATAATTAAAATTATGGGATACAAGTATTGCTAAATTTGTATTTGTGCTTTTTCTTTCTTTGTATGAATGCCCATTTACTAATGTTATATTATTATCATATACCTCTGTTGAAACAAATCCACTAGGATTCTGGCAAAATGTTCTTACTTTATCTCTAAATGGATATGGTCTTGATATAAATTTCCCCTCATACATATATTTGTTTACATCTTTCATTACTTTATCTGGCAATTCATATCTTATTCCTATATCAACTGTTCCTGCTGTAGTTTTTATATTATGCTCATCACACATTTTCACAAGCCAGTTTGCGCCTTTTCTTCCAACTGCTAAAACTACATTTTCCGCATCTATTTCTTCATCTTTGTCATAATCTTCAGCTTCTGCATATTTCGCTGGTCGAATTTTTACGCCTTTTATTTTATCACTTTCAACTACTAAATCACTTACTGTAGTTTCAAATAATATGTCAATTCCATTATCTAATAAATACTTTTCAATTCTTCCATAAAGTTCGTGACTTTTTTCTGTTCCTAAATGTCTTATTGGAATATTTACTAAATTTATATCTTCTTTTTTAGCCTTATCATATATTTTTTTAACTTCGTCTTTGTAATCTACACCTTCTAACTTAGTATCAGCTCCAAATTCCAAGTATATTTTATCTGTATAATCTATTAATGCTTTGGTTTCTTCTACTCCAACATATTCATGTAGTACTCCACCTATGTATATATCGTCATCTTCTTTATTATATAAAGATAACTTTCCATCTGAAAATGCACCTGCGCCAGAAAAGCCACAAGTAATATTACACATTGGTTTACAATGAATACATTTTCCTAGTTTTTCAATAGGGCAGTTTCTATTTTCAACTTTTTTCCCTTGCTCAATTAATAATATTTTTTTATTTTTATTTAATTGTATAGCTTCATATGCTAAAAAAGCTGCACTAGGTCCTGCTCCTACAACTATAATGTCATACTTGTTCATAAAAATCACTCCCTTAATGTTCATTATATTGTGATTATATCATTTAAATGATTAATTATCAATATTTGATTTTTTATTAAAAATATTGTATAATAATTATCACAAATAACTAGACAAGTCTAGAATATTGGAGGTATAAACATGACAAACGAACGGATTATTGAGATTTTAGCCAATTCAAACTGGAATCAGTTACAATCTCTTAATTCAGAAGAATTAAAAGAACTTCATAAATTTCTTGAATTAAAGAACTCTGAAGTTAATTTTATTCTCAAGGGTCGTGCACTTTCGAAACATCGTCATTCTTCATTACACGAATGACAAAAAAAGATGCGAAGATTTAATTTTCTTCGCATTTTTTTTCTATTTTAGTAATCATTTTTAGTGCCTTTGGTCTCTCTACCATTATTACATGCCCACAACCTTGGCATTCTAATTTAAAATCTACACCAACTCTTGTAATTTTCCATAACTTGCTTCCGCATGGGTGTACTTTTTTGGTTCTTACAATATCTCCTACATTATATTCCATAATTAAAACCTCTTAGATAAATTCTTTTAATCTTTTTATTACTGTGTCTTTTCCTAACACTTTTATTATTTCATATAAGTCTGGTGTATTTGTTTTTGATGTAAGTGCTATTCTTATTAGTGTACTTACATCTCCAACATGAGCTTCATATTTTTCTGGATTTGCTTTAAATTCTTTTACTTCTCTTGCATAACCAAATTCTTCTGCTAGGTCTTTTAATTTATCAAACCATGTTTGTTTATCGTCATTTATATCAAAATATTTATCTGCATAGGTATTTAAAATTTGTTTAATCTTTTCTTTATCTGTTATTTTTTGTAGTTCATAGTTTGATTTTATTTTTTCAAATTCTTCATCATACATATATCCTATGTTTTCTTTTAAATCAGACCATTTTGCAATATCTTTTCTTGGCTTTTCATTTCCTCTTTCTATTCCTAATACTTTAAGTGAATATTCTTTATTTTTTTGTAGCAATTCGGCTAATTCTTTATCAAATTTATTTGCCCATTCTAAAGCTTTTTCGTATACTTCTTCTGCTGAGTATTTTGATATTACAATTTTTGATACATCTAAAAGTTTTACCATATCAAACAAAGCTCCACTTACACTCATTTTATTCAATTCAAACTTAAATTCAGAAATATCTGCATTTTTGTTTTGCTTTCTCCAGTTTTCAAAATTTGAATTTGCAATATTTAATAAATATTCTTTTACTGCTAAACTTGGTATTCCCAGTTCAGAATAATATGAAACTGCTGCTTCTGGGTCTTTTCTTTTACTTAATTTACGTTTATTCCCATTATCGTTTTTCATTATTGGAGATATATGCGCATACTTTGGTGGTTTAAATCCCATCTCTTGGAATAATTGTAAATGAAGTGGTACAGATGATAGCCACTCATCTCCTCTTATTACATGTGTTGTATGCATTAAGTGATCATCAACCGCATGGGCAAAATGATAAGTTGGAAGTCCATCTGCTTTTATTATTACTATATCTTGGTCGTTTTCTGGAAATTCTACATTTCCTTTTATAACATCTTTATGTTTTATTTTTCTATCTTCTCTTCCTGGTGATTTAAATCTTATAATATATGGATTACCCTCTTTTATTTTTTCTGCCGCTTCTTCTACTGATAAATTTCTATATTTAGCCCATACTCCATAATATCCTGGTCTAACTTTAGCAGCTTCTTGAGTTTTTCTCATTTCGTCTAATTCTTCTGCTGTTGCAAAGCAAGGATATGCTTTACCTATTGAAATCATATACTTAGCATATGCTTCATATATTTCTTTTCTTTGGCTTTGCTTATATGGTCCATATTCTCCTTTGCTTTCATTTTCTGAAATCATACCTTCATCTGGTATAATATTAAAATCATTAAATGATGAAATTATATTTGTTATTGCATTTTCTACTTCTCTTTTTTGGTCTGTGTCTTCTATTCTTAAAAAAAACACTCCATTTGTACTTAAAGCTGCTGTTTTAGCAACTAGACCTTGATATAAAGTTCCTATATGTGTAAATCCAGTTGGACTTGGTGCAACTCTTGTAACAATTGCTCCTTCTGGTAAATCTCTTACTGGATATTTTTCTTCATAATATGAAATATCCTTTGCATTTGGAAATATTAAATTTGCTAAATCTTTGTAATCCATTTTATTTCTCTCCTTTATAATCATTTAATAATTAGCTATTAAGATTAAATATTCACCAGTAATTTGCTTTGTAAATTACTAGTTCTATACCTCTGTAATAATAGGCAATATCATTGGGTTTCTTTTTGTTTTTGCAAATATATAGTCTCTTAAACCGTCTTTTAAATTTGATTTGATTCCAGACCAATCTTTAATTCCTTTATTTGCACATTTATCTAATTCTCTTTGAACTGTTTTCTTTACATCATCCATTAAGTTTTCAGATTCACGTACATATACAAATCCTCTTGATATTATTTCTGGTCCTGAAACAACTTCTCCATTTTGGTCCATTGTTATAACTACAATAATCAAACCATCTTGTGATAAATGTTGTCTATCTCTTAAAACAATGCTTCCAACATCACCAACTCCTAGCCCGTCTACTAGTACTCTTCCTGATTGTACTGTTCCAACCATTTTAGCACTATTTTCACTAATTTCCATTACTCTACCATTGTTCATTATAAATATATTTTCTGGTGGAATTCCAACACTTACTGCAGTTTTTGCGTGTGCCATAAGTTGTCTATATTCGCCATGTACTGGTAAGAAATATTTTGGTCTAATTAATGATAGCATTAATTTTTGTTCTTCTTGACATGCATGTCCTGATACATGTATATCAGCTAAAGAACTATATACAACTTCTGCTCCTATTTGCATTAAGTCGTCTATTACTTTAGATACATATTTTTCATTTCCTGGTATTGGATTTGCAGATATTATAATTAAGTCGTTTGGTGTAATTTCAACCTTTCTGTGTTCACCAGATGCCATTCTTGTTAAAGCAGACATTGCTTCTCCTTGACTTCCTGTTGTTAAGATTACTAATTGTTCATCTGTATAGTCTTTTATCATGTCTATATCTATAAAAGTATTATCTGGTACATCTATATAGCCTAATTCCATTGCTGTTTTTATTACATTTATCATACTTCTTCCACAAACGGAAACTTTTCTATTATATTTAACAGCTGAATTTACAATTTGTTGGATTCTGTGAATATTAGATGCAAATGTTGCAACAACAATTCTTTTAGAACAATTTAAGAATAATTTATCAAATACTTCTCCAACTGTACTTTCAGACATTGTGTAGCCTTTTCTTTCTGAGTTTGTGCTATCTGAAAGTAAAGCTAAAACACCTTTATTTCCAAGTTCAGCAAGTCTACCAAAATCCATTCTTTCATTGTCTATTGGAGTATAATCAATTTTAAAGTCTCCTGTATGAACAATTACACCTGCTGGTGTATGAATAGCAAGGGCAACAGAATCTGGTATACTATGGCAACTTCTTATAAATTCCACTTTCATTTTTCCAAGATTAATTTTATCGCCTTGATTTACTATTTTTAGCTTTGTACTTCTTAATAATTTATGCTCTTCTAATTTATTTCTTATTAATCCTGCTGTTAATTTAGTTGCATAAATTGGTACATTTATTTGTTTTAAGAAATATGGTATTGCTCCTATATGATCTTCATGTCCATGAGTTATAACCATTCCTTTAATTTTTTCTTTGTTTCTTTCCAAATATGAAATATCTGGTATAACTAAATCAACCCCAAGCATATCATCTTCTGGAAATGCCAAACCACAGTCAACAATAATCATTTCATTTTCATATTCAAAGACTGTAATATTTTTTCCTATTTCTAATAATCCCCCTAAAGGTATTATTTTTACTGGGCTTTTTTTAAACTTAACCTCTAAATCTTGATTAGATGCTTTATTTTGTTTTCCCTTCTTTGTATTCTCTTTTCTTTCTGTTACTTTATTTTCTTTTTTTACACCATCTTTTCTATAGTTTTTTCTATATGGTGCTCTTCTTTTTTGATTTGTTGTAGATTTTTCTTCTACGTTTTCAGTATTATTTTTTAAATCTTCCATTTTTCTTCCTTTCCTTAAAGTTAAAAATAATAAAAAGTAGTTTAAACATATTAAACTACTTTTACAAAAGAAAAATTATATATTTATTTATAACAATATAGTAAGATATATATTTATAATTCGAACAATACATATCTTTTTCTATACTTTATCTTCAAATGTTTCCGCTTATCTCTTTTATTCATCTAATATGTTTTTATTTAAACTAAATCTCTTCTTTACCACTTATTGGTAATCACTGTTTAATATTATACAACATATTTTAGAATCTGTCAACTTTATTTGAAAGTTAAAGTACAGTTAATAAATAATAAAAAAAGCTACTTTTGTAGCTTTTTTATTATTGTATTCCATATTTTTTCTTAAACTTATCTGCTCTACCACCTGTTGTATTTTGTTTTAAGCTTCCTGTCCAAAATGGGTGACATTTTGAACAAACGTCAACCTTTATATCACTTTTTGTTGATTTTGTTTTTATTACATTTCCGCAAGCACATGTAATTGTTGCTTCTTTAAATTCTGGGTGTAATTCTGCTTTCATTATGTATTCACCTCTTTCTTAATCGTATTAAAAAATATCGTTTTATATTTTATCATATATTATTATTTTTTTCAAGCTTTTTTCATTATTATAAATAATTTTTTTCTTATTTTTCTTGATTCATTACATATTTTACTGTATCAATTAGTTGTTCTTTTAATGTTGTTCTTTTTACAATTTTAGAAACAATATTAAATAAACAAGCTATTATTAATATAATTAGTCCAATTTTTTTCCAATATTTCGCTATCATATTTTACTCCTAATTTGAAATAAATTACTATTTAATTATACTACATTTTTAATTTTTGTCAAGAAAAAGGTATTATCTACATAAATTAAACCACTTTAAATATAAGTTTGTTGTTATATTCCACATGTTACTTTTAGCAATATCTGATTCTGCTACTAAATTGATTTCTAATATTGTATCGTCTCCTGATTTATAAGTAATTTTTCCTAATACATCACCTTTGCAGATTGGTGCTGTTATATTTTCATTCGTTGTAATTTCTTGTGTTATATTACCTGTATCGCCTTTTTTTATCAATACCGCTGCATCTTTTTCTAAAAGTAAATTTACCTGTGGTTCAATTCCTTTATTTACATTTGCAGTGATTATTACATCACCTTTATTTCCAAAGCTTTTACTTGTATAATTTGCGAATCCATAATCTAATAGTTTTGTTGCTTCTGCAAATCTTATTTTAGTAGTTGGTGCTTTCATTATTACTCCTATTAAACTTAAGCCATCTCTTGTTGCTGATGCAGATAAATTATATAAAGCTACTGAGGTTGAACCTGTTTTTAATCCTGTTGCACCTTTATAGTTTCGTATTAATTTATTTGTATTTACTAAACTTGATTTTCCATCTCTTATTGAATCCATCCATATTGTTGTAAATTCTGTTATGCTTGGATGATTGTTTAATAATTCTCTAGACATTACTGCAATGTCGTATGCTGAAGTCACATGACCATCTTCATCTATTCCATGACAATTCTTAAAACATGTATCATTCATCCCTAATTGTTTTGCTTTCGCATTCATCATTTGTACAAAAGATTCTTCTGAGCCTGCTAAATATTCCGCCATTGCGACTGTACAATCATTTGCAGACACAACGCATATTGATTTTAGCATATCTCTTACTGTTAAGTTTTCTGTTGTATCTAGCCAAATTTGCGAACCTCCCATAGAATGTGCATTTTCACTACATGGAATTGTATCTTCATATGTAATTTTTCCACTGTCTATTGCTTCCATAATTAATAAGATACTCATAACTTTAGTTACACTTGCTGGTCTTAGTTGTTCATGAATATTATGTGCATAAAGAATTTTACCTGTTGTTTGTTCTATTAATATAGCAGCTCCTGATTCTAGCTTAAGTGAGTTTTCTTCTTTTGCATCAGCTACTGTTTGCAAAACATTGTTATTTGTATTTACTTTAGTAGTGTTGTTAGACCATGTAAATATTGCATCAGTTGCAAAGCATATAGAAGATATTAACATTAAAAAAATAATAAAGAATATAATTGCTCTACTTTTCATAAATCTCCTCCAATTTACAAATTTATATTTAATTTTTTTATTTTAAATATAAACTCAAAATACTGATTTATAACAATTATATTCTTTATTTAGTACTATATTCTTATTAATTTTATTTTAACTTTGTTGTTTTCAACTTTTGCTTCTAACTTAACATCATAATCTAAAGTATTCTTAAATTTTAAATCTGCAGATTTATATGATACTGCTGCATCTTTACCATCTTTTATATATACAACATCTCTACTATGTTCATGTCTTTCTTTTACTTCTAACCCTTCTACTTCTAATACAGCATTATATATTGTTGTACTAACTTGACATATTCCTCCACCATAACTTTTTTTAACTCCACCATCTGGTGTAAAAGCCTTTGCTTTTCTATATCCTTTTTCTTCTGTTGGACACCCTAATTCATTCCATAAAGAAAACGTATCTCCAGCTTTTATTATTGTTCCATTTAATGTATCACATGCCAATTCTATGTTAGAATATCTTTCTTTTGTGTCTTTGGGTAATTTAGTTGAGAACTCTGATAATTCTTCTTCATTTTTTTCTTCTTTTGTTTGTTCATTTAAATTATTTGGTATATTTTCGTTTTTTATTGTTGTATCAACTCTTTGAGCAACATATTCATTTTTATTCTCAGTAGCAATTTGTTTATTACTATTTTTATAAATTGCAAATGTCACAGCTCCAATTATCAAAATAAAAAATAATATCCATAAGATTTTTTTCATCATTTTCTCCTCTGGATATTATTTTTACCATTTTTTTATTTTTTATTGATTATATTTGCATAAAATTTATTAAAAAAAGAAACCAATAAATCTAATTAGATTTTATTGGTTTCTTTTCCTTGTGTCAATTACAAAACATCATTTCTTTTTGACATTTCAGTCAAGAAGTCTGCCGTTCTATTTCTTATCTGAATAGGAAGGCGGAAGTTATTCATTTTCAGATATTCTGCAATATCCATAAGAGTATCGTTGATTTTAGATTTAAAATCATTTTTGCGCCAATTCCATAATTCTCCTTTTATTCCCAGTTCTTCTGCAATAATTTGTCTTGCATACTGTCTAGGAATGTATATTTCAGGATCTGCTGTAATATACATAAATTCTTTTTCGAAGTATAAGAAATATGGATCTCTTTCGTACTGATGAAGTTCATCAAAAGTAATCTCATTCATGGATATCATATTTCTTTGTTCTTCAGAGATTCTGATATTGGTGGGAAGAATGTGCAAATGTGCATGAACTATCGATTTCTCATGTTTGCATTTTCCTTCTTCTCCTGAGCCATGTTCGAACATCATAATGTTTTCATGATATATTTCAGTTAAAATAAAATGAATATCAAGTATTACCATTTTTAATTCTTTTTGATGTTCTTTAGACAATGCAGCACAAGAAAGAATGTGATCTTTGGGGCATATCATTAAATATCCTTTAACCATAGCTCCTTTTGCAGGGCATACATAAAAGTTTTCACTTTCATATATAACCATATCCATTGGTTTTTTGTTTTGATTCTTCCGTCCATCATAGATCTTGCAAAGTATGCAATCTCTTTTGGTTGGTTGTTTGATTTTTCCATCCGGAATAAAATCTCCAATGTCAATATCGTACTTCATTGCAATTTCTTCGAATTGAGGTCCAATTTCTTCATTTGGGATTATAATATTGGATTCATCAATATTGTCCCCAACAAAGATTGGAATAAATCCTCTTTCCAAATTTTCCTCTGGAGTAACAATGCTTCTTATTGCTACATTTTTATTGTAGCTAAGGACATTATCGACTTCAGAACCATCATTCAAAGCAATAACCGCTTCGTAATGATTAATAAAATCTAAAACTTTCCGTACCTCACTTTCCTCTCCATGTAACAGAAATATTTTTCTAGTCTGTTTCATAATTTTTCCTCCTTAAGTAATGAATTCAACTGTTTGAATAATTTTATTATATCATTTTTTGTGTTTTATGTCAATTTGATATCATTTTAAGCATAAGTCTCTTATTAATGTAACAATTTATTGCAAGTCTAAAATTTATATAGTAGATGTTTTATGTGATTTAAAACAAAATGGCATAGATATAATTTTTATGCATATGGATGACAAAAATTATATTGAAAATATAATAAATAAAAAGTTCAATAATTAAAATTATTGAACTCTTTATCTTTTATATAATCTATTCAATTACTATTAATGGAACTTCCATTTCTTCTTTGGTTAAACCACAATGTGTTGATTTTTTTACAGGTTTTCCATCTGCTAAATATGTTTGTAATCTAATTATTGAATTTGAAATTGAAATCGCCAAATAATCCCCTATAAAATCATCTATTTTTTTGTGCTTGTCTCCATATCCAAGTATATGTTTTTTTAATACTTCTTCTTTTGAAAGTAATAAAAAGTCTTCAGAAAATTCCTTATTAAACAGTTTCTCAAATTCTTGTTTTTTATCTTCTTTTACCCAAAATGCAATAGCTCTAGATTCTAAGGATGCCGGCATTATTAAACAGTCCTGAATCTGTGGATATTCTAACAAATCGTATACCTTAGTTATATCTTTATGTCCATGATCAGCAGAAATAATTATTAAGGTGTCTTCTGGAAGTTCTTCCCTTAATTTTTCTATTTGTTTTTCTGCATCTATTACCATTTCTTTAGCTTCTTGAGATGCACACCCATATTTATGTAAAAGTCCATCAGGATTATCTGAATATGCAAATATAAAATTATTTTCATCTTTATTTTTACATATTAATTTTATGTTGTCACAAATTTCTGTTAAGTTGTTGGCTCTTAAACTTCTCTTTGATCTCCTATCAGAATATTCAGGTGTAATTTCATATGCTTTTGTTTCTTTAGAAGCATTTTCTATGCGGTTAAATATAGGTTCATAATTCACAACGCTTTCAAATACATTAATCTTAGCTTTTGATATATCTTCTTTTAAATATGATTCTTTATGAGAAAGCATATCAATTGCTCTTCCATATTCTTTAAAATATTGTGACCAAGCAATCCATCCACTTTCAAATGGCGGTTTTCCTGAATAATATGTAGTAAGTGCTGCTGTTGTTGTAGATGGGAAAACTGACGTTATACATTTTATATTATTTTTCATAAAATACCCATTTGGAGATATTGATTTTAATATATGTTCTCCCATTCCATCTAACACAATAAATACAATATTTCTATACTTCTTTTCCAGTTTTTCATCTAGTACTTTTAGTGAATCGTGTTTAGTTTCAACATTATAGTATTTTAGTATTGATGTAATAAGATTTAAAATGCTATTATTATAATCCGGATATCTAAGTTCTTGCATAATATTTTTTCTCCTTTTTATATTATTATTAATTTACTGTTTAAAATTTAAAATTCTTCCAACTATATGTACAATATTTGTTGAATGTTCTTGTGCTATTACTTTTCCCGCAGCTTTTGATCCAACTGTTACAGCCGCAACCACAGCACTTATTAAAAAGTCTGTGTTTACTTGTACATTCAACATATTGGTTATTTTTACTGCAATCATTGCACTAATTGCTCCACTTAGTACTCCACAAATATCTCCTATAACATCACAACAGATATTTGCAACTTTAGCAGAATTTCTAATTAGTTTTATTGAAGATTTGGCGCCTTTAATTTTTTTACTTGCTTTTGCGTGGAAATCTTCTTCACTTCCAACTGTTACAGCTACACCTATAATATCTGTAATTACTCCAAGTAATATAACCAGTAAAAGAATTATCAATGCTGGTATTAATCCTAATTTATTTATCGCATTAGTTGATAAAAATGAAAATAACAAGGATAGTCCAAATGTAATTCCTAATACTTGAACAGCCCATGAATATTTCCATTTTTCTCTTTTATCTCTTTTCAATTTTTACCTCATTTATTAATTAAAATATTATATAGATGGTAAAAGTTTAGATAAATTTTACGGTTTAGGTCTAGTAGAATTTCTCTATTTTCTACCTTACATTACTGTTTGGCCGTTTCCATTTAAAGAAAATACTCAAAATATTTTTTGAAAACTAGATCGCCACTCAAATCCGTACCACAATCTCTAAACTTCCTTGTAATAAAACAAACATTCTAGAAGTTTTCCTTGAAATCTTGTTTACTATCATTAGTCTCTTTTGCAATAATAATTTCATAGCAACAAATATAAGATTTATGGCCACTAAATTTTATATTTTTTTCACTAATCCCGAAGTCATCACTCAAGACAGGCTACTCTATGCATTGTGTCTTGGCACTTTGCATAGGTTACACTTAAAAATATTTTTTCAAGTCTCAACGAATATAGGAATTAATATATATGCCATTATATACCTTCCTATATTCTTTCTCCCTATAAACACACAAAACTGGGCGTTTCGCGCATTTATAACAAGCTTCATAGATGTGCCTTTTAGTGGATTTTTAGCCCCACCCTCATAATAGACAAGATTACTAGAATAATGCACCATCACTTTTTATTATAACATATTTGGTAAAATTTAGCAAGATTTAGTCATCGTCATACTCATATTCGTCTTCAAATAAATCTTCTAATTCTTCTGCTATTTCTTTATTTTCTTCTTGTTTTTTCCTTTTAGGTGAATACTCTAATCTTTCTTCTGTTGTTTTTGGTACTTTATTTATATGTGCTTTTTTTGCTTCTTCTTTTTTAGTTTCAAAATTATCTCTTTCTTTTTCTATTTCTTTTTTTACCTCTACTATTTTAGGATTTTTATTAAGTCTTTCAAACAAGTCTGGAACATAATCTAAAATTTTATCTATACATGAACTATGGTTAACTGGAAGTAATCTTACTTTTCCTTCTTCCACAATTAAAAATGCTATTGGATTTATACTTACAGTTGCTCCACTTCCTCCACCGAATGGCAATCTATATTGAACTTTTTCGTCTTTATCTTTTTTAGTATATTCGTCAATTGTTTCTCCTTTAAATTCACTTCCACCTGCAGCAAATCCAAAACATACTTTAGATATTGGAATTATTACAATATTATTTGATGTTTCTATTGGTTCTCCAATAATTGTATTAACATCAATCATATTTTCTATACTATTCATTGCTGTAAGCATAAGACCTTCTATCGGATGATTTTCCATATTTATCACTTCCACCTTTCTTTTTTAACAAATATAATGTATTTATAATATTTACAGTTTTTATACTAATTATACAATTTATAGAAATATTAATAATATTTTGATTTTGGTTTAAAAAAGATACATCATTATTATACTTACCGTTAATCTTCTTTGAAATTAATATTGGAATTAGAGCATTTGAGATACTAAAAATAATTCCACTTAAAACATTATTAAATGTTGAAAAATATCCACTTATATTTATATTTTCAATTATTACAGCATCACTTTTCAAGAAGTTTTTTATTATTTTCTTTGATTCTTTGCTTATATTGACATTAGTAAAATTAATTTTTCCAGATTTTAAAACCTTTATTATCTTTTTATTGTCTATGCTTATCTTTATAAGCTTAAGTCTATTAAATAATAATATTGATAAATTCAATATTACCTTAAGCTTTAATTTACCTTTGTTATTTGATATATGTAATTGTTTTAATTCGATTTGAATATTTGATAATGCTAAAAGTAACATTGCAAAACTTATTAATATTAGCATTACAAGAAAAATAAAAACTAGTATCATAAGATTTCTCCTTAATACTAGTTTTAACAATTTTATTTTAATTTAAACACTTTTACTCAGACTTTAAAGAATACCTGCTTTTACTTCATCACTAGGTAAGCTATTTTTAGCTCTTTCTACTGTTATATCTGCAAATAATTCTTCTTGAGTTGTTTTTACTTTATTTCTTCTAGAAAGTTCTAGCAATCCATTAAATGCTGTTACAACTTCTTGTTTATTACATTTTGATATTGAATATAATTTATTGAACACAAATTTAGGTTTTTTTATAAGTTCTTTAAACATTTCTTTTACTTTACTTGCCACAGTGTATGTTTCTGTTATTGCAATTTTTTCAATATTTTTAGCATTTTGATTTACTTTTTCATTGTTTCTTTGTACTATATTCTTATATATCTCAGGCAATATGTCTGGGGTATATTCAACTTCTAATTTCTGTTTTGGAAGTTCTATTACTTCTGCTAATTTAAAATATCTTTTTGAGAATTTTGCACAGCACTCTTTAAATTTTGCAGTTATTTCTTTATATTTTTTATATTCAATAATTCTTTCTATTAATTGTTCTTCAGTAAGCTCTTCCTCGTTTTCTACTTGGTTTGGAAGCAATCCTTTTGATTTTATAAATAATAATGTTGATGCCATTATTATAAATTCACTTGTAACTTCTAGATTAGCTTCTTCCATTGCATTTATATATTCTATATATTGGTCTGCAATTTCGCTTATTTTTATGTCGTATATGTTCATTTTATTTTTATCAATAAGATGGCATAATAAATCTAGTGGGCCTTCAAAGTTATCAATTTTTATTGCATATTTATTTGATTCTAATGTTAATACGTTTTGCATTTTAATTCTCCAATTTTTATTCTTCTTTAATAATCTCCTCTGCATATCCTTTTTTTCTTAAGTAATTATTTATTTCATTTCTATCCATTGTTTGAGATTTTTTTGAAATTATTTTCCTTGCTGATTTTAATTCATATTCATAAAGTTCTTCTCTATGTTCACTAAAATAATCTTCAATTAAATTATTCGGAACACCTTTAGAAAACAATTTATATTTTATCTCTTTTCTTGATAAATTGTTTAATGCCATAAATTCATTTATAGCTCTTTCAACATATTGCACATCACTTAGATATCCAGCATCTTTAACGTATTCTATTATATCATTTAATAGATTTTCTTCAAGTGTTTTTGAGAATTTATTTTTAACTTCATATTCAGTTCTTTTCTTATACATTATATAATTCATAACTTTTGTTTTTGCTTTATCAAATTCTTCTATTGAATAATCCATTTTATTCTTCTGAGTCATCAGCCTCTTCTTCTCCTAAACTCTTTTCAAATGCCTCTGAAAATTTAGCTCTTATTTTTTCTTCGATGTCTTTCATCATTTCTGGATGTTCTTTTAAATATTGTTTTACATTTTCTCTTCCTTGTCCAATTCTTTCTCCATTGTAACTAAACCAAGAACCACTTTTTTCAACAATATCAAGGTTAACTCCTATATCTAGTATATTTCCTTCTTTTGATATTCCTTTTCCATATACTATATCAAATTCTGCTTCTCTAAATGGTGGAGCAACTTTATTTTTAACTACTTTAACTCTTGCTCTATTTCCTACTACATCACCATCTTGTTTTATATTTTCTATTTTTCTAATATCTAATCTTACGGATGCATAATATTTTAGTGCCCTACCACCTGTTGTTGTTTCTGGGTTACCAAACATTACTCCAACTTTTTCTCTTAATTGGTTTATAAATATAAGAACTGTCTTTGATTTATTTATTGCACCAGCTAATTTTCTTAAAGCTTGTGACATAAGTCTTGCTTGAAGTCCTATATGAGAATCTCCCATGTCTCCGTCTATTTCAGCTTTTGGCACTAATGCTGCAACAGAGTCCACAACTATAACATCTAGAGCTCCACTTCTTATTAAAGCTTCTGTTATTTCTAATGCTTGTTCACCAGTATCTGGTTGAGACACTATTAAGTTATCTATATCTACCCCTAAATGTTTTGCATAAACTGGATCTAACGCATGTTCTGCATCTATAAATGCTGCTTCTCCATTCATTTTTTGTGCTTCTGCTATTATGTGTAATGCTAATGTAGTTTTACCAGATGACTCTGGTCCATATATCTCTACAATTCTTCCTCTAGGAACTCCTCCTATACCTAATGCTATATCTAAACCTAATGCCCCCGTAGGTATAGCTTCTATATTCATTGCTTGGAATTCTCCAAGTTTCATAACTGATCCCTTTCCAAATTGTTTTTCAATTTGCCCCATTGCTGCTTCTAAAGCTCTTTTCTTTTCTGGATTTTCATTTCCCATTAAAATTACCATTCCTTCCTTTTCTATATGTAATAATTTTTTCAAACTTAAACATTTGTTTGTATATTTGTATTATATATTAAAAAATTTTTTTGTCAACACTTTTTTGAAAAAATTATTCTTTTTTGTATTCTCTATACCAACTTTCAATTTTATAAAATAAATTGTATGAATTTGGTGATACATTACCTTTTAGATTAGGAGAATATATCATTGTATTTTGATTAAAAAATAAGCTTATATATGGCACTTCATCATTATAAATTTCTACTATTCTTGAGCACTTTTGTTTTATCTCATTTTCATCCACACTACTTTGCATTTCTTCTATCAATTTGGTGATTTCTTCATTTTTATAATTAGCTATATTGGAATCTCCAAAATATTTATTTAAAGATGGACTATAGCTATAACTTGAACTAATTAATATCATGTCATAATTTTTATTTTTTAAATAAGTCTCATATTGCTTATTATTAGTTTCCTTAACATTTATTATCATTCCTATATTTTCTAGTTGTTCTTTCACTTTTTTTGCCACTTTAACCATATATCCATCATCTTTATTTACAACTAGGTCTAATTCAATCTTTAAATATTTATTTTTTACAGTCTTTCTCCATTTTTTAGAAGTATATTTCCATCCATTATCTACAAGCAAATTTTTAGCAGTATTTGAATCACAAGTCATACTAGGATTATTTTTATCATAAGCATAACTACCAAAATCTAATGGAAAATTAGAAAGTGTATTTTTGTCATTGTATATATCCTTTATAATTGAATTCTTATCTATTGTTGAATTTATCGCTTGTCTTACTTCTTTATTAGAAAGTATATTATTATCACAATTTAATGAAATATATGAATAACTTCTATTTATATATTCAATTTTATTATAATTTATATTTTTTAAATAGTCTTCAATATTTCTATTAGAGGTTGTGAAAAAGTCTATTTCTCCAGTTTTAAATGCATTTATTGCACTAGTTAGTGAATCATATAATTTTAATGTTATTGTATCTAATTTCAAACTTTCTGTAGTATTTTCTTTTATACTTTTCTTAAGCAATATACTATTATTTTCTGTTTCTGATATATAAAACATGCCTGTTCCAACAGGTTTTATATTTTTATTTTCTAATCTAAGATTATCTTTGTCAAAATATTTGCTTGAGACTATTGGGAAAATAAGATTATATTCAAAATATGGAATTTCTCTATTCAACTTTATTTTTACCGTATATTCATCTATTTTTTCAACTTCTTCTATATCTCTTACATTATAATAATATACAGAACTATCTCCTAATTCTTTTAAAATATCTATGGTAAAAAATACGTCAGATGAATCAAATTTATTTCCATCTTGCCATTTTATATTTTCTTTTAATTTTATTACATATGTTTTATCATCAATTTTTGAAAATTCTTTAGCTAATACATCTGTAAGTTTATAATCTTCCGTAAGCATAAATAATGGATCAAATATTAGTCTTGATACATCTTGAACATTTTTGTTGTTACTTAATATTGGATTTATATTATCAAATTCAATTATTCCTATTCTTAGATTATTTGAAATTAATGTTTCTTTTTCATTTGAAGTAGTTGTTGATATATTAGAATTTCTATTTCTTTTATTTCCCCAAAACAAATTTATATATATTGCTGATACAACTAAAACTATTATTAATATTATAAATATTATTTTTAAATATGAGGTTTTCATGTTCTTCTCCTACCTATTAATCTATATATACTATATATTATTTTTTTATTGTTTTCAATAAGAATTTTTCTATTCAACAAAAAAAGTGGCATAGCCACTTTTTTATTTTATATGGAAAATTAATTATTTCCTTATTTTTATAATCTAGATTCCACAATTATTTTTATTCCTGTTCTGTCTTCACCTTCTACCTCCACTTCGGCAAATGCTGGTACACATACTAAGTCAACTCCTGATGGAGCCACAAATCCTCTTGCAATAGCTACAGCTTTAATTGCTTGATTTAGTGCTCCTGCTCCTATTGCTTGCATTTCTGCTTTGTTAGACTCCTTAACTAGTCCTGCTATTGCTCCTGCAACTGAATTTGGATTTGATTTTGCTGAAATTTTTAAAACTTCCATTTTTTTCCTCCTAAATATAAATTTTGTTTCATTTGTGAACAACTATATTTATATTATATGGATGTAACTTTGTCTAGTATTTTTTGGAAATTATTGGTAATTTCGTATTTTCTTTTTCTACATATTTATTCTTGTAATTCTTTCTATTCGACCGTTTTCGTCATTAATACAAAACAAACAACTATTAAGTCTACAATCTCCATCTGCAATTTTATATTTCTCTGGTAAAGTAGTAACAAATCTTTTTATTGATGCCTTTTTATCCATACCTATAACTGAATTTATTGGTCCAGTCATGCCTATATCTGTTATGTATGCTGTGCCATTTGGAAGTATCGTTTCATCTGATGTTTGAACATGTGTATGTGTTCCAAATATTATATTTGCTTTTCCGTCTAAATAATTTGCAAATGCAATTTTTTCTGCTGTTGCTTCTGCATGAAAATCTACAATTATATAATCTACTTTATCTTTGATATTATTAATAATATCTTCTACTATTAAAAATGGATTTTCAGTTAGTATTCCCATATTGGTTCTACCAAGTGCGTTAATTACACATATTTTTTTATTTTTGCAGTTATATATATTATAGCCTTTACCACATACTCCTTTAGGGTAATTTGCTGGTCTTATTAACTGGTCGTCATCAATAATATTAAATACGTCTTTTTTAGCCCAAGTATGATTTCCAAGGGTTACAACATCTGCCCCAGCAAATAAGATTTGTTTAAATAATTTTTCTGTAATTCCCATTCCTCCTGCAACATTTTCTCCATTTACAATTGCAAAATCTATTTTTTCTCTTTGTTTTAAATGTGGTAATATTTCTTTTAACTTGTTTAATCCGCTTTCTCCAACAATATCACCAACTGCTAAAATCTTCATATTATACATTTTCCTTTCGTTCTTTACTTATTATATAATACTATATTTTTATTATTAATGCAAATTAAAATATGTATTAATGAAATTTACATAATTTGATTTTTAACCTTATTTATGCTATAATAATTTTATACCATTGCATTACCCCAGAAAATGGTAAATTTACATAGGGGAGGTGCAAACTTTGATTAAGTTTGCAATATTTATCGAATGGGCAGGATTAGATCCTAATAATTTTAGGAATTTAGCAAAAAAAGAATTAATTCTTTTTGATGAAAATGATTCCAGAATCTATTCCGCAAAAAGTATACATTTTCCCAAAAAACTTTTTGCTAACAATCCTGATAGTCTTATGAGACTTCAAAGATTCTTATACAATATTGACTCTTCTTTTAAAGAAGATGATATAAATGTAATGATATCTTCTGAGTCTGTAATTCTATTTTACAAGACTCCTAAGCCTGCAATTTTCTTTCGATAAAATAATAGACCACTTTTAAAAGTGGTCTATTTCATTTATTTAGCATAATCTATTGTTCTTGTTTCTCTTATTACATTTACTTTTATTTGTCCTGGATATTCCATTTCATTTTCTACTTTTTTAGCAACATCTCTTGCTAAAACTGTCATATCTGCGTCTGATATCTTTTCTGGTTTTACTATAATTCTTATTTCACGTCCTGCTTGTATTGCAAATGACTTATCTACTCCTTCAAATGAATTTGCAATTTCCTCTAATTCTTGTAGTCTCTTAATATACGCTTCTAAAGTTTCTCTTCTTGCTCCAGGTCTTGATGCAGAAATTGCATCTGCTGCTTGTACAAGTACAGCTTCTAGAGTTTTAGGTTCAACATCACCATGATGTGCTTCAACAGCATTTATTATTAATTCATTTTCTTTAAATTTTCTTAAAACATCAACACCAAGCTCAACATGTGTTCCTTCCATATCATGGTCTAGTGCTTTTCCAATGTCATGTAATAAACCTGCACGCCTTGCTCTAGTTGAGTCTAAGCCTAATTCTTCTGCCATTATTCTTGCTAAATTTGAAACCTCTATAGAGTGATTTAAAACATTTTGTCCATAACTTGTTCTATATTTTAATTTTCCTATTAATTTAATTATTTCTGGATTTAATCCCATAACTCCTGTTTCTAATGTTGCTCTTTCGCCTTCAGCTTTAATTGTAGCTTCAATTTCTTCTTTTGCCTTTTCTACCATTTCTTCAATTTTAGCTGGATGAATTCTACCATCATCAATTAATTTTTCTAGAGCAATTTTAGCAACTTCTCTTCTTAATGGGTCGAATCCTGATATTACAACAGCATCTGGAGTATCATCAATTATTAAATCAATTCCTGTTAATGTTTCTAATGTTTTAATATTTCTACCTTCTCTACCAATTATTCTACCTTTCATATCATCATTTGGTAAATTAACTATAGATACTGTAGTTTCAGATGTATGATCCGCTGCACATTTTTGAATTGCATAGCTTAAGATTTCTTTAGCATTTTTGTTTGCTTCTTCTTTAGCTTTTCCCTCAACTTCTTTTATAAGTAAAGCTTTTTCAGTATTTAATTGTTTTTCTAATTCTGATAACAATTGTTTTTTTGCATCTTCAGAAGATAAACCAGAAATTCTTTGTAATTCTTGCATTTGTCTATTAAATATTTCTTTAACATCTTCTTTTTGTTTTTCAACTTCTTGAAACTCTTTATCTAATTCTCTTTCTCTTTTATCGTATGTTTCAATACGTTTATCTAAGTTTTCCTCTTTTTGTATTAGTCTTCTTTCTTGACTTTGTACTTCGCCTCTTCTTTCTCTAATCTCTTTATCTAGTTCATCTCTAGACTTCATAATTTCTTCTTTTGCTTTTAATATTTCTTCTTTTTTTATGCTTGCTGCATCTTTCTTAGCATCTTCAAGTAATCTTTTTGCTTCATTTTCAGCACTTAATATTTTTGATTCAGCTGATTTTTTTCTTATAACAATACCTGCTGGTATAAAAACAGCTCCTGAGATTAGAACAGTGGCGATAATAATTATTGTATTCATAATTATATCCCTCTTTTCTATTAAATTTTCAATGTTCTAATATATATTTAATCTCATTATTAATTTATATAATTAAAACCTACCTATTATATTTTACATTTAATCCACTAACATGTCAAGTGCTTTCACATGCAATACACAAAAAACTCACCAAATTTAAACTGGTGAGTTTTTATTTATCCAAATATTCCTTTTCTCTTAATTGGTGGCTGTTCATTCATTGTTAATGCTAATTTTTCTAACAAATCTCTTTGTTCTTTAGTCAATCTTTTTGGTGTTTTTACAATTACATTGAAGATAAAATCTCCATATGTACTTGTATTTCCATTTTTAAATCCTTTTCCTCTTATCCTAAATTTTGTATCTGTTTGTGTTCCTTCTGGTATTTTAAATTTTTCTATTTTTCCATTTAGCATAGGAACTTCTATTTCTGCTCCAAGAGTTGCTTGTGTTATTGTAACTGGTACATCACAATATACATTGCTTCCTTTTCTTGTATATATTTTATGATTTTTCAAATGCACTGTTATAAATAAATCTCCTTGTGGTCCACCTTTTTGTCCTGCAGCTCCTTGACCTCTAAGTACTACTGTTTGATTATCGTCTATTCCTTCTGGAATTTTTACTTTTATTCTTACTGGTTTTTTAACTTGACCCTTGCCACGACATGTTTCACATGGTTCTTTTATAATTTTTCCTTCTCCATGGCAATTTGGGCAAGTTCTAGTTGTTTGCATTTGACCTAGTATAGTTGTTTGCATTTGAGTTATTTGGCCTGTTCCACCGCACATTGAGCATGTTGTACTACTTGTACCTGGTTTTGCACCAGTTCCATGGCATGTATCACAAGTTTCTTGTCTACTAAAACTTATTTCTTTTTCAACTCCTGAAAATGCTTCTTCGTAGGTTATCTCAATATCATATCTTAAACTTGCACCTTTTGTTGGCCCTGTTTTTGCTCTTGAAGTTCTTGAACTGCCTCCAAAGCCTCCACCAAAAAATGAAGAAAATATATCTCCTAAGTCTCCAAAATCTCCCATTCCGCTAAAGCCATCAAAACCTTGTGAAGAATAGAATCCTCCTCCATTTCCTCCAAAGCCTTGAGGACCATCATGTCCAAATCTATCATACATTTGCCTTTTTTGAGGATCTGATAAATTTTCATATGCTTCATTTACCTCTTTGAATTTAGCTTCTGCTTCTTTTTTATTATCTGGATTTGCATCTGGGTGATATTTTTTTGCAAGTTTTCTATATGCTTTTTTTAGTTCGTCTTCTGTTGCATTTTTATTTACACCTAGGACTTCGTAATAATCTCTTTTTTCAGCCATCTTTTCCTCCAATATGTATGTGGGCGGACACAAGATCCGCCCCTCTACCTTTTATTATTTGTTATCTTCTTTGTTTTCGTCATCTTCTACATATTCTGCATCATAAACTTTTCCTTCTGGATTTTCGTTTGCTTCATTAGCTCCCGCATTTTCTTGTGCACCTGTTGCATTATTTGCGCTTGCTTGTTTATATAATTTTTCAGAAATTTCATAGAAAGCTGTTGTTAATTTTTCTGTAGCTTGTTTAATGTTTTCTGTATCTGTTCCTTCTAATGCTTTTTTAGTATTAGCAATTTCATTTTCTACTTTCGCTTTTTCTTCTCCACTTATTTTGTCGCCTAATTCTTTTAATGTTTTTTCACTGTTGTATACTAAGCTTTCAGCATTATTTCTTATCTCTATTTCTTCTTTCTTTTTCTTATCTTCACTTGCATGTGCTTCAGCATCTTTTACAGCTTTTTCAATATCTTCATCTGATAAGTTTGAACTTGCTGTAATTGCAACATTTTGTTCATTTCCTGTTGCCATATCTTTTGCAGATACGTGAACTATACCGTTTGCATCTATATCAAATGTTACTTCAATTTGTGGAACTCCACGTGGTGCTGCTGGTATTCCTGTTAATTGGAATCTTCCTAATGTTTTATTGTATGCAGCCATTTCTCTTTCACCTTGTAAAACGTGAATTTCAACACTTGTTTGACCATCTGCTGCTGTTGAGAATACTTGTGATTTTTTAGTTGGTATTGTTGTATTTCTATCTATTAATTTTGTAAATACTCCACCATATGTTTCAATACCTAATGATAATGGTGTTACGTCTAATAAAACTAAATCTTTAACATCTCCAGATAAAACACCACCTTGAATAGCTGCACCAATTGCAACACATTCATCTGGGTTTATTCCTTTATCTGGTTCTTTTCCTGTAATTCTTTTTACTAATTCTTGAACTGCTGGAACTCTTGTAGAACCACCAACTAATAAGATTTTATGCAATTTATCTGCTGTTATTCCAGCATCTTTTAATGCTTGGTTAACTGGTCCTGCTGTTGATTCTACTAAATCTCTTATTAATTCTTCAAATTTTGATCTTGTTAATGTAACATCTAAGTGTTTTGGACCTGTGCTATCTGCAGTAATAAATGGTAAGTTTATTTGTGTTTGTTGAACACCAGATAATTCTATTTTAGCTTTTTCAGCTGCTTCTTTTAATCTTTGCATTGCCATTTTATCTGTTGATAAATCAATACCATTTGATTTTTTGAATTCTGCTACTAAATAATCTATAATTTTTTGATCGAAGTCATCTCCACCTAATCTGTTGTTACCACTTGTAGCTAAAACTTCAAATACTCCATCTCCAATATCTAGTATAGATACATCAAATGTACCACCACCTAAGTCGTATACCATTATTTTGCTATCTGTATCTTCTTTGTCCATACCATAAGCTAAAGCTGCTGCTGTTGGTTCGTTTATAATTCTTAATACTTCTAGTCCAGCTATTTTACCAGCATCTTTTGTTGCTTGTCTTTGGCTATCACTAAAGTAAGCAGGAACTGTAATAACTGCTTGATTAACAGTTGTTCCTAAATAATTTTCAGCATCTGTTTTTAATTTTTGTAATATCATTGCTGATATTTCTGGTGGTGTAAATTCATCACCATCAATGTTTACTTTTTTATTTGTACCCATTTCTCTTTTTATTGATATAACTGTATTTTCTGGATTTGTAACAGCTTGACGTTTAGCAATTTGTCCTACTAATCTTTCACCATTTTTAGAAAATGCAACAACTGATGGAGTTGTTCTATTTCCTTCTGCATTTGGTATAACTACTGGTTCTCCTCCTTCCATAACAGCTACACATGAGTTTGTTGTACCTAAATCGATTCCTATAATTTTTCCCATAATATTTTCCTCCTTAAATTTACGAAGTAAATTTATATTATTCATTATTCACCATTTATTAACTTAGTAAACATGAACTTTTTACTTCTTTATAATACTTATTGTTTTATTTTCTTTTGTGCAATTTATAAAATTTAAAATTAATAACATAATTAATTTGCTACTACAACCATAGCATGGCGTATTACTCTATCGCCTATTCTATATCCTTTTCTATAAGTTTCTTTTATTTCCTTTTCTCCTAAGTTTTCATCTTGTACAGAACTTACTGCTTCATGATATTCAGGATTAAATGTAGTACCATTAGTTTCTATTTCTTTTACTCCTAGTGATGAAAGAACATCTGTGAATTGTTTTAATACTAACTCTACTCCTTGTTTATATCCTTCATCTTCTGTTTGGCTATTTACTGCTTTTTCTAAGTTATCAACTACTGGTAAGAAACTTGATATTATATCTGCAAGTAAAGAGTTATATAATCCTTCTCTTTCTTTTGCACTTCTTTTTTTGAAATTATCAAATTCAGCCATAAGTCTTTTTAATCTATCAGTTGTTTCTTCTAAATCTGTTTTTATTTTATTAAGCTCTGTATCTTCTTTGCAGTTTATATTTTCTTCCTTTACTTCTTCTGAAGTTTCTGTTTTTTTCAACTCTTCATTATTTTCTTCCAATTTCACTCCTCCTTCTTTCCTTCACCTAGTAATCCGCCTTGATTCATCTTTCTATTTATATATTTCAAGACAGATATAACTTTTGAATAATCCATTCTTTTAGGTCCTATTATTCCAATTGTTCCTAATGACTTTCCATGTACTTTATGATTAAATGTTATTATACTAAAATCTTTTAATTCTTCATTTTCATTCTCATCGCCAATATATACATTAATATCATCTGCAATTCCTGAATTTAAGGTATCTATTACCATATCTTTTGCATCAAGTACATTTACAAAGTTTTTAGCAAGTTCCATACTTTTAAACTCTGGGAGTTCAAATGCTTTGTTTGTTCCTTCATAATATAGTGTTCCTTGCTCATCTATTGCTTTTTTCATTTCATTTAATATTGGTCTAATTACATTTATACTACTACTCATTTCAGAAATTATATAGTTCTCTATTGGTGCATCTATATCGTCTAATGTTTTTCCTTTTAATTTATTATTAAACATATATGATAATGTGGATATTTGTTCTTCTGTTACATCTTCATCAAACTTAATTATTGTTTCTTTAATTATTCCTGAGTCTGTAAGTATAATTGCCATCATTGTTCTTGTTCCAAGAAGTACAAATTTAATATCTTCTATTATTTGATTGTGTTTATTAGGTCCAATACTTACTGTTGGATAATGAGTTATTTCAGATAATGTGTTAGTAGTAATCTTAGTTAAATCTTCCATTTGATTAACTTTAGTTTGAAGTTTAGATTGTATATATATAACTTCCTCTAAACTAATATCATCATCTTTTAATAATTCATCAACGTAGAACCTATATCCT
Organism: uncultured Clostridia bacterium; assembly: GCA_934162365.1. Lineage (GTDB taxonomy): Bacteria > Bacillota > Clostridia > TANB77 > CAG-508 > HGM13634. The sequence goes on along the minus strand of CAKPIK010000001.1, from coordinate 379,116 downwards.
TTTGCTGATGGTACTCTACCAGCTGAAGTATGAGGTTTATCTAAAAAACCTAATTTTTCTAAATCCGCCATTTCGTTTCTTACAGTTGCACTACTATAATCCAAATTATATTTTTGTACAATTGCATTTGAGCTTACGGGTTCAGCTGTTTGAATATACTCTTCTATAATAGCTTGTAATATTTCTTTTTTTCTATCATTCAACATTTTTTATTCCTCTCTCAATGTTGATTTTATAAGTTTGGATTTTTCAAACCTTGTTAGCACTCTTTAGTATTATTTGCTAACACATATATTATTATACATCATTTTTAGCACTTGTCAAGTTCTTTTGCTAAAAAATCTAAAAAAGGTAAGATTTTCTTTTTCTTACCTTTTAATCTAAGCTTATTTTTATTTTTTTATATATACGGGAGTCCCAATTGAAACTATATTATATAATTGTTTTACCTTGCTGTATGGCATATTTATGCATCCATGACTTCCATTTGTTTTATATATTGTTTCTCCAAATTTACTTCTCCATGATGCATCATGAAATCCAAAAGAATGTCCTTTAAATGCTATCCAGTAATTTACAAAGCTTGCATAATCTGCTCCTCTCAATATTATATCTGTTGCTTTGTTTAAAACTTTAAATGTTCCAGTTGGTGTTTTTCCATCTATTCCTGTTACAATATTTGAAAATAGCACTAATTTATCATATTCATAATACTCTAATGTTTGTTTAGAAATAGAAACAATAATATATGGATTTTTCTTCTTTTTTACCTTTACTGTAATTGTATCTTTTGTTGTATTTCCACTTGTGTCACTTACAGAATAATTAATTTCATATGTTCCTGCTTCTTTTGTATTCAGATTAGATTCAATCTGTACTTTATTAGTTATATCTCCATCATAATTATCCATTGCCGTATATGTTGGTAGTGAATAGTTATCATCTGCATATATTTCAACTTGTTCTTCACTATCTATTTTTAAAATAGGTGCCGTTGTATCTACAACTTTTACATTTCTATATAAGGTTTGATTAACTCCCAAATAATTAATATTCAAGTTATATTTAATAACATAATTTCCAAGCACATTTGTATTAACATTTGTTAATATATTAACTTTATTATTTAAACTTCTATTTTTAGTTTTAGCAATAAACCCTGCATCTATATATTCATTTCCAGCTTCTATAACTATATTACTATTACCTAATAATTTAAATTCGATATTATTTTTTTGATCTATAAGCAAGTATGCCATTATTAATATAAAACCAACTAATACAATTATTACTGAAAATACTTTTATTCCGCGTTTTAGACTTTTCTTTCTTTTGTTCTTCCATTTATTTTCACCATTTATTTAATTTTTACTGTTTAATTATACCATAATGTAAATATGTGTCAATAATTGTTAATTTAAAAAATACTTATTAAGCGCTTAATAAGTATTTTTAGGGTTATATAATTTAGGTAGTAAAACATACCTTGAAGTATACTTCCAATTTTAATTTCTTTTTAGTAGCTTAAAATTAGTTTTATTATTGCTACTTTTACTATTATGTACGCCAATATGTTTATATAAGTCTTGAAACATCTCAGAAATATCGTATATGTTGGCATCTAACTTTTTATCAATTCTATTATATTGAGTATCAATTTTGTTGTTTAATTTTTCATACTGAGTATCTATTTTATTATCTAGTTTTGCATATTGTTCATCTATCTTGTTATTTAATTCTTCATATTGTGCATCCATTTTGTTGTTTAATTTTTCATATTGTGCATCCATTTTGTTGTTTAATTCTTCATATTGTGCATCCATTTTATTGTTTAATTCTTCATATTGTGCATCCATTTTGTTGTTTAATTCTTCATATTGTGCATCCATCTTATTGTTTAATTCTTCATATTGTGCATCCATCTTATTGTTTAATTCTTCATATTTTGTATCAATCTTATTGTCTAATCTGTTTATGTCTTGTTTCATTTTAACAATATTTTCTTGAATTCCAGATATGTTTTCTTGCATTTGTTTTACATTTTGATGCATTTTATTTATATCTTGTTGCATTTCAAATTGCGTAGTCAACATATCTTTTTGAGTTGCTATTATGCCAATTTCGTTATTCTGAATATTAAGCATACTTTTTTGTATTATGTCTTGCTTCTCAAGAATTTTATCAACTTTTTGTTCTAAATCATTCATACTGGGAACCTCCTTTCTTAAAGATTTTAGCTCCCCATATTTTTTCTTTTCCCTATTTTTTATGAACCCAGTTTAATATATATTTTCCAAAATGTCAATACTTTTTATTGAAATATTTTTATTTTTTGACAATTTTTTATTCAATAACTTCCATTGCTTCACTTTGGCTTATTCCACTTAAATTATAATATGCACTTGGTATCTTTCCAACAATAACATTTTCAGCTATAATTAATTGATTATTAACTTTCTTTTTTATTGTATTAAATGGTGTTAATATACTTACCTCACATTCTATATCTAAATACAGTCTATGTAATGTTTGATTAATTCCTTTTTCTATAAATTCACTTTTAACTTCTGTTTTTACATTTCCAACCGTTGATATTCTTATTGGTACAGGGTATCCTCTTCCTGCCAATATACTAATTCCAGTAAAACTACCTAAGCTAATTGTTATATCTTCATTTTTTATATTATCAAAGTGTAATTGAATATTAGTAGCAGCATTTGATATTACAGTATTAATATTTACCATATTAGATTCTAACATGATTACATTACCATTATCATCTTTATGAATAATTATAAAATCCGAATATTTATACCCTTCTATTGCTTTACCTATTTCTTCATTAGTAACAATTGTAGCTACACTTTTAGCTTTATCTATACACACGTCGTTAAATATTGGGGTTACAGACTTTAATACTATGTATGAAATTAATATCATTATTAATATAGTTATAATAACAGCTTTTTTATTTTTATTATTACTGTTATTTCTATTAGAATTATATATATATAATCGCGGCAATTTTAGCCTTGGTCTTGAGTATATTAACGACATATTTTCCTCCTAATGAGAAATTTTATATTATTTAAAAGAGCAAACTTAATTGTTTGCTCTTTACATGTTATGCAATATTTCCTATTTTAGTTCTACTAAAGCGCGGTATAAATAACTTTTGACCTATACTAAGATTATTAGGATCATCAATTTTATTTACACTTATAATATCTTGAACTGTTGTATTATGTTGTTTTGCTATTTTCCACAATGTGTCTCCTTGTTTTACTATATGTATTATCATGCTAGGTCCAGGATTAATATTTTCATCTTCTACATTTATTTCATCCATTATATTGATATTTGTATTATTATACGTTTCTAATTCAAACATTAAATCTATTTTACATTCTATCATTCCATCTGTTGTTATAACAAATTCATTATTTGTACAATCTACTTTTGTATTAACAATCTTATTAGCTTCAATATCATTGTTGTCTAAATTATATGTAAATGGTAAAACATATCTTTTGGTGTCAATTCTAGTGTTAGCTTCTGATGAAAATATAAAATTTAATTTTACTTCGCCTTCATATACAATTCTTCCATTTAGTATATTAGTATTAGTTATATCTGGCATAATTTCAACATCATATATTTTGTTATTTGAAATCTCAGGTACTGATATTTTTTCTCTTATATTAAAAGTATTCTTACTTATTTGTTTATTAGTTATTGTAGCAATTTCTTTTTGGTTATACTTCAAATTCATACAAGGACAATACATATCTTGTATTAAATTAATATCAATCGTATCAACAGCATCGCAACTAATTTCAAATTCAATTTCAACATATATTGAATGTTGGTCTGTAGAATTAGGTTTTATAATCATGTTTTTCATTTCATAATTACAACTTAATATATTGTTTTCTGAAACATCATTTATATCTGCAAATCCCATAATAGGTATGTTAGATGAAATAATTTTTATATCACCATTCTCTGTTAAATACATAATTTTCACATTTGCATCAGCTTTTAATAATATTTTATTATAACTTACCTTCATTTCACTATTTATAACTTTTACTTCTGTTTTTAATATTTCAGCCAAATTATCATCCGCATCATATGAAATATTATCTTTTGCACTTGCCTTACAAGTTGCTTCTCCTACTAAATTATTTATTTGCATACTTGAATTTAGCGTTTGAATCTCCTCAATATTATCAATTTGTTTTAAAATTTGAGCTTCTTCATTTGAATATATTTTTACATCTACTTCTAACATTACTTTAGTATTAATCTTTCTTCCGTTTAAAACCTTGCAATCTATATCCTTTATAGATATATTGCTTCTTACACTCATTCCTGCTTTGCAATTTTCAACTTCAATCATCTGAGTAAAATCTAAAGTGGTAGTCAATCCTCTTGTAAATTCATTGTCACTATCAGCTAAATATACTATATTTAAGTTTATACTACCGTCAAATCTTACTTTTCCATCTAATACTTCTTTTTTGTATATACATACATTTCCAGCTGTGTCTATTGTATTTAATATATCTGGTTTTACATCAGGAACTATTGTGTCTCCTTCAATTGTTATAAATTCTTTTTTTGAACTTATTAGTTTATTTACTGTTATAGTTTGTCTTGTTGCTTCTACTTCCATAATAACCTCCTTATATTTAATATATTTAGTAAAATATATTAAATAAATAAAAAAAAAGAACCAAAAACATTAAACATTTTGGGTTCTTTTCTCAAAGAATCTTTTCTTTTGTATATTTATTATTACTTTCATCCTATAAATTATTTTATACTGTTAAAAATTTTTTATTTTCTTTGTTTCCACAGGTGGTGGAATTAAAGGGCTATATCCCTCACCGTCATAAACTTCAACTTCAACAGTTCTAGTCAAAACATCTTTATAGCTATATGTAACGTTTCTTTCTTCGTCATCATATTTCACTATAAATAAGTTAGGATATGTTTTTTCTATTGTGGCTTCTTTCTCAAAAAATTTGCTTCTTCCAAGTGCTCCTTTAACTATTATCTTTTGTCCAATTTTGTCCGTAATATCAGTTTTTAAATTTGTGATATCATTTGGCAATATCATTTTGACCACCTACTTTTTTAAGATGGTCACATTATATCATTATCTACATAAAAAGTCAAAATAACATTATTCTACATAAAACGCTGTAATACTGTATTTCAATACTTTTTCGAGCTTTTTATTATCTAATTTTACTTTTGTGTTACAGAAATATTACAATTATATTACAAGGCTTTTTTTCCCATCACTCCGCTACCATCTATGCTTTTTCTGCCATCTCGTAAATCTTTCACAATATCATTTATTGTTACAAACTTACTTCTTTCTGTAATGGCTATTTTTTCCGCAACAATAAGTGGATCCATAAAATCTATTAATATCCTTCCAGGAGATGAAGCAAAATTAGCTCCTGCTGCCATTATTGCTTCAAAAAAACTTTGACATGCTCCTGCAAATATGGCGAGTTTATTACTTGACGGATTAATTTTTCTTGCTTCTAAAACTGCTTTTACAAAATATTTTGAATTTCTATAATTAGATAAATCTCCATATTTAGTACCACTTTTAATCATTCCATCATGTCCGAGTTAATACTAAAACATCAGGTTTGTATTTTTCTAAATACCCTTTTACAAGCATAGGTTGTTTTACTTCTGGAATATTTAAAACTATGGCATCAAGTCCCATTTTTTTATAATATCTACTTGTTTTTTCAGAATAAAGTTTATCTCCGTCCAAATGTAGAATAAGCCCTGCCTTCCCACTCTCTATTTTTCTATCTTTATGTTTTATTTGATTATATTGCTTTAGAAAAGTATTTACTCTTTTTTCAATTTGAGTATCCAAACTTCTTAAACAATTATCAGCTTCTTCTTCACCAATTACAACAAGATCATTTAAATATGCATCTGCTACAATTCTAACTGTTATTCCTTTTAAAATAGCTATCTGCATACCATTAGTACTTCTAATAATTTTTTCTACTGTGAATAATATATCAAATCCATGAGATTTTCTCGCAACAATATCTCCGTTTTTTTATTTTTTCCATAGTACCACCTCTATTAATCTAGGCTTATATATACTATGTCGAAAAACATATTATTGTGACAAATAATCTCTACCAAAAACACAAAGGATAGGCTGTGCCTATCCTTTATACTATTCACATATCTTTATATATTATCTTTTCTTATAGTTTCAATTATATTTTGTTTGTTTATTTTATTTAATGAATATTTCATTATGCTTATTATCAATACAAATACGGCTATTATTGAAATTGATACTCCGCTTACTGGGAATATAAATCCAAAGTCTACACTTTCTCCAAAGGCTTTAAACATTAAATAAGACAATAATGTTCCAATTGGTATTCCTATTAATAATGATTTAGTTCCATAAAATATACTTTCTAATCTTATCATTCTATTAAATTCTTTAGTTGTCATTCCAATAGATTTTAAGTTTGCAAATTCCTTACTTCGTAAGTTCATATTTGTTGTTATTGTATTAAATATATTTGTAACGCCAATTAATGAAATTACTGTTATAAATCCATAAAGGAATATTGCAATTACTATCCACATTGCTTTTTGTTCTCTTATAGATGAATCTATATTAATTATATTAAGATTTTTATCTATCTTTCTTATATTTTCTTCTAATACATCTGAATTATTACAATTTATATAAAGCTCGATTCCATTCAGTAGATAATTACTATTTTGCTCAATCCATTCATTGCTTACTATAAGATACCCATTACTTGTTCTACCCTCAAATCCCATTGGAACTTTGTCTGTTGTTTTAGCTATTTCAATTTGAGTATTTTTATCTTCTATGCCATCTCCTACTAATTTTACTTTTATTATATCTCCTACTTTATATTCATATGGTTCAAATTTTGTATTTATATATTTTCCCTTATCATTTTCAACATAGGTTATTGCACTATTTATTAATATTGCTTTGTCTTTTACATCATCATATTTTAATCCAAGTTTACTTATGTATCTATTATATTCTTCTTTGTCAACTGAATAAATACTAAAGTTTGTAGTAGTTGATCCTCCCTCTTCTTCAAATTTTCCTATATATTCTCTTCCCATACTTGAATATTTTACATCTTTAATATCTACACTAGCGATTACTGATCTTTGTATTGAATACTCTTTTATACCATCTAGTTCAATTATTTTGTTTATACTTTCATTATCTGCTTGGTTTTGTTTTTGAACTCTTACCACTAAATTATACCTTGCTTCTCCATATTGATAATACATTGATGAAGTTTTAAATGCATAATTAATAAATGTTGATGTTGGTATAAATATTGCAACACTTACAACTATTGAAATAACCGTTGTTCTATATTTTTTCTTATTTCTTTTTAGATTTTTATATGCAATATCTCCACCAACTCCAAATATCTTCTTAATAATCTTTGGAGATCTAAGTTTTTTAGATTTTACTTTAATATCTTCATTTGATCTTATTGCTTCAATTGGAGAAACTTTAGCTGCTCTTTTTGCAGATTTTCTAGCTGATAAGAATATTGTAATCATCGCTAGTATTACTGAAATGCCTATTGCTGCCCATGGAATACTGTACACAAATATCATTCCGTTTAATGATTCTGCCAATATTGCACTTATTACTTTTAATACTATAAATACAGCAAGCATTCCACAAAGTACGCCTATTGGTATAGCAATAACAGATAATATTAATGCTTCATAAAATACGTTTTTCTTTATTTGTTTTGATGTTGCACCAACAGATGCAAGCATTCCATATTGCTTCATTTTTTCTGTTATAGATATTGCAAAACTATTTCGTATACAAAATACACTTGTTACAATAATTATCGAAATAATTATTATACTTAATGCATATAACGTACTTAAAATTGAATCTCCAAATTCTAAAGCTTGAAATCTTAGCAAATCTTTATTAATTTCAAATTTATACTTAGCAGTTTCATTTAGCTTATCAAATTTTTCTATGGTTATTGTACCTTTTACATTTTTTTCTGCTAAATCTTCTGGAATATTTAAAATATCAGCAAATACCTTATATCTGTCTTTTAATTTATTTTTATTAAGTAACACATATATATTTGTATTTTCTTTAATATTACTATCATCAAGATATGTAATTACAGTATATCCAGGTGCAGAATATGGTTCAACATTATTTTTTTGTCTTTGCATTATTCCAACTATTTCATACGTTTTATTAAATTTAAAATTAAATTCTTCCTCATCTTTATTATATGGATTCTGCTGATCTAATTTTGAATTTTCACTTAATCTTTCTCCCATTTCTAAAGAAATTTTTTGTCCTATTTTATAATTTACTTTTCCATTAGTAATAATATGTTCTGATATTACAAGTTCATTTTCATTTTGTGGTAATCTTCCCTCCACTAGGTCAATTGGTGCATTTTTTAATGCCCCATTGTTATATGACATCACATATAAATAAGGTTTATATTCATTTTTACTTTCATTTAATTTAGCATAGCCAATACCTTGTGTCAAATAATAGTTTTCTATACTTCTATTATTTTCAATATATTTTAGCTCTTCACTTGGAACGTTCTTAAAGCTATAATGATAATTTCCATCTGTTTTTATAGTCCAATTAATCAAAGTTTGCCTAAAACTTGTAACCATTCCTGCCACTGCTGTTATTAGTGCTGTTGCAAGAATAATTCCAATGATTGTAACTATTGTTCTTTTTTTGTTTAATTTTAAATTTGTAATAGTTAATTTATTTAACAAATTCATCTTCGTTCGTCCTTTCTTTTATCTATAGATTTTAAATTAAATTTTTTATATTTAATTTAAAATTCTGCCATCTTCAATTCTAATAATTCTATCTGCTTCTTTTGCAATTTCCAAGTTATGAGTTATCATTATAACAGTTTGATTATATTTTTTATTTGATAATTTTAATAGTTCAACTATTTCATCACTTGCTTTTGAGTCTAGATTTCCTGTTGGTTCATCTGCTAATACTATTGCTGGATTTGTAATTAAAGCTCTACCTATTGAAACTCTTTGTTGTTGTCCTCCAGATAATTGATTTGGAAGATGTTTTACTCTATTTTCTAATCCTAATGTTTTTAATAATTCTTTTAATTGCTCTTTATTTACATTTTTTCCATCTAAATCACATGGAAGAGTTATATTTTCTTCTACATTTAATATTGGGATTAAGTTATAAAACTGATAAATTAATCCTACTTGTCTTCTTCTAAAAATTGCCAAATTATCATCATTTAATTCATATATATTTTTTCCTTCTATAAATACTTTTCCAGAAGTTGGTCTATCTACGCCACCTAGTAAATGTAACAAAGTTGATTTGCCGCTTCCAGAACTACCAACTATTGCAACAAATTCACCTTTATTTACTGAAAAAGACATATCATTTACAGCTATAACTTCATTTTCTCCTTTTCCATATTTTTTAGTTAAATGTTCAACTTTTAAAATTTCCATTTTAATTTCCTCCTTGTTTGTTTATATTTTACACATATAAAATGACTTTTTTATGACTATGAAAAAATAAGGAGATAAACTCCTTATTTTATATATTTTATAATAAATTTTGTTCCTTCATTCTCTTTTGTTTCAACTTGTATATATCCATTTTGCTTTTCTATTATACTCTTAGAAAGTGATAAGCCTATTCCAAAACTATTTTCTGATGAATTTTCTGATTTATAAAATCTATCAAATATATGTTTTAAATCTTTTGGATTTATTCCACTTCCCTCATCTTTTACCGTTATACTTGTATATACACTATTTTCCTCAATTCTTATTTTTACTTTTGTATTTATTTTTGTGTGTTCAATCGCATTTTTTACTATGTTTTGAATTGCTTCTTTATTCCAGTTATAGTCTCCAATAAAATAGCAATCTTTATTTGCTTCTATTTCAAAGCCTACATTTTTTAGTTCAGTCATTATTTCTAAATTTGATATTACTTCATTTACTAGCTTATTAGCATTTATTCTTTGACTTTCAAATTCAACAACACCTGCATCTAGCCTTGATAATTTTAAAAGTGAAATTACTAGCCAATTCATATTTTCAATTTGTCTTGATATTTCAGCTATAAATTTATCTCTAGTTTGCTTATCCATATTATCGCTTTCACTTAAGTTATCTAACATTATCAATATTGATGTAAGTGGTGTTTTTAATTGATGTGATATATCAGAAATTGATGTTGTTAATGCTTCTTTTTGTTTTTCCGAATTATCTGCTTCTTCTTTTAGCATAACAGTTATTTTGTATAATTCATTTTTCAAACTACTTAGCTCGTCCTCTGTATTTTCATCTATATCTAAAATATATTTTTTATTCGAAACTCTTTCTACATATTTAGTAATTTTATCAATTTCATTTTGTCTATATTTTAAATAAAAATAAAATACAACTGTTAATGCTACACTTGTTGCTATTAATATTATTAAGTTATACATTATAATATTTTTATCTTTTTGTTTTAATATTTCTATTGCTGGTTCATTGTATATCCCATACTTTTCTAATAAAGAGTTTTCTTCTTCAAGCTTCTTGCTATTTAATATTTTTACTAAATCTTCCTCACTAACATTAGGATATTCTTTTACTACAACATTTAAAATGTTAGATATATATAAATTAATGGTTTGTTTATATTTATTATTATAATAACCATTAATACAAACAACCGAAATAATTGCCAAAACAATTATTAATGTACTAGTTAATATTAAATTCTTTATCCCTTTATTTTTAAATATTTTCATTTTTTCTCCTTATTAGTCTATTACTCTATACCCTATTCCTCTAACTGTTTCTATTATTTTACCTTCTTTGTCTCCAATTTTTTCCCTTATTCTTTTTATATATACTGTAAGTGTATTATCTTCCACAAAGTTTCCCGCTATGTCCCATATATCATTTAATATTTCTTCTCTTGTTATTAACTTATTTCTATTTGAAAATAGATTAACTAATATTTTATATTCAAGTTTAGTAAGAGTTATCTCTTCTTCGTCTTTATAAACTTTGCCAGTTTCAGTATTAATTTTTATATTTTTAATTTGCAAACAATTATCTAAATTATTTTTCCTTCTTAAAACATTTTTAATTCTTGACACCAATTCTCTATTTCTAAACGGTTTTATAATATAATCATCTGCACCTAAGTCAAATCCCATAACTACATCTTTTTCTTCGTCCTTTGCTGTCAAAAATATAACTGGTATATTCTTTTTCTTTTTTATATATTTGCAAATATCAAACCCATTTCCATCTGGAAGTGACACATCTAATAAAACAACATCAAATGTTTCTTTATCTAGAATATTTAAAGTATCCCTTTTATTTTTTACAATACTATACTCAAATCCTTCTTCTTTAAATAAATACTCTAATCCTAAAATTATTGCATTATTATCTTCTACTAACAAAACTTTAATCATTTTTATTAACCTTCCTATGATCTATTATATCACACTATTTATAATGTATCACTTATATATGACAAAACAGTGACAAAAAAATAATCAAGAGTATTATCCACTCTTGATTGCTTTATCATGTTCATATTTTAGTTTTGTAGCCATACCTCCCCTTATATGTCTTTCTGCTTTATTTTCATCTAGTACTATTCTAACATCATGTGCTAATGCAGGATTTATCTTTAGTAATCTTTCACTTACATCTTTATGTACTGTTGTTACTTTTCAGAGCGGTAGAGTTTTCTTCATTATTATTTGCATCTTTGTTTTCTGCGTCTTCTCCATTTTGGTAAATGTCTTCAAATTTCGTTATTACTGGCTCATTTGTTCCTATTTCATTTAGTAATTTTAGTCTTACCTCTACATTTGAATCTGAATCAACTTCAATTACATCTATTATTGTTTTTAACATTGCATTTGTTATTGTTTGATTATTTAATATGTCATCTACTGTTTTTATTGTTTTATTAAGTTCTTTTTCTAGTACATCTTTTTCTTTTATTTCTGATGTAATTAGTTTTAATTCTCTTTCAAGTCTTGTAATATCTTCATTTAGTGGATTTGTGTATTGTTTTAATTCTTGTATATTGATTATTTCATTTTGAAACATTTCCATATATTTTTGTTTTTTAACTGTTACTTTTTCAATTTCTTTTAAAAGACTTTCTTCGCTTCTTTCATTGTTTTCTCTTAATTTTGTAATCTTTTCAAATTCTTTTTCAACAGCTTTCATAAAATCTTTTTTATTTTTTATTATACTTTTTAAATAGATTTTTATTGCATTTAAAAGTTCTTCTTCATCAATAACAGTTGTATTTGGACAATGGTTTACTCCCATTGAATTTCTTCCACTACATACCCATCTTATATATTCTGGTCCATCAGCTGTATATTTTCTCTTTATTCTTCTAAATGAATAACCACAATGTTTGCAATATATAAGTGTGCTAAATACATATTCTGTTTTTTCTCTTTTGTTATTTAATTTAAATTCGTTTGATCTTTGCTCTAAAAGTTCCTGTGCTCTGTTAAATAGTTCGTCTGATATTATTCTCATTTCTGGTTTTTCCACTATTATCCTTTCTTCTTCTGGCAATTCTTTTCTTGTCCCTGTTATAAAGTCTGTTACTTCTGATTTTTTATTTGTTACTCTTCCTGTATATATTGGATTTTTAAGCATTCTTACAATAGATGTTTGTACCCATTTTGATTTTGTCTTTTTAGTACGTATTCCTCTGTCATTTAAGTTCCATGCTATTTTTGTTGTACCTATTCCTTTATATACGTAACTTTCAAATATTTCTTTTACGATTTTTGCTTCTTCTTCATTTATTTTTAAAGTATATCTTTCATCTGGAATTTTGTCATATCCAAATACCAGGTTAGGCACTCTTCCTTTTTTAGCTGTGATGTCTTTTCCGAATTTAACTCTTTTAGACATATTTGCACTTTCTTGCTGTGCCATTGCTCCTAAAATTGTTAATATAAATTCAGAGCCACCTTCCATTACTTCACCATTGTTTAAGAAATCAACTTGTACACCATAAGATTTTAACTCTCTTACACTTTGTAATAAGTCTACTGTATTTCTTGCAAAACGGCTTACATCTTTTACTACTACTTTATCAAATTTTTTTGCTTTGGCATCTATCATCATTTGTTGGAATTGTTTTCTGTGTTTTATTTGTTTTCCTGATATTCCTTCATCTGCATATAGCTTGTACAATTCATAACCGTTCTTTTTTGTAAATTCATTAAAAAATTCTATTTGCTTTTCTAATGAGTCTATTTGTGCTTCTTTTTCAGTTGATACCCTACAATATGCTGCAATTTTCATAACATCACTACTTTCTTTATTTTCTCTGTTTCGTTGTTTTCGTTCTGTTACATTTTAGCATATCAGTTTCACTTTTTCAATATAAAAGCACAAAAAAACTACTCCTGCATTTAGGAATAGCTTTTTATAATTTGTTCATCTACGCATTTATTTGTCGCCAACAGGGTGGCGAGTACATTTGAGTTTTAATAATTATTTATTTAATAATATCTTTTCCATTTCTATAATATTATAAAATGGAATATTAATACCTTGCTCTGCTTTCATTATTACTTGTCTTGAGTAAGCTATAATTTTGTTTCTTACATTTAGTGCTATTTCAACATCTTTGTTTTCTGCAACATATTTCTCTAATATATATTCTTCAGTTGTTGGAAATATATTTTGAATTAAAAATACAGCTTTCTTTCCAACTACTTCACCAAAAACAAAATTGTATACTCTATGTTGTCTTTGTTTTTTATATTCATATATTTTCTGGTATTTATCATATTTAGTTGAAATTGGAACAAACCAAATAATTTCTTTATTATATTTATCTCTAAAACAAAAATAACATGGTCTCTTTTTTCCATTTTCTTTGTTTAGCATTAATCCATAATCTTTAAATACATCAAAAAATTCATCTTTTATAAAATAAAATTTTCCATCTTCTATTATCATTTTTATTGCAATTCTCCTTTTATTAAAATAGGAGATCTAAATAATTTCTAGACCCCCATTTTCCTATAATTAACATTTTTTCACCTACTCATTTATATTCCGCAAGTAGGGGTGCGATTAACATTCTTTCATTCACAAATTTATATCTCGCAAGTGACGTTGCGATTCACATTTTTAATTATAGCAGATATTAAATATCTACTACTATTATATTCATTATACAAACTTTTTATTAAAATATCAAGACTTTTTGTAAAAATTTTTCTATATTTTTTGTCATTATAATTCAATTTCATCTTCTATTTCTTTGTGAGAATTTTGATAAGTATTTGAATTGTTATAGTCAAATTTTATATTTTCATCATTCTCAGCCAAATTATAAGCAAGAACTCCAGCCATAGCTTGTACAATTTGTTCTTCAGTATTAGGATTAATAAATGTAATATTCAAACTCTTTTTCAAAATTCTCACCTTCTTCCATTTCAATACTATTATTAAAGTTTTAAAAATATTACTTTTATTTTAAAACTACAAGTGGTATATACACATATGAGATTTGCCCTCATTTCACCTTTAGTGAACCGCCCCTTTACATCACGTTAGCCAGACGGAAGTATCATTATATGTCTTGCAGTTTGCTATTCAATTTTCAATGTGCAGTTGATAGAAAATATTTATTTAGAGTTGCTATTTTCTATCTTGCTAAAAACATTATAAAATGCTAAAATAGTGTTGTAAATAGAATTTACAAAGTCTATAGGTAAACTAAAAATTAAAATAGCTATATTCTATTTAAAAATGGAGGAAACACAGTTATGACAAGTAATTTCACACTTAATAACAATAAAATTATTTTAAAAAATGGACGGGGAATTTTTTGGTTCTACTTTGGATTTTGAATACAATATTGGTGATAAATTATATGATTTTGCAATTATGGAATATGATGAATTTGATAAACTAAAAATTCTATATACAGAATTAATTAACATTGTTTGTAGCAATAAAGAATGTAATAGTATGGATAAAAAGGTTAATTTTTTATTTGAAATGTTTCATAAAGTACAAGAATGTTTGAATTTTTCTCCATATACGCATTTTTACACTCAAACTTTAATAGATATAATCATAAAAACATATAATTCAGGAGTATTTAGAAGTGACCTCTTATTCAAGAATAATATTGGAGTATATATTGATAATACTGAATATACTCCAAATGAAATATTTGAAGAAATAGAAGAAAACCATTATGTATTTCAAACAATAATGTATGAGTGGACTACTGAAATAGATAAAATCTCGAAAAAAAAAACATAATGAATATATAAAGTTTTTTGAAACAATAAAGGATTACTTAATAAAAGACCTTATAAATCAAAAAAGCGACTTGAAAGAAAGATTAGAATTAATAAGTGAATATTCTAATAATTCTTTTGTTCGAAATTTGAGTAATGAAGAAAGATTATATTTATATGAAGCTAAAGATGTGTTTGATTTACATTATTTGAACACCAATCCTGCCCACGCATTGTTTTTAGACACAAAATTTGTAACTAAATATATTTGCAATGCTGATATAACTTTTAAAGAAAAACAATTATCAGTAGAAGAATTGATTGATGTAATGCATACAAAAAATATATATGTTGAAGAAGTTTATGAGATAAATAATTGTGAAGAACAAATCAAATTTGAGTTATTTAAAGTAATTCAAAATAATTTTGTTATAACTAAATGCGAAAATTGTGGTAAACTATTTATACCTATAACTAGTAGTAATAATCCAAATCAAAAAGGAAGAAATGACCAAAAATATTGTAATAGTTTATTTGAAAATACAGGAAAAACTTGTAAAGAGATAGGTGCTTTAAATAAACAAAAAGAAAAAGTACAAAATAGTCCAATTTTAATAGAATATAACAGAGAATATAAAAGAATGCACGGATTACATTATAATCATCAAAAGAAATTTACTGAAAATAAATTTAAAGAATGGTCAAAAAAAGCTAGAAAATTAAGAGATAAATTTTCAGATAACCAATTAGAAGACTTTAAAATAGAGTTAAAGAATTTAAGTGATATTTATTGGAAATCTTAAAATATATAATATATAGTCCATAAAAGCTACCATTTGACACGGTAGCTTTTATTCTTTCACTTAAACATTAATTAATTGATAGTATTCTCCCTGTTTACTCATCAGTTCATTGTGGTTTCCTTCTTCTATTATTTTACCATCTTTCATAAGTAATATTTTGTCACATTTTTTAATAGTTGAGAGTCTATGTGCTATAATGAAACTTATTTTTCCTTTTGTTATCTCTTCTATTGCTTTTCTTACCATCATTTCAGATCTATATGAAAGTGATGCTGTAGCTTCATCTAGTATTATAATTTCTGGATTTTCAACCATTACTCTTGTAAAATTTAAAAGTTGTTTTTCTCCTGCTGAAAAAATATCTGTATCACTAGAAATCTTTGTTTCGTATCCATCTTTTAACGACATTATTTTATCATGTAAATTTAACTTCTTGCATATTTCAACTATTTCATCTTTTGAAATATTTTTATTAGCATAATTTATATTTTCTAAAATTGTTCCATCAAATATTACGACTTTTTGCATAATATATCCAATTTTATCTCTTAAACTTTTTATACTATATTCTTTATAGTCTTTTCCGTTTATTTTAATAGTTCCCTCTTTTAAGTCATAAAATCTACAAATTAAATTTACTAAACTTGTCTTTCCACTACCTGTTCTTCCTATTAAGGCAACACTTTCATTTTTATTTACATTAAAAGATATATCGTTTAAAACATTTTTCTCATTATCATATGAAAAACTAATACTTTCAAATTGAATGCTATTTACTTTTTCTAATTGTATTCCTATATTTATTTCTTCCTCTTCTTTTTGCAAGATATTATTTATTCTTTCATATGATATCTTTCCAATATTTCTTATTTGAAATCCTTCTATTACCCATTTTGCATATGTCTCTGGTGAAGATAAATATCTTGCAAGAATTATCATAGCTCCATATGTTATGATTCCTTGTTCAACTCCTACTGAGCCAATTAATATATTTAATACTCCAACGAATGAAACTATAAAATCATATAAACAAGTATATATTCTAATATTTTTTTCTAATTTATTTACAGACTTTTCATATTGTGAAATTAACCCTTTTACTTGCAAAATTCTTTCGTGTTCAATCTCTAATGATTTTATTGTAGAATATCCTTGTACTTGTTCATTTGACCAGTTTAATATTTTAGCATTTGCTTCTCTTTTTAACTTTGTGTATTCAATTGATTTTTTATTAAATATATGTGTTACCAAAAATCCAAATATATATATCAAGAATGTTATTGTAACTATTGGTATATTTAAATACATTAACACAAGCAATGTTCCAACTAATCTTACTATTCCTCCAAAATAAGACCTACAAATTCCTGCATTATACCATCTTGCAAATTCTTTTGTATCATTTATTATATTTTCTAATATTTCACCAACTCTTATTTTGTCTATTTCACTTTGCGTTGTTTTTTGTAACTTTAAATAAATTTTTTCTCTGTAATCCGCTTCTAATTCTTTTTGAAATCCCTCATCATTAAAGTCTTCAAAAAATGTAACAATAGAACGCAAAATATTAACTCCAAAATAGCTTATACCTAATACTATTATTAATTTAATATCCTTACTTGGTATTGCATATTCTACCATAACAATTGTAAAAGCTATAAAAACTACTACCATTATACTTGTTATAAACCAACCGAAGTGCTACTTTAATTGATTGTTTTTTGTAATTATTTATAATTTCTTTTAACATTACTTAAAATTCCTCATCTTCTATTATTTTATTTTTACTAATCTCTATAATTTCTTTATATAATTTATTTGAGTTCATCAAATCTTCATGTTTTCCAACTTCAATGGTTTTATCATTTATGAATAATACTTTATCACATCTTTTTACTACTTCTGAATCATGTGAAATTATTATTGCTCCTATTTTCATTTTTATAATATTGTTTAATATATTTAGTTTTGTTCTTGTATCAAGTTTTGATAATGAATCATCAAAAACTATAAATTCGTTTTGTTTTATCAAAGTTCTAGCTATTGCAATTCTTTGTTTTTGCCCACCAGAAATGTTATTTCCACCTTTTCCTATTATATAATCTATGTTTTTATCAAATCCTTTTATATCTTCATATATATCTGCTAATTTACAAGCCTCTATTATCTCTTCATTTTTTATAAGACGATTAGTAATATTTATATTGTCTTTTATTGTGTCTGTAAATAAATATGTATATTGAAGAACTACTCCTATATAATCTCTTAAGCTCTTTTTACTTACATCTTTTATATTGTGCTTTCCAATATATATATTTCCTGTATAATCATAAAAGCCAATTAAAGTTTTTGAAATAACTGTTTTTCCTGAACCATTATCTCCTATAATTGCTACATTTTCATTTTTATTAATTGTAAAATTCAAATTTTCTAATATAGTGTTATTATTTAGTTTTATACTTACATTTTCAAAAACTATATCTCCATCTAATTCCACATATGGATTTTTTTCTATATCTTCATCTAAATTCATTAAACTTGATAACTTTTTATATGCTACAATAAATTCATTTATTGCTTTTAGCTTGTCTACTGATTTATATACATATTCTAATATTTTTGTTGAATATGTTAGTAAAATTGATATAGTAGCAAGTGTCATTTCTCCTTGTACAACTAATATCCCACCCCATAGTAATATAAATGGCTCTTTAAAATTTCTTAATGTATGTGTACCTATTCCATATAGTACTTTCATTTTTGCGAGTTTTATTTCTTTTTTCTTATATTCACTATTCATTTTTGAGAAGTCTTCCATTTCTTTATCTCTTCTGTTAAATATTTTTAACATTTTAGATTCTTCTATTTCTATAGTAGTTTTGTTTATTACTTCTCTATTACTTTCTACAATATCTTCTACTAATGGTTTTGATGCTCTAAAATACCATATAGATAATGCTACTATCAATCCACAAATTATAGCTATAAATAATCCAACTGTACTATTTAATTGTAAAGTTTGTGCTACTGCAAATATAATAATAAAAATTGTATCAAAAAATAAATTTATTTGAGAATTAAAAAATTCAGAATATATAGTAGCATCATTATTAACTCTTTGAATTACATTTGACTTATCTATATTGCTAAATTGCATATAATTTATTTTTGGAATATGCTCTAAAACTGATTCTTTAACATTTCTATTTATTATCAAATTAAATTTTGTATTAATCTTACTCTTCAAATAATTTACAATAAAAACTAGTATATTTAGCATTATCAATACTAAAACAAGAACTATTATCTTTGATATCTTATCATTTGAATAAAATAAGTTTCTTATTAGATTTGGAATTACACTTTCATTTTCCATTATTACACCATCAAGTGCATATTGTATAAACATAGGTATATATACCAATAATCTTGAATATATTGCACTCAATATTAATATTAAAACTATATAAAATTTTGTACCTTTTAGTGTCTTATTTAAAAAACTTTTTTTCATATTTTTCCTTTTTTTATCATTTATTTTATTTTTCCTCCTTAATATATCATAATAATACAAAAAAATAAAGTGATTATAATTCCATTTCAAATTCTTTTTCTCTATCTTCTTTTTCAATTTGTTTTTCAGCATTTAGTAAGGTATTTGTTTCTTTTTGAAAATCTCTTATCAAATTATCTTCTGCACCCATATCAAATTTCTTACAAATCCAATGAATAAATTTATCTATAGTTTCGTAGAACTTCTCTACAATTCTATGAAGTTTATTATTTTCTTTTTCTAAACCTTTAATTTTACTCTTGTATTTCCATTCAATATCACTTTCTTTTTGCTTGTATTCAGCCCTAATTTGTTCCACTTCATTGTGTAGATTTTCATTATCTTCCATTATTTTATCTCGTTCTCTTTGATATTTTTCTGCTTTTTCTACCATTCTTGCTTGTCTTGATAATTCTTGTTGTAAAATTAGGTTGTCTTGATACAAGTCATTTATCAAATTATCTTTTGGTTTAATTATTTCTTCAAGTATCTTTTCATCTCTCTTTTTTGAAAGTCTATTTACATTTATATCTTCTAAATTTGGAACATCTGGCAATTCTAATTTTATATTTTGTAATTTTTCTTTTGTTTTATCAAAATTAGTTATTTCTTTATATTCTTTCAAATCTATATGTTCTCTTCCTGTTTCTTCTTTTGGCAGACCTCTTTCCAGTTCAAAATTATTAGATACCATATAATTGTAAAAAGCATTTTGAAGTTGTCTATAACTATCTTTAGCTTTCCAAAATTCGCTACAAGCTAATTTGTCAATGTCATTACCTTTTTTATCTTTGGTATGAACTACAGGTAAAAAAATTAAGTGCATATGTGGTGTTTCTTCATCCATATGCACTTTTGCAGACATTATATATTGTTCGCCTAAATCTTTGTATTGAGTTACAAATTGATATGCAGTTTCAAAATATCTTTTTGTTTCTTCTTCCCCTATTGTTTCAAAAAATTCCTTATCAGAAGTAATTATATATTCACAAGCAATATTACTAACTACTTTTATTTGTCCTTTTAATTTGTATTTTTCTCTCATTAAATCAAATTCTTTTTCATAACTATATTGTGGAGATTTTATTGAATAGTTCAAATATGATTTTTCTTTATCTATATTTGCATTTGAATAATTCTTATTTCTTCTTTCATTGTGTCTATATATTCCTTTTAAATTTTCTCTTTTGTATTTTGTATTTCTTATTATAGCATAACTCATCTCATATACCTCCTTCTTTTAATCTAATGAGTAAACACAGAGATAAGCTAAAATCTTCTGCTTTCTCTAATGTGTTGTAACACACTACAACACTTTTTTAGCCTACTGCTTCAAAAAGTGTTAGTGTGGCAGGAGTCCCTGCACCCTTTCCACTCAAAAATAAAAAGCTAATTTTTATTTTTGAGTGCTAAAAAAATATAAATAGTTTTTTAGGCAAATTAAAAGAGATTAGCTAAATATTTAAGTAGCAGTAATCTCTTTATAATTTGCATATAAGCTATCCCAATTTAAGTTATCATAATTTCTGTCGCTTCTATATGGTACATATTTCTTTTTACTTGTCTGGCATTCCTTATTATAATTATTTTTATTTTTTATATTATTTATTATATCTTTGTTATTTTCACCTATAGGGTATGGTCGTTTTTCACTATCTAAATAGTTATTATTGTCTATACCCTCTTGAAGTTTTTGACTATACCTATTGACGTTTTCGACTATAGGTGTAATTTGTCTTTCTTCTATTTCTTTGCTATCTGTTTTATATTTTAATTTAACACTTATATATCCTTTATCTTTTAATGAACTTATGATTTTAGATACTCTTTCAGGTGTTACATTTACAATATTTGCAATATATTTATTACTTGCAAAACAACTTTTAGTTTCTTCACTTAAATATAAAATTATTGATAGTATTATCTTTTCTTTATCTGATAAATTTTCATTTAATAATATTTCTGCTGGAATCCATAATCCTTTTAATTTTTGCATTTCATATTCTCCTTTCGTTTAGCTTTTATTCGCACCACGTTCGATTTTGTGGCTTTTAAAATCAAATTTAATAAAATATCTTTTAGGCATAAAGAAACGCCTTGAACTTAATTTCTTAAATTCAAAGCGTTTTATATTTCATTTAGATTGTTTCTAATATCATCATTATAATAATCTTTATTATTATATGCTTCAGTTATATTAATTATTATATCTTCTATAACATCACTGACTAATTTTATATAATCCGTAATATCAGTATCTGAAACTTGTATACTAGCTTCACCATGAGCAATACAATTTCGTTTTCCTAGAAGTGCATCTAATTTACTTTCGTATTTATCCTCTCTAATTGGTTTTATATTAAAACTATTTAATAATATATTTATTCTCTTACAATTCATATTCATATTCCTACTTGCTTTTATTGGAATAGACATATCTTCATTTTTTATATCGTTACAAAATTTATTTATAATTTTATTTTTCGAATTTGTATTTTTTATTGCATCTTCAAAGACATTATTATATTTATTTTCAATAATATGTAATAATATATTTGGATGATAATCTAAATAGTTAACTCCAAGTTTATTAATATATGTACTATATATATTAATTGCCTTATTAATAAATCCTTCTAAATGACTATAGATAATAGGAATAATACTATTATAATATATTTCTTGTTCTTTATCACTAAAAGCTCTCCTCTTTGGAATGGTCTTTAGATATGAAAATATTTCTATACGCCACTGTAATTCATTCTCTAAACTTTCTTCTATATTCATAATAAAATTACTCCTTGCCCAAAATATCAATTGCTATAGAAATTCTATTTTGAACCCTTCCTTTTCCTCCCGAATTTGAGCCCATATTAGATTTGTATTCTTTATTCTCTTTTAATGATTTAATTTTATTTTTTAAAGATGTTACGTCATCTTTGTATTTTTCATAATACATATTTGTTGCAACCATTACTCCATCATATATTGCACTTGAAAATTGTTTATTCGTTGCTTTAAACACATCCGGTCCTATTTTATATAAAAGACTAACGATATTAATAAAGTTTTGTTTCTCAAATTCATAAGATAAATTATGGTATTTTGTTTCTTCCTCCATAAACCTTGTCATATGTTCAGATAAATTATCATTCATCGAATTATATTCTTCTTTTAAAGATAAAAATCTTAATACCAATTCATCTAAATATAATTCTTCTTTCTTTTTACTACTAATATCAGCTAATTCAATAAATTTTGGCATATCTGCGAGTTCTCTTATAAAATTATTAAACTCATTTCCGTTTCCTCTAAAAATGCAGTTTCTTATTTCTTGTTCCGTTAGACTTGAACCTCCAGTATTTAATCTATTGAATAATTCATATCTCATATCAATATTACTATCCCATTTTATTATTTCCACTCTACAATAAGCTCTTTTAATATTTCTTTGAAATAACAATGGTAAAGTATCAATATTAATTCCCTCTAGTGTTGAAATTAAAGGTGCTTTTTCTAAAGTCCATTTATTTTTATCTTCTGATGGTCCTTTTAGCAAACCAAAAAAAGATATTATTGTTGATAATCTTTGCAATCCGTCAACTAATTCCCATTTTCCTTCTTTATCTTCTGCAACAAATATTGGTGGAGTAGGGATACCTAATAATATAGATTCAACAAATCTGGTTTTTTGATAATTATTCCATCTAAATAATCTCTGAAATTCTGGATTTATAATTAAATCATCATTTTGATACATGCTTATAATTTCACCATATGACATATCCAATCTATCAGTTGATAGACTATTTCTTTTTTCTTCGATTTCATTTTGTAACTTATTATTTTCCATTTTTATTCTCCAATCTTTTATTTACACTATTTATATCATATTTTGACAAAATTTTCAATATATGCTTTTTCACAAAAAATGTCCACTCAAAGAGTAGACACCAAATTTTATATTTTATTTAATTAATAATCCTAATCTAACAACTGGATTTTTCTCTGCTAGGAAAACCTTCTTTATTTCAATACTTTCAGGAATAACTTGTCCATTTTTTAAACCGTTCTTTAGTGTTACATCCGTGTGTACTGTGCTTTTACTTATTCCATATTTTTTGGCAGCTCCTCTTACTGTATCTTTTGAATCTATTATATACTGTGCAAGCTCTATTGCACGTTCTTCTATTGAAACTTTGGTCATAAAGCAAAACCTCCATACGATTACATTTGTTTAATTGTATTCGTATGAAGGTTGTATTATGAGTTATTTTTCTTGTGTAGATGTGATGTTTTCTTTTATTACCTTTACTGCACTCTCTAATATTAATTTTACCATTCTTTCCATTTCTTTTCTGTCTTCTTCGTTTACACTCCTGTAACTATTCAATATTATTCCTATTTTTTTTGCAGTATTTTTTGAAAAATCACCTAGACTTTTTGCATCTGTTGTTGTTATTATGTCATATATTAAGTTTATAAAATTCTTTCTTTGTTCTGGTGTTGTATTTTTTACCCAGTCTCTTACTATTCCATTAAACATTTCACTATTATTTGTTAATGTTGGTATTCTTACTAGCATTAGTGGTTCTACTTGCCAAGAATATATATCATGTTGCATTACTCCTTTTTGAATGCTTTTTACTACCTGATATTCTTCTTCATGTTCAAGTAATCTTCCAACTATTGAAGATTGAGGAATGTATGTTTCTATTTTGTTTAAGATTTTTCTATAATTTTCTGTTTGAATTATACTTTTATCAAAGCCTGGACCATCTGCATTTATAACCTTTTCAATTCTATTTTTTATTTTATCTTCACAAAATATTGCAGAATATACGGCTAGGTTTCCCCCTTTTGAGTGTCCACCTATTATTAATTTATCTTTATTTTTTCTTGCTATATTATTTAAGTAATTTACTGCTTCTTTTTGAGATGGAACATTTTCCATAAAGCTCATATTTAAATCTTCTTTCAATCCTACTAGTGATGAATCTGTTCCTCGAAAAGATATATAGCTTGTCTTATTTGAAAGTAATATTGTTATTGCTGCAAATTGTTTTTCCGCTGCTTTATCAAATATTTCTATATAATTTGTTGTTTTTAAGTTTTTATATCTATCCACTTGACCTAAAAGCTTTATAAATTCTTTATCATCATCCCATAAAAATCTTTCTATATCAAAGTCTTTCATTTTATTTGAAATACTTTCTATTGTTTCCATATTATTTAATTCAATATATTTAAAAGGTAAATATGAGAATCTTGCAAGTATAATATTATCTATTTCATTTATTGGAGCTTGATCAAAACTTAAATCTCCTCTCCATTTTATATAATCTATAATATTTGACATTTTTTTCACCTCAAAAATATATTATCATTTGTATGGAAAAAATGCAACAAAAGAGTGCATTAATTTGCACTCTTTTGCTTTTTTATTATTATTTCTTTCGGAGAATATACTACTTTTCCAAATTTAAACTCATTTATTCTTTTTTGAAGTTCAATTAATATCAATGGTAAAATAGAAATTACTGCTACATATATCCATTGAGTTAAATTTAATGGCACTGATTCAAAAATTTTTGCTAGGCTTGGTATTGCTATTACTAAAAACTGTAACATTATTCCTATAATAAATGCTCCTACTAAATATATATTACTAAAAATTCCTATTCTAAAAATTGATTCTTCACTTCTAACATTAATACTATGAACTAATTCTAATGCACTTAGCGTAAAGAATGCCATAGTTCTTCCAACTTCAATTCCATATTTATTATTTCCTATTGCAAAAGCAAACAATGTTAATATTCCTATCATCATTCCCTCTACAAAAATGCTTCCCCATAGTCCACCTGCAAAAATACTTTCATTTGATTTTTTAGGTTTTTTATTCATTATATTTTTATCTATTGGTTCTAGTCCTAAAGCTATTGCTGGCAAAGAGTCTGTTACTAAATTTATCCATAATAGTTGTATTGCTAAAAGTGGTGTATCTAAACCTATAAGTAACCCAACAAATATAGCAACAATTTCTCCTATATTAGTTGCAAGCAAAAAATGCACAGCTTTCTTTATATTATCATAAATATGTCTTCCCTCTTTTACAGCTTCAACTATTGTTACAAAGTTATCATCTGACAAAATCATATCTGATGCATTTTTTGCAACATCTGTGCCTGTTTTTCCCATTGCAATCCCTATATCGGCATTTTTTAGAGCAGGTGCATCATTTACTCCGTCACCAGTCATTGCAACAACATTTCCATTTTTTCTAAATGCCTTTACTATTTTCACTTTATGTTCTGGTGATACTCTTGCAAATACAGAATATTTCATTATATTTTTTTCAAAGTCTTCATTTGGTATTTCATCAAGCTGTTGACCTGTAATTGCTAAATCCCCAACTCTTAATATTCCTAGATCTTTTGCAATTGCTTTTGCTGTTAATATATGATCACCTGTTATCATAACAGTTTTTATGCCAGCATGTTTGCAAATATTTATAGCCTCTTTTACACCTTCTCTCGGCGGATCTATCATTCCTATTAAACCGCAAAATGTTAAGTTTTCTTCTAAACTTGTATTTACATCTAATGGTAATTCATCTAAATCCTTATACCCAACAGCTATAACTCTTAATGCTTTATCTGCCATTTGTTCATTAATTTTATTTATTTTTCTTATATTTTCACTATTTAAATGTTCTTCTCTAGTATTTTCTAAATATCTATTACATTTTTTTATTAATATTTCTGGCGCACCTTTAGTTATAACTCTATATTTATTCCCAACTTGATGTATTGTTGACATCATTTTTCTATCTGAATCAAATGGAATATCATTTACTCTTTGCATTTTACTATATAATTCATTTTTATCTATTCCAACATCCAAAGCTGCTTCTACAATTGATTTTTCTGTTGCTTCTCCATCTACCTCTTTAGTAGAATAATTTATATTACAATCTGTGCACATACACGCCATTTCTAATATCTCTTTTTTTCTAAATGGATTTTGATCTAAACCTATTATTTCCATTACCTTCATTTTATTTTGAGTTAAGGTTCCTGTTTTATCTGAGCATATAACATTACTACTTCCCAAGGTTTCAACTGCTGGTAATTTTCTAATTATGCTATTCTTTTTAGCCATTTTTGTAACGCCTATAGATAGCATTATTGTTACAACAGCTGGTAAGCCTTCTGGTATTGCTGCAACGGCCAATCCAACAGAAGTCATAAATATTTCCATTACTGGTATTTTCTTTATTAACCCTATAAAAAATATCAATACACAAATTAATAAAGCTACAATTCCAAGTTTTTTACCAACATCACCTAATCTTTTTTGAAGTGGTGTTTCTGGGGCCTCATCTTTTATTATCATTCCAGCAATTTTTCCAACTTTTGTATTCATACCAGTTTCTGTTACAATTGCTTCTGCATGTCCATTTACTACCATTGTTGTTGCAAAAACTAGGTTTTGCATATCTCCTACTGCTGCCTTTTCACTTACAATACAATCAGCCTTTTTTAATACTGGCAGATTTTCTCCTGTTAATGCAGACTCTTCTACTTTTAAATTATATGAATTAATTAATCTACAATCTGCTGGTATATAGTCTCCTGTTTCTATTACAATAATATCTCCTGGTACCAATTCTTTGCTATCTATTGTTTTTAATATATTATCTCTTTTAACCTTGGCTTTAGGAGCAGTAAGTTTATTTAGTGCTTCTATTGATTTTTCTGCTTTACTTTCCTGTATAACTCCAACAGTTGCATTTAGTACAACAATTGCCACTATTATTATTGAATCTATGTAATCATTTGTTTTTTGAATATATGATATGCTTGCAGAAATTCCAGAAGCAATAAGTAGAGTAATAATCATAAAATCATTAAATTGTTTTATAAATTTTATAAATAAACTCTCTTTTTTTCCTTCATCTAGTTTATTTTCTCCATATTGTTTCTTTCTATTTTCTGCTTCTTCCTCTGTTAATCCAACATTTATACTTGTCTTAAGTTTTCTTTGTACATTTTTAACATCTAAAGTACTCCACATATTTTACTCTCCTTTTGTTTTTAGTATAATAAATAATATGCTTGTACTTTTTATTTATGAAAAAATAAATAAAAAAGTGAAACATAGTTTCACTTTTTTAGTATGTTTTTATTTTTTAATAATTTTCTGCTTTTATTTCAAAATATGCTTTTGGGTGGTTACAAACTGGGCATACTTCTGGAGCTGATTTTCCTATTACTATATGTCCACAATTTCTACATTTCCAAATTCTATCTCCGTCTTTAGAAAATACTAAGTCTCCTTCAACGTTTTCTAATAATTTTTTATATCTTGCTTCATGTTCTTTTTCTATTTTTGCAACTTCTGTAAATAAATATGCTATATGATCAAATCCTTCTTCTTTAGCTTCTTTGGCCATTCTATCATACATATCTGTCCATTCAAAGTTTTCTCCTTCGGCTGCTGCTTTTAAATTTTCTACTGTGCTTGGAACTTGTCCTCCATTTAATAATTTAAACCACATTTTTGCATGTTCTTTTTCATTGTCTGCTGTTTCTTGAAAAATTGCAGCAATTTGTTCATAACCTTCTTTTTTTGCTTTGCTTGCAAAATATGTATATTTATTTCTAGCTTGAGATTCACCTGCAAAAGCATCCATTAGATTTTTCTCTGTTTTTGTTCCTTTTAATTCCATTATATTACCTCCTATATTTTCTATTTAGCATCATTATTATATCAAAATAAATTCTCTTGTCAAGATTAAATAAATTGTTAGGGGAACCAAAAATGGTCAGACCCCCTTTGGGTCCCCCCTAAAATTATAAACATATAAACCTTGACAATTAATATAAAATTTGTATAATAATTATAAATTAAATGTATGAGAGAGGCAGAAATGGCACGAAGGAAAAGTATAAAAAATATTGAAAGAAGAATTATATATATCTTAATTTTATTAATATTTAGTATTATTACTTATTATTTTACTAACACTCAAGTACAACAAACAAATTCCAATAATGAGATATCACAAGTTTCATTTGATTTATCAAGTATTCCTGAATATTCTAATAAACCATATATTATTATAAATAATAATGAGCCTCTTTTTACAAAAGAAGATGAAAATATTAATCCAGTTGAACAATATGGAGATTTAGATTATTTAGGAAGATGTACAAAAGCCTTTGCTAAAGTTGGCATAGATACAATGCCGACTAAAGAAAGAGAATCAATAAGCAATGTAAAACCAAGTGGATGGAAAAGTGTAAAATATGATATTGTAGATGGAAAGTATCTATATAACAGATGTCATTTAATAGGTTATCAACTTACAGCTGAAAATGCAAATAAAGAAAATTTAATAACTGGCACTAGATACTTAAATGTGGAAGGAATGTTGCCATTTGAAAATCAAGTAGCAGATTATATCCGAACAACTAAAAATCATGTGCTTTATAGAGTAACTCCGATATTTAAAGATGAAAATTTAGTAGCAAGTGGGGTAAATATTGAAGCCAAATCTATAGAAGATAATGGCAATGGAATATGTTTTAACGTATATGTGTATAATGTTCAACCAGGAATAGAAATAAACTATAAAACAGGTGAAAGTTCATTAAAGAATAATTAATAAAAGGAGAATTAATGGAACTAGAAAAATTACAAAATGATTTAAATAAAGAAAACCAACCTTCAAGAGAAAAAGAAATGGAAACTTTTATAGATCAATTAGAAGAATTTATAAAAAATAATAATCCAATAAGGAATAATATAGGTAAAGATGAAAGTATATGTGTTGTAAAAGATAGAAAAAATGAAAGACTTACTTTAGTAAATATATCAAATGGAGATGAATTTGATATATTTATTGCAAAATCTCAAAAAGATTTTGAGTATTTAAAAAATAATAAAATATTTGAGAATATATATGGAACATCTGAGAAATCATTTTATAATATAGATTTAGGAACAAATGTAATATTAAAGGGTAAAAATTGTGAAATATATAATAAAGAAATAACCATAAAAAACAAAACAGCAATGAATAAGCTAGAGGAATTATATTTTAACTTAAATCAGGAAGAAGGATGTAAATATATAGTTGATAAAATAGAGAATGACAAAATATATTTAAAAGGCGAGGATGGAGGTTACTTTAGCATATATAAACAAGCATATCCGGAATTTAAAGAAAATGACAAAGTAATAAGAAAAAATCGAAGATATATTTTATAATTTATATGGGGAACCAAAAGTGGTCTGACCCTTTTTGGTTCCCCATAGTTTTTCATAGTTCTATTTTAATATTCTAATTGTATTTAATATTGTGATTAATGTTGTACCAACGTCTGCAAATACTGCTTGCCACATTGTTGCTATTCCTAGAATGCTTAATAATAAAACAAGTATTTTTACTCCAATTGCAAATATTAAGTTTTGCTTTATTATTCTATTTGTTTTTTTAGAAATTTGTATTCCTTCTGTTATTTTTAATAATTCATCTGTCATTATTACCACATCTGATGCTTCTATTGCAGAACTTGATCCTATTCCTCCCATTGATATTCCTATGTCTGCTCTTGCTAAAACTGGGCTGTCATTTATTCCATCTCCAACAAATGATATTTTTTTGTTTGTTTTATTACCATTTATTTCTTCTTCTAATTTTGAGTATTTATCTTGTGGAAGCATTTCATATTCTACTTTTGATATTCCAACTTGTTTTGCAATTTCTAAAGCAATTTCTTTTGAATCACCTGTAAACATTTTTGTGATTATTCCTAATTTGTTTAATCTTTCTATTGCTGCTTTTGCATCTGGTTTTATTTCGTCTGATAGAATTATACTACCAACTGTTTTTCCGTCTACATTTAAGTATAAGTTTGTACCTGTTTTGTCTTCTTTTATTGTTTGTTCTCCTGCGAAATTTTTATTTCCTATTTTTATTTTTTTACCATCTATTTGGTACTCAATTCCTTTTCCAGAAATTTCTTTATATTCTTTAACTTTACTAGCATCTATTTCTTTTTCAAATTTATTTATTATAGATTTTGCTATTGGGTGATTTGAAAAACTTTCTCCAATTGCAAATAATTCTAAAACATCATTTTCTGAATATTCATCATCAAAAGTTTGAATTTTACTTACATTAAAGTTACCTGTTGTAATTGTTCCTGTTTTATCAAATATCACTTCTCCAATATCTTTAAATCCATCTAAATAGTCACTGCCTTTTACTAATATTCCTCTTTTAGATGCTTTTCCAATTCCACTAAAATAGCTAAGTGGTACAGATATTGCTATTGAACATGGGCAAGATATTACCAAGAATGTTAGTGCTTTATATATACTATCTGAATATGTTACATTTTGTATAACTAATGGCATAAATACTGCTACAAGTATTGCTAAAACGAATACTACTGGTGTATAAATTTTAGCTAATTTACTTACTGTTGTTTCTGTTTTTGCTTTTTTATCTGTTGCATTTTCTACTAAATTTAAAATTTGAGCTACTGTACTATTTTCGTAAGTTTTCTCAACTTTTATTTCTATTAATCCTTCTGAAACAATTCCTCCTGATAATACTTTATCTCCTACCATTGAATCTATTAATCTACTTTCACCAGTTAAAGCTGAATTATTTATCTTAGCATTTCCAGATATTATTTCTCCGTCTAATGGGATTTTTTCTCCAGTTTTAATAACTATTAAATCTCCTATTTTTACCTCTTCTGGACTAACTTGTTTTATTTCTTCACTTATTTTTAAGTTTGCGTACTCAGGTTTTATATCCATCAAACTTGAAATTGATTTTCTTGTTTTGTTTACAGCTCTTGCTTCTAGAATTTTTCCTATTTCATATAAAGTTATAACCATGATTCCTTCCATAGTTTTTCCAACTAGGCAAGCACCAATTACAGATACAATTATTAAGGTATTTTCATCTAATATTTTTCCTTTTAATTGTTTGTATGCTTTTATTGCTGTTCTATATAAAAGTGTTATTGCTGAAATTACCAATAGAATATAGCTTATTATTATTTGTTGCTTTAATAATACACTTAATCCATATATTGCTAAACCTACAAATAATCTAATTATATCTTTGTTATTCCTTTGAACTTGCTCTATTTGTTTTTTATCTTTTGATATAACAACTGTATCTGGTTCTATTTCTTTTATTATTTTTTTAATATCTTCTTCTACACATTTTTCTTTATCTGTTTTAAATGATAAAGTTAAAGTAGAAAAATTAACTATTACTTCTTTGTATTCTGATTTTGAAGCAATTTTGTCTTCAATTTTCTTTGCACAGTTTGCGCAATCTAAATTTTGTAATAAAAATTTATAACTCTTCAATATGTTCACGACCTTTCTTAACTATTTCTGCAATATGCTCATCATCTAAACTATAATATACTACTTTTCCATCTTTTTTATATTTTACCAATTTAGCTTGTTTTAATATTCTAAGTTGATGCGATATTGCTGATTGTGTAGTTCCAACAATTGCTGCTATATCACATACACACAATTCGTTTTCCATTAGTGCATATATAATTTTCATTCTTGTTGAATCTGCAAAGACTTTATAAAATTCTGCCAAATCATATATTAAATCATCTTGTGGCATAACATTTTTAACATTGTTTACTATATCTTGGTGTATAGTATTTATTTCACATATATCTTCCATAATTCCTCCCAAAAAATTAATAGAATATATGAATATTTGTTCATATATTCTATTATATTCTTTAATTTTTTTAATGTCAATAATAAAAAAGAAAGAATTTTTTATAAATTCTTTCTTAAATTTTTATCTTATTTTAACTTTGCTTATATCAATATCTGTAGGATCATATTTTTCTATATAGTCTAATGCTTCTTCTACTGATGTTACTACTTTATATAGTTCTATACAGTCTTCTGTTATAAATCTTCTTTCTATTGATTTTTGCATCATTTTTAACATATTATCAAAATATCCATCTATATTAAATATTACAATGGCTTTATTATGTCTTCCTAATTGTTTTAAAGTTAATATTTCAAAGAACTCATCAAATGTTCCTATTCCACCTGGTGTAATAATAAATGCATCTGATTTTTCATCTAATAATCTTTTTCTCTCTCTCATAGTATCTGTATGTATAAATTCACTACATTCTGGGAAAGAAATTTCTGCATTGTTTTCTTCAAAAAATTTTGGTGATATTCCTAATATATCTCCACCATTTTGAGCAACTCCTCTTGCAACTGCTCCCATCATACCATTACGTCCACCACCAAATACAAGTCCTATATTTCTATCTGCCATTTTTCTTCCAAGTTCTTCTCCCACTTCGACAAAACATTTATCTATCTCACTGCTTGCTGCTCCATATACGCATATTTTCATAAGTTTAATCATCCTTTCTAATTTAACAATAGTGTCATTATATCATTATTAATTATATTCTGCAACTTAAATTTTATAACAACTTTAACTTTATTTTAAGAATTTAATAACTCTCTAACCACTTCATTAATTGATTTTCCATCTGCTGCTGTTCCTATTTGTGCTTTTGCTTCTTTCATTACTGCTCCCATATCTTTTATTGAAGTGGCTCCTATTGCATTTATTATATTCATTATTTTTTCTTTTAATTCCTCTTTTGTTAATTGTTTTGGTAAATATTCTGAAAGAATTGCAATTTCTTGTTTTGCTTGTTCTACCAAATCTTCTCTTCCACCTTTTTGAAAGTCTTCTAAAGAGTCATTTCTAGTCTTTACTTCTTTTGCAATTATTTCTAGGATTTTATTATCATCTACTTCTATTCCTTTATCTTTTTCTATTTGAAGTATTGCTGCTCTTACCATTTGTATAACATTTTTTCTTACAACGTTTTTCTCTTTCATTGAGTTTTTTAAATCTTCCATTAATTTTTCTTTTAACATAATCTTTACCTCCAATTATAAATTTAAATCTTTTTTTACTTTTTTTAATAAATCTTTTGAATTTTCATATGTTATTGTATTTATTGCATTATCGATGTCTAGCCATTTCATTTCTTGAACTTCCTCTAATTGTGGCTTGCAGTCGTTACTTGTGTTTTTTGCAATAAAATATATAACTTCTTTTTCTACATCTTCTTTTGGATTATATACCATCCTGTATTTCAAATTTGTATTTACTATTACATCAACATTGGTTTCTTCTTTCACTTCTCTTATTGCTGTTTGTTCCTCTGTTTCTCCTTCTTCTACATGTCCCTTAGGCAATCCCCAATGTCCAGCATTTTGAAGAATAAGTAATATTTGATTTTTATTATTTAAAATAATACATCCACATGATTTTTCTTTTTTCATTTTGTAACCTCCATTATACATTTTAAACTATATATCAAATAAATATGTAGATTCTAGGTCAGCTTCAAATAGCATTAGAGCTAATGGATATTTGGCAAATGCTGCTGAAATTGTTCCATAAACTTCTTTGGGTTCTGATAATCCCATATGCCATCTTATTGCATATTTCTCTTCTACTGTTAATTTCATATATTCTGTAATCATCATTACAGATTTTTCTCCATGGCCATAAGGTATTGTGTCCTCTATTGTATAATATGGAACTTTTTCCCACACTCCTAATTCATTTTTTGCATTTCTATAATCAACTTTGTAAAAGTTAACCTTACATATATCGTGAAGTAATGCTACTATTTTTACAGTATCGTCATTTATATTCATTTCCACAGGTGTATGTTTTAATTTTTCTTTTAATATTTCATATACTTTTAAGCTATGTGCTAAAAGTCCCCCTTCAAAATTTCCATGGAATCTTGTACTAGCTGGTGCTTTGAAAAAATCTGTACTTTCTATAAACTTTATTAAATCATCTATTCCTTCTCTGTTTATACTTTTTAATAATTCTAAATATTCTTCCTTCATTTACTCCTCCAAATTTGCTCATATGTTTTATATAATATATCTTTTTAATTAATTAGTCAAATTTTTGCATAAAAAAGATACATATTTATATATGTATCTTTTTATTCTATAATATAATATCTTCAGTATATTTATCATCTTTGTCATCATTATCACTATTATGCTCTTCATTTCCTAAGCACTCTAATATTTCATATAAACATTCATCAGTATTATCTATTCTTTCTTGTTGCTTAAAAATTTCCTTTAGCTCATCATCTGAGTATTTTTCAAATAATACTCTAAGTGCTTCGGTCTTTTGTTCAGCTTTTTCTTTACTAAAGATTTCATCATCTTCACTCATCATTAATGCCGCTTTAAATAATACACCTAACGCCCAATGTCCATTTCTTTGTTCATCTAATATAAAATGATTAACTCTATGTTTAATTATTTTCTGTGATTCCATTTCTTCCAAAGCTTTTCCTTTGTTTCTATAAGCTCCACGAATAACTTGTGGAATATCTTTATAGTAAAAGAAATATGTTGCATTATCTACTGCAAATCTATCTTGTGTATTTTTATCCTCATATATTCTTTCAGCAATAACTATACTATTTTTTCCTTTTATTCCATCTTCTTCATCTGGTATTAAATAAAAATCATAGTTATAAAATGGATTTGATTCATTAACATTGATATTCTTAGTCTTTTTATACGCTCCCATTAATTCAAATAATTTTTCTCTTTCATTTGGATGTATAATAAATTTAAAGGTTTGTTTATAACCTTCGTTACCTTCTCCATAATAAATATTAGAACTTATTCCATTTTTTGAACTTACTTTTTCAAAATCTCCACCTAAAATCCATTCAGCTTCTTGTAATTCTTTTTCAGATACTTTATCTAATATCTTTTTAGCTCTTTTACTACTTATTATATTTTTTTGTTCTAATTGTTTTATTATTTCGTCTGATAATATTCCTTTTTTATACAATTTTGTAATATCTTGTTCACTAATTAATCCTTCAAAAGCAATTTTTATTATTTCTTCTTTATTTATTTGTCCATTTAAAACTAATCTAGAAAAAAATTCAAAGTCTAATTCTTTATTGACAATTAAATTTTGTACATCTTTTACATTTATTAATCCATCTTTATAAAGTATCATAACTATTTGTTCTTCATTTAAATCTAATAACATTTCTCCCCAATGAATTACCGAATTTAATGTTATTATTCCATTTTCAAAATAGTTTTCTAGGGCTGCTAAATATAATTTTTTATTATCATTTGTATTATTTTCCATAATTAACTCTATTATCTCTTCAGACAAAGCTTCTTTTTCTTCTTCATCTTTTCCATCAACATACATACTTTTATATAAATTTAAATATTTCTTATAAGTTTTAGTATTTTCTTCTGTTGAATTACTTTGAATAGTTTTTTTGTATTGTTCATTTAATATGTTTGAATTAATAATATCAGATAAATCCAACACTGCAGCCATTTTATTTAAATCTTCTAAATTTAAAACACCTTCAAAATATAGATTACAAACATCTGTTGAATTTATTTTATCTAAAGCAATCAATCTACTTATAAATTCAATTGATGGTATACCATATTCATTCAGATTTTCAATTATTTTCATATTATCCCAATTAAATTTCTCAATTGCAAACATGAAATTTTCTTCACTTAAGCTTATTCTTTCTTCTATTTCTCTAGTGGAAAAAATTATATCTATATATTCATTTGGTAAATCGTAAAAATTTTTTTCTTTATTGTCAACTTCTTCTCTATATCCTTTTGCCGTTGATTGAGATATATATTGATCATTTGCAAATCTCCCTAAAAATTTTTCCAATTTTTTATAAGATAACTCTTTTTCAACCTCAACTATTTGTTTATCTTTATTTTCACATTCTATAATATATGTCACTATTTTTTCTTTATCTTCAATATTCTCAGCTATAGCTTCTACTATTGCTTTATATCCTTCTGTCTTCTTTTCAGATGCTATTTGTTCCAATCCTGTTTCAAGTCTATATGCTGTAATTAATAATAATTTATCAAAATCCACATATTTTATTAATTCTTCCAAAATTTTTTCCATATATGGAGCATAATTATCAAATCTCATTTCTGTAATAAGCTTTGAACATTCTTCCTTATCATTTTGAGAAAAAATTTGTGCTTCTTTACTACTTATTCCTTTGACATCTGCTATTTTTCTGTTATAAGCCACTCTTATGATATTAGTATAAAAACTTTCATTTATAAAAGCTTGTTTAAAATCATTTAAATTTAATATTTGTAACAAGTATTGAATTCCTATATTCTCTTCGTCTTTGCCTTCTTCAACAAAGGTTGCATTTATTTCATTAAATCTTTTTTTATTTTTATTTGCATTTATCTTTTTTCTATCTATTATTTCTCTAGAATCTACAACATCCACAAAGTATTGTCTGTTTTTTTCATCATATTTATAAAAAGTAAAAATAGTATTTAGTCCTTTCCATTTTGATGATATTAATTTAATTGATTTTTCAAGTATTGCTTTTCTTCTTTTTATTGCATCATCTGTGATTGCTTTTTCTTTTGCATCTTTATTATCTATTGTTCCAACTAGCTTTAAGTTTTCTTCCATCTCATTTATAGTATTTATTTGAATTTGTATATTTCTTGCTAATATTAAAATAAGATTTTCTTTATTAATGTATTCTTCATTAGCTAATAAAAAACTTTCAATAACCTCATATTTAAAATCTCCTGATGCGTACATATTATATATATGAATAAATTCATCACCAATACTTTCATCTTTAAATATATATTCAAAATCATCTCCTGTCATTATTAAAGTTTCAACACTATCTAAAATTTCTCTTAAATTTATTTTATTATTTTTCACTAATAAATTCCTCCAAAACTAAACCTCTTTATATAATACCATATTTTATGTAAATTTGCAAATAAATGAAAAATAGATGAATTTTACTATAAATATTCATCTATTTTAATTATTAAAAAAACTTTTATTCTATTTTCTATCTATTAAATACTTATTTATTACCGCTCCAGTAAGTATGCAATACATACAAGCATACACCCACATCATTGCTAATACAATAATGGTTAAACTCCCATACATTAGTGAAAAGCCTGTATACATATCTACATATATAGAATAAAAAATTGAAATTGCTGTACATGATATGGATGCAAAAATAGCTCCTGGAATATGCTTTTTTATTTTATATTTATTTTTTGGTATAAATTTATACATTAATATAAACACAACGAACAGCAATACTGTACTTATTAAAATTTTACTTTTTAATATAAGATTTATTAGTTGATTGAATATATTAAATTTTTCTTGTAATACTGTATTAATGCTATTTCCAAATACAACTAATAATAACATTGATACAATAAGCATAATAAATATGATAGTACATATTGTAGCCCTAATTCTATAATATACAAATTTCTTATTTTGTACATCATAAGCAACATGCAAGCCTTTGCATAATGCAAAAAATCCTTTTCCTGCTGACCACAAAACAAATATAGCAGATAAAGTTATTGTCCCTAAAGACTTTGAATACACTTCCTGCACAATTCCTATGGCTGATCCACTTATTCTATTACTCTGAAATAATTTATTTATTATTTCAGACAATGCATTCTGTTCTATTCCAAAATATTTTGTTAAAGTTAAAATTAACATCAATAATGGAATAAACGATAATAATGTATAATATGCACAATTGGCTGTAAGCTCTCCAATGTGCTTTTCATTTAATATGCTTAAAAAGTTATTAATTTTATTTAATATATTTTTCATAAACCACCTAAAATTAATTACATTTTTTGTTTGGCTTCTTCAAGTGCTATTGCTAACTGATCTGGGCATGAAGTATTTCTAAATCCACAAGGTATTCCTTTTAATCTCTTTATTGCTTCATCAATTTTCATTCCTTCTATAAGTCTAGAAACACCTACTGTATTTCCAGCACAACCTCCAATTATTTTTACACTTTTAATTATATTCCCATCTAGTTCTATAATCATTTCTCTTGAACAAACACCTTTTGGTGTAAATCTATATTCCATAATTTCCTCCTTCTATTAGTAAATATTTTCTATTCTTTGATGTGGACCCAAAGTGGTTTGACCCTTTTAGGTTCCCATTTCGATTTAAGCAAGTAAATGCTTTAATAATATTTTTATTCCCAATAATATTAATATTATACCGCCTATGCATTCAGCTTTTTTCTCGTATTTATCCCCAAATATATTACCTGCTTTCACTCCTAAAACAGATATTATAAATGTTATTATTCCAATTAAAGATATGGCTAATATTAAGTTAACATTTAAGAATGCAAATGTTATTCCAACAGCTAGTGCATCTATACTTGTTGCAATTGCTAAAACAATCATATCTTTAAATTTAATGCTATCATTATGCTCATCATTATCTTTGCTTATAGCTTCTTTAATCATATTTATTCCAATAACATCCAAAAGAATAAATGCAATCCAATGATCTACATTAGATATTATATCTTGAAAATTAACTCCCAGAAGATAACCTAACACTGGCATTAATGCTTGGAAACATCCAAAATAAAGTCCTATTATAATTGCATTTTTCCATTTCATGCTTGGCATTGATAGACCTTTACATATAGATACAGCAAAAGCATCCATAGCTAATCCTATACTTAATACTATTAGTTCTATTATACCCATTTTTATTCCTCATTTCTGATTATTCTTTTGGTTATATTTCTTTATTCTTACAAGCTTTTACTTTTAGTATTCTTTTGTCTTCATACTCTTCTATTTTATATGTTACATTTGACGTTTCTATTACAGGTTTTTCATCATCTAATGGTATTCTTCCTAAAAGTTCTATTAAATAGCCAGATAATGTATCATATTCACCTTCTGGAATATCAATACCTAATATTTTTTTAGCATCATATATTGAAACATTTCCATTTATCAAATATGTGTTATCATCAATTTTTTCATATTCTAATTCAACTTCATCATATTCATCAAATATATTACCAACTAATTCTTCTAATATATCTTCCATTGTAATAATTCCAGAAGTTCCACCATATTCGTCTACAACAATTGCCATTTGTTTTTTATTTTTTTGTAAGTCTTTAAATAAATCGTTTATTGGCTTGTTTTCAGAAACGAAGTAAGCTTCTTTCATTATTTTACCAACATGGCAGTCTTTTTGGCTTTTTAAAACTTTTATTAAATCTTTAGTATAAAGAATTCCTTTTATATCGTCTATACTTTCTTCATAAACTGGTATTCTACTATATTTTAAGTCATCAATCTCTGATAGTATTTCAGAAACTTTACTCTTAATGTCTACTGCAAAGATTTCAGTTCTATGAATCATAACCTCTGAAACTACTTTATCATTAAATTCAAATACATTATTTATTAATTCTTTTTCTTCCTCTTCTATTGTTCCTTTTTCTTCGCCAACATCAACCATCATTCTAATTTCTTCTTCTGTTACTGTTTCCTCGTCTTGAGCTGATACTCCAAACAACTTAGAAACGACATTAGTTGATGCTGTTAAAAGTTTTACAAATGGAGAAGTAATTACAGATATAGCTTTAATTACTCCAACTGTTCTATATGCAATTTTTTCATAATTTTTCATTGCTATTCTTTTTGGAACAAGTTCTCCAAAAACTAATGTAAAATATGAAAGAATCATTGTAATTAATATTATTGAAATTGTATTCCATACTCCTAATCCAAGTGGTATTAGATTATTTAAAACAGGTGCCAATTCGCTTGCATACGTATCTGCTGCAAATGCACTTGATAAAAATCCCGCTAAAGTAATTCCTATTTGTATTGTTGCTAGAAATTTACTTGGTTCTTTTATCATTTTGTGTATTTGTTTAGCTTTCTTATTTCCTTCCTTAGCATCTTTTTCAACCTTAGCATCATTTAATGATATAAATGCTATTTCACTACATGCAAAATATGCATTTAAGGCTATTAATATTATTAACACAATTATTTGCATAAACTATTCCTTTCTTATTTTAATGCATCACTACATTTTTTACAAATAGTTGGATTTTCTTTATCTTCCCCAACTGTTGTAGAATATACCCAACATCTTTCGCATTTTTCACCATCTGCTAATTCTACATTTACACTAAATTCATCTGACTCTTTTATTTCTACACCAGATACAATAAATACTTCTTGAAGTAACTCTTCTTTATCTTTTAAGAATTGATAGTTATCTTTATCTGCATTTATTATAACTTTTGCATTTAAAGAATGGCCAATTACTTTTTCAGCTCTTGCTACTTCTAATGCTTTTGCTACTTCATCTTTTACTTTTATTATTTTATTCCATTTTTCTTCAAGTTCTTTATTTTCGTATTTTTCATTAACTTTTGGCCAATACTCAAGCATTATACTCTCATTGTTTTCATTTGATTTATGTGGCATATATTTCCATATTTCTTCAGCTGTAAAACAAGTCATTGGAGCAATTATTCTTACTAAAGCACTTAATATTTCATACATAGTAGTCTGTGCTGCCCTTCTTTTTGTACTTTCTTTTTTACTTGTATATAATCTATCTTTTATTATATCCAAATAGAAGTTACTCATATCTACAACACAGAAAGTATTTATTGCTTGGTATGCTCTATTAAAATCATATTCATCAAATGATTTTGTACATTCTTCTATTAAATGATTTAATTTTATCAATGCAAATTTATCAATTTCTTCTAGTTCTTCATATTTAACAGGACTATTTACATCAAAATCGTTTATATTTCCTAATATATATCTTGCTGTATTTCTTATTTTTCTATAAACTTCTGCAACTTGTTTCATTATGTTCTTAGATATACTTACATCTGATTTATAATCTGAAGATAATACCCATAATCTTATAATGTCCACTCCAAATTCTTTTATTAATGTTTGTGGAGCTATAACATTTCCAATAGATTTAGACATTTTTCTTCCTTGTTCATCAACTGTATATCCATGTGTTAGTACTTCCTTGTATGGTGCTTTTCCTTTTGTTGCAACAGAAGTTAGAAGTGATGATTGGAACCAACCTCTATATTGGTCACTTCCTTCTAAGTACAAGTCTGCACTTGGAAGTCCACGTTGTGCCACAACAGATTGGTGTGTTGAACCAGAATCAAACCAAACATCCATGATATCTGTTTCCTTTTTAAATTCTGTGCTTCCACATTCTTGGCACTTACAATTTTCAGGCATTAGGTCTTTTATATCTAAATCAAACCATGCATTTGAACCTTTTTCTTTAAATATTTTTTGTACTTTTGCTAAACTTTCATCTGTTACATATTCTTTTCCACATTCTTTACAATAGAATATTGGTATTGGAACTCCCCAAGTACGTTGTCTTGATATACACCAGTCATTTCTATCTTCTACCATTTTTGTTATTCTATCTTCACCCCATGCTGGAATCCATTTTACTGTTTTTATAGCTTCTAGGGTTTCTTTTCTAAATCCATCAACAGATGCAAACCATTGATTTGTTGCTCTATATATTACTGGTTTTTTACATCTCCAACAGTGTGGATATGAGTGCATTAGATCTTGTCTATAGAATAATAAGTTATGTTCTTCTAACCATTCTAATATTGCCTTATCTGATTTTGCATAGAACATTCCTGCAAATGGTCCTGCACCTTCTGTTTGATGTCCCTTTTCGTTTACTGTAACAACAATGTCTAATCCATTTTTTAAACCTGCTAAGTAATCTTCTTTACCATATCCAGGAGCAGTATGAACAGCACCTGTACCAGTATCTAATTCTACTGCAACAGTATCATCACTTCCCATTATTACTCTTGAAGTTCTATCTAAAAATGGATGTTTACATAGCATTCCTTCTAGTTCTTTACCTTTAAAAGTTTTTACTATCTCATAGTTTGCTTTTCCAGCCATTTCCATAACTTTTGAAACTAATTCTTTAGCCATTATATACTTTTCGTCTTCATATTTTACTATTGAATACTCAAATTCTGGATCTATTGTAATTCCCATGTTACCTGGTAAAGTCCAAGGTGTTGTTGTCCATATAACTACATATGTATTTTCTTTATCAAATAATCCTTTTGAATCTTCAACTGGGAATTTAACATATGCTGATGTATTTTTTACATCTTTATATTCAATCTCTGCTTCTGCTAATGCTGTTTCACAATCAGTACACCAATATACAGGTTTTAAGCCTTTGTATATATAACCCTTTTTATACATATCCGCAAACACGCCTATTTGTTCTGCTTCTACCTCAGGTTGATATGTTATATATGGATGTTCCCAATCTCCTAAAACTCCTAATCTTTTAAATCCTTCTGTTTGTTTTTCTATATAGTCTTTATTAAAACTTTTACAAGTATCTCTAAATTGACTTACTGGAATTTCATCCCTGTTTAGCCCTAGAGCTTGGATTGCTTTATTTTCTGTTGGCATACCATGTGTGTCATAACCTGGTATATATGGAGTATAAAAACCTTGTAAGTTCTTATATCTCACTATAGTATCTTTTAGAATTTTATTTAGCGCGTGTCCAATATGGATTTCTCCATTAGCATATGGAGGTCCATCATGTAATACAAATGGTGTTTTTCCTTCATTCTTTTTTAGCATTTTTTCATATAAACCGTTTTCAAATATTTCATTTAATATTTTAGGTTCGTTTTCTGGTAAATTTCCTCTCATTGGGAAATCAGTTTTTGGTAAATTTAGTGTTGAACTATAATCTTTCTTTTCACACATAATACTTCCTCCTTTTATCTTGGTGAATAACGAATTGTTAATAATTAATAACACTATTAACTAAAAAGCTCGCCCCTATAATAAGGGCGAGCTTTTTCTCACGGTACCACCTTAATTTATATATTAAATATAATATACATCTTAAACATCTTTAACGCAGATTTACGACCATTTTACTATTGTTTCAAATTGGTAACTAATAAAGTGATAATAAGAAAAATTCTTCCTACTTTGCTCACAGCAAATGCAAAGCTCTCTTTAGGGATATAAGACTTATCGTGTCTTTATTGTTGTTTTTTATATGCTAATATTATACTATGTTTTGCATAAATTTGCAATAGGTTTATACAAAAAATAAGTTAGGAAAAACCTAACTTATTTTTTGTAATTATACGTGTTCAAAATAGATACTAATAGATACTAACAGTACCTGTTGTTTCAACATAGTGTATTACTAAATTACTCTCTTGAAACATATTTTTCAGCAAACTCATTATTGTACTGAATGCTACTTTTTGGTTAAAATCTACTTCAACGATAAAAACTGCGCCATATCCATCAGGATCATAGAATCTACTCTCTATGTCAAATTTGGCATTTGGCATATTCTTTTTAATGCTATCAGACACGAATTCTTCTTTTTCTTTCTGACATTCCCTGTCTACCATCCCAAAATGAATACCCAGCCTTGATACTCCAAAGTATCTCCGTGGTCTCTGTGACATTAATTTTAACTCCTTTCATTGTATAAGTGTACTTAGTAGTTTCTTTTAAGCATACTTATTGTTAAAACATTTTCACATTAATTTTTGCTCTACAAACATCATATTCATAATTAATTGAAGAGCAAAGTACTCTTAAATTTTTTTGAACATTATTAAGTATGTTGCAGAGTGTGTTTAATGCAATATGTTTTTGCAGAGTAATTTTAACACTATATTTTTTTGAATCAACATTTTCTATTACTCTCGTAATTTGAGTGTTAGATGCAAACTTATTCAAACCAGTTTCAAAACTTTTAACAAATTTTTCAACTGATTTAATGCATATACTGTCAAAATCAAACACTACGTATTTTACTTCAAATTTCATCTTAAGATTACCTTCTTAAAAATTATTTGATTTTTAAAACCTGCCTGACCTCCTCAGGTTATGTTAATATTATAACACATTAATTTTCTCTATTCAAGTTCTACTGTTGCTACTCTCAGCATTTTAGCCTTAAACAATCTAATCATTTCTGGCTGTCACATGTTAATTTACTCTACTCTTTCTTTATCATCATTATTCTGCTTGATTTTCTTTTCATCTTTGCTATTTAATTCTCCCAATATGCTAATTATTTCTAAGCTTTCTTCAGGATGTTCATTAACTTTACTTCTCTTCTTATATATTGATAATAGACATTCAGTTATT
This sequence comes from uncultured Clostridia bacterium, assembly GCA_934162365.1. Classification (GTDB taxonomy): domain Bacteria; phylum Bacillota; class Clostridia; order TANB77; family CAG-508; genus HGM13634. The sequence continues at coordinate 334,144 of CAKPIK010000001.1, read as the reverse complement.
TCTTCTGCTGAGATATTCATTTCTTGACCTGTTTCACTTATAATATGTGCTATTTGTTCTATTAGTGCTGGCTTATTTTTAAATACAAAATTTCCGAATTTATCTAAATGATAATCGCCTTCAACAGTTAATGAAATACATTTTTCTAGATACAATTCAATATACAATTTTTGTTCTTTTAACATATTTTAAAACTCCTCTTTAAAACTTCAAAAACAGAAATTGCATATTTTTATGCAATTTCTGTTTTGTTTTCTATGCTGTTTCTTTATTTTCTGTTACTATCTTTTTCTTTTTTATTTCAGTTTTTGTATCCTGCTTTTCTTTATTTATAATAACCTTAGGTGGTTCTTTGCTTTCGACAGTAGCTTTTGTTATAATGCATTTCTCAATATTAGGGTTTGATGGTATATCAAACATAATATCTCGCATTATATCTTCAATAATAGAACGTAATCCTCTTGCACCTGTATTCCTTTGTATTGCTTTATCTACTATTAACTCTAAAGCTTCTGGTTCAAATTCAAGCTCAACATCATCATATTGAAATAACTTTTTGTATTGTTTTACCAAAGCATTTTTTGGTTCTGTTATAATTCTAATTAAAGTATCTCTATCTAGTTCTTTTAATGTTGTTATTATAGGTAAACGACCAACAAACTCTGGAATCAATCCAAATTTTAATAAATCTTGTGGTAAGATTTGTTCATAAATCTTATATTTGTCAAGTTCTTTTTTACTTTCTATATTTGCTCCAAAACCTATTGATTTTTTTCCAACTCTATCTTTAATAATTTTATCTAAACCTTCAAAAGCTCCACCACATATAAATAATATGTTTTCTGTGTTTATTTGTAAGAAATCTTGATGAGGATGCTTTCTTCCACCTTGTGGTGGAACAGATGCAGTTGTACCTTCAATTATTTTTAATAATGCTTGTTGTACACCTTCTCCACTTACATCTCTTGTAATAGATGGGTTCTCAGATTTTCTTGTTATTTTATCTATTTCATCTATATAAATTATTCCCTTTTCAGCCAAAGCAATATCATAGTCAGCAGCTTGAATAAGTTTTAAAAGAATATTTTCAACATCTTCTCCAACATATCCAGCTTCTGTTAATGTTGTAGCATCAGCTATAGCAAATGGAACTTTTAATATTTTAGCTAAAGTTTGTGCTAAAAGTGTTTTTCCGCATCCAGTTGGTCCAAGCAATAAAACATTACTTTTTTGTATTTCAACATCATTATTTTCATCTTCATTATTAATTCTTTTATAATGATTGTATACTGCAACTGCAAGAGTTTTCTTAGCTTCTTCTTGACCAATTACATATTTATCTAATATTTCTTTTATTTCTCTTGGACTTATAAGCTTATCTTCTTCTTGAATAGAATAGCCAAATTCTTCCTCTTCATAAGTATTATTTTCAATAATATTTTGGCATACGCCAACACATTCATCACAAATATAAACGCCAGGTCCGGCTACAATTCTATTAACAGCCTCTTGAGATTTTCCACAAAAAGAACATCTTACGTTTTGTGGCTCATCTTTCTTTTTAGACATACTATATCTTACTCCTTTTATTAAACTCTTTTATCCATTATTCCATCAATTAGTCCATATTTTAATGCTTCTTCTGCTGTCATATAATTATCTCTTTCAGTGTCTTTTTCTATTGTTGCTAAATCTTGACCTGTTCTTTCACTTAATAATTTATTTAGTTTTTCTCTGGTTTTAACCATATGGTCTGCATGAATTTTAATTTCTGTTGTTTGTCCTGAAAGTCCTCCACCAGCTATTAATGGTTGGTGGATTAATATTTCAGCATTAGGAGTAGCAAATCTTTTTCCCTTTGCCCCAGAAGCTAGTAATACAGCTCCCATACTTGCTGCTAATCCAACACATATTGTAGAAACAGGACACTTAATATAATTAATAGTATCAACTATTGCCATGCCATCTGTTATAGATCCACCTGGGCTATTAATATATAAATGTATTTCTCTATCTGGATCTTCTGACTCTAAAAATAAAAGTTGTGCAACAACTAAACTTGCAGAAGTTGGATTTACATCTTCTGCTAAAAATATTATTCTATCTTTTAATAATCTAGAAAAAATATCATAAGATCTTTCTCCCTTGCTTGTTTGTTCAATCACATAGGGTACTAGGCTATTGTCTATCATATTTTTACCTCCTGATTTTATATTCATTTGTTATGTTGTAGGGATAGGTTTTGTTCCTATCCTTACTTTTATTACTTTAAATATATTATTTTATTTTTGCATTATCTATTATAAGTTTGATAACTGCTTCATTTTTTAAAGAATCTTTTACATATGACATAAATTGTTCATTTGCTTTTAATTCTTCTTCTTTTTTACCATATACTTTTGCCATTTCTTCTACTTTTTTGTTTACGTCTTCTTCAGCTGGTTCAACATTTTCTGCTTTTTCTATAGCTTCTAATGTTAATCTTGTTTTTACTGTAGTTTTAGCTTGTTCTTCGTTTTCTTTTCTAAATTCGTCCATTGTTTTACCCATCATTTGTAGATATTGTTCTAAACGGATTCCTTGATAAGACATTCTAGCTTCCATGTCTTTTATCATGTTATCTATTTCAGTTTCTACCATTCCTGATGGTATTTCAACTTCAGTGCTATCTGTTACAGCTTTTATTGCAGCATCTTCTGTTTCATATTTTGCCCTGTTAGCATTTTCTTCTTCTAATTTTTCTTTAATGCTTGCTTTTAATTCTTCTAATGTATCAAATTCGCTAGCATCTTTTGCAAAATCATCATTTAATTCTGGTAATTCTTTTTTCTTTATTTCATGAAGTTTTACTTTAAATGTTGCATCTTTACCTTTTAATTCTTCTGAAAAATATTCTTCTGGGAATTTAACATTTATATCTTTTTCTTCATCTATTTTCATACCTATTATTTGGTCTTCAAAACCTGGTATAAATGTATTGCTTCCTATTGTTAATTCATGATTTTCTGCTTTTCCGCCTTCAAATGCTTTTCCATCTACAAATCCTTCAAAATCAATTACAGTTATATCTCCTTTTTCAACTGGTCTATCTTCTACTGTAATTAGTCTTGAGTTTCTATCTTGCATATGTCCTAATTCATGATTAATATCTTCATCAGATACATTATACTCAACTTTCTTTAATTGTATACCTTTATATTTACCTAATTTAACTTCTGGTTTTACTTGAACTACTGCTGTAAATATTAAATCTTTTCCTTTTCCAATTTGTTTAACTTCTATATCTGGTCTGCTAACAGCTTCTATATTATTTTCTTTTAATTCTCTTTCGTATTCTTCTGGCACAACTTCATTAAAAGTATCTTCATAGAATACTTCTGGTCCATAATGTTTTTCAACTATAGACATTGGTGCTTTTCCCTTTCTAAATCCAGGAATATTTATGTATTTAGCACTTTTTTCAAATACTTTTTTCATTCCTTCATCAAATTTTTTTGCTTCGATAGTGAATTCTAATTTTAATTCATTATTGTTTTCTGTTTTTTCAACTTTAATACTCATTTAATTCAATCCTTTCTTGCTTTATATACTTTAGCTAGTATATTATATCACGTTCTTCAAATATTGCAAGTATTTTTTTCCTACGGAAATGCAAGTAACAAAATTTTATTGTTTTCATATAATATATTAAAAAATAGTAAAGAGGGAGATAATATGAATATTTTATTTTTTATAGTTTTACCTTTAGCTACTATATTAATATCAATTGTGTTACAAAAAATTCTTAAAAGTCCAACATTAGTTGCTATACTAGTTTTTGCAGTATATTTAATACTAGCCTTTACTGCTTTTACAACAGAATTTTTAGTAAATGCTTTAGTATATACCTTACTTGCATTTATAACTGCTGCAATTGTACAATTAATATGTTGCTTGTCAAAAAAATTCAAAAATTCATGTCATGAAAATAACTTAAATGATAATATAGAAAATCTTCAAAACAGTATTGATTCATTAGAAGATAATATTGATAACTTAACTGATATTTTATCAAATCTAATAAATAATAATAATAGTTGTGGTTGCAATAACAGAAGAATTTTAAGATAAATTAATTAGCAATTTTAGAGATGATACAAAAACAAGTCAATTTTAATTTTGACTTGTTTTTGCCACATCTCTAATCATGTCAATTTTTCAAAATATGTTTATTTTTTTAATAATTTATTATATAATATAAGGAATGTATTTCAAAAGAGGTTGTTTATATGGATAGATTTAATCAAACTAAAAAAGCTAGTATTTTAGGTGTTGTTGGTAATTTGTTTTTACTTGTTATAAAAGGTATAGTTGGTTTTATTTTTTCTTCTCAAGCAATGGTTGCAGATGCAGCAAATAGTGCAGGTGACATTTTTGCTTCATTGATGTCTTTTATAGGTAATAAAATTGCAAGTGAGCCTAGTGATGAAAGCCATAATTTTGGACATGGAAAGGCCGAATATGTTTTTTCTCTATTTATTAGTATATCTATGCTTTTTGTTTCTGCAAAACTTATATACGATTCAGGCATATCATTAATCGAACAAAAGTCATTTACTTTTTCATGGTTTTTGGTTTTGGTTTGTATAATTACAATAATAACCAAACTTTATTTATATATGTATACTAAAAAAATATACAAACAATATGATGATTTATTATTAAAAGCTAGTATGACAGATCATAGAAATGATTGTATTTTAACATCATGTACATTAATATCAATTATTTTTAGTTCATTTGGAATTTTTTGGGTTGATGGAATTGTTGGTATGGCTATATCTGCTTGGATTTTCTATACTGGAATTAAAATTTTTATTGAAAGCTATAATGTTTTAATGGATAAATCTTTAGATTCATATTCCAAAGATATAATACTAGATTTAATTAATAATTACAAAGAAATTAAAAATGTAGATGAAATAAGTTCCACACCCGTAGGTTATCAATATATTGTGACTATTACCATAGATGTGGATGGAAATATGTCTACTTTTGATAGTCATCATATTGCTGATGATTTAGAAAAAAATATCGAGGCAATGGAAAATATCGCACGTGCAATAATTCATGTTAATCCAATTTAACTTAAAGATAACCGGGCAAAACAAATATCAATTTGTTTTTGCCCGGTTTCTAGTTATGTTAATTGTTTAATCATTGTGTCTGCAAACACCCCATATCCTCTTGTTGGATCTGTTACAAATACATGTGTTAAAGCTCCTATTAATTTTCCATTTTGTATTATAGGAGAACCGCTCATTCCTTGAATTATCCCTCCTGTTTTTTCTAATAGTTCTTTATCAGTTACCTTTACTATCATATTTTTGTTATTTTTATAATTATTTGCATATACTTTTTCTATTTCTACTTCATATTCTTTTTTTATTCCATTTTCTATTGTACATATTATACTTGCTTTTTCTGTTTTTATTTCATTTCGGTTTGCTACTTCTATTGCATTTTGTTCATTAAGTTCATCACTGTTATCTGTCTTCTTTCCGTATACTCCATATTCAGTATTGCTATATATTTTTCCTATTGTTTTGCTATCTTCTATTGTGCCTTCTATTTTACCAGGATTATCTTTTTCACCTTTTTGAAGTTTTGTTATTTTAGCTGTTACAAACTCACCAGATGATATTTCTAATAATTCTTGTGTATCTACATCTTGTATTCCATGTCCCAATGCTGCATATGACTTAGTCGATGGTGAATAAAAAGTTAACGTTCCAACTCCTGCTCCTGAATCTCTAACCCATAAGCCAATTTTAAAGGTATTTTCTGAAGCTTTTACTGGCGTAATTGTCTTTTCAAATGTTTCTCCATTTTTCATATATGTTATATTCATTTTGTTGCCTTTATATTTACTTACACATGCAAGTAATTCTTCAGTTGTATTAACATCTTCACTATTTATTTTTAATATTGTATCTCCTTGTTCTATTCCCGCTTCTTCATATGGCTTATAAACTTTATTATCATAGCCTTTTATTTCGCTTACCCCAACTACCAAAATACCTTTTGTATATAATTTTAATCCGGCTAAATCCCCCAATGGTACAACTTTTGTATTTGGCAAAACATTTGCTGTTATTGTTTTTATATTAAATCCCAAAAATGATAAATTGTATTTTTCAGTTGATATTCTTGAATAGTTCGTGTCATTTTTTAAGCTTGCTCCAACAGGAACAGTCTCTTCTAATTGTAGTCCTGCTATTGTTTTGATATTTAATTGTTGATTTTGAAATAATATTATGCTGTCTGGTATAGAAGTTATATTTGTTACATAAGATAATATTATTAATAAAAATAAAATTAAAATAAAATAAATATAATTTTTCTTTTTAAAAAACAATGGTTACCCTTCTTTCTTTAAATTAGGGTAACCATTATTTAAAAAATTATTTTATTTTTTCTATATATATATTTGTAAATTTTTGAATTCTAAAAGTATTGTATGTCCTTATAACTAAAAAGTATTTCGTACCAGCTTTAAGTTCACATTCTATTTTGAAGTTCCATCCTTCTCCACCATCATCGTCTCTTTTATAACATGTTTTATCAAGTAATGGTATATTTCTTCCACTTGTCGATGTCATATTTGCATATTCAGCTGCCATATTATTTAAATTTTCTGTTGTATTTTCTGCAACAGATCCATCATAAATATATGCATACGGATCCGTCTTTCTGTTGGTAGCAGCTGGATCATTTGAATAAAATCTATATGTGCCATTTTCTGTTGGAATAAATTCAAAAATTCTTAATCTTTGTTTTTGATCTATATCAGCTTCTATTTTTTCTCCTATTTTAACATCTTTTGCAGTATCAAATTTTATATTGCTTTTTTCTTCTATGCTTGATGCAACTATTATAAGATCGCCAGTTACTTCTGATATTTTTATTTGTCCATTATAATCATTATATGTGTATCCATTTGTTAATATTTTTCCATTCATTATTATTGTTGTTTCTTTAGGTCTTCTATAATTTAGCGAACTTTTAGGTGAAATATATGTTTCAAATGAATCTCCATAACGTACAACCTCTGGGCTTTCTGAATGAGTCAAAGCAGTTAAATTATAGGTTATTACACATTGTGTATCCAATATTTTAGCTGTAGTATGTCTTTCTCTTCCAAGTGATGTCCAATATGCTGTTTTTATTGCATCACTAGTATTTGAACTGTTTATATAATCATATACGGTTTGGTCTGTATTTAATGAACCATTTATACAATTATAACAAGCTAGTTCTTTATGATTATATTCAAAATAATATTCAATCGTTTTTTCTTCTTTGCCATCTTCGGTTTCGCTAGTAACTTCTCTTTCTCTTTTTACTTTTTTAAAATCCCCTACTTTATATCCCTTTAACTCTCCTTCTTTTTTAGTACATCTTATATCATGATAAGTCTTGGTTCCTTCATCTATAAAATACATCAAATTAGAATTTACATATTCATTACTATTTGTACTATTTAATACACAATAGCCATTATATTTTGTTAATCCAATATTCTTTCCTTGGAAAAAGCTTATCATTGAAATATTACTATAAATCTTCTGCCAGTCTTCTTCAGAAAGTTTTGGCATTTTATAGTTTTTTCCGAATGTTCTTTCTGAATATGCTGTAATTGAAGAATTCAATACATTTTCAATTTTATTTTTCATTATTGTTCTTTTGTGTTGTACAAACACTGAATTTTCATTTTCAGGATCATTTGATTCTGATGGTTTTAAATAATCTGGTACATTCCAATCTGATTGATTTAATAAATTACTTGTAAAATAATATGCTTCTTTATAATAATTAATTGCATCTTTATCTGTTGTATCTATACTAATTCCTTTATACTTTGTTCCATCACTAGTTGACCCATTAAGGTCAATTAAATATCCTGCTCTTATTTCATATTTTCCATTAAACTTTCCAGAAACAATTATATAATTATCTAATGAATACCTTATAACAGTTCCATCTGTAAGTTTTTCTGAATAATAAACGTAATTTTTCAAATTATGTTCATATTTTTTTGTATCTGAATTATATGATGGTGCATACATATAAAATCCATCATACATACCAAATACAATAGCTGGTATATATTGTTCTATTTCAGATGTATTATATGAAGAAATTCTACAAGTATTGCATAAACTTTTTTCAAACATTTTTACTGATGACTTTAATATATCTCTTTTGGTTTCCGCATTATCAGAATATATATCATTTGTGGTATTAAGTTCAAAAGCATTAATAGCATCATGTGATGCAGTAAGTAGGCCAGTATCATATAATGCTTGATATTTTATTGTTTTAATACCATTTGTTATATAGAGGGACACTAAAAGAATTACTGGTATTATTATTATTATAAAAATTACTGTTAAATTTTGAAGCTTCATACATTTACCTTTCTAGAACAACTTCTCTTTGGTATTGTTCGTTATATAAAAAATAGGACAAGTATAGAACCTTGCCCCACATTTTAACAATTATAAATAATTAAGGTTCTTATATTAATATCCTGTTGAAACTACACTGCCAGAAGCTTGTGCTGATATTACATAAGAAGAATCACCAGTTACACTATATAATACACTTTTAATCATTTGTGATATTGTAGTATTTGTATTTTTTACAGATACGTTAACAAAATCTCCTTCTTTCAATGTGTACTTTCCTGAATTACCTAATGCTGTTTGAATTTGAGTAGTATATACTCCATAATAAGTTGTATCTCCTATTTGTTGATTTTGAGTTTTCTTTCCCGGGTTTGCATCTGCTATTTGAACTTCTATACTGACATCATATGAATTTCCTGTAGCATGTAATTTTTGAATATATGCATCATAATCTTCTTTCGTTATTTTGCCTTTACTTCTTATATTGTCAACAAACTCTGTTGTATATGATTGTACCATTGCTAAAGCTTCATTATCATTCATTTCTGATATTGCTGCAAGTGGAAATACAAACATAAGTATTGCTGCTAAGAAAATTGCTACTATAGTAATTAATGAATCTCCCATCTCTTTCTCCTTCTTTTTTATTAATAAACTATATAAATAACTTCAACTGTTGGCATTTTATATTGCTGTAACAGTTCTGTTTCATTTGTTCCATCTTTTAAGTATTGACTTTGGTCTATTTCATTTACAACTTCTATTATCTTTTGCGAATTTTTTATTTTATCATATATTCCTTTTCCCTGGTATGTTTGTCCATTAAATTTATATTCTGTTCCATCTATATCAGCTGAAACCCTTTTTTGAATTTGATTATCATTTCCATACCAAGGTGCTCCATATCTAATTTTACTATTCCCTGCCACACTTATTGCATATAACTCTTGTAATTTATTATTTGAGAATTTAGGACTAGTATATGAAGTAGAAGTATTTTTTTCTAATTCACTAACATATTTATCAAAACCAGATTTAATATTATTATATTGGCTCATAACATTTTCAGTATTACTATCAAATCTTGCAATTACTTCTCCATTTGCCTTTACAATTGTTACACCATATTTTTCTTTGTTATATCTATAAATTGTTGAAATAACATCATCTATTCCAACAATCCTATCACCTTTTGTAGTAAGTCCTACAACTTGGGAATTTCCTTCTTTAGAATCCTCTTTAGATATTACATCAGACGATACATATAAAACAGTATCTAACTCTGCAGCATCTAAATATTTTTGTTTATCTCTCATCCCTATAACTGAATCTGCTGTTTGCTTTGCAGTGCCAAATAAAGAAAATGAGCTTGCAATTGCTATTATAAATATTAAAACTGCTGCTGCCATTTTTAAGGCATCTGCTGCATTTTCCATATTGGCCTCCTTAACTATTTTAACTTTGTGGTTTTACTGTTATTTGTACTATATAACCAGTAGTTTTATTATAACTTGGTATAATTTCATACTTTTTACTAGTATTTAGATCTGATATACTTCTGTTTAAATAATTAGTTGTTCCTACATAAAAATCAACCTTATGTTCTGGACTTGTAGCATTATTTGCAATAATTATCTGTTGTATTGAACTAACATCTGCAAATCCCTTATTGTTTCCTGTATATGGTATAAACTTATTATTAAACATGGTCACTGCTGTTGATTTCATAGTACTTTCTGTGGATTCTGTTGTTCCTTGTGTTGAATTTAAAACTCTAACGCCAATTGCAATTAACAATATAGCAATCAATACACTCCCAGCAATTAACAAAGCTTTTGATGCATTTTCCATAAATATTCTTTCCTTTCATTTGTTTTTATCCACAAGCTAAAACATAATATGTATATTATGCTTTAGCTTATGGAGCTATATCCATAAGCTTATTTTATTTTTTTGTCCATTTATCCAATCCTGATAATGCATTTTGTGCTGAATTACTAGCAGCTTGTGTTGAGTTTGTTAATTTTTCTCCTGTTGATTCTGCTTGTCCTGAAACATCACCAGTTGAATTAAATATTCTCATACCAAATGCAATTAATAATATAACAATTAATACTGCAGCTGCAATTAATAAGGCTTTTGATGCGTTCTCCATAAATGATTCCTCCTTTTTTTCTATAAATATATATATTTACATTTTAGATTCTAAAAAATCTAAACTTAATAACATGTTTTTATATTGTTTGTTGAGTAATTTCAATGTATTTTATTTTTCCTGTTTCTTTATGATATTCTTTTTTTGTGCATTTAAATTTTACTATATTAAAATTTTTTATAAATTCTACTATTCCAACTTTTGAAATTGCTTCCATTTTGTAAGTTGTAGTTTCATTTTTTTCTTCATCTGTAATCATTACTATTTCTATTTTTATACTATTTGTATTATTTTCAATATAAAATCCTTTTTCATCTTTTTGAATTTTATTATATTCATTATCACTTATTGCTTTGTTTATTAATGTTATAACATCTGTTCCATAAATTTCATTTAATAAATACTTTTCATATTCTTGATTTTCTTGCTTTGTAGATATGTTAGTTTTAGAATTTAATTTTATACCTACTATGCAAATAATTATTATAATTAAAAGCACTAAAGATATTATTATAATATTTTTTTTCAAGTTTTTTCCTTCCTATATTATACTATTTATATATTGTTTTTGCAATATTTTTTCTTTTTTTGGTAACATTTGCAAATTATGAAATTCTAATAGTTTTCGAATCAATTTTTATTTTTGATATTTTTCCATCTTCTGTATAACTTAAAATCTCAATAACATAATAATAATTGCACCCTTTTTGTTCTTTTTCAGCCTTTATTTGTAACTCTGTCATAATATTACTTTCATTTTTATATCCTATATTTCCAGTAATATCGTTTTTACTAAATCCATTTTCTATAGCAAAATTACATATAGTAACAACTTGATTTATATTTAGTTCTTGTCCAATATATTTTGTAAAGTTTACATTAAACTGTTGTATGGCTTCTGAATTTTTTATTTTAGAATATTCTGAAGATAAATCCCTTGAACTCAAGAACATTGTAATCATTAATGCAAGTACCAATATTCCTACCAAAACTCCAGCTGCCATTAATAAGGCTTTTGATGCATTTTCCATTTTAACCCCTTCTTATTTACTAAGTTTTACTTCTGCAAATTTTATTTTTTTTACTTTTCCAGTGGAATTATCATATTCAATTCCAGTACATTTATAATATTTTGTATCCTGTCCAACATCATTTGGAGGAATAGTGCTTCCTTTTTCAAGCTCAACAATTACATTTCCATCATCCTCACACTTATTCATTAAAGTGCTAACTTCTATTCCATAAACATACTTCCCTAAATATTTAGTGTATTGTTCATTAAATGCTACTAGTTTTTCTTGTTCTTCCTCTGAGAGTTTTGTTTTTTGAAATATACTAACATTAGTATAGCCCTTTATTAGTAAGGCTATAATTATTATTGCTATTAATATTCCACCAGCCATAATCAAAGCTTTTGAAGCGTTTTCCATATGTTTCCTCCTTTACATAGCTGCCTGCATTCCAGAGAAGGTTCCTGTCATGCTTCCTAATCCTATTACTACTAATGGTATTATCAAGTAACCAACAAATAAGCATACCATTGGTGCAAATCCAATTACTTTTCCTATTAGAGCTTTTTTAGATATTAATCTTTCATTAGATTGTTTTCTTTTTTCTTGATAATAGTCTCTTTCTGAATCTAGTTCATCAAATGCTTGTACAATTGGAATTTTTTCGACTGCTGCTTGTAAACTTTCTACTATTCTAATAAATAGTGGGAATGTTGTATCATTTTTTAATTGTTCTAATGCTTCCCAAGCTCCACTTTCGTAGTTGTTAACACATTTTGTAATTGGTTCTTTAAATATATTTGCATATCTTTCCAACCATTCCAATATAATCTCAACGTTAACTCTTTCAATTTTCATAAGCATTAGTATTATAGTTTGGAATTGCATTACTTCATCTTCCATTTCAAGTTGTCTCATTTTAGCTTGGAAATACAAAAATAACATTGGCGCCATATATCCAATATATGCAAATCCTAAAGCCAACACTAATTCTAACCATTTTAAATATTCATTATCTATTGTTTGTAATTTTGTATATATTCTATCTACTGCTTTGTCTATTTCTGTATCATCTTTTTCTTTATATGCTGCTGAATTTTTTACTGCTATTCTTAATTGACTTTTAGTAACTTTTTTCCCTTTATATTTATCTAAAAATACATTATCGCTTTCAAGTTCTGCCTTAGCTTTTTGTTCTTCAGAATCTGACATTCCTATTATACTTTGGCTATAACTTGATGTGTCTGTATATACTAGATCAACTGCAACATTATGTATTTTTTCGAATGTAAATAATGAAATTATACATACAGCTAAGCACATAGTAATTCTATTTATAAACAACCATTCCATTTTCTGCTTGCTGGCTGCATCTTTAAGTAATTTAACTATTTTTCTATATTCTTTTGTTCCTTTTTTAGGTATAAATAAATTTACTATTTTTTTAATAAATGGCTTTTCATATAATTTTCTCTGCCATGGGTTTTCATTTGTTATAGCCTGTATGCTTCCATTGTCTTTTACTTTTCTTACCAATAAAAAACAAACTGCTGTTATAATTAGCAATAGAGTTTGAGTTATAAATCCCCATTTTCCATTATAAAATGTACTTGTAAAACTAAATTGAGATATTGACCAGTTTTTAATTGCATCTATAAATAGAACTGGTAATATTGCAATTATTGATAAACTTTGAAACACATAATTTAATTTATCTCTTTTTAAGATTTCGATTTGCATTTCTTCTGTTATATTATTAACATTTTTTAAATATAATGAGCTTCCATCTATTGTTCTATCTCCAAACTCTTTTGTTAAAAATGAGATTCCTGCAAATTCCTTTAAATAGCTGTTCGGAGCTGTATCATAATACTTTTCTAATTCTGTTTCTGGATCATCTGATATTAATATTTCATAAATTTTTTGTGCCTGAAGAGAAACTTCTTTTTCATCATCTTGAGCGACTTGATAAATTGCTTCTTCAACCATATTGGTTTCATGATATGCATGTCTTATTTCTGCAAAAAAATCTATTTGTTGTTTTAATATTTTATTATCAAGTTTATCTACACTACCTTCGATTATTATTTCTGTAATAAATATTTCAAAAATCAATAAGATAAACATTAATAAAGTATTATTTTTAGTTAAAGCAATTATTATAATTGTTAGTGGAATAATTATTAATAATGCTCTTGTTAAGTATTCTGATGATTGTCTTCTGGTTAAATATTCATCTTCTACGTTAATTATTTCCAAACGTCTTCTTAATTTAGCTAAATATCTTTTAACAAATGGTATTTTTGTGTAAAAAACATATAGTTTTTGGTATATTACATCTAATGAATATCCAGTATTTTCTGTTCCTTTTTTTAATTCTTTAATATATTTTAGGTCTTCTTTATTCATTCTTTTAGATATTAAATAATACCATATCATTATTCCTAATAATCCAATTCCAGCCACAGCTATTATAATGTAAAATAATGAATCATTCATATGTTTTTCACCTCCTAAATTTTAGTTCAATGTTTTTTATATATTGTTTTTAGGTTTTCTACCACGTTTCTTTGGTACTGGAGTAGCTGACACTAATTCAGCTTCTTTTACTTTTGAGCTTGTTCCCCAGTTTTCTTCTATGAATCTATCAAATTCTTCTTGGTCGTTTTCATCCATATTTTTTCTCATTTCACTAATATTGTAATCTGAGATTTTGTTTGTAAGTATGTAACTATCATCTTTATATTCCATTATATTTACATACTTATAGTTTTCTTTATCTGTTATTTTAGTAAAGTAATTTGTTGCATTATCTAAAAACTTATCTAATTTTCCTTCTAATGTTTTTTCATTTCTATGGTCAAAAGTATATAAATTTTTATTTCTAATTGGTATACATTCTGTTACTCTTTCTATGTATCTTCTACCTCTAAAGTCTTTTACTAAGTGGACATCAAAGTTTAATACTTGAATTACTTGTTCTTCTGCTGTTTTTTCATCTTTGAATACACCCGTTCTAAGCATTGAGTTTCTAAGTGCTGTTACTAAGTCTGGGAAAGTTTTAGCATGGTGAGTAAATAATGTAAACTTAGATGCAACTTGGGCTGCTTGTATCATCCAAGATGCTACGGGGTCTGTTGCAACCTCTCCGGATTATATTAACAGAACCGTCAGTTTTCTTTTGAACGTCCAAACCTTCTTGTCCTGAAATTGTATCTGTTTCTCTGAATGTTAATATATTTCTTGTTGGGTATATTTTTCTTAAATGCAACTCGAAAGCAGTTTCTTGAACCCTTATGTTCATAGTTTCATATATATTTTCAATCATACCCATAAGCATAGTTGTTTTACCACAACCTTGCTCACCTGTAAGTGATATAATTCTTGCACCTTTAACTAGGAATTTTAATAAGCTTATTGCTTTTTCTTTTCCTTCAAAAGTGATTAATTGCTCTAATGTTGCTCTTTTAACATCAAACTTTCTTACAAAGAATGCCCATGTTTCTGAGAAACTTGGTCTAACAACAACAACACGAGATCCATCTTTCATTTCATTAATTTTATATCCATTTGTATCTGATAATTGTCCTGGGTTATTGTATTTATATATGTTTTGGCATACTCTTTTTAATTCACTTTCTGTGCCAAATGATAAGAATTCTAATCTTATTGATTTACCTTGGAAGAATATCCATATACTGTCACACGCTCTTGGTACTCTTTTATCTAACACTTGGTTTAAGTAATCACCATCGGTTTGAGCAACTTGGCTTAGGAATGATTCTGGTAAACCAGATACGCCACCTGATACACCATCTATATTCATATCCCTAACTTCATCTATGCTACTATATCCTTTATAATGTTGATATATTCTTTGTACAACAACATTTAATTTATCTGGGAATGATAATAATATCTTTTCTTTTTCATATATATCATTTATCTCTTCACAAGTTATTACATATGATGGTTTAGCTTCTCCTTGTACATATTTTAAAGTAGCTAAATTATATTTTTTTATTATCTGTGTTAAGGCTTCATATCCAAATTCTTTTTCATATGTATATAATAAAATATCAAATTTATCTTGTGGTGTAAGAAGTGATGGTAAATCAAATGGAATTGCTTTTGATATATTAATTTCATTAACCCCATATTCTTGTAATAGTAAATCATATATAAGTGTTTTTACATATTTTTTATCATTAACATCTCCATATGTACATCCTTTTAAAGCTTTCTTCAATTCATATTTTTTATTTTTTCTTCTTTCAAGTTCTGCTTCTGATAAACCAATATCGTATAGATTCACTTTAGTTATTTCATCTAGTCTTCTTTTAACAAATGCTGTCATTTTATCTATATTATAAGTTTTTTCGTCAACTTCAACTTTTCCTTCTACTTCTGCATTTTGTTTTTTCTTTATGGTATTTAATACCACAGCCGCTGCTATAATTAATACTAAAACAATTAGCAAAAAATTAAATAACATTAGGATTTCCTCCCTTCCTACAATCTAGATCTTCTCTCTTGATACTTTAGTAATACAGCTTCTTGTAGTTCCTTTATTCTATTTATAAATGTCAAGTTTTCATCTTCATCTCTTAGTGTTCTAAAGTTTAGTAACATTTCAGCTATTTTTCCATCTCCGCAAGCATCATATATTAATGTATTGTATGGTGTTTCACAAATTGTTTGTCTTTTTAATACTGTTCTCAATAAATTTTTAGTATTGCATTTTGAATTTTTATCATATTTGCAAATATTCCAAACAACCCTATCATACAGACCATTCATTTCCTTTATTTGAAGTGCCTCTGTAATTCTATCCATTCTTTGGTTTATATTAAAAACAATAACATCTGACAATGCAAGTATTTCTAATTGTTCACTTGTTTCAAGTCCTTTTCTTAAATCAACTATAACCTGATCATAATATCTTGCAGCATTCATTATTATATTCTTCATTCTTTCCATTGTAGCTTTTTTATCATTTTCATTAATGTCGGTTGGTGAATACAATACTTCTAGTCTATTTTCATAAACAATCTTCGTGTAATCATGAATTATTTCTGGAGTAACTCTATTACTACTTGCCATTTTTAATAATCCATTAATTCCTGAGTCTAAATTTATCTGTGGTTTTCTGATTAAACCTTTTAATATTTCTTTATTAGATTCTTGTGCTCCAAAGCAATCTAGCATTGTTGTATTATTAAAATCTGCTGAAATAAGCAAAACTCTATAATTATGTTCTATTGCCATCTCAGTAGCCATGCTTGCTGCTGAAACAGTTTGTCCAATTGTTTCTTTATTATTGCTCCAAAAAGTTGTTATAGGCATTTTTATCCTTCCTTTTCAATAATCTTCATCACTCGTTTTAAATTGTTAACATTTATGTCTGGAATTATATCAATTATTAAATATTCTAAACAATCCTTGTATTGTTGACTTAATCCTTTTGTTTTAATTTTAGAATTTTTCTGATTTTCTATCATGTTTTCAACATCTTCTGTATTATATGGAAAATTAATCTTGTTATCTTCCCATATAATTTTATATCCTAACGCTAAATAATCTAAATAGTAATCATCTTGTTCACTTATTTCTTTAGAAAAAGTTAGCTTAGTTATTTTGATTGGTTTTTTTATTTGGCTAATGGTTTCTAATCCTTTTCTTATTGAATAAAGTTCAAATGAAGTTACAAAATAATTTTTAATTGTATATTCATTATTAAAATTCTCAAAAATTTCTGCTTCATCAATATCTACCAATGCATAATCATACTTCATTTTTTGTTCTTCTGTATAGCCTATATATCTTTCGATTTCCTCATAGTTTTCAAATCCAACTGCTATGTCTATATCTTCAAATCTTGTTATATATGATTTTGTTGGATTAATCGTTGGAACTATATATTTAGATTTTTGTAACATTGTGGCATCAACTACTAGCACTTTTTTTCCTAAAGTTTTCATTATTTTAGCCACATATAGTATTAAATCTAATTTATCGAAAGCTCCAATAAAACAAATATTTTTCATTTGTTCCTCCCTTTAAGTTCTAATTAACTGAATTTAATGTACCAAAATATGATTCTCTTGTTTCTTTTAAAGATTGTATTTCTTCTTGCATATTTTTCTCTATGTTGCTTATTGCATCATCACTATAATTATTTATAGCTGAATTTATAAAATTACTTCTTATATTTCTTAATTCAGTTGAATATCTTTCTGTATTTATATAACTCTTAATATTTGGGTTATTTTCTATTAACTTCGCCACTGTATCGTTTGGCACATAAGTTCCAACAGCTGCTGTTTGAACGCCTGGTGTCGTATATTTTGTAGCATATAATTTAGAACCTGCCATTATATAATATTCAATTATTGCATTGCTCATTAGTTCTATTTCTTCTTCGTACATGTTCAACCATACTGTTGATGCATTGCAATTTAAAACTTGTTTTTTAGAAACAACTATATAGTCTCCTCCATTTGGAAGTTGTAATCTTATATCTATAAAATCCCCTGCTGAAAGTTGAGTTGGTAGAACCACCATATTATATTCTTGTTCTCTTAAATCATTTGTTAGGGTATTAGTTGTTTGATTTAACATTCCAGCAGCTAATACTGTACCAGCTTTTAAATCTATTTTTGTAACAGCTTCTGCAGTTGGAATTAACGCATCTGTTGGTACGCCATCTGCACTTACTGTTTTAACAGTAAAATCGCTTAAGGAAACTTTATTTCCAGATTTAATATCTTTATTCAAAACAGCTACCTTAATTGCTCCCTTCTTAGATGTTCCAACTGTTGCTCCACTTTTAGTAAAGAACCATACTGCTATTAAGCACATTATAAGTCCTATCACTAGACCTATTATAAGTCCTGTCAATACCGCATTTCTTTTCATTTTTTGCATTGGATTTGATCCCATATTAATTCCTCCTCGACATACTCTTCGCATAATATTACATTTAATAATATTCTACAATAAAAAGCGACTTAAATCAATGATTTAAGTCGCCTTGTAATGTAAAATTAATCTTTTTGTAACAAAACTGTAACATCTTTAAATATACTTATAAATAGCCTTTTCTACGCCATTAGAATTATTATCTAAAGTCACATAATCTCCTATTTTCATTTTTTCAAGTGCACTATCCTTCATAACAATTCCAAGACCAGAATTTTCTATCATTTTTAGGTCATTAATATTATCTCCTATACATATAACTTCATCTTTTTTTATGTCCAATTCATTTATTAAAAAAGTTATTGCATCCCACTTATTAGTATTTTTATTTGTAACTTCAGTATAAAAATACTCCACTTGAACTTCTTCAGTACCACGTTTAATAAATTTTTTTGACATGTGAGAAACATCTAATACTTCAACATCTCTTATTTTTTTTAATTTGTCAATAATATTATTAAATATTATTTTACTATTATCACATATAATAATTTTTAAAATTTCCAATTCATTATCATTTATATATTTATATATGTCTGTGGTTACTTCTATATTAGTTCTTTTATTATTTGGTTTATAATTATTCTCATTATTAAAAACTTTGACATTATAATTTAAACTTTCCGTTATAATTCCCTTGTTTGTATATATATTAAAGAAAATACTGTTTTCTTTACACAATTTAATTATTTGCAACGCCTTTTCTTTTTCAATAAAACTTTTATAAATATTTTTATCTAATTTTATATCATATACACTTGCACCGTTTCCAGCTATTAAATAATTATTTATTCCTAACTCCAAACTTATCTTTTTCATAGTTCCAGGATCTCTCCCTGAAGCCAAAACAACTTCAATGCCATTATCGATTGCATACTTTATTGCTTGTTTATTTTCTCTTGTGATTTCACCGTATGAATTTAAAAGAGTACCATCTAAATCTATCGCTATTAGCTTGTACATACTTTCCTCCATTTTTATTATATGCTTTATTATATCTTTTTAAAAAATTTTTTTCAATACTAATTTTTTATATTTATTAAAATCAGTAAACCTGTTTTTAATATTTATATTTAGAAAAGTTATCATCTATGTTACTTAAACTATATTGTTCCACTTTAAATATCTTATTTTTGTAAAAATTTCCAGTTTATTTTTCTCTAGATTGCAAATTATAATTATTGAAAAACATTAAGTTTTTTCAATAATTTTATTAAATTTCCTAGGAGGTGAATTAGTAATGGCAAGAAGTAATCAAAAAGTAGTTCCTGAAGCAAAAGCAGCTTTAGAAAAATTCAAATATGAAGTAGCTAGCGAAGTTGGTGTTAACTTAAAACAAGGTTACAACGGAGATATATCTTCAAAGGACGCTGGTAGAATCGGTGGTAACATGGTTAGAAAATTAATCCAACAAGCTGAAAACAACATGAAATAAGTTTATTAGTTACTAGTTTTTAAGACAGGGATATAAATCTTATCTTTTATGAATACATAAAAGGCAGGAATTATGTTCCTGCCTTTTTATTATTTTTAAAATTTATGCTTCTGGTTCAACCACACCATAGTTGTCAGAATCTTTTAATTTAAATAACACATTTACTTTTCCTGTGTCTACATTTATAAATGTTAAGAAAATATTTCCTGGTTTTTCTTCTAGTTTTAATTTTGCATCTTCAACAGATAATGGTTTAATATCGTAGTATAAAGTTTTTATTACTTCTTTTTCTACAACTGATATTCCGTCTGATAAATTACTTTCTTTTAATCTTATAGATTCATCTTTATTCATTTTTTCTTTTTTAGTCTTAATTTTTCTTATTTGTCCTTCTAGTATATCAATATCTTTGTCAATTGAAGCATATAAATCTTTAGTTTCTGTAACTGCTCTTATACTATATGTTTTTACATTGACTTGCATTTCAGCAATTTGAGAACCTTTTTCGCTCTTTATTTTTACTTGAACTTTTATTTCTTCTCCTTCAAAATATTTTTCTATTCTTTCTAATTTTTTCTCGACATAATCTTTTATTGCGTCAGTTGCTTTTAGATCTTTTCCTGTTATTATTATGTTCATAGTAATCACTCCTTCGTTAATATGTTTGAAATATCAATTTCAAGTTTATTATATAGATATTTTTTATGTTTGTCAATCAAATTTTAATATATGTAAAAAGATGATGAATATTTTTATTCACCATCTTTTCTATTAATAACCTATATATCCTTGTGGGTTTATAGACCCTCCATTTATTCTAATTTCAAAATGTAAATGTGAACCTGTTGACCTTCCGGTAGAACCTACTTTCGCAATAACATCTCCAGCAGAAACAGTTTGTCCTGCTGTTACTAGTAACTTACTACAATGTCCATAATATGTTTGAATGCCATTTGCGTGTGTTACAACAACTAAATTCCCAAGTTCGCCTTTCCAACCAGAAAATGTTACTTTTCCAGCAGCTGCGCATTTTACAGCAGTACCCGTAGGAGCTCCTATGTCTATACCTGTATGAGTTCTACCCCATCTATATCCATATCTTGATGTTAATACACCAGAAACTGGTCTTGTTAATGAGATTCCTAAATTAACTTTATTATAATTTAATGCTCTACTTGTACTAAAGTTTTTAGAGCCAGTTGCTGCATACTTTGTTACTGTTGTAGTTACAACTTTTTTCTCATATAATTTAGATACTGTTTCTTCTTTAGTTGATAAACTAGGTAATTCAACTTCATATTTTTCAATTATTGTTAAGTCTGAACTATTTTGACTTTTTTTATCTTTTAATTCTTCAACAGCGCTTTCTGCATCATCAAAAGAAGCCACATATACTTTTTCTTTTCCATCATCTGCAATTGCATAATATCTATAATATGTAATTCCAGTTTCTTTTATAGCCAAAAATATTTCTTCATCATTAGTAGTAATTCCTTTTTTCTGTAAACACATTTTATATTCTGGCATATCATCTATTTGTACAAATGCTACATTTTTCTGTCCATCTTCACCGTTTTCCATATAGTCATTTATTTTATTTTGTAATGCTTCTTTGTCTTGGCAATATCCAATTTTTTCACCATTTAGTGTTACTTTATATATTGGTTTATATATTAAAATAATAGCAGCACCAATTAAAACAGTAGCTAACATAACTAGGGAAATAAGCTTTACAGCACTTCTCATATATACATATATCTTCTTAAATACTCTAATTATTTTAATGCACCTCTTTTATTACATCTTTGTTACATTTTATACTATTTTTATGATTTATTCAAGAGAATTTGCATAATATTTCAAAAAAGACGTGTTTATTAATATATCTAAACACGTCTTTTAAATAATTCCTAAATAATTTCTAGGTTTGCAAACTTAGCCATTAAACGTTTATGACCAGCTTTATCAAAATTTATATCAACTTTTAAGTCGTCTCCTTCTTGTTCTACATAATTTATTGTTCCTTCTCCAAACTTTTTATGATATACTCTTTCTCCAGCTTTGTATTTTGATAAGTCTACGTTATTTTCTTCTTTTTTGTTTAAGTTTGCTAAAAAACTTTCTGGTGTTTTAAAATTATAACCAGTAGTATTTTTATATGCAGATTGTATTTCATTTGTTTGTAATTTTCTAGTTGTAACTTTAGATGTTTTTCCATATTCCCAATCATATGATTTACTATATGAATTATTTGTTGTTTCTCTTTCAAATGCTTCTTTATATCCTTTTAGGTATTCTTCTGGTATTTCATTTAAGAATCTTGAAGGACTGTTATAAGTTGTAGAACCAAATATGGTTCTTTGTTTTGCACAAGTTAAAAATAAATATTGTTTTGCTCTTGTTATTCCAACATAACAAAGTCTTCTTTCTTCTTCTAATTCTTTTGGTTCTCCTATTGATTTATATCCCGGGAAAATTCCTTCTTCCATTCCGACTAAGAAAACAACTGGAAACTCTAGTCCTTTTGCACTATGCAATGTCATTAGTGTGACCATATCATCGCTTTCTTCCAAGCCATCAACATCACTTGATAAGGTTATTCCTTCTAGGAATTCACCTAATGAATTTTCTGCATTTTCTTCTTCAAATTCAATAGCAACAGTTAATAATTCTTCTAAGTTTTGTATTCTGCTTTCCGCTTCTACTGTATTTTCATTTTCTAAAGCTTTTGTATAACCTGTTTTATTTAAGGCCTCTTTTATTAATTCTGATATTTTTAATTCTTCTTTTTTATTTATTAAATATTCAATTTGTTCAATAAACTCTCTGGTATTTACAAATACTCTATTTAATCCATAATCTGCTGCATTTTTAATAACTTCATACATTGATACATTATTGTCCTCTGCTATTTTTGCAACATTATCTAAGCTTGTTTTTCCAACGCCTCTTTTAGGCTCATTTATTATTCTTTTTAAGCTCAAATTATCTGATGGATTAAATATTAATCTCAAATATGCAATTGCATCTTTTATTTCTTTTCTTTCATAGAATTTAAGTCCACCTATAATTTTATAAGGTATATCTTCTCTTCTTAAAATATCTTCTATTGCTCTTGATTGTGCATTCATTCTATACAATACAGTGAAATCTGAATATTTAAAATATTCTTCTCTTCTTAATCTATTTATTTGTTCTATAACATATGAGGCCTCATCGTATTCGTTATCTCCACAAAATACATTTGGAAGTTCACCTGTATCGTTTTCAGTCCATAATTCTTTTTTATATTTTACTTCATTATTTTTTATTACAGCATTTGCAGCCTTCAAAATATTACCTGTACATCTGTAATTTTGCTCAAGTTTAATAATTTTTGTTCCAGGAAAATCTTTTTCAAAGTTTAAAATATTAGAAATATCAGCCCCACGAAAACTATAAATTCCTTGGTCGTTATCTCCCACAACCGTTATATTTCCATATTTTGAAGCAAGCATTGTAACTAATGTAAATTGTGCCTTATTTGTATCTTGATACTCATCAACTAAAACATATTTAAATTTATCGTTATAATATGCCAATACCTCTGGGTTTTCCATTAGTATTTTTATTGTTAAATTTATAATATCATCAAAATCTACTGCATTATTTTCTTTTAATCTTTGTTGATATAGCGCATATACACCTGCAATTTTTTCTTTTCTAAAGTCTCCATTTACTCTTGCCATATATTGAGTTGGTTCTAACATTTCATTTTTCGCATTTGATATTTCTGAAAGAACAGATCTATCTGAAAACATTTTTTCATCTAAATCTAAAGATTTTAAACATTCTTTTACTAATGTTCTTTGATCTGATGTATCAAATATTATAAAACTTGTATCATACCCTATTCTATCTATAAATCTTCTTAATATTTTTACGCAGATTGAATGGAAAGTTCCAATCCACATATCTTTTGCAGCTTCTCCAACTAATCCTTCAACTCTAGTTTTCATTTCATTTGCTGCTTTATTAGTAAATGTTATTGCTAATATATTCCATGGTTTTATATCTTTTTCTTCTAATAAATATGCTATTTTATGTGTTAGTACCTTTGTTTTTCCGCTTCCAGCCCCAGCAATTACCAAGCATGGTCCGTCTGTATTTACTACGGCTTCATACTGTTTATTGTTTAGTCCATCTAAAATATTACTCATTTGTTACCTCTTTTTTTACTATTTTAACATTTGAAATTATATATTATCTAAAAAATTAAGTCAACAAGTTTTCAAACATTTGTTTAAGAATCTGTTGACTTTTTGTAAATTTGTTTTATTGTTTTATTCTTCACCTTTTAATTTTTCTGCTCTATCTGCTGCTATTAATGAATCTATTAAATCATCTAAGTCTCCATTTAAAAAGTTTTCAAATTGGAATATACTCATTCCTATTCTATGGTCTGTTATTCTTCCTTGAGGATAATTGTATGTTCTTATTTTTTCACTTCTATCGCCGCTTCCGACTTGTGATTTTCTAGCATTTGCAAGTTCTGCATCTTGTTTTGCTTTTTCTTGCTCATATAATCTAGATTTTAACATTCTCATTGCATATTCTCTATTTTGTAATTGTGATCTTTCTGTTTGGCATTCAGCAACCATTCCAGTAGGAACGTGTATTAATCTTACGGCTGATGATGTTTTATTTATGTGTTGTCCACCTGCACCAGAAGATCTAAACACTTCCATTTTTATATCTGCTGGATTTATATCTATTTCAACATCTTCTACAACCGGTAAAACTGCTACTGTTGCTGTTGAAGTATGAATTCTACCACTGCTTTCTGTATCTGGCACTCTTTGTACTCTGTGAACACCACTTTCGAATTTTAACCTACTATATACGCCTTTACCAGTAATCATAAATGATATTTCTTTATAACCACCAAGTTCTGTTGCATTTTCATTTAATATTTCTAACTTCCAGTGTTTTTTCTCTGCATACATTGAATACATCCTAAACAATGTTCCTGCGAATAAGGCTGCTTCGTCTCCTCCAGCACCACCTCTTATTTCACAGATTATATTTCTATCATCATCTGGATCTTTTGGAATTAGCAATACTTTTAATTCTTCTTCAATTTTAGGTAATTGCTCTTTAGAAGAATAATACTCTTCTTCTGCTAAATCCTTCATATCTGGATCTTGCATTAATTCTTCTGCTTCTTCCATAGCTTTTTTTACTTTTTTATACTCTCTAAATTTTGCAACAACCTCTTCTATGCTTGCATGTTCTTTTATAGCTTTCTGCCATTCAGTTTGATTTGCAATCAATTCAGGGTCTGCAATCATCTTAGTTAATTCCTCATATCTTTTTTCTACAGCTTCTAATTTGTCAAACATAAACTCTCTCCTATTTAATTAAAAAAATCTATTGTTTATTATACAATAGATTTATATTATTTTCAATAAAATTAATGGAAATTATCTAATTTAAAACCAATTCAGTACAACATATTTCTAAACTATTAATTACAATTCTATAAGATTGTACTGTATATTATTTTTTTCTAAACATTCTTTTTCTCTTTGTGTACAAGTAAATATTATCACTTGTTTGTTTTTATATTGTTCTGATAAGTATTTTAATATATTTTCTATTCTTATATCATCATAATATGCAAATGCTTCGTCTAGTATTATTGGCATATTTTCTTTTGTTACTTCTTTTATTGCAGCTATTCTTAATGATAAATATAGTTGATCTATTGTTCCAATACTTAGATTTTCAGCATTTATATATTCTCCATTTTGTGTTTCAACAATTATTTCACCATTTGTATTTATTCTAACATTTTTATATTTACCATCAGAAATTTTATCTATTGCCCTTGATAGTTCTTCTGTAAATTTAGGAGTTATTTGTTCCTTCATTTTATTATATGCAATTTCTAAATATTCTAAAGTTCTCTTTATATTTTCTCTTTTTAATTCTAATTCTTGTTTTTCTTCTTTTAGTGCCTCAAGTTCTTCTTCTACGTTTACTAGTTTTTCTAACTTAGGAATCACATTATTTTTATCTATTTCTAGAGTATGCAATTTTATATTATCTTGATTAAGCTCGTTTTGAGTATTATCAATGTTTTGTAATATACTATCCAAATTATTTATATTATATTGTTCTTTTATTTCATTAATTTGTGTTTCATATTCTTTTTGTAATTTTTTTATTTCTTCTTCTTTTGGCATTAAATTACTTTCTAATATTCTTATTTTGCTTTTTATTTCTCTATTATTATTTTTTACTTTATCTGTTTCTTTTTTTCTTTTTATATACATTACTACTAATATATTAGCTAGAACAACAGTTACGCTTAAAGCTACACTTTTAATTATTATATTATTAATTAATATGCTTAATATAACTAAAGCAATTATAATAATACCAATTACAGCTTGTAACACTTTATTTCTCACATTTTTCTTTAAATTTTTATTTTCCTTTTCTTCTGCCTTTAAATTTATTATCTGCTCTTGTATATCATTAGCAATATTTTCATTAATAGTTATTAAATTTTCTTTTTCTTTTAAAGTTTCTTTTTGAAGATTAGCTTGTCTTAATTGATTTAATTCTTCGCTTTTTTTATTAATTTGATATTTAACTTCTTCTATCTTGTTATCTATATCGAACTTACTATCTTCATAACTTAATAATTCTTTTTTAGTATTTTCTAGTTCTACAATTCTGTTTTCTACAATATTTATCGGTTTTTCCTTTGTGTTAGAAGTTCCAACTTCATCGTTTAACTTTTTCTTTAATTTATTAACTACTTGTGTATATGAAGAATTATCTTCTCCAGTTCCTAATATATTTGAAATTTTTTGTATTAAGCCATTTTGTTCTTTTTCATTTAATTTTACTTCTGCTTGCTTTGTTATAATTGATGAATTGAAAATATCTTCTTCTATTTCTATTTGATCATAAAAAAATTGATTTCCTTTGTTTTTATCAATGTTAAATTCTTTACTTATATCCTCTAAATTCCCATTAAAGATTTTTGGATTCTTCTTTTTAAAATCTCTATAAACTTCATATTTGCTTCCATTATCTAATTCGTAAGAAATTCTCCCAGAAAATTCTTCTGTATTCCATGGTTCATATTTTTCTGAATCCGGTATGTTTTGTCCATTTTTATTTTTAGATAATCCATAAAACATACCTGTAATAAACTTCAAAACTGTTGACTTACCTGCTTCGTTTTTTCCATGCACAATATTTATTCCATTATTAAAATCTATTTGTTTATCTTTTAATTTACCAAATCCATTAATTTTTAAACTGTTGATTTGCATTTTATATTTCTCCTATTTTATTATAAATGAATTTTTTCATTCTTAACTATTTTCTATTACATCAGTGCTAATCCTATATAAATACTTTCTAGAATTTGCTCTTTGTTTTCTTCATTCATTTGATCTAATAATTCTTTTACAAATATTCCTTTTAAGGTTTGTTCTTTTGAAATTTGTTCTAAATTATATTTTACAGTTGTTTTATCTTTTATTTTTATAACTTTTTTATCTTCTACATTTTTTAATAAATCTATTGTATCAATGTCTATTTGTTTTTCTCCAACTAGAATTATTTTATAGTATTTATCATCTTCTAATTGAATTTTATTAATTTGTTCTATTAATTCTTCTTTTGAGCTAATGTTTGATATATCAAATTGTAATTCTATGAATTCTTTATTATCTAATGGTATAAATTCTGTTTTTATATCTTTATTTTCTAAGTCAATTGTTCCAACTACCATTCCATGTTTTCCTAGCTCATCAAATCCTCCTGATATTAATGAACCAGGATATACAATCTTTTTATTTTCTTCAATATTACTTTTATGAATATGTCCTAATGCAATATAATCAAAATTAGAATTATTAAGTTTGCTTTCTAATATTGGATTATATTCTCCAAACTCATTTGATGTACCATTCAAATCTGCATGCATTAATAAAATATTAACTTTTGAATCATCTAAGTTTTCTGGCAAATCTATTGTTTTTGAATAAAAAGATGTAAAACCATAGCCATATATATTAACGTTATCTACTGGTACTTTTTCTAAATTAGTAAATATTTTTACATTTTCATTCCATTCGTATTTGTTATAATATGAATTTTTTATATATGGGTCATGGTTTCCAGGAGTAATAAATATTCTTGTATTTGGTATTTGTTTAAAGCTATTATTTATGTAGTCAATTGTACTTTTTCTTACATACTCATTTTCGTACAAATCTCCAGCTATAAATAAAAGCTCTATGTTATTTTCTTTTATATATTTTATTACTTTTTCAAATACATCCCTTTGATCTAACCTTCTTTTTTCTGCCAACCCGTTTTTATTTAATACAGTAAATGGCATATCAAAATGAACGTCTGCTATATGTACAAATTTCATTATTTTCTCCTAATTAAATAATTGACTTTTTTTTCTAAATATATTATAATATATTTAGAAAATGAGAAGCCACAAAGTGGTTGCCGAGAAGATTTAAATAACCATTCCCCGTCAAAGCAGAATGGTTATTTTTTTTTATTGCTTATTTAATAGTATTGCTAATGCAATAACTAAGGCAACATTTATGATAGTTACGCTTGATAATCCCATAAATAGTAGTTTAATAATTGTCAATAATGCTATTTCTATCATAAGCACCACCTCCATATATCAGTCTCACAACTAATGTTGTGGAATCTATGTAATAAAGGTGG
Organism: uncultured Clostridia bacterium; assembly: GCA_934162365.1. Classification (GTDB taxonomy): domain Bacteria; phylum Bacillota; class Clostridia; order TANB77; family CAG-508; genus HGM13634. The sequence goes on along the minus strand of CAKPIK010000001.1, from coordinate 305,356 downwards.
CAACGCACTCTGCTTATTCTCATTTCCTTTTGTGATTATATAATTTAATTATCAAAAAGTCAAGTAATTATTGCGAAAATTTGTTCCAAAAATAAAAGATATTAGGTGAAATTTAATCCTAATATCTTTTACTATACATTTATTCTTCGTCAATTGGTCCAAATAACTCATCAAATTTTGCTTCTAGTTCTTTTTGTAAATCCATTTCTTCTTGTTCTTCTTTTGAAATTTCTGCTGAGCCTGGCTTATTATTAATTTTTTCTTGTGGAAGTACTGGTGCGTCTTCTTTTACGCTTGTAAGCACTTCTTCTCTTTTATTTTCTGTTGGTTCTTCAAATAAGTCATCTAATGAATCGATTTTTAAGTTTTCTTCTTGTTTTTGTTTATCCTCTTTTGGAACATATGGGTTATATGGATTATATTTTCTCCATTCTCCTCTTTCTATTCCCTGAAATTCATTGTGATTTATTGCATCACTTTGTAATTCTCTCGAAATCTTTGGTTTTTCAAAATAATAGTATTTTCTAGTTTTTATTGGTTTTAATCCTTTTTCAAATATAATACATAAATCTGGATCCATTCTTCTTAATTCATCTGGTGTCATAAGTGCTCTTGCCATTATTTGTTCAGATGCGTTATAGCCTTGTGTCCAGAAATTATGCTTATCTCTATTTTTAGATAACTGATCTTTTGAAATTGTTTTTTCCCCTAATGCTTTAGAAAAATATTCTACTGTTTTCTGTGAATTACTTCCTAAGAACACATGTGTATCACAGTTACCAATTATTGTTTCATATGATTTTTCATATACTGCTTCTAATTGGTCTAAGTTTTGTAGTATAACACTAAATGATATTTTTCTACTTCTTGAAGTTGATATCTTTTTATCAAAATCTGGAACTCTACCAATGTTAGCAAACTCATCTAATATAAAATATGTTGGCATTGGTAATTGTCCACCGTTTTTTATCCGCATAATTATATAATTGTTGTATCATTTGAGAGAAGAATATTGTAAGTAAGAAATCATATGCTGTATGAGTATCTGAAGAAATTACATATACAGCTGTTTTCTTTGTACCAATTTCCTCGAAACTAATTGTATCTGTTGATGTTAGCTCTGCTATTTCTTTAGAATCAAACTTACCTAGTTTTGATTGTAAAGAAGATAGAATAGAACTATATGTTTTTTCTGGTGCTATCTCGATAGATTTATAATACATTCTAGCTGGATGGTCATATGGCAATTCATTAATTAATTGAGTAAGTAAGTTACTTCCACCATTGTTATTTGCTGCTCTAACAAGTTCAGCACAGCTCGCTAAATTTTGTTCTTCTTCTGGTCTTGTTGCAATTAAATAATATATTAATGATTTAAGTAACATTTCCGCCATGTCATCCCAATATGGATCTGCTTTTCCACTATCAGTTTGCTGTCCTTTTACAATTGTATTTGCAATAACGTCAACATCTAGTTCGCTTGATATATGCATTAATGGGTTATATCCATCGCTGAATTGTGGTTCTACTAAGTTTAATACCTTTATTTCATAACCATTTTTCTTTAAAAATCCAGCTGTTTTATCATAAAGTTCTCCTTTAGGGTCTGTAAATACGTATGAACCTAGCATTTGATAAGCATTAGGAATTGAATAAGATGCTGATTTACCAGAACCTGAACCGTCCAACAACTAATACGTTTACGTTTCCTCTTTTATCTACTGGTAAATAATTATCTTCTCCTAAAATAATTCCTTTTTTATTACTTAATATTCTATATTGCTCTCCTCTTTGGCTCCAATCACTTGAACCATGTTCTATATCTTCATATTCATTTTTAGGTGCATTTTTTATCATACCTACAATTGCTATAATTACATATATAAATGTAAATTTCCAAAGTATTCCTATAAAACTACTTATATATGTTGGTAAAAATACCTTTCCAAAACTTGAAAATGGTTTTAGCGCATATGATGTAAATATTGAAAAGAATTTTCCAAAATCAAATGCTCCATTGGTGCTACTTTCTGCTATTGCGGCACCAGCAGGCATAACAAATACTATGACACAAAATAGCCATAGTATTGCATAAATTATAATATATTTTCTTGTTTTTTTAATTGCTCCTTCAATTTTATAATTCATATGAATTCACCTTCTCTTTGGTTTCGTTTTATCTTTCTTGTTCTTTTCCCTTTAATGTTTCTATAACTTTCTTATTTGTTACTTTTCCAGACATTACTTGTCCAGTTTTTACATCTCTACGTATTATTTCTCCGTTTGGTGCTATCTCACAATTGTGTGTATCAACATTAATTTCCATTGGTATTCCTGGAATATTAGTTGGTTGTTCATTACTATCTTTTATGGTTAATTCATTATCTTTTTCACACCCATATACCATACAAGTTATTGTTTTGTTCGATTTTTTTGTTTCACTCATTTAAGTTCAACTCTCCTTCTTAATTTTTGTCTCTTACTTCGAATGCGAAATAAGATTTATGTGGTTTCAACTTACATTTTCCTTTTACTTCATTTGTTTTTTCATCAAAATATAAAACTGGTTTGATTTCTTCTGTAGTTTCTGGATCTATAATTGATATTGGTCTTTGCAAATTTGGAGTATAATTAAATTCTTTATACGCTGTATCTTCTGAATAAAGTGTATCAAACTTTACAAAAGATGGTTGTTTTGATATCTTTATTTTATCTCCCTCTAGCAATCCACTATTAACTACGACCTTATCTTTTCCAAATGATAATATAACTAATTGGTCATAATCAGGTGATGGCATATCAACAAAATATGTCCTTTTAGTATTTTCACCTCTTATTTCTGATGTACTATCTAATCTTTCTACAGTATATCTAGGTGAATCTTTTTGATATTCTTTTTCTGTTTCATTTATCTTATATATTATTGTGTTTACATCCTTTGGGTCTGTTATACTAAAATGTTTACCTTCTAGGCTTGCCATTTTATTACACCTCTTTCTACTTTTATGATGCAATATTTACTTTTCTTTTGTTTTCACAACTATTTCTATTATAGCTTATATTGCAATAAAAGTCAATATTTTTATTGAAGTTATGTTAACTTTTGTTTTGTTCATAATTAATAAATATTTCTTGGATTAAAAGATGAAACTTCTTTAAGCTTTGTAAATGCTTCCTTTTCTTCTTCTGTTAATCTTTTAGGTACCATTACTTTTATATTTGCTATCAAATCTCCTCTTCCGCCCTTTGCGTCTTTATAACCTTTTCCTGGTATTTTTATATTTTCTCCACTTTGTACACCTTGAGGTATAAATATACTAGATTCCTCATCTATTCCTACAACATTTGCTCTCGTTCCTAAGGCTGCTTCCCATGGAGTTAGAAATAAATCTGTGTATAAATCATATCCTTTTATTTTAAATCTGCTATCATTTTCAATATTAATATTTATGAATAAATCACCATTATTTCCGCCATTTATTCCAGATTTTCCTTGTCCTAACAATCTTATTTTTTCTTTATTACGTATTCCGGCTGGAATTTTAACGTCAAAAGTCTTCATTTTGCCTTCTACAGTTCTTAAAGAAATTTTTTTATTTACTCCATAAAATGCATCTTCAATAGAAATATCTATAGAAGTCTCTACATTTTCTCCTTTTATAGGAACTTTTTTATTTTTCTTTTTTTCTTTTGGTTCGTCATTTTTCTTTTCTTTCATATCTCCAAAGAACATATTAAAGAAATCGCTAAAAGTTGAGCCTGAGCTGGTAGAACTTTCTTCATATTTAATGGTTTTCTTTGCAGCATGATTATTCCACATTCTATCATATTTTCTTTTTGAAGACGAATCAGCTAAAACTCTATATGCCTCATTTATATCTTTAAATCTATCTTCTGAAAATTTGCTTCCCACATTAACATCTGGATGATAAAGCTTTGCTTGTTCTCTATAAGCCGCTTTAATTTCAGCAATAGACACTTTACTATTCTCTAATCCTAAAATTTTATAATAGTCTTTAAAAATCATTTTCCAGCCCCCATTATAATAGTGGCTTTATTATATCAATTTATTATGTATAATTCAATAGAAATCGACAAAAAACAATCTAAAAAATGCAATTTATTGATTACTTCAAAAATAGCAATATATATAATTTACTTATATATATTGCTATTTAAATAAATATATTTATAAATTATTCTTCTAATACTAGTTGTATTAATCTATCTAACAATTCGGTGTATGGGATTCCTACATTTTCAAATAATTTTGGATACATACTTATTGTTGTAAATCCTGGTAATGTGTTTATTTCGTTTATATATATTTCATCTGTTTTTTCATTAGCGAAAAAGTCTACTCTTGATAAACCTTTTCCATCTATTGCTTTAAATGCTTTTATGGCTAAATCTCTTATTCTATTAGACATTTCCTTTGGTAAATCTGCTGGTATTAATACTTTTGATTCTTGATTTTTATATTTCGCATCAAATGTATAAAATGCTTCTGCTGGTTTAATTTCCCCAACACAAGATGACATAACATCTTCATTTCCTAATACAGCGCATTCAACTTCTTTTCCAACTATTCCTTCTTCTATTAAAACTTTCTTATCAAAATTTGTAGCATATTCAATTGCTTTTTTTAATTCTTCTGTGTCTGCTGCTTTATTAATTCCAACACTTGAACCAGAGTTTGAAGGTTTTATAAACATTGGGTAAGACAAGTTTTTCTCTATTTTTAAAACAAGTTCATTTAAATTTATTATTTCTTCATTAAATTCTTTATCTATATAAATATAGTTATCTTTATATTTTCTCACATATTCATATTTAGCTTGTTTTATATTTGCTTTTTCAAAAATAATCTTTGTATATACTTTATCCATTCCAACACTTGATGCTAGAATACCACAGCCAACATATGGCACTTTAAGCATTTCAAATAATCCTTGAATAGAGCCATCTTCTCCGCCAAGTCCATGTAGTACCGGGAATATTACATCAACACTTTTTAATATTTTTTCTATATTGTCTATTGGTTTTATATCGTTAGATACATCTGCATCTATATTTAAAATATCAATTTCTTCAAGAGGTTTTTCATATGTATACCATTTTCCATCTTTATCAATATATATGGAAATAATATCATATTTTTCTTTATTTAAGTTTTTTATAACTGATGTTCCTGAAACTTTTGAAACATCATGTTCTGATGAAATTCCTCCAAATATTACACCTATCTTTAATCTTTTCATAATTGTCTCCTTATTTTATAGCATCTACTATTTCTTCAAAATGCATTCCATTAGATGCTTTTACTAATATTATATCTTTAGATTTTATTATCTCTTTCAACTTCTTTATAGCTTCTTCATTTGTATCAAATGAATATTCTTCTACGTTTTTATCTTTTACTATATTATTAATATTTTGTGCTTCCTTTCCAACCGTAATTAAAATATCTATATTATTTTTTATAACTTCTTTTCCAATGTTTTCATGCATTTGTTTAGAAAAATCTCCTAATTCTAATACATCTCCTAATACAGCTATTTTCCTATTTGCTTTAGTAGATTGCAAATATTCTAATGCTGCTTTTATTGATTCATAACTTGCATTATATGAATCATTTATAATTGTAGCATTACCTTTAGTTTTTAATATTTCCATTCTTCGTTTAGTAAGTGAAAATTTTTTTATTCCTTTAATTATATTTTCAATACTTATATTATATTCTAGTCCTATTGCAATTGCCGCTAAGCTATTATATACAAAATGTTTTCCTCCAACTGGAACTTCAATTTTGTATTTTCTTTCGTCTAATTCAATTTCAAAAGTGCTGCTATTTTCTAATATTTCTACATTAGTAGCATTTAAATCACTTTTATTTTCTATTGCATATGTAATATGTTTGTGTTTATCCTCGTTATCCTTGTTCCACATATTTAATAAATCATTATCATTATTTATTATCAAACTTCCATTTGGCTCTAAGCCTTCTAATATTTCAAGCTTTGCTTTTAAAATATTTTCTCTAGATCCTAGTTCTCCGATATGTGAACTTCCTATTATAGTAATTACAGCTGTTGTTGGTTTAGCAATATTAGTAAGCAAGCTTATTTCTCCAAATGCACTCATTCCCATTTCTAAAACCATTGCATTGTGGTCTTTTAGCTTCAAAATTGTAAGTGGAAGTCCTATTTCATTATTATAATTTCCTTCAGTTTTTAAAACATTATATTCTGTTGATAACACACTAGCAATTAAATCTTTTGTACTTGTTTTTCCAACACTGCCTGTTATTCCTATTACAGGTATATTATATAAACTCCTTTTATATTTCGCTAATTTCTGGATAGCTTCAACTACATTGTCAACAACAATAATAAACTTACCTTTATATTGTTTTATATCATCTTCATTTATTTCTATATCCTGCAAAATACACCCTTTGGCTCCACCATCCAAAGCTTGTTTATAGAAATTACTGCCATTAAACCTCTCGCCTTTTATTCCTAAATATATATCACCTGTTTTTATCTCTCTTGTATCTTTAGAAAAATTTTCGCAGATTTCATTTTCGTTTCCACATATTAATTTTCCATTACATTCTCTTAAAATATCTTTTACTAATATATCTTTCATCTTATACCTCTTATAGTTTTTATATATTATATGATAGAAAATTAATTATTACAATATGTATATATATGATTTTGCAAAATAAAAATACAGCAAATAATTAATTATTCACTGTATTTTATTTTTAAAATTCCATCTATACTTTTCTATTTGCTATTTCTATTGCTTTTGTTACTATATTTCCACAGTCTTTTGACGAAACATTTTGCCATCCACCATCTCTTTTTACTGTATCATATACTCCTAACTCTTTTGCAATTTCTTCTTTTAACTTATCAGTCATAATATTTGTTTTTCTAGACATATTGTCCTCCTTTTATTTTTTTATTAATATGAATAATGAAAAGTTAATTAACTTATTTATATTATTAGGAGATTTTTGTTTTTTATTTTAGAAATTTTTTCAATTCAAGCTATTGTGTTAAAACTCCATTTGCACTTTCTATTATTACTAATATGTCTTCTACTTTTCCTGTTTTTGCATTTACATATAATAAAAAGTCTCTATCTTCTACTTGTCCTTTTACTTCCCAACAAAAGATTTCTGTTTTAAATTCTGTTGGTATAATTGCAAGTCTTGTGTTTTCTATTTTTAAATTATCATTCGCCATTTTTGTTGCTTGATTACTAGAAATTATATTTGTTTTGTTTATATTTCTTTTTTCATGATTATTTAAATATCCTGTTGTTTCTATTCCTAAGATATCACCATTGTCCAAGGCAATTTTTACTTTTATTAAATCTGCATATACTATTACATCATCTTCCTCATATGCATAATTTATTGTTAAAACTCCTGCTTCTTTTGTATAGTAAGTTTTTTTCATATTTTTAAAACCTTTTTCTTCTAAAAATTTTAATGCCATTTTGTCTGCTTCTTCTATACCTATTTTTTCTTCAGTAACATTTCTGTTATAGTTCATAAATAATATGTGTCCACCTTTTTGAGTAATTGCTATTGTTATATTTGCATCTTGATTTGTTTCTATTTCAAAAGTATATACTTTTATTTCTCCGTTTTCAGATAATCCTTTTTGATTTACTTGTTTTATATTATTTTCTCCAGCAAATTCTATTGCTATTTTTTTTGCATCTTCTTCTGTTATGTCTGAGCCTGTTAAACCTTTTTTCTCTGCATTTGTCATGTGTTCTGAATAAGCACCATCATAAATTAATCCATCATATTCTTTAAAGTTATCTTCTATGTTACTAAAACTATCTTTTGATGGGTTGTCTATTTCTTTATTAAACATTATAGAACCAGTATTTTCCAATTCTTTCCAATTTAAAGTACCACTACTAACTTCTGTTAACAATTGATTTAAAGTATTATTAACTTCTGTACTATAATTGTATAAATCTTTTAAATTATCAAGTTCTTTTTGTGTTAAATTTTCATTTTTTATACTTTTTCTTGCCAAACTATAACTATAATCACTTACTTGATTTAAGAATTTTTGTGTGTTAGATAAACCTTCGTTTGAAATTGGTATTTGTGACAAATATACTTGTGATAAATTTGCTTCTCTCCAAATATACATTAATGTCTCTGCACTTTGTTGTGAATCATTTGTAATTAATGATTTAGCTAAATAATTTTCAACACTTCCCATTTCATCTACAAGTTCATAAAATGCCATATTATATTTATTATTAGATACTCTGGTATATTTTTTTTGATTTTGACATGCAAATGCAATTCCACAAATACTAATTACCAATAAAATAACACTAATTGTTAAAATATGCTTTTTTTCAAATTCTTTCAAACTCATCTTTTCACCTCGTTTATACTTGATAATATTTTTTCATTAATTTTGAAAAATATTACATTTTTTTTGATATTTTTAAATTTATATGATAAAATTTTCATTAGAAAATTACAAAGGAGATTTTATGAAAAAAGTTTTAATATTTTATGGTTCTTATGGTGGTGGTCATTTATCTGCTGCTAAGTCTATAAAAGAATATATAGAAAATAATTTTGAAGATACACAAATCGAAATGATTGATTGTGTTGAGTATGTAAATAAAGCATTTAATAAAATTACTACAAAAGCATATGAAGAGTTTGCTAAAAAAGCGCCTGAAATATGGGGATTTATGTATAAGCAATCAGAGCGTGGACCAATAGCCAAAATATCTAGCGATTCAAATAAACTTATGGCTTTAAAATTAAATAAAATCTTGCAAGAATTTAATCCAGATTATGTTATATCTACTCACCCTTTTAGTAGCCAAATGTGTGCTTATTTAAAGAAAAAAGGGAAAGCTAATTTTAAACTTGCAACAATTTTAACAGATTATGCTCCACATGACCAATGGTTATTATATCCAGAATATGTTGATTATTTCTTTGTTGCACATTCTGGAATGAGAGAACAACTATTATTAAAAGGTATTGACTCTACTAAAGTGTTTGCAACAGGCATACCACTTTCTAATAGATTTTTAAAACAGTATGATAAAAATGAAATTTTAAAAGAATTTAATTTGGATGATTCTAAAAAAACTGTTTTATTCTTTGCTGGTGGAGAATTTGGACTTGGTAAGAATACTACTTTGGAAATTCTAAAAACATTTGCAGAAGATTTTAAAGATTTACAAATAATTGCAATAGCTGGTAGAAACAAATCAATGAAAGAACATTTTGAGCAAATTGTAAAAGAAAGTTCAAGAGAGGATTCAATAAAAGTTTTAGATTATACAAATATGGTTCCAGAGCTTATGAGTATATCAAGTGCCGTAGTAACCAAACCTGGTGGACTTACAACAACAGAAAGTTTAGCATCCGGATTACCAATTATAGTTATAAATCCAATTCCTGGTCAAGAAGAAGAAAATGCAGAACTTTTAGAAAATAGTGGAGTTGCAGTTTGGCTAAAAAAGGATTCAAATGTAAAAGAAGTTTTAGAAAGCATATTTAATAATCCTGAGAAATTAAATTCTATGAAGGAAAAAACGAAATTACTTGCTAAGCCACATTCTACACAAGAAATATGTGAAATAATTTTTAAATAATAGCAATAATAAAAATCACTCATATTATATATGGGTGATTTTTTTATGTCTTGTTTATCTAATAAATCAAGTTGTGAGCTTGTATATCTTGCTAGTAGTTTTGCAATTGCTTTATCTAAATGTTTAGATTGCGATGAGATAAATATTCTAGCAGCTTTTCTTACTACTGTTGGTGATAATCTTTCAATAATTGCTGCTCAATGTTCTTCAAATACGGATAATAAAGATGATAACTTAAATATTTCTTGTTAATATTATAATTCTCTTCTTCCTTCTAATGCTTTGGACAAGGTTATTTCATCTGTATATTCTAAATCTCCACCTATTGGGATTCCATGTGCAATTCTTGTAATTGTTACACCTAATGGTTTTAATAATTTAGAAATATACATTGCAGTTGCTTCACCTTCAACTCTTGGGTTTGTTGCTAATATTACCTCTTTTGTTTCTGGAGTAATCCTTGCTAACAATTCTTTTATTTTAATGTCATCTGGACCAATTCCGTTCATAGGTGATATTGAACCATGTAATACATGATAAACTCCTTTATATTCATGAGTTCTTTCTATTGCAATTATATCTCTAACATCTTCTACAACACATATTGTATTTTTATCTCTTTTAGGATTAGAACATATTATACATGGATCTGTGTCTGAAATATTATAGCATTTTGAGCAATATTTTAAATTTGTTTTAGCATTTTTTATTGAGTTAATAAATTCATTTGTTTCTTCTTCTGAAGAATTTAAAATATAAAAAGCAAGCCTAGCAGCCGTTTTATGTCCTATGCTTGGTAACTTTTCAAAACTTTCAATTAATTTTTCAATCGATGGTGAGTAATAGCTCATAAGATTTCTCCTTAAGATTTAAATCTGTTGTCCTACATTAATCCTGGAATATTATATTTACCAAATTGTTGTGCTTGTGCAGAATCAACTTTTCTTAAGGCTTCATTTACACAAGTAATTATTAAATCTTGTAACATTTCAACATCATCTGGATCAACTATATCTTTTTGTAATTTTATTTCTTTTATTTGTTTATCTCCTGATACTTTAACAGATATTGCTCCGCCACCTGCTGTTGCTTCAAAATCTCTTGAAACCAATTCTTCTTGAGATTTTTCCATATCTGCTTGCATCTTTTTTGCTTCTTTCATTAATTGGTTAATATTCATTCCGCCAAATCCTCCCATACCACCTGGGAATCCTCCTCTTTTTGCCATTAAAATTTCCTCCTTAAAATTTATTTTATATTTTTATACAAATTAATATAATTATTAAATGAATTGGTAATTAAAATTTATTAATTTTTCAATTCAATACACCTTCTACAAATTCTAAAATTTCAAAAATGAGCCTCTCCAAAGAACAAGTTTTTGCACCCTCATTTATAAAATTTAAAAATTTGTTTGAAGGCTCCTATCATATTCAAAAGTTAATAAATTTTAATTACCAATTCATACTTTAAGAATATGTTAAATTACTCTTTATTCTATAACATTAAATGGAATATCTAAACTACTCATAATTCCTTCAACGCTATTATCTTGTTTTTGTATATTTTCATTTGCTTTTAAATCAATATATTTTATATTCATTTCCTTACCAGATGCCATTGATACAGCCTTTATAAGTTCATTTTTATTTTCCGGCATATCTAACATTCTTTGTCTAAAATCTGTAAGCCCATTTGGAAATTCAATCCCCACTGTCATATCATTTATTTCTACTGCATTTGTATTTAACAAATTAGTATATAACATTATTTTCCCATTACTTTTTAATTCGTTTATTATATTAGGCCATTGTTTCGTAATTGGTCCTGCTTGTATATTTAATTTTTTTTCATTATCTTGTTTATTTTGTGCAATTCCAGAATTTGAATTGACTTCTAAAGTACTTTTCATATTTGCTATATTGTTATTTCTTGGTTGTTGTACATTATTTACAGTAATGCCGTTTTTTATTTTGTTTTCTAACTGCTCAATTCTTCTTTCTAAATCACTATTAGAATTTCCTGTTTCTTTGTTGCATAGTTTTATTAACCCAGCTTGGAAAATTATAAGTTTTTGAGAAGATGTTTTTATATCATTTGCAAGTTCAGATAAGCTATATACTATTCCTAGTAATCTATCTTTATCTGTTTTTTCACATATGCTTGCTATTTTTTTCAAATCTTCTTCAGAATACAAATCTAATTTTCCACTTGTTTTATATATAAGCAAATCTTTCGCAAATTTTATAAGTTCCCATACAAAATTTGTTACATCTTTCCCCTCATCAAGCACTTTTCCAATATTTCCCAATACGTTTTCAATATTATATTCTATAATTCCGCTTAAAATATTTTCTACATATTCTAGTTTAGGAATTCCAACCAATTCTTTTATGTAATTATCATCAATATTATTTACTCCATCTTGCACACATCTTTCAAGTATGCTTAAAGCATCTCTCATTGCACCTTCTGAAAGTACAGCTATTGTATTTAACGCTCCCTCTGTTATTTCTATTTTAGCTTCTTTACAAACAATTTTTAATCTTTTAATTATATTTTCGTTTGATATTCTTTTGAAATCAAAACGTTGGCATCTTGAAAGAATTGTTGCTGGTAATTTTTGTGGTTCTGTGGTTGCTAAAATAAATTTTACATGCTCTGGTGGTTCTTCTAATGTTTTTAAAAGAGCATTAAAAGCACCTGTTGATAACATATGTACCTCATCTATTATATATACTCTATATTTTGCAACTGTTGGTAAAAAGTTTACTTCTTCACGAATAGCTCTAATATCTTCAACACTATTATTTGAAGCAGCATCCATTTCAACAACATCTGTTATGGCTCCAGACATTATTCCTTTACATATTTCACATTCGTTACATGGTTCTCCATCTTTTGGATTTAAACAGTTTATAGCTCTAGCTAATATTTTAGCAGCTGAAGTCTTTCCTGTTCCACGTCCACCATTAAAAAGATATGCATGTCCAACTCTATTAGACATTATTTGATTTTTTAATGTTTTTGTTATATGTTCTTGACCTACCATTTCTCCAAATGTTTTTGGTCTAAATTCTCTATATAATGCTGTATATGCCATATCATTCAACATCCTTTAATTTCACATTTTAAAGATTTAGCTCCTCTATGGAAAGTATAATATTGCATAAATACACTACTTATTGCTGCTTCCTTCCGGACCTGACAAGGTTCATAGCTTTTTATCAAAATATACTCTCCATACAAGAGCTAATCTAAAACCACTATTATTATATAATTTAATATATAATTTATCAAGTATTTTTTATTATAATTTAATTTTAGTTTATTTTTTAAAAATATCTTCTAATTTATATTCTTTTTCTAATTTCTCATTTAAATATAATTTAGATACTATTTCTAATTCTTTTATTGATGCTTCTGGTACATTAAATGAAAATATTTTTTTTGCTGGTGCCATTGTTATGAACTTTATAGCATCATATGTTGCTGGTAGTAACTCAATACTACTTTTATCAACTTTTCCGCAACTACTACATTTTACCCCATTATCTTTTAAGCTAAAATATTTTATATCTGTATCTATACCACAATTACTACATTTTTCTACGTGTGGTTTAAATCCAATTATGCACATTAGTCTTAATTTGAATATTGCTAATATTAAATCTAAATTTTTATCTGTTTCAGATATTGTATATAAAGTATTTAAATATAACTGTAATATTTTATATGAATTCTCATTTTCGTTTGTAACATCTAAAATTATTTTTGTAATATGAACTGCATATTTATACTTGTCTAAATCTGTTCTAATATTATAAAAAAATTCTATTGTCTCACACGAATTTATATTATATGTATTATTTCCTTTATACATCATATAATCCGCGAAGCATAAAAATTGTGTTCCCGCCATTAATAAGCTTTTAGGGCGCCTTGCGCCCTTTGCCACACAGCTAATTTTTCCCATTCCTGGCGTTAACATTGTAACTATTTTATCATAATCGCCTAAATTATTCTCTACTAATACTATCCCCTTTGTCCTTATTTGTCCCATCTATTTCTCCATTTAAATTTATTTCTATATTTTCCATTTGTTTTAATTCTAAAAATGTATTTATATCTCCTGTATTTTTAAAGGCATTCCAAGCTAATTTCTCTATCATACGCATACCACCACTCCCAAGCTTAAAAGTATTTTTTACCTTTAATCTTATCTTTTGCATTAATTTGATTTTTTATTCTTTTTTAGAAAATTAATCTGTAAATTTAAATTTTTTTACTATACTATTATCGTCTTGCCAATCTTTTTTTACTTTTACCCAAGTTTTTAGATTTATTTTTGTTCCAAGCATTTCTTCTAAATCTTCTCTTGCATAACTTCCTATTCTCTTTAGCATGCTACCATTTTTGCCTATTATTATTCCTTTATGAGAATCTCTTAAGCAATAAATAGTTGCTTCTATATTATATATAGGTTCATTTGTTTTTGTTCTTGATAATTTCATTTTTTCAACTTCAACATATAGACCATGTGGTACTTCATCATCTAATAATTTTAATGCTTTTTCTCTTATAACTTCTTCTGCAAGTTGTCTACTCGTTTGATCTGTATATTCATCAATATCGTAATATGCAGGCCCAGGTTTTAATATTTTTTCTATTTCATCTAATATTGTTTCAACTTCTTTATTTTTTATTGCTGATATTGGAATTATTGCTTCAAAATTATATTCTTTTGAATACATTTCAATTAATTTTGCAATTTGTTCTTTTTTTACCAAATCTATTTTGTTTATTATTAAGATAACTTTTTTATTTGTTTCTTTTAATTTTTCTAAGATTCTTGTATCTCCTCTACCAATATCATTTGAAGTTGCTTCTACCATAAACAAAATACAATCCACCTCAGATATTGTTCCAAATGCTGTTTCTATCATAGTATTTCCAAGTTTAGTTTTAGGCTTATGAATTCCTGGTGTATCTATAAATATTATTTGTGAATTTTTTCTATTTACTATCGCTCTAATTGCAGTTCTTGTTGTCTGAGTTTTATTAGCCATTATTGCAACTTTTTCACCAACTAAAGAATTTATAAGAGTTGATTTTCCAACATTTGTTCTTCCAATTATTGATACAAAACCTGATTTGAATTTTTTTATTTCTTCCATTTTTATTCCTTTTCTTGTTTTAATTTTACTACTCTATTGTCGCATAATTTGTCAAAACATGCAAGGGGTTAAGAAATTATTAAATTTAAACGTCACATATTTTAAACATAAATTAAAAGACCAATTATTAAAATATACTTAATAATTAGTCTTTATAGTCTATTCCATTGTAATTTTTGAATCTATTGGAACTATTTGTATAAATGTGTTTCCATCATTTACTTCTATTTCTTTTCCTTCCAAGTCTTTATATATAGTTTGTTCTTTCCTTGCTGTTTTATAACATTTAATCTTTATTGCTTTTCCATTTGTAATATAATATCCATCTAAAGTTCCTATGTTTGATAAATTTTGTCTTCCTTTTCCTGAGCCATCATTTAATGTAGTATTCTTTGCAAATGTTATTATTATATTTTTAGTTGTTACCAATTCTTTTGTAACCCAATCTTTTTGAGTTGTTTTATTATATGTTCTTGTATATCTTTTAGTCTCCTCATCATATTTATAGCTTACTTTGTATGTACCAGAATATGGAATAACTACTTCATTTGCTGTTTCTCCATCCTTTAATTCAACTTCATCTACGACATAATTCAAAACACTGTCTTTTTCTGAAGTAGTTGAATATCCTTTTCTTTTAGCAATATCTAATATTTTTTCAGTAGATGTAACAACATTGTGTGGCGCAGATTTGTCTTTTACCCTCCAAAATGATTTAGAACTTTCATTTATTCCATTGATATTGTTTACTTTTAAAGAAGAGATATCGCTTTGTGCTTTTGGGCTCCAACCGAAATGTACATATATTGCATCGTTTTCAAGCGCATAATCCAAAAAGTAATGTCTTGAACTTCTTACTGGTCCAATTTTTGAAACATCTTTGTCTTTAAATAATGCCATAAGTCTTGTTTGATTTCCTTCTACAATAATCTCATAAACAATATATGCATCATTTAATCCAGCTTGTGGTCTTGCTACGCCAACATTATCAATCATAACAGCAATTGGTCTACTATCTCCTTGAAATATTTCAACCTTTTTTTCTTCTTGTGGTGTTGTATCTTTTTTTATTTCATTGCTTGCTTGTTCTAGTACTTTCTTTTCACTAATTTCAGTCTGATAAATTCTTATTCCAAGTAATACTGCAAGTACAAGTATTAATATTATTAATAAAACAATAAGAAATTTTTTCATATTCTCACCTTTTACTCTTTAACCAAAATATTTTAAAAATACTCCTGCTAATCCATAAAGAAGAGCAACAACTGCAATACCAGTTACAGCTCCAATAACAATATCTAACAAAGTTTTATTTTTCTTCTCCATTCTAGTTACACAAACTAAAATTGCCATTACAAAAGATAAAGTTAGTACTACAATATTATTAGTTGATAACCAAATTATAGTATTAGCAGCAAAAGCTATTGCTGCTTGTCCACTAGGAGAAAATCCTTCTTTAAATATTTTATGCTTATTAGTTGAACTTGCAGCTTTTAATGTTACTACTAAGATTGTTGTTAAGAATACACCTATAAAAGCCATATGAACCGGAGAATTGGCAAGATTTCTTATAAAATTCAATCCAATATCACTTATCTTATCAAAAAACAAGAAATAAGCTACTATAACTGCATTTATAGCAGTTATAACAACAGCTCCAGCGCCAACATCTTTTGCTATTTTTGCTTTTGGATGGTAAACATCTATATATAAATCAACGACTGTTTCTATTGCAGTATTTATCATTTCAGCTACTATAATTAAAATTACAGTAAACATTAAACATAAAAATTCTGCTCTAGATAAATTAAACAATAAACTAACTAACATTACAATTACTGCAATAACTAATTGTTTCTTTATATTGCTTTGCGTGGTAACAGCATAAATAATTCCATTAAATGCATTTGACCATGCATCTATAAAATTTCTATTTTTTAATCTCTTTTCATTTTTATTATCATTATTGTTTTCTTCCATTATTTCACCCTATCTTGTTATATTTAAAGAATTTAGTACCACTTCTTCTTTTTCTCTCATAATTTTTTTCTCTTCTTCTTCCATATGGTCATATCCCATAAGATGATAAAATCCATGAATTAGCATATATGATAATTCTCTTTCAAAGCTATGCCCATATTCTATTGCTTGCTCAGATACTCTTGGAATTGATATCATTACATCACCTAAAGTATCTTCTATTTTGTTTCCATTTTCTATCATATTATTTATTTCTTCTTTTTCAAACATAGGAAATGATAACACATCTGTTTCTCTATCTATATTTCTATACTTTTTATTTGTATTTTTTATATTTATAGGATTAGTTAGTATAACATTTATATATAAATTAAGTTTATCAATCTTTTCTATTTTAAACGCCTGTTTTGCAACTTTTTCTATTAATTCTGCATACTCTTTGTTTTCCTCTATATCTAGAAAAGTCACCTCTGAGAATTTAGTCATTTTTTGCCTCTTTTCTTTTTTTAGTTTTTTTAACATACTTTTTTGTATCACTTACTGCTAAATCTTTAACTACTTTCATTGCTCCTAACTCAACTAATTTTTTCTTATATGCATTTATAACAAGCTTGTATCTTTTTGCATCATTACTTATATATTTTAAATCTTTTTTTATAAATAATATTTCTTTTTTTACATCTTTATTTTTTGTATTTTTTGCTTCTTCTATTTTTTTATACTTTTCCCAGAATTTTTTATATTCTTCTCTTTCTTTTGGTTTTTCCCAATATACTTTTGTAGATAACAAATTAATATTATATTCTTCTAATATTGTTAATAACATTTTATAAGCTTTCTTAAATTTTCTATCATTTTTAGCATGAACTAATTCTGATCTTACTTCATTTAGCAACTGCTCATAGCATTGCTCTGCTATTATTAATGGCAAACTATGTGTAAAAATCTTTCTACTTATTGCAAGTATTATCATTTTTTTCTCTAGTATGTCTATTGAATCTGGTTTTCCAGCTAAAAATTTTGAATATTTATCATATTGTTCCAAAGTTTCTTTATCTATTTTATATTCTTCAGACTTCATTTTCATTGTTAAGATGTTAACAATATATTCTTCTATTGTATCAAATACTTTATCATATATTTCTGCTTTATCATTAGCTGATGTTTTTAAATTATCAGCTAACTGAACAGAATAATTTTTTAGTATTCCTTTATATAATGTATCCATTTTTTCTATATAAAACTTATTATATCTTTGAATAAGTTTTTCTTTATTAGCACTTTTTACACTTTCATAATCTAATTCTAATAAATATTTTTGTTTTCTATATTTATACTCTAAGTACTGAGTCTCCTTCAAATGTGTTATTACATAGTATCTAGATAATGCATCTTGTTCAAAAGGACTTGCATTTCCATTTTTTACCTTTTTATATATTGAATCCATTACATATTTATCTATAGATTCTAAATATAAAGCAAATGTATCTTCATATTTTTGGTTAATGTGTTCCCTTTTTTCTGTATTGTCTTCATTAAATGTTTTATATGCTTCGTATGCTTTTAATAAATTATTTCTTTTTACAGAAATCATCATTCCATTAAAACCTATTTTAGTAGGTATTAATATTTTACTTATTGTAGTACCAATTTTTGAAAAAAAGGTTTTTTGCTCGTATACTCTTAAACTTCTCTCTTCCATAGTTTATTCCTTTCTTTATTCAATTTTTTCTTCAGTGCCAATTTCCTCAATTGCCTCATATGTCATTTCTATTTCTAATTCTTTATCGTCATTATCATAAACATTAATAATTTTGTTTACAATATTAAGTTTATTTACCTCATCTTTTTCAAATTCTTGTTCCAATTCTTTTATAAGTATTTGTTTTAATTCTTCTTTTCCGTAAGTAACTTTAGATTTTTCTAATTCTATATATGTTGTTTTATTAATTTGCAAAGGTAAATAAAAGTTTGAAAAAATTCTCATTTTATTTGTCTCATTTATTGTATCATAGTTTTCAAATTTTGGAAGAGTTTTATATAAATTTATTTTAAAATTATTAATATTTATTGAATATCTATTTTTCTTGTTTTCTGTTTTTTGTGTTATTTCCCTAGTATAATATGATTTTGCTTTTTTCGTATACCATACTTTTGCTTCAACTTTTCCTTTTGCATGAAGATACCTTTTATCTGTAAATTTTCCTTCCATATATCCACCAATTAAAATATCACCTGGTTCAACTATATCACCTTTTTTTACTAAGGCTGTTCCATTATCAGCAGTAATTTTTGTTATCATTCCATTTTTAGTAGCTACTATATTACAATGTTCATTTTCGTTTATTATATCAGGTTTTGGTTCAGCTTTAACAACATTAATAATAATATTAGTTCCTTTCATATCAATAGACATCCAAGAAATATCACTTCTTTTTAATCTTATATTATCTATTACTTTTTTTACATTAATCTTACTTTTTTTATTTCCAGAATAAACGCCTTCTTCTTTCAATTGACTAATTAATTCATTTTTATTTATATCTTCACTTCCAGTAATCTCTATATTCCATATGTACATTGAAGATATTAAAATTATTAAAAGAACTGGTATTAATAATATAAGTAACAATCTTCTTTTTCTATATTTGTGAATAATAAATGGTAAACCTTTTTTTGAATTAATTTTTAACTTACACTTTGTTTTTTTAGCCATATGCCTTATATTAGTAAAGTCTCTAATGCTTACATTTGTTGTAATTAATGTAGAGTTTTTTCTTTTAATATTCCATAGAACAATTTTATTATTTATACAATTATTAATAAATCGTTCTACAAAAAATCCCTCTACAGTTATATTTACAAATCCAATTAAATAATTAAATAATATTTTTAAAAGCATATTTTCTCCTTTAATTTTATACCTTTTTAGTATTATCTTCAAAAGGTTCAAACTCTATTGAATCAATTTTTCCATTAATAATTATGTCTTCATCTGTCATTTGTTCGAGTTTTAAATTAAAACCATAAATTGTAACTGCACCTTCAAATGTATTAACTTTAATTAATATATCTTGATATTCTAATATGTTTTTATAATTTTCAATTAATACTTGATCAAAACCATTCATTGTTATTTTTATATCTGTTGATGCAACTTCTCTGGGAATTTCTAATAAACTATCAAGTTTGCTATACTTCTTGGGTTTACTTTTTTTCATTATGCCTCCTTTTATTATTTAGAAAATTCATCTAAAGATTTAAACTCATATCCCATTTCTTTTATTTGCTTTATTACATTATCCAAAATTTCCATATTAGTTTTTGATGTAGCATGTAAAAGCATTATTTCTCCATTATGAGTATTATTAATTATTTTATTTATTCCATCTTGTTTTGAAGGTTGTTTTGCTTCGTCCCAATCTGCATATGCAAAACTCCACATTACTGGTATATATCCTAATTTTCTTGTTATATCCAAAGATCTTTCACTATATTCTCCTTTGGGCGGTCTCATATATTTCATTTCATATCCAAATTTTTCGTATATTGCTGTATGTAAATCCATTATTTCTTTTGTTAGTTGCTCTTGATTCAAACTTGGCATACTTTTATGATTAACTGTATGATTACCTATTATATGTCCTTCATTTATCATTCTTTGTACTATATCAGATGCAGTATTTACATAGTGTGCTGTTATAAAAAAGGTGGCTGAAACATTATTATTTTTTAATGTATCCAATATATTTTCTGTATATCCTGCCTCGTATCCCAAATCAAATGTTAAATATATATATTTGTCTTTTTCATTTCCCATTGCATAACCATCATATTTTTCTATAAGTTCTCTATTTCTTTTACCCAAATCTGGTTGTTTATGATTATCTTCTCTTTTTATTCCCCATTCTATTTTTAAATTTGATTGTTGTATATTTCCACTTGTTGAAATTACACTTTTGTTTTGTTTAAATTCTAAAATTATGCTTAAAACAATTAGTAGTAAAGCCAACAGAATACATGCCCAAAACTTAATTTTTGATTTCATTTCATCATCTCCTATTTACATTCTATTAGTCCAAAGTTTTCATTATGCAACAATTAATTTATAAAGTTCCAAACTACCACTGGTCAACCTTTTATTTTCCACATATTATAAATTCAAAAAGCATTAATTCTTTCATTAAAGTTAGTCTGAAAATTATTATTATTCTAATTTTAAAATATATAAAATTAATAAAAGATTATCTTGACAATAGTTCAAAATTGTTATATTTTAAAAATGGAAAAAATAGGCAATTATTAGATTGTTTTTTTCTAAAAACACACTAAAGAAAAAATAAACTGCCTTAATATAATATATGTATTATATGGGGGAATTTAAGATGATAAAATTTGTTATTTGCGATGATAATTTAAACATCGCTCAAAAATTAAAAGAAATGTTTGAAATCTTATTTGTTAAACATGATATTGAAGCAGAAATAAAATTTGTAACAGATAATCCAAGCAAAGTTTTAGAATACGAAGAAAATAATATTGTTGATGTATTAATATTAGACATAAATTTAAATTCTAATATTTCTGGAATAGATTTAGCAAAAAAGATTAGAAAAAGAAATAAAAAAATTTATATAATCTTTTCTACTGGTCACTTAGAATATTCACTTGTTGCTTATTCTGTAAAAACATTTGATTATCTTCCAAAACCCGTAACTTTAGAAAGATTAGAGATAACTTTAAATAGATTATTAGAAGATTTAAGCAATAATCCCTCTAATTCTTTTATTAAAATTAATAACAAAACTATTATTAATCAAAAAGAAATCTATTTTATTAAAAAGGACGGAATGAAGCTTGTGTTTTGTACTAATTCAGGAGAATTTGAAGCATACAATTCTTTAGAAAAAATTCAAAATACATTGCCCAGTAATTTCGTCCGTTGTCATAAGTCATACATAGCAAATACGCAGCAAATATTAAATATTAATAAAAAAAATAATTCAATTATCTTTACTAATAGCCAAACATGCGATATTGGCAAAAAATATAAAGATAATATAATGGGGGTTTTTAATTATGAAAATTTTACAAACAATTTGGACAGCTATAACAACAGAAAATGAATTGTTATCTACATTATTGCTATTGCCAGAAACATATTTAGAAAATTTTATAAGCGTCCTTATATTTTCAACTTTATTAGGAATAACATCAAGTAAGAAAAGTAAATTACTATATATTTTTATTACAGCTACTTTATTTAATTTAGTAAATTTATTTATTCCTAATCCATTTAGATCTTTTATAAATTTAGCTATAATGTTAATATTTATTAAAGTAATATTTAAAACAAATACTATAAAAACAATACTTGCTGCCCTTTCTCCTATATTAGTAACAGTTCTATGTGAATCTATTATTGCAAAAGTTTCTTTTATGTTACTAAATATCGATGTTGCATCATTAAGAATTATTCCTCTTTATAGATTAATAATAGCATTAAGTATTCAATTATTAGCTTTTATTATTTATTTGTTTATTAAATACTTTAAAATACAAATTTCAATATTTGAAAATATTTCTAAGAAAACTAAAATATTAACAGTTGTAAATCTAGTTTTTGCAATATTTGCTCTATCAATCCAATTTTTTATTACTGGATTTTACTTAAATAAATTGCCACTATATATTGTAGTGTTTAGTAATTTAAGCTTAATTTTATATTTTGTACTTAGCTTATATAGCCTTACAAAAACCACTCAATTAGAGCTTGCATCTTTAAATCTTGAACAAGAAAAAGAAAGTAATAAAATATTAAAAGATTTACAAGATGATTTGCATGGCTTTAGACATGATTTTACAAATATAATGTGTACAATTGGTGGATATGTACAAGTTAAAGATATGAATGGATTAAGTAATTATTATTCTCAAATTCAAAAAGATATAAACAAAGTAAATAATCTAGGTGCTTTAAATACAGAAACAATAAATAATCCAGCAATTTTTGTTTTAATAGCTTCAAAATATAATAAAGCTTTAGAACTAGGAATTGAAATGAACATAAATATTTTTATAGATTTAAATAAACTTAATATGAAAATTTATGAATTTACAAGAGTTTTAGGAATATTACTAGATAATGCAATAGAAGCTGCAAAAGAGTGTGAAGAAAAAATAATAAATATTGAAATGAGAAAAGATTCTAAGCGTAATAGACAATTACTAATAATTGAGAACACTTTTCCAAATAAAGATATCGATACAGAAAAAATATATGAAAAAAATTATTCTACAAAATCTGGAAATAGTGGACTTGGCTTATGGGAAGTTAGAAAAATATTAAAAAGAAATAATAACTTAAATCTTTTTACTACTAAAAATGAACGTTTCTTTAAGCAACAACTTGAAATGTATAATAATTAATAACCAAAGGATAGAAATTAACATTATTTCTATCCTTTATTTATTTACTAATCTTTTTTTATTAAAGAAGCTGGCATTTTAGGTTGATGAAACCATCCAAAAATCATGCAAGCTGTATTTGTAGATTTAGCATATTTTTCTGCTACTTTTGCTAATAATTTTAACATAACAAAATTCCTCCTTTGTTAATTTTATATAATAAATTGTACCGGTTACAATTGTATTAACTTAAGTTATTTTCATTTGCATATACTTCATACCCATATTTACAATTAGCTATTTTATATGCAATTTTAGTTATCATTAAACTTTGTACTAATACTCCTAATATTATTATATTTGATACTACATTACTATTTATAAATATACCTATAATTAAGGTTATACTAAGCACTATATATGATAATATTTGTTTTGTTCTTCTGTCTTTTTTTCTTAATATTGGTACATTTTCCGTATCTGCCGGCGCATATAATTTACACATTATCATCCCAAAAATCCAAGTTAAAACAATACAAATAATTTTGGTTTGTATATCCAATGTAAACATTTTACAAACATATGGTATTCCACAGTAAAATATGCTCGTCCCCATAATACATCCTAGATGTGTTTTTAAGTGAAATCCACCAGAAAATGCCCTATAAGGAAAAATAACTAACACGCATAAGAAAAACTCTTTTAAAACTCCTAATATAATGGCAACAATAATAAACACAAAAGTTTTTGGAACTTCTCCAACTATTAAATGTATACCATAATTTATTACTTCTGCTCTATCATTATCTACTTCTGGCATTCTCTGTTTTATTTTATTTGTTAAATAATCACAGATTTTATCTACCATAATTGTCTCCTCTTTTGTTTTCTTATGAGACTATTCTATATTATTTTTTTCTCTATAATTTATCTTGAATACAAAAGATATTTTTTAATATATAAAAAGGTTATAAATTATTTTTACAAACAATTTATAACCTTTTATAAAATTTACATAATATTAAAATTTTTTATCATTACCCATGGTCCAATTGGTTCTGGAACATCTGTAAAAGTCATGCTTTCTTTTGTTATTGGATGTTCTATTGTAAGCTTATATGCCCATAGTGAAATTTGCTTTCCTCGTCCACGAGTTCCATATTTCTGGTCACCACATATACTATGTCCCATTCCTGCTAACTGAACTCTAATTTGATGGTGTCTTCCTGTATGTAATAAAATTTTTAACAAAGATAAATTTATTTCTTCATTATATTTTAGGACTTCATAGTCTAACTTAGCATATTTTGAACCTGGTGTATTTTCTTTAACAATTCTACTTGTATTCGTTCTTTCATTTTTTAATAAATAATTTTCTAAAGTATCCTTATCTTTCTCAGGCTTTCCATCAACTATTGCCAAATACTCTTTTTTAAAAACCTTTTCTCTTACTTGATTACTAAGTCTTGAAGCAGCTTTAGAGGTTTTTGCAAACACCATAATTCCACCAACCGGTCTATCTAATCTATGCACTAAGCCTAAATACACATTGCCAGGTTTGTTATACTTTTCTTTTAAGTATTCCTTTATTAAAGTTAGCATATCTACATCTTCTGTTTTATCTCCCTGAGACGGAATATTAGGTGGTTTTTCTACAACAATTATATGATTATCTTCATATATTACTTTAAGCTTCATTTTATTTCTCCCATTTTGCAAAGATTCCACATGGTAATGTTAAATTTGAATTAGTCATTGGAAGTCCTATTTCACCTGCAGAAAATTTTCCTTTGTATTTTTCACTCATATTCATTTTTAATACATTTTCTAACACTGTGGAAGAAATACCTGTTGTATATGAATTAATTAAAAAGAATAATGGATTATCTGATAAAACATTCATGCATAATTTTATTAAATCATATATATTTTCTTCAAACTTCCATACTTCTCCATTTGCACCTCTTCCATATGATGGTGGATCCATAATTATAGCGTCATATTTATTTCCTCTTCTTATTTCTCTACTTACAAATTTAACAACATCATCAACAATATATCTAACTTTAGCTTTCTCTAAACCAGAAGAAATTACATTTTCTTTTGCCCAAGCAGTCATTCCCTTAGAGCTATCAACATGGCATACACTAGCACCAGCAGATAAACAAGCAACTGTTGCTCCACCTGTATATGCAAATAAATTTAATACTTTTATCTCTCTTTTTTCATTTTTTATTTTATTAATCATCCAATCCCAATTAACAGCTTGTTCTGGAAAAAGTCCAGTATGTTTAAATCCCATTGGTTTTATATTAAACGTTAGATTTTTATAATTAATTTGCCATGCTTTAGGTAGCTTGCTAGTATTTTCCCAACTACCTCCACCAGTTTTGCTTCTGTTATATTTTGCATTAGCTCTTTTCCATTTTTCTGGAAAAGTTTTCTCTTTCCAAATTATTTGTGGGTCCGGTCTTATTAAAACAATATCTCCCCATCTTTCAAGTTTTTCACCATTTGCCATATCTAAAATTTCATAATCTTTCCAATTATTTGCTAAATTCATTAATATTTTTGCACACCAAAATAAAGGTATTGCACTCCCTTCTTTTCATATACCCTATATTTTAACATATTTTAAATTATTTTTCTATCTTTTAGGAATAAATAAGAATAAAATTTATAATGTTATTAATAAATTTATAAAACTATTAATTAACACAATATATGTTGTTAAAAGTACTAAACTTATACTTCCTATTAATAATGTTAATTTATTTCTTTTAATAAATTCTATTTTTTTTGATGTTTTATAACTTATTCCTCTTGCTTGTCCTTGTGGTATATATCTAATATTTTCCATTAAAAACCTCCTAAAGAATATCTCTTTTAAAATTATATTCCTTAGAAGTTTTTTTATTACAATAATCGTATGTCCATTTTTTACATTTTCTTGCTTATATTACAAGCACTTTGCGGCAATTCTTTTCCTTTGACATTTTACATTATAATTCGTTTTTTAATTTTTCTGCTAAACCTTTTGTTATTCCTTTTGTTTGCATTAATTCTTCCATTGTTGAATTTTTTATTTTATCTACACTACCAAATTTTTTCAAAAGTTCCTTTTTCTTTACTTCTCCAATTCCTTCAATTTCGTCTAACTTAGATTTTATTATTTCTTTATCTCTTAACTTTCTATGATATTCAATAGCTGTATCATGTACTGTATCTTGAAATCTAGTAATTAAATTCATTAACTCTTCTGTTAACTCTATCTCTTGCTTTTTGTCATTAATTAGTGCTCTAGTCCTATGTTTATCATTTTTTACCATGCCATAAATTGGAATATCTAAATTTAATTCATTAGTAGCTTCTTTTGCTGCACGTATTTGAGTTATTCCACCATCTACAAATATTACATCTGGCAATTTTCCAAAACCACTATTAGAGCTATCTATTGAATGTTTTAATCTCCTTGTTATTACCTCTCTCATACAAGCAGGATCATCTTGATCAAATAGTGTTTTTATTTTAAATCTTCTTGATAGCTTTTTATCTATAACACCATCTTTTAAAACACACATACCAGCAACTATGTTAGTTCCAGATAAGTTAGAAATATCATAACATTCAATTTTTCTCGGAAGCTTTTCTAAATTTAATATTTCTTTTAGTTCATTTAGAATATTAAATTTGTCATTAACTTTATTTTCTAATGTAACTTTAGCATTATTTTCTGCCATCTCTACAAACTTAAGTTTTTCTCCTTTTTGTGGATGTTTAATTTCAACTTTTCTGTTTGCTTTATCGGATAAAATTTTTTCTATTAATTCTTTATCTTCTATTTCTTTGCTTATCATTATTTTGCTAGGTAAATTTTCATTATTTAAATAATACTGTTTAACAAACTGAGACAATAACTCCTCATCTTTTAATTCATTTAAATCATTAAAGAAATAATTTTCTCTTCCAATCATTTTGCTTTGTCTTACAAAAAATATTTCTATACATGCAGTTAAATCATTTCTTGCAATGCCAACTACATCTATTGCATTTTCATTAATATTTGACACTTTTTGTTTTTGAGATATATTTTCTATCGCTATAACCTTATCTCTTAAATAGGCTGCTTTTTCATATTCTTGTTTATTTGCTGCTTCTGCTATTTCCTCTTTCAATTTTTTTATAAGTTTAATAGACTTTCCATCTAGTAATTCAATTATTTCATCAATTTGTTTTTTATACTCTTCTTTTGATACCATATTAGCACATGGCCCTAAACATCTACCAATATGATAATTTAAGCAAACTCTCTTATTTGATTTAAAACTTTTACATTGCCTTATTTTGAATTTTTGTTTAATAAAATTCACCATTTCTTTGGCACTACCTGGATTTGCATATGGCCCAAAATATTTTGCACCATCATTTAATATTCTTCTAGTAGTATAAATCGTTGGATATTCCTCATTTAATGTTATTTTTATGTATGGATATGTTTTATCATCTTTTAATAAAACATTAAATTTAGGTTTGTTTTTCTTAATTAAGTTACACTCTAAAATCAATGCTTCTGCTTCATTATCTACAACAATATACTCAAAATGATCAATTAAACTAACCATTTTCTCAATTCTAGTAGTTTTATTATTTTTTCTAAAATATTGTCTTACTCTATTTTTTAAAGAAACTGCCTTCCCAACATAAATAATGTTGTCATCTTTATCATGCATTATATAAACACCTGGTTTTGAAGGAAGTTTCTTAAGTTCCGCTTCTATATTAAACATCTTTATCACCAAATTTATTCTAGCACATTTTTATTAATTAAACAAATTATAATTTGTTTAATTATAAAAATTAAATTTATATATTGAAACTTTTCTCTTCTTATTGTAATATATTAAATATAAAGGCAAATATATTAGAAAGGAGATTTTCTCAAGCGCCAGGGGTAAAATTTTATTTACCTAACGAGGGTAGGTTTTATCGAAAGATTCGGCGGATGAACCTATGGCACACTTACTGTCAATAGAATGGTTACAAAAACTAATAGTAATATTAAAACAAAGAATTATTCATGTAAGTTTATGCCTTTAATTTATATTAAATGGAGGTATTTATAATGTGCGGAATAGTCGGATATATAGGTGATAGGAAAGCTATCCCTATATTAATTGATGGCTTAAAAAAACTAGAATATAGAGGTTATGATTCTGCTGGAATCTCTATATTAGAAAAAGATAATTTAGTAATTACAAAAGATAAAGGTAGAGTTAATAATTTAGAAAAATTACTAGAAAATAATAATTTTGAATCAAAAATTGGTATTGCTCATACAAGATGGGCAACTCATGGTAAACCATGTAAAATTAATTCACATCCACATGAAGATAATTCAAAAACTTTCAGTGTAGTTCATAATGGAATTATAGAAAATTATGAGGACTTAAAAAAATTTTTAATGGATAATGGATATAAATTTTTATCTGAAACAGATACAGAAGTTATTCCAAACTTAATTAACTATTATTATCAATCAAATGATTTACTAACTTCAGTTAGTTTAGCTTGTAAAGATTTTATTGGTAGTTTTGCAATAGAAGTATTGTGTAAAGATTATCCAGATAAAATAATTGTTGCAAAAAAGAATAGTCCACTAGTTATTGGAACTTCTCCAAATGGTAATTATATTGCATCTGATATACCTGCAATTTTAAGTTATACCAAAGATTTCTATATTATAGAAGATAATGAAATTGCTGAAGTTTATTTAGATAAATTAAATTTTTATGATTTAAATCTTAATCCAATAAAAAAAGAATTTCAAACATTTGAGTATAGCGCTTCTTCTATTGAGAAAAATGGCTTTGATGATTTTATGCTTAAAGAAATATATGAACAACCTAATTCTATTAGAGAAACAATAGGTTTTAAGTTGAATAATTCAAAAATCGAATTAGACAATTTAAATTTTTCTAAAGATTTCTTAAATAATATAAATAAAATTTTCATAGTTGCATGTGGTACTGCAATGCATGCAGGGTTAGCTGTTAAAAACAATTTTGAAACCTTATGTAGAATACCTGTTGAAGTAGATGTTGCTTCTGAATTTAGATATAGAAAACCTATAATAGACGAACATACATTAGCAATCTTTATTAGTCAATCTGGTGAAACTGCTGATACTATTGCCGCTTTAAAAATGGCAAAAGAACATAAGGCAACAACTCTTGCACTTTCAAACGTTATAGGTAGCTCTATAACAAGAGAAGCAGATATGTACATTTATACTCATGCTGGTCCTGAAATTGCTGTTGCTTCTACAAAAGCATATACTGCTCAAGTCACATTATTAAATATAATTGCTTTATATTGTGCAGAGATATTAGAAACAGCTAGCCCAAAATTAATTGCTGAGTTAAAGACTGAGCTTATTGAAATTCCAGATAAAATAGATGAAATTTTAAAAAATTCTAATGAATTAATAAAAAGAATTGCAAAAGACATACATTCATCAACTGATGTATTTTTCTTAGGAAGAGGAATTGATTATCCTGTTGCTATGGAAGGTTCTTTAAAGTTAAAAGAAATTTCATATATACATTCTGAAGCATATCCTGCTGGTGAGCTAAAACATGGGCCAATAGCATTAATAGATAATAACTTTCCTGTTATTGGAATAATAACAGATCAAGATTTATCTTTAAAAACAATTAGTAACCTTGAGGAAGTATTATCTAGGGGTGCAAAATGTATTGTAATTACAAACTTAAAAATAGAAAAAGACTTTGATTATATTATAAAATTACCATATATATCAAAATATCTAAGTCCGATATTGTCTGTAATACCAATGCAACTATTATCATACCATATATCCAAAGAAAAAGGATTAGATGTTGATAAGCCAAGAAATCTAGCAAAATCTGTTACAGTTGAATAATTGTCAAAAGAGACACTTAAAAAAGTGTCTCTTTCTGCTTTTACAAAATTTTTGCTGCGTCACGTGCAAGTTTACTTCTTACAGACTCATCATCCTCCAAAGATATCTGTGCACACAATGGATTTCCCTTCATTTTTTCAGAAAGATAAACCAACCC
This sequence comes from uncultured Clostridia bacterium, assembly GCA_934162365.1. Taxonomy (GTDB): domain Bacteria; phylum Bacillota; class Clostridia; order TANB77; family CAG-508; genus HGM13634. Next base: position 275,022 of record CAKPIK010000001.1, on the reverse strand, counting down.
ATTATACCTTTCAGTAAGGTTTGGATTATCAATCTGAGTTGGGTCTCCTAAGAAGATAAATTTTGAACCCTCACCAGCTCTGGTAACAATTGATTTAATAGTATCGGGTTCAATGTTCTGTGTTTCATCGATGATGAAATACGTATCAACAATAGACCGTCCCCTTAAAAAACCAATCGCTTGAATTTGAACTATTCCCCTTTCAAAGAAATAGTATCCATCCTCATAGGGGTCATTTGGCTTTTTGCCTTTTCTTCTGTTACCGTTTATCAATACAGATAGATTATCCTTTATGCCAGCAAGATATGGTGAAAGTTTTTCCTCAATATCTCCTGGCAAAAATCCATATTGTTCTGTTGCTGTAACAGACCTTGTAACAAGTATTCTTGAATACTTATCACCTCTTTCGGTTTCCTCAAGACCCGCAGCCAATGCGCAAAATGTTTTTCCTGTACCAGCACTACCTTTAATCACAACCAATGGGCAATCGTCTTGTAATGCTTCCAACATGAACCTTTGTCCGACATTCTTGGGAGTCACTCCATACGGAAATTCTTCTTGGTGATTTAGCTTAACAATCTTTCCATTCTTAAACATTCCGAGTGCAGATTTATTCCCAGAATCTAAAACAAAAAACTTATTCTCAACAAAATCTACCGATTCATGGTTAAAAACAGATTCTTTATTTATAAACCCTTCTTTATAGAACAAATCAATTGCATTGTCGGAAACATCAACCTTTTGTCTGCCAGTATATTGCTCTGACAACATTGGAAATGTTTCATCTTTAAAGCTCTCAGCTTTGATTCCAAGTGTTTTGGCTTTAAGCTGTAAACTTAGATTGTTAGTTACCAAAATAACTTCCATTCCAAAATGTTTTTTCTCCATCCCTTTACACGTTTGCAGTGTTCTTCGCTCTGGAACAGTTAAACCTTCAATCTCAACTTTAATATCATTGAAATTTTGGGTAACCATCAAAACACTTCCATTTTTCTGAGTAACACCGCTTTCTTTCATAAGTTCAGAAGTAGGAAAAGAATTAAGGTATTCCAATATTGCTTTAGCAATCCGACTTCTTTCTGTTGACTCATGGTTCATGCTTCGCAGTTCATCCACTACAGCTAATGGGACAACAATTATATTGTCATCACCAAATCTTAGCGTACTCTCCCGCGAGGACAGAAGTGCAGATGTGCGTAGTACAAAGATTTTGGACATAAATATTCCTCCTATAAAATATTTTCGTAAAAGCTTTTAAGAACAGTATTACTGTTCTTAACGTAAACTGTTTACGTTGCAATTATACTATATTTTTTGCCTTTTTTCAACATTATTCATTTCATTATTTATAAAAATCATAAAAAGATTTTAAATATTATTAAAATTATTGCTCCTGGTATTCCCAGTATTCCTACAAATATAGCAGTTAAAATATTTAATCCAATATGAAAATTAAATACATTTCCAACTAAATTAATTATATATATAATAATCCCACCTAAAATTGAATTAAGTATTAATTTCAGTATAGTTTTTATTGGAATTATAAAAATCTTTCCAAAAATAAACAAGAAAAAAATACAAGCTATATATGCAATAATATTATTAAATTCAAAATTCATAATATATACCACCTGTCCTTTTTTAATAATATTAATTGTATTTATTGTTTATGACAAATATTCATTAACAAATATCTAAACAATATTTAAAACATTAAAATAATTCATTGTATTTAAAATCCTTATATGATAAAATTTAAATAATAAACAAATAAGATGTTCTTAAATATTTTATTAAAATAAAAAATAATATTTTAGGAAGGTACAATACAATTAAATAATTTAGACAATATAAAATTCATAACAAAACTAAATTTAAGGAGGTAATTAAATATGAACGAAAAAAAAGAGTTAAAAGACAAGTTTTCTATGGGTACTGTTTCATTAATATTAGGCATAATTTCTATAGTATGTTTAATGTTTTGGTATATTTCACTTCCAACAGGTATTTTAGCTATAATATTGGGGAAAAAATCTATTAATAAAGCAAACAGCAACATTGGAAAAGCAGGCTTAATCTTAGGAATTATTGGTCTTGCTTTATTTGTATTTATATATTTCTCATTTTTGTCAGTAATGTTATTAATGACTTCTATATAAAATTACATTTTATATGCAAACACAAATAAAGCATTTTTTTAACTTACTTGGTTTTCCTCTAAATTCATTATTTGAATTTTTTCAATTCTATCTAGCTCTATTCCATTTCTTTTTGATTGCTTTAATAAATAATTAAGCTTTGCTTGATTTGCTTTCATTTCATATAAATAATAATCAATTAAATCATCTTCTGCAAATTCATAATTTTTTCTTGCAACTTCGAGACTATTATAAGTATTTATTATACTTTGAATTAATATTGTATTAAACTCTTTATCATTTTTACTAATCATTTTCTTTTCTTCTTTTAAAAATTCTTCTTGCATAATTTTCCTCCTATTTTTTATTATATGCTCGTCCAATAGAATTATTACATTCTTCCACACATAAATTGCAATTTATCTCCGCATTTGTATTGATTTTCGTACTAATAAATGGTAAAATTATGTAGATATTTATAATTAAGGGGGTATTATGGAAAGTATAAAAATTGGAAAAGTTTACAGGCATTTTAAAGGAAATTATTATTTTGTAGAAAATGTTGGTAAAGACTCGGAATCGCAAGAAGATGTTGTTATTTATAAGCCTTTATACCCTAGAGAAGATAACTGCTACATTTGGGTTAGACCTTTAAAAATGTTTTTAGAGGAAATACCTGAAAGACCAGATAATATAACTGGTCAAAAGCACAGATTTGAATTAGTAGAAGATTTAAGTAAAAATTATTTAGTTTAGGAGATTATTATGATAGATATAAAATTTTTAAGAGAAAATCCTGATATAGTTAAGGAAAATATAAAGAAAAAATTTCAAAACCATAAATTAGTATTGGTTGATGAGGTAATTGATTTAGATAAAAAAAATAGAGAAGCCATGATGCATGGTGATGAACTAAGAAATGAAAGAAAAACATTAAGTAATCAAATAGGAAGCTTAATGAAAGAAGGCAAAAAAGAAGAAGCTGAGAGTATTAAAGCTAAAGTTCAGGAAATAAATAATGAACTTGTAGAAAACGAGAAAAAAGAAGAGCAATATGCAGAAGAAATAAAAACTAGAATGATGAAAATTCCTAACATTATGCACGAATCTGTTCCTATTGGAAAAGATGATAGCCAAAATGTTGAAGTACAAAAATTCGGCGAACCTGTTGTGCCAAATTACGAAATACCATATCATGCAGATATAATGGAAAGCTTTAGTGGGTTAGATTTAGACTCAGCTAGACGTGTTGCAGGAAATGGCTTTTATTATTTAGTTGGCGATATTGCAAGATTACATTCTGCGATATTATCTTATGCAAGAGATTTTATGATTAATAAAGGTTTTACTTATTGTATACCACCATATATGATTAGAAGTGATGTCGTAGATGGTGTTATGAGCTTCGAAGAAATGGATGCTATGATGTACAAAATAGAAGGCGAAGATTTATACTTAATTGGTACAAGTGAACATTCAATGATAGGTAAATTTAAAGGTCAAATTTTAAATAAAGAAAATATGCCATATACCATGACATCATATTCTCCATGTTTCAGAAAAGAAAAAGGTGCTCATGGTATAGAAGAACGTGGTGTTTACAGAATCCATCAATTTGAAAAACAAGAAATGATAGTTGTATGTGAACCAGAAGATAGCTACAAATGGTATGACAAATTATGGTCATACACAGTTGAATTATTTAGAAGCATGGATATTCCAGTTCGTACATTAGAATGTTGCAGTGGAGACTTAGCAGATTTAAAAGCAAAAAGTGTTGATGTAGAAGCTTGGAGTCCAAGACAACAAAAATACTTTGAAGTTGGAAGCTGTTCTAACTTAACAGATGCACAAAGTAGAAGATTAGGAATACGTATAAAAGGTGAAAAAGGAAATTACCTAGCACATACATTAAATAACACAGTAGTTGCTCCACCTCGTATGCTAATTGCATTTTTAGAAAATAATTATAATGAAGATGGAAGCGTAAATATTCCAGAAGTATTAAGACCTTACATGGGTGGTACAGAAAAATTAGTACCTAAGAAATAAATGATTTTTGAAAGGATATACAATGATAATAAAGAATCCTAAATTTGAAATTTCTGCTGTTGGTCCTAAGCAATATCCTAATAATGATTTACCTGAAATTGTTTTAGCTGGTAAATCTAATGTTGGAAAATCTTCTTTTATTAACACTATGTTAAATAGAAAAAGCTTAGCTAGGACAAGTAGTCAACCAGGAAAAACAAGACAAATTAATTTTTATAATATAGATTCTAAATTTTATTTTGTTGATTTGCCTGGATTTGGATATAGCAAAATGTCACATGCACAACAAGAACAAGTTGGCAAGTTTATTGAAGAATATTTATTTACTAGAAAAAAGATTGCTTTAATTATTCTTTTAATTGATATTCGTCATAAACCAAGTGAAAATGATATTCTCATGTTTAACTATATAAGAAGCATAGGCACACCGTATATTGTTTTAGCAAATAAAGCTGACAAAATTGCTCCTACAAAAGTTAATTCTTATGTAGAAGATTTGAAAGAAAATTTACAAGCAAACGAAACAGATATAATTCTTCCATTCTCTTCTGAGAAAAAAATTTATACAGAGTCAGTTTGGGATAAACTAGAAAAATATATAAATGTATAGAAATAAAAGATTGGAGACAAACAATGAAACTAACATCTGACAATGAAACTTTAGCAGAAAACAAAGTATTAATTTTATATATTTTAAACAAGATAGATACTCCTGTTAGTAATAATGAATTATTGCAACTTGTTCTATCTATTGAAGATATGAATTATTTTTATTTTCAACAATTTATTTTAGATTTATTAGAAAATAAATATATTGAAGAATATAGACAAGAAGAAAATTCTGAACCAATATATAGACTTACAAGTGCAGGAAAATCCACTTTAGAATTAACAAAAGATTTAATCCCTGGTATTATAAAATTAAAAATTGATAGTACAATAAAAGGTGAATTAGACAATATCGAAGAAGAAGTTTCTATTGTTTCAGAGTTTATGCCTGAAGATGATAATCTTTTCAATGTAACTTGTAAAATTGTAGAAAAAAATAAAACTGTATTTGAAGTTTCAACCTTTGCTGGTTCACGTGAACAAGCAAAAGCAATCTCTGATAATTGGAAAGAAAATGCAATAAATATTTATCCAAAAATAATTAATTTATTAACAAATAAAGAATAAAGCACTGAAAAATCAGTGCTTTATTCTTTTATTTTTCTTCTTACATATTCATACAGAATTATTGATGTTGCAACTGACGCATTCAAACTTTCTGTTCTTCCAAGCATTGGTATTTTTATTTTTTCATCTGCAAAATCCAGAATTTCTTGTGATACACCATTTGCCTCATTTCCTATAACAATAACCTTTTTATTATAATCTACATCATATATATTGTTATTTGTTTCTAATGATGTTGCCATCACCTTATATTTATGTTTTTTTAAATTTTTTAAAGTTTCTATTAAATTATCACTTTCAATTATATTTACTCTAAATATTGCTCCCATTGTAGAACGTACAACTTTTGGATTATATGCATCTGCTGTCTCTTTAGATACAATAACTTGCTTTAACCCTACACTATCTATTGTTCTTAAAATAGTTCCTAAATTTCCTGGATCTTGTATTCCATCTAACACAACAATTACATCTTCTTTGTAATCTATGTTATCTTCAGAATTTTGTTTTTCAATAATAGCCATTATTCCTTGTGGATTTTGAACATCACTTATTAAAGAAAATATTTTTTTAGTAACATATATACACTCATATTTAGCAATTTCATATAAAAGTTTCTGGTCTATTCCTCCATTATTAATATTTTCTTCACAAACAACAATCTGTTTTATTTGTTTGTTTTCTGTAATTGCTTCTTTTATTAACTTTATTCCCTCAATAATATATGAATTACTTAAGTCTCTATATTTTTTTTCTTTTAGCTTTCTAATATTTTTTATTATTTCATTATCTTTACTTGTAATAATTTGCATAACTTGTCTCCCTTATACAATACTTAAAAATTTTTTAGTTTCCGCTAATATTACTTTACTATTATTATCCTTTAATTTTAATGTTATATATGGTTCTGTTCCTGCTGAAAATCTTAAATTATCCTTATATTCTTTTACTAATGCATCTACTACATCCATATTAAATAACTTAGGATCAAAGTAAAATACTATATTATTCATTCTTTGTGTTATTTTAAATATATTTTTCTCTTTGCATAGCATTTTTATTCTTGCTATTTCAATTAAGTTTTCAACTTCTTTTGGCATTGTTCCATATCTGTCTGTTGCTTCATCTATTACATCTGCTATATCTTCTTCTGTTTTTGCTAGTGCAATATTTTGATACATCTCTATTTTTTGTGCTGTTACTTCTATATATGTATCTGGTATATAACAAGAAACATTTAAGTCTATTTGTATATCTCTTTCTTCTTCTACTTCTATACCTTGCATATTTTTTACGACTTCATCTAGTAAATTGCAATATGTGTCATATCCTACTTGTTCCATATGTCCATGTTGTATTTCTCCAAGTAAACTTCCTGCACCACGAATTTCTAAGTCTCTCATGGCAATTTTAAATCCAGAACCAAATTCAGTAAATTCTTTTATTGTTTTTAATCTCTTATCCGCTACTTCTGATAGCATTTTATCTTTTCTATATGTTATATATGCATATGCTTGAGCATTACTTCTTCCAACTCTTCCACGAATTTGATACAATTGTGCCAAGCCTAATCTATCTGCATTTTCAACAATAATTGTATTTGCATTTGGTATATCTATTCCAGATTCTAATATTGTAGTACATACAAGAACATTGATTTCTCCAGCAACAAATCTCTCCATTATTTCTTCTAGTTCTTTACCACTCATTTGACCATGTGCGTATTCAACCTTTGCTTCTGGAACCAAGTCTGCAATTTTTTCTGCTTTTGCAACTATCTTTTCAACATTATTAAATAAATAAAATACTTGCCCACCTTTTTCTAATTCTTTTGTTATGGCCTCTTTTATAACCTCTTCATCATATTCTAATACATATGTTTGAACTGGCTTTCTATTTTGTGGTGGTTCGTATATAACAGACATATCTCTTATTCCAACAATAGACATATGTAAGGTTCTTGGTATTGGAGTTGCAGTCATTGTTAAAACATCTACATTTGTTTTTATTTCTTTAATCTTTTCTTTATCTTTTACACCAAATCTATGCTCTTCATCAATTATTAACAGCCCTAAATCTTTAAATATCACATCTTTACTTAGAATTCTGTGAGTTCCTATTACAACATCAATTTCCCCTAGTTCTAGTTTTTTAACTATTTCTTTTTGTTCTTTCTGAGTTTTAAATCTGTTTAATAATTCAACTCTTATTGGAAAATCTTTCATTCTTTCTTTAAATGTTTCATATTGTTGGTTTGCAAGTACAGTTGTTGGGACTAAATAAGCTACTTGCTTTTGATCCATTACAGCTTTAAATGCTGCTCTTATTGCAACTTCTGTTTTACCATATCCAACATCTCCACAAAGCAATCTATCCATTGGCATTGATGTTTCCATGTCTTTTTTTACTTCTTCAATACATCTTAATTGATCTTCTGTTTCTGTATATGGAAAACTATCTTCAAATTGTTTTTGCCATGCTGAATCAGCAGAAAATGCATATCCTTTTGCCTTTTTTCTTTTTGCATATAATTCTATTAATTCTTTTGCAACTTCTCTTAAATTAGCCTTAACTTTTGCCTTTGTGTGTTCCCATTCTTTGCTTCCTAATCTATTTAGTTTAGGAGCTGCTTCTCCTCCACCAATATATTTTCTAACATTATCTAGTGAATTAGTTGGAACATATAATATATCTTCACCTTTATATTTTATTTTTATATAATCTTTTGTAACGTCACCTGTTTTTATAGTATTTACTCCTATAAATTGACCTATACCATTAGTTCTATGAACAACATAATCTCCTATTTCTAAGTCTGCAAATACTACTTTTTCTGCTTGTTTAAAAACAGAAGAAGATTTTCTTTTTTTCTTTTCTGTACTAAATAATTCTTGACTTGTTATTACAATTAAATTATTATCAAAGCATTCAAATCCAGAAGATAATGTTCCTTTAGAAACCATTACTATTCCATTACTAATTGGGACATTTAAGTTTTCTACATATTTATGTGGTATTTCTTTTTCACCCAATAACGCAATTAACTTCTTACTATTATCTTCATTTCCTGTTAATATTATTACTTTTTTATTGTCAGATAAACTTTCAATTGTTTTATTTACTAGTAAATCAATTGAAGATTTATAAAAGTTAAGCTCTTTAAAAGTAAATCTATACATATTGGGTCTATTAAAAGCTATATCTTGTTTTTCTAAAAATACATTTTGATACTTGGTTATTTTTCCTTCTACTGATTCATAGCTTTCTAGGTATTGTAAAATCTCTGGAACGCTTTTTTCTTTTTCTGTTAAAGTTTGAATTAACATTTGAGTATCTTTACTAATATTCTCTGCTCTTGTTTTTATTTTTCCTATTTCATCTAAAAATATTATTGCATTACTTTTTAAATAATCTAATACATTTGCAGTTTTATTATAAAAACAAGTTAAATATTTATCAATTTTAGAAATATAATTTCCTTCTTTTATTAATTCTATATCTTCTTGAACATATTCACCTATATATTTATCTCTTATATTATTCACTATGTTTTCTATGTTATTTGTTACTATATATTCGTGTGCTGGATATATAACTATTTCATTTAACTCTTCTATTGACCTTTGTGAAGAAATATTAAAGTATCTTATTGAATCTATTTCATCTCCCCAAAATTCAACCCTAACCCCTTTATTGGTTGTAATTGCAATATCTATAATGTCTCCTCTAACACTAAATTGTCCTTTTCCTTCAATAAGTTCAGCTCTTTCATAACCTAATTTAACTAATTTTTCTTTTATTTCTTCAAATTTATATTCTTTGTTAAATTCAAACTTAATTACATTAGAATATAACTCTTTAGGGCTTATCATTTTTTGCATGCATGCTTCAATTGTAGTAACAACAATATCTGCACTGCCATTATATATTCTATTTAAAGCTTCTATTCTTTCATATGGTAAGTCTTTACTTTCTGCAATATAATCGTAAGTTACAATATCTTTTTTAGGAAGATACACTACTTTTGAATTAAAATATTTAATATCTTCTAAAAGCTTTTTAGCCTGTATTTCATTATATGTTATTAAACATATTGGTCTTTTACAGGTTTCTTTTGCCACAGTTAAACTTAGAACTTTTGCAACGTCAGTTAAGCCCAATATATTTATTGGACTTATTTTTTTGTTTATATTATCTAGGCAATCTTTAAATTTTTCATTGTCTACAATTTCTTTTATTATAGCATTCATAATTGCTCCTTAAACACAAATTATATTATACAACTTTTCAAGCTATTTGTCTACAATGACAATCTCTTTTCTACATTTTTTAAAATTAGAACAAATCACTATATTACTATAAATCATATAATATTTGACTTATTTATTTTTTTGTCGTATTATGTATATATAATTATATATGGAGGTTTTTTATGTTTAAAGAATTTAAAGAATTTGCCCTTAAAGGTAATATTATTGATTTAGCCATAGGTATTATAATTGGTGGTGCTTTCCAAAGCATTGTTAATTCTTTAGTTAAAGATATTATAATGCCTCTTATAAATATTTTTACTGGTAGCATGGATTTTTCTTCATTAGTTTTAAAAATTGGAAATTCATCTATAAAATATGGTTCTTTTATAACTGCTGTTGTTAACTTCTTAATTATCGCTTTCTCATTGTTCCTATTTGTAAAATATATAAATAAAGTTAATAAGAAATTAGAGGAAGCTAAAATTCAAGAATCAGAAAAATTTGAGAAATTAAAAACTAAAAGTAAACTATTACAAAAATTCTCAAAAAAATCTAAAACTAAAACTGATGATAAAGAAGATAAAATTGAAGCAACAACTAAGATTTGTCCTTATTGTTTAAGTGAAATCAATATTAAGGCTTCAAGATGTCCACATTGTACATCAAAATTAAGTGAATAAAAACAAAACAGAGCACTTTAACTAAGTGCTCTTTGTATTTTATTCATATAGTTTTTCCTGATTAAATTCTTTAAAATTATATTCACATTCTCTTAAAAAGAAAGTATCTGTTTGCCCTGCCATATAATCAATTATCATTCTTTTAGTTGATGTTTTTTGTCTATATTCATCACTTTTTTCGTCTATAAATTTAATTAAGTTTTCTTTACTTAAATTATTATCTTGATTATTCTCGTTTAAAAATTCTAAATATTTATCATATAATTTATAAAAATACTTTTCTATAATGTCATTATTTTTGCATGCTTCTTTTGAAGTGTATATATGTTTATAATTCCATTCTTTTAATTTCATTAATGCATCAAAAACTTCTTTTGAGAATGAAATATAGTCTTTTCCATAACTATTTTCAACTATATCTTTTATTAAACTATTTACTATCATTGAATTATTATTTTTTAGTACTTTTGTAATTTCTATTGGTAGATCGTCTCTTGTTATACTTCCAACCACAATTGCATCTTCAATATCTCTTCCTATATATGCAATGATGTCAGATATTCTTACAACACAACCTTCTAAAGTCATTGGAACAATTAATTCTGAATAGCTTTCCTCTGTAAATGATTTATCTAATTCTTCCAAGAATTCTTCAATAGTTTTTTTACATGGTTTATATTTATCTTGCAAAATCTCACCATTATGTGCTAAAATTCCATCCAATGTTTGAAGGCTTATATTTAACCCTTCAATATCTTTTAAAGCTCTAACACTCTGAGCATTGTGTTTAAAATATCCAATCTGTTCTTTTTTACATATATTATCTAAAAAACGCTCCCCAGTATGTCCAAATGGAGCATGTCCTACATCATGGCCAAGAGCTATCGCTTCTATTAAGTCTAGATTAAGATTCAATACACTTCCTATTGATCTTGCTATTTTTGAAACTAACTGAACATGTAAAACTCTATGTGTTATATGGTCATTTTTTATTAATGAATATACCTGAGTTTTATCTATGTATCTAGTATAACTTAATGAATGTATAATTCTATCTGCATCTTTTGAAAATATAGGTCTAAATTCATTTTCTTTTACATTTGTATCTTCTTTTAATAGAATGGCATCTTTACTTTTACAAGCATATGGTGATAATATATCTTCTCTATCTAATAATTCCAATTTTACTTTATCAAATATATTTTCCATTTAATTCTCCCTTTCTTTGTACTATATTATACATTCAAATTGGTATTTTTTCAATTATTTAACATTATTTAATAAATTAGACTTGCAATATTTGCTCTTTTGTGTTAAAATAATATACGTTATAGTTTAGACTCATATAAGAGGAGGTGCTTATAAATGCCAAATATTAAATCAGCAATTAAAAGAGTTAATGTTATCGAGAAAAAAACATTAAGAAATAATATGATAAAATCAGCTTATAAAACAGCTGTTAAAAGTTTTGAAAATGCTGTAGCTGAAGGTGATGTTAAAAAAGCTGAAGCATTATTTTCAGAGGCTACAAAGAAAATAGATGGAGCTTGCTCAAAAGGTGTTATAGTTAAAAACACAGCAGCAAGAAAAAAATCTGCTTTAGCAAAAAAATTAAATTCAATGAAAAAATAAGATTTCTAAATGAAATCTTTTTTCTTTTACCAAAAATTACATTTGTTTTTGATAAATAATCATGGTATCATTATAAATAGGAGTGATACATATGATAAAAATGATTATAGATAAATTTAAAAATTTAGATGAAAAAGTTAAAAAAATTATGATCAATGGAATTAAATTTTCTTTTATATTTTGCATTTTTTCATCAGTTATTTTATTAACATATTTACTTTATAAAGATCCAATTATTTATTATTCTGGTTTTATACTTCTTAAAACTTCTTTTATGTTTTTTGCATACTTTATAATATTAGGTATTGGATTTGATACAATAAAAAAACAAATGGCATAAAAGAAGAAAGGCATATTAATGCCTTTCTTTTTTTTGTGGGGTATACTCTAAAACAACTTCCTCTTTAGAACATTCGCATTCATCTCCTGACAATGGACATACCACAGAGAAATTCTTTTCATTTAAGAAAAGCAGTTGTCCAGTATAAATGTCAATGATAAAGCATTCCCTGTTATCTCCTCCCTTAATTAATTTTAAGTTTTCGATGATAAACTTTTCACCTTTATAATTTGTTATCTGGTATAAAGCTTTATCACAGATTTGAATCGGCGGATATAACTTTTGATAAATATGAGAAAAGATTTTCCTCTCTTCAACATTTCTACAGATTGCTATACCATTAAATTTACACCGTTTCATATTGTTCACCCTTTCAAAATTTTTTAATAATTATATTATATCATATTTTCCATTTTATGTCAATTAATGTTGGTATTATAAAAGGAATAGATAAAAATCTATTCCTTACATTTTATTAATTTCTTCTATAAACATTTTGTTTAACATTTGTGGGTTTGCTTTTCCTTTTGTTGCTTTCATTGCTTGTCCAACTAAAAATCCCAATGCTTTATCTTTTCCTGCTTTATAATCCACAACAGATTGATTATTATCGGCTAATATTTTTAATACAACTTCTTTTATAGCATTTTCATCAGAAATTTGTATCCATCCTTTTTCTTCTATTATTTCAGATGGTTTTTTATTTGAGTTTTCAAACATTTCTTCTAAAACTTTTTTAGCTATTGCTGTACTTATTGTTCCTTTATCTATTAACATTAAAAGTTCTGCAAAATTTTGAGCACTAAAAGGAATATTTTCCGCTTCTAATTCTTTTTCATTTAATATTCTAGATACATCAGACAATAACCAGTTTGCCGCTGCTTTAATATTTCCAGATATTTTTGAAGCTTCTTCGAACATATTAGATATATATTTAGATGCTGTTAAAAGATTTGCTTCTTTTTCTGTTAAGTTATATTCTTCTATATAACGTTTCTTTCTGCTTTCTGGTAACTCAGGTAAATTATTTTTTACATTGTTTATATATTCATCAGAAAGTTTTATTGCAACTAAGTCTGGATCTGGGAAATACCTATAATCCTGAGAATTTTCTTTATCTCTCATTGGGAATGTCTTTCCAGATACATCATCCCATCTTAAGGTTTCTTGGATAACTTCTCCACCATCTTCAAGAACTTGAACTTGTCTTGCTGCCTCATATTCTATAGCTCTTGTTATACTTCTAAATGAGTTCATGTTTTTCATTTCTGTTCTAGTTCCAAGCTTTGTTTCTCCCTTTTTACGTACAGATACGTTAACGTCTGCTCTTAATGAACCTTCCTGCATTTTGCAATCTGATACTTCTATATATTCAAGAATTGATTTTAATTTTCTTAAATATGCTTCGACCTCTTCTGCACTTCTAAAATCAGGTTCTGATACAATCTCTATTAATGGAACTCCTGCTCTATTTAAATCAACTAAAGTTCCACCACCATAAGGATTATGGTTTAATTTTCCTGCATCTTCTTCTATATGAATTCTAACTAATCTTATTTTTTTAGTTCCTTGTGAAGTTTCTATCTCTACATATCCATTTTCGCAAAGTGGTTTATCAAATTGAGAGATTTGATAAGACTTTGGTAAGTCAGGATAAAAATAATTTTTTCTATCATTTTTGCTGTCCTTAGCAATTGTGCAGTTAGTTGCAAGTCCTGCTTTAACTGCATATTCAACAACTTTTTCATTAAGTACTGGCAAACTTCCTGGCATTGCCATACAAACTGGACATACATGTGTATTTGGTGCTCCTCCAAATTCTGTTGGGCAAGAGCAAAATATCTTGGTTTTTGTAGAAAGTTCACTATGCACTTCTAACCCCATAACCATTTCGTAATCTTCTTTTAGCATATCTTTCCTCCTTATTATTTTTTAAATGTTGGTTTGTTATGTTCTCTAAACTTAATTTTTTGTTCATACGCATATGCCATATTTAAAATTGTTTCTTCTCCAAAATGTTTTCCTATTATTTGCATTCCTATTGGCATTCCTTGTTTATCTAATCCACAAGGAATAGATATTGCTGGTACACCTGCTACATTTATTGGTACAGTACAAATATCAGCCATATACATCTCTAATGGATTATTTGATTTTTCTCCTATTCCAAATGCTGCTATTGGTGATGTAGGTATAATTAAAACATCATATTTTTCAAACACTTTGTTAAATTCATTTTTTATTAATGTTCTAACTTTTTGAGCTTTTTTATAATATGCATCATAATATCCTGAAGATAACACATATGTTCCAAGTATTATTCTTCTTTTTACTTCTGCACCAAAGCCTTCTGTTCTTGAGTTAACAAATATATCTTTTAAGCTTTCATAATTTGGTGTTCTATATCCATATCTTATTCCATCAAATCTTCCTAAATTTGAACTTGCTTCTGCACAAGATATAATATAGTAAGTTGCTAAAGTATAGTCAGCTATTGGTAAGCTACATTCTTCAACAACTGCTCCCATAGCTTTATATTCTTCTATTGCTTTCTCAATTGCATCTTTAACTTCTGGGTTTACTCCTTCTCCAAAATATTCTTTTGGCACACCAACTTTTAATCCTTTTATATCATTTTTTAATGAAGCTGTATAATCTTTTTTTGGTACTTCAATAGATGTACTATCTTTTTCATCTTTTCCTGCAATAACATTTAAAAGCATTGCACAATCTTCTACATCTTTTGTAAGTGTTCCAATTTGGTCTAAAGATGATGCATAAGCAATTAATCCATAACGTGAAATTAATCCATATGTTGGTTTTAAACCAACTATTCCACATAAACTTGCTGGTTGACGTACAGACCCACCTGTGTCTGACCCCAATGCCCAAGGTACCATATTTGCAGCAACGGCTGCTGCACTTCCTCCTGATGATCCTCCTGGCACTTTATTTAAATTCCATGGGTTTCTAGTATTCTTAAATGCAGAATTTTCTGTTGATGAACCCATAGCAAACTCGTCCATATTTAATTTTCCTAAATTTATCATATGTTCTGCATTTATTTTGTCCATTACTGTTGCATCGTATGGAGCAATAAAGTTTTCTAACATTTTTGAGCTACATGTTGTTTTTATTCCTTTTGTACAAATGTTATCTTTTATTCCAATCGGAATACCTGTTAAACCTCCTGGTGTAATTTCTCCATTATTTATTTTATTTTCTATTTCTTGTGCTTCTTTCATCGCATTGTCTGTTAATGTAGTTACAAAAGCATTTATATCATTTTCTTTTTCATTAATTCTATCTATATATGCCTTAGTTATTTGAGTTATTGTTAATTCGTTTTTGCTTAATTTATCTTTTAATTCATGTACTGTTAAATCGGTAATTTCCATTGCGTTCCCTCCTTATATAACCTTAGGTATTTTAAACATATTATCTTCTTCTTCTGGAGCATTTTGAAGTAAAGCTTTATTATCTTCAAATACTTTTATTTCATCTTTTCTAAAAACATTATAATTTTCTAATGCTCCTATTGATGTATCTAACCCTTCTATTGGTGCATTATCAACTATATTTGCATAGTTTAAAATATCTTGTAAGTTTTTTATATATTCAGGTATTTCTTCTTCTTTTAGTTTTAAATTTGCAAGCTTTGCAATATGCAAAATTTCTTCTTTACTAACATTCATTAATTATCATCTCCCAATTTTTATATGGAACATATTATATATCAATTTACTTAAAATTTCAATACTTTGCTGTTTCTTTTTTAGGTTAATAAAAAACACACAATAAAGTTAATATTCTTTTATTGTGTGTTTTATTTAATATATATATCTTTGTGGATTTACAATCTTTCCATTTAAGTGTATTTCAAAATGTAAATGATATCCTGTTGCCGCACCTGTTTTTCCAACTGTTGCTATATTATCTCCTGCGCTTACGCTATCTCCAGCTGAAACATTTAATTTGTTACAATGGCCATAATATGTTTGAACACCATTTCCATGGTCTATTATTACCAAATTTCCTAAGGAACCTTTATTTCCTGAAAAAATTACTTTTCCTGATGCTGCAGCTTTTATTGTTGTACCTTGCTTTGCTGCTATGTCTAAGCCTTTGTGGTTTGTACTTCCTACTCCACCACCTGGTGATGAACGTTTACCATATCTTGAAGTTATTATACCAGATAAAGGTTTAACAGATAACTTTATTCCATTTATACTAGATGATTTTTTTGTTGTTGTAGTTTTCTTAGTAGTTGCTACCTTAACCGTTTCATTTGATTTTTTCATGTTGTTTAATTCATTAGAAATACTTTCTTTAGCTTTTTCATTACTTACAGCAAATATCTCTGCATCATTTTCAGAGTAAACTTGCAAAATTCCTAACTTATCTGTATATTTTTCATCATAATCTTTTTTCAATTCATCTACTATGTTTTGTGCTTCTTCTTGTGTTGATACATATGTTTTATTTTCTCCATTTATAGAAATTGCAAATGTTGTGTACTGAATATTTAATTGGTCTTTTAATTCAGACTTTATTAAATCTTCTTGTTCTTCAATATTTCTATCTACTAATTTTAATTTCAATGATGGTGTACTTTCTAATGTTACTAATGCTATATTATTTTTTTCTAAAGAAGCAACATTTTGATTTATATAATTGTTTATATCATTTTTAGAAGTTACATATCCTATTTTTTTATTATTTATAGAAACTTCATATTGTGGTTTGTACTTAATTAATATTATTGCAGTTATAATTAAAAATGCAACAAATGCTATTTTTAGTAATTTTATAAACTCTTTTGTGTAGTATTTAATATTGTCGTTTAAAATAAATTAACACTCTCCTTTTTAGCATCTTTTAGTGCAACAAATACTATTATACTACAGATTATTCCCAATGTCAAATTATGTATACTTAAACAAATAAATAAAGGTTTTGTTAAATTTTAACAAAACCTTTGTATCTCTTTATTTTCTAGGCAAAATACTGACTAATCTGTTGTAACCCTTCAAAATTTTCTTGTCTTAAAACTTCATAAACTACAATTGCTACTGAATTTGATAAATTAAGTGATCTTAGCCCTTCCCTCATTGGAATTCTTATTGCATTATTTATATTAGTTTCCAATAATGTCTCTGGCAATCCTTTTGTTTCTTTTCCAAACAACAAAAATATTTCATCATATTTATTATACTCAATTTCAGAATAAATATGTTTTGATTTTGTACTAACTAAAAAAACATTGTCTTTTAATTTTCCATTTTTATATGCATATTTATTTAAAAATTCTTCCAAATTTTCATGTTCTTCTATGTCTAACTTGTCCCAATAATCTAATCCTGCTCTTTTTAAATATTTATCATTTATTTCAAATCCAAGTGGTTTAACTAAATGTAATTTTGCCCCAGTTGCTGCACATGTTCTTGCAACATTTCCTGTATTCTGTGGTATTTCAGGTTCTACCATTACTATATTTATTTTCATAATCTATTATTCCTTATATTTTATTGTTATATTTTGAATATCAACCTTAAATTTGCTAGGCTTACCTGTCCTTGCAAGTCTAAGGCTCAAATATACTTTCTTATCTTTGTTTGCATTATAGGCACTATACTTACTAGGTTCAAGTACAAAAGTAAAAGTTTTTTTTGTATTAAGTTCCTGGCTAGGATATTTAATTGCATATTCCAAGTCCCTATTATACCAATATTCCCCTCTTGTTCCAATTCCTATACCACAACAAATATCTGTTTTTTCTTTTTCTCTTATTATATAATCAAACGAAATTATGTATTTTTTATTCTCTTTTAATTCCATTTTTGTAAAATAATTTATATAATATCCATTACTAGGATTTTCAACTGTCGTATCAGGAAATCTTTTTATTAAATATCCAGCAATCACATCTGAAGCATCTTTTGTTTCTGATAATATTTCTTGCCCCATACCATAAACCATATCGTCTGTATTATCTGTTGAATTAGATATTCTTATGCCAAATGATATTAATAATATTGCAATTAATACCGCTGCTGATATTAATAATGCTTTTGAAGCATTTTCCATCTAAACACCTCTTTTTATTATATTTAATCTAATGTATATCCATCATATTCAAT
The DNA here is from genome assembly GCA_934162365.1 of uncultured Clostridia bacterium. GTDB lineage: Bacteria > Bacillota > Clostridia > TANB77 > CAG-508 > HGM13634. Next base: position 256,608 of record CAKPIK010000001.1, on the reverse strand, counting down.
TTCAATTCTTGATGGTGAAATATCTGTTAAAATTTGTATTTGTGTGTAATCTTCATATATTGGTATATCTGGCAATTCCATTTTTTCTTTAATTGAAGTATCTAAGGCATATAAACTTCCATCTGAATTTACCCCAACTTCTCTAACCAAGTTTTTGTTTTTAAAATCTATATAATCTGCTGAATTTCCCACTTTTCTTAATGGTTCTTCTAAGTATATATTTATTATAGTGGGCTCTATATAGGGTTCAAAGCTCGTTGAAGTCTTGCCATATTCTATTTGAATTCCTTTATATGAACCCTCTCTAATATAAGCATTACGATATGTCATTGATACAACTGGATTCTCTTCACTTGCTTCAAATGTACACGTAGTATTCTTGATTTTTTTCAAACCATTATCCATAACATATTTTTTAGTTCCATCACGATAAGTAAGTGATATTCTCCAAATGTTTGCTTCTACTCCATTATTATTAGTTATTAATGATGGATATTCTTGACAACTAACAGTAAATGGTTTTGTTATGTTACATTGTATAGTTGCATTTGGTGTTTGACTTGTAATCTCTGGTATGTTAACTAAATTTTTTCCACTTACTTGAACTGGTATTTTATACCATCCATAAGGCTCATATGATGTAAATTTTTCTCCTTCTTCTAATTGTATATATTCAAATATTGTCTCATTAGGGCTAGCTTTTCCATAAATATATATTCTATCAATACTATCTATTTGTTCTTGTGTAAGAGTAAAAGTTGTACTTTGTATTCCATCTCCATATCTCACACTTACCAATGCACTTGATGTACTACGTATTTGTATCATTCCACTTGAATTATCTATATGATTGCTTACTTTTCTAGTTAATGTATATGAAGTATTTGGTTTTAATTGTTCCTTTAATTCTTTAATTATTTTATTTTTAGTATTAAACGTAGCTGGATAAGCTGCTACTTTATATCCTTTAGTATTTTGTGTGATTTTACTGTTTTCCAACAATAATCTTTCATTCCATAAATTTTTAGTTTTATTTCCTAAACTTTCAAGTTTATCAGAATTTTCCATAGTAGCTGTCCCTTTTGATATAGTATTTCCATATATTTTATAGTCAGACAAATTACTTTTAAACGTTTTTTCTAATTCTACTTTATTGGAATTTTCAGTATATGTAGTTAAAGTTTGTTTATTCTTTTTTCTCAATTCTGTATATGCATCTTTATATGATGAATTATCGTCAGATTTATAATAAATTCCCTGAATTATATTAAATTGTTCCTTTAATGATTTAGATTTATTCGTAATATTGGCATATGATATTATTAAAAATGCTGTCATAAACAATAATGCAACTAAAGCAAATATTGCAATTGAACCATTTTCCTTCTTCATTATATTTTCTCCTTTGCGTATATTTATATCCTTCCCATTTTTCCACATTTATAATATTATAAAACACAAAAAAATTCAATAGTTTAATTATATAAATTAATATTTCTTACTTATTGCAATTGACTTATTTATGTTTTAATTATATACTTAAGGTGTTGATTTTTATTTAAAAAGGAGGAATCTTCACGTGAATGATTTAATTGAAATTAGATGGCACGGTAGGGGCGGTCAAGGTGCTAAAACAGCTTCTTTACTATTAGCAGATGCTGCTTTTAATACTGGCAAATATATTCAAGGTTTCCCTGAATATGGTCCAGAAAGAATGGGAGCTCCTATTACAGCATATAACCGTATTAGTAACAAACCAATAACTATCCATTCTAATATTTATGAACCTGACTATGTTGTTGTAGTTGATGATTCATTATTAGATTGCGTTGATGTTACTTCTGGTTTAAAGCAAGATGGTGCGATAGTTATAAATACAACTAAAGATGCAAATGAAATTAAAGCAAAATTAAAAAATTATTCTGGAAAGATTTTTACAGTTGATGCAAGAGAAATATCTATTGAAGCTTTGGGTAAATATTTTCCTAATACACCAATGCTTGCAGCAATAGTTAAGGTTTCTGGAGTTATGACAGATGAAGAACTTTTAGAAGATATGAAATCATCTTTTAAACATAAATTTGCCAAAAAACCTGAGGTTATTGATGGTAACATGAAAGCTTTAGAGCTTGCTTTAAAAGCTGTTAAACAAATATAAATTGGAGGTTAAGTTTTATGGAAATAACACCAAACACACCTGCTGAAGAATTAACAGTTGGTGGAAATATATATGAAGCTGGTAATGCAAGAAATTTCAAAACTGGAGATTGGCGTTCTTCTAAGCCTATTTTCTTAAATGAAAAATGTAAACAATGTGGTTTATGTTTTCCAGTTTGTCCAGATGATGCTATACCAGTAAACAAAGAACAAAAAAGAGAAGATTTTAATTATGATTATTGTAAGGGTTGCGGTGTTTGTGCAAAAGTTTGTCCATTCGGTGCAATCACAATGGAATAAGAAAGGAAAATAAATTATGAGTATAAGAGAACGTTTAAGTGGAAATGAAGCTGTTGCTACAGCTATGAAACAAATAAACCCAGATGTTGTTGCAGCTTTCCCTATTACTCCTTCTACTGAAATACCTCAATATTTCTCAACTTTTGTTAGTAATGGGCAAGTTGATACAGAATTTGTTGCAGTAGAAAGTGAACACAGTGCAATGAGTGCTTGTATAGGTGCAGAAGCAGCAGGTGCAAGAGCTATGACTGCAACTTCTGCAAATGGTTTATCTTTAATGTGGGAAATGATTTATATTGCATCTAGCTTACGTTTACCTATTGTTCTATCTTTGGTAAACAGAGCAGTATCTGGACCTTTAAATATACACAACGACCATTCAGACGCAATGGGAGTTAGAGATGCTGGATGGGTAATGCTATTTAGTGAAAATAACCAAGAAGCTTATGATAATACAATAATGGCTCATAGAATTGCTGAACATAAAGATGTACAATTACCATTAATGATATGCCAAGATGGATTTATAACATCTCACTCTATTGAAAATATTGAACTTATAGAAGATGATAAAGTTAAAGAATTCGTTGGAGAATATCATCCAGAACATTACTTATTAAACAAAAAAGAACCTATTGCCGTTGGTCCTTTAGATCTACAAGCTTATTTATTTGAACATAAATTTCAACAAGCAGAAGCTATGAGAAATGCCAAAAAAGTTATTTTAGAAGTTTCAAAAGATTTTGAAAAAATGACTGGAAGACATTATTCTTTATTCGAAGAATACAATATGAAAGATGCTGAAATTGCAATAGTTTGTATGAACTCTACAGCTGGAACTACAAAATTTGTTGTAGACAAACTAAGAGCACAAGGAGTTAAAGCTGGACTATTAAAAATAAGAGTTTATAGACCATTCCCTGGTGAAGAAGTTGCAAAAGCATTAGAACATGTTAAAGCCGTTGCAGTTTTAGACAAGGCTGATTCATTAAATGCTATTGGTGGTGCATTGTTTGAAGATGTTGTATCTAGCTTATATGTTAATAAAACAGACGTACCAGTTGTAAATTATGTTTATGGTATTGGTGGTAGAGATACAAAATCAAATGATATAGAAGAAGTATTTAATGATTTACAAAAAATTGTTAAAGACAATGGAAAAATTGATAATCCATATAGATATTTAGGACTTAGAAGGGAGGAAAAATAAATGGGATATAATTTAAAAGAAGTTATAGCAAATAAACCTTCTAGATTCACAGCAGGTCATAGAATGTGTGCTGGTTGTGGTGCTCCAGTTGTTGGAAGAATGGTATTAAGAGCTTTAAAGCCTGAAGATCATGCAGTAATTTGTAATGCAACTGGTTGTATGGAAGTTTCAACTTTTATATATCCATATACAGCTTGGACAGATTCATTTATACATACAGCTTTTGAATGTGCTGGTGCAACATTATCTGGTGCTGAAGCTGCATATGTTTCTATGAAAAAACAAGGAAAATTACCACAAGACGAAGATACTAAATTTATAGCATTTGGTGGAGATGGTGGAACTTATGATATAGGACTTCAGAGTTTATCTGGAGCTATGGAAAGAGGCCATGACATGGTATATGTATGCTATGATAATGGCGCATATATGAATACTGGTATTCAACGTTCTTCTGCAACTCCAAAATTTGCAGATACAACAACTTCTCCTGCTGGTAGCGTTATTCCTGGTAAAATGCAACCAAGAAAAGATTTAGCAAAAATTATGGTAGGTCACCATTTACCATATGTTGCTCAAACTGCAGCCTATGGAAATTTCAAAGATTTATATGAAAAATCTGAAAAAGCAATATATACAAAAGGGGCTTGTTTTTTAAATGTACTTGCACCATGTCCTAGAGGATGGGGATATTCTACTGATGATTTAATGAAGTTAAATAAATTAGCTGTTGAAACTTGTTATTGGCCATTATATGAAGTTATAGATGGCAAATATACAATAAATTATAAACCAGCCAAAAAACTTCCAATAGAAGAATTTTTAAAACCACAAAAGAGATTTAAACATATGTTTAAGCCTGGAAATGAATGGATGATAGAAGAATTCCAAAAAGAAGTAGATGCTAGATGGCAAGAACTTTTAGATTTAGAAGAAATGACAAATAAAGAATAAAAACAAAAAAGGAGATAATTAAGAAATTATCTCCTTTTTACTTTATATAACAAACATTATTCTTCTACTGGAGCTTCAACTGGGCAAACTCCTGCACATGTTCCACAAGATATACATGCTTCTTGATTTATTTCATATTTGTTATCTCCTTGTTTTATGCATTCTACTGGACATGCTCCTGCGCATGCTCCACAAGATATGCAAGCATCTGTAATTTTGTATGCCATATTTTTCACCTGCCTTTCTAGTTTTGTTCTATCTTCTTTAATTCTTCTTCTTCATCAATTTCTTCTTCTTTAACTTCTATATCTTTTGTTACTTTTACATCTTTGGCATCATATTTTTTATAAAAGAAACCATCTCCATCTTTAAATTTAACTTTAACCTTTTCTTTTAATGTTTCTATTCCTTCAACTGTACCTTCCCCATCTTCTGTTTTTACTGTTGCTCCAACTTTAGGTAATCTTGATAGCTTCTCTTGATATACATCATGTTCGTATCTTAAACAGCACATCAATCTTCCACAGTTTCCTGAAATTTTAGAAGAGCCTAATGCTATATTTTGTTCTTTAGCCATTTTTATAGAAACACTATCAAAGTTATCTAAAAATGTACAACAGCATAGTTCTCTACCACAAATTCCATTTCCACCGATTTTTCTAACTTCGTCTCTTACTCCTATTTGTCTTAATTCTATTCTTGTTTTAAAAATACTTGCAAGTTCTTTTACTAAATCTCTAAAATCGATTCTTCCATCTGCAGTAAAATAAAATAATAACTTGCTATTATCAAAAGTATATTTAACTTCTGTTAAATTCATATCTAATTTATATTTTTTTATTAATTTATTTGCAGTTTTTAAAGCTTCTTTTTCTTTTCTTATATTATCTTCATAATGTTTTTTATCTTTAAAATTAGCTTTCCTAATTATTGGTTTTAATGGTGTTTTTAATTTATCTGCAGAAACTTCCTTATTTGGTACAACAACTTCTGTATATTCTTCTCCTATTGCTGTTTCAACTATTACATAGTCTCCTTTTTTTAATTTTTCACCTTTAGGATCAAAGAAATATATTTTCCCAGCTTCTTTAAATTTTATTCCTATTATTGTTTTATTCAACTTTTCACTCTCCTTCAAAAATCTTAAATAATAAATTATCTATACACATATCATAATTACAATTCTGTTTTATATCTCTTTTAGCTTCTTCAATATATTTTATATATTCAATATATTTAAAATCATTTTTTGCCTTTTCTATAAAAATTGTATTTATATATTCTAGTATTTCATTTATATGTTCTTTGTTTTTGTACAAAACCTCTAATTTAGAAATTACATCTATTAATGTGTGTTTTTCTATATTATTAAATACTTTATCTACTTCTAAGTATGTATTAGCATTGGCATATATATTTTTTGCCTTGCCTATGCTTCCTTCACATGCCTTTAACATGTTTGGCGTAAATGCATCAAAATTAAGATTTTGTTTTATATAATTCATTATCTCATTATTTGGTATTCCATTAAAATATAGTTTTAAACATCTAGATTTTATTGTGTTTAATATCATATTTTCGTTTGATACAATTAAAATTAGTGTAACAAAACTTGGTGGCTCTTCTAATGTTTTTAATAAACAATTTTGAGCATCTTTTGTCATGTATTCACTATCATTTATTATATATACTTTCCTGTTTGAAACTATTGGTAATTCTTGTATTTTTTTCTGCAATTCTCTGATTGTATCTATTTTTATACTATTTTCATCATCTGCAAGATTTATTTCATAATAATCTGGATTATTACTATCCATAAAACTAATACAAGATTTACAATCATTACATGGTTTATTATTTTCATTTAGGCATAGTATTCCTTTTGCAAATTCTTTTGCAAATTTTTTTTTGCCTATTCCTGATGGTCCAATAAACATATAACTATGTGATATATTATTGGAATTTAAAACTTTCTCTAGATTCTCTTTAATTCTATCATTTCCTATTAATTTTTCAAACATTATTATTTCCTTAATTTATTTTTCCAAATACATTTAATGGCCAAAATCTAAATACAATTTTTCCTTCTATTTTGCTATATGGTATACATCCTAATCTTCTAGAATCCATGCTATGACTTCTATTGTCGCCCATTACAAAAACTGTATTTTCTGGCACAATTACATCTAAAAATTGTCCGCCTTGTACATCGTCTGTTATAACATCATCTGATAAATATTCTTCTTGTAATTGTTCTCCATTTATATATACTTTTCCATCTTTTATTTGCACATGTTCTCCTGGAAGTCCAATTACTCTTTTTATATAGCTTGTTTTGTTAATTTCTACAACATTATAAAAAAACTTTCCAATTAAGCTTTTAGGTTCATTATTATATATTGCTGTTGGATGTTCTAAATCTGCTTTTTCTCCGTTTAAGTATGATACACTTGGTGCTTCAAAAGTAATGATATCACCCCTTTTAGGTGTTGTTTTGCATGTTCTATACAATCTATTTAATATAAGTCTATCTTTATTATTAAAGGTTGGATACATAGAAGTTTGTTTTACTATTGTTGGAGTTCCAACATAATATCTAACCAATAGAGCTAATACAACTGCTATTATAATGCAATATATCCATTCTATAATATCTTTTATTTGTGCTTTTTTCTCTTCGCTCATTTATAATGCCTCCTTATAAATAACATATTTATTATATATTAATTTGCTATATTTATCAATATTTACGCTTAAATTTTATTATATCAAATGCAAAAATAAAATGGCGATTATAAAATTCGCCATTTTATTTCTTTAACTAATCTATTACATATTTTTTAATTGTCCATACACCTGCTGCTAATATTGTTACTGATATAAGTGTTAACCATATATATGTTCTTGCTCCTGCTGTTTTTATTGATAAGATTACTTTTGCATCGTCTATATCGTCTTCGTCCTTTTTAAAGTTATCTGGTGTTGAGTCTATATCATCACCTGAATCATCACTTATTTCAGCATAGTTTGTTTTTACTCCTAAGTTTGTTGTAGAGTTTTTCCATGTTAATACTATTTCTACTGTTGCACTTTCTCCTGGATTTAACAATGTATCTTTTAATTTGTCTGTTACTACTTGACCATCTTTTAATTGTTTCCAGTCTTTGTTATCTTCTTGTCTAAATTCTAATCCATTTGGAATATAATCTTTTACTTCGTATGCGTATCCAGCTGTTTCTCCTTCGTTTATAACTTTTATGCTATATACAAATTTTACAGTTGTTTTCTTTAAGTTTTTAGCTACTATATCAACTTTTGCCATATCTTCTGTGTCTTCAGTAAATCCTGTTTTTGTAGTAGTTGTTTTTCCGTTAACAGTAACTCTTGTTTCTGTTACCCATTTTTTAAGTGCTAAATCGAAGTATTTTACTTTGATATATTCTTTATCTAGATCGTCTTCTTTTTCATCATTATTGTCTGGTACAGAGTCTATATCGTCTCCATTATCTTTTGATATTTCAGCTGTATTTACTATTATGCTATTTGTTTTTCCTTCTGCTACAACTTTAAATGCAACTTTAACATCTTTATAGCTTAATACTTTTTGTCCGTTTTCTTGAACAAAACCTTCTATAACATCATCTTTTAATGCATCTGAAACAATATATTTTGCCTTTGTAACATCTGTTACTTCGTTTCCATCTTCATCAAGTGCTTTCCAATTATATTGTTTATTAGTTTCATCATCTGGTAAAAACTCTAATCCTTCAGGAATATTATCTTTAATTTCTGTTGCAGTTCCAGCTTTTTCGCCTTCATTATATATTCTTATTGTATATATAACTACGTCATTTGTTGTAACTATTACTGGATCTTTTGTATGTTTATATGTTATGCTTCCATCTTCGTTAAATATAACTTCTGGATATCTATTGTTATAGTCTTCTTTGTTAACCTTTGTAATGAATTTTCTTAATGCTAAGTCAAAGTATTGTAGTTTTACTGGCTCATAATCAATATCATCTTCATTATCTCCAGTTTCATAGTCATATTTTTCATCTCTATTTGGAATTGAGTCTATATCTCTATCGCTATCTGCAGATATTTGAGCTACGTTTTTAATTATATTATCTTCTAATTTCTTAGCTGTTGCAACTACTTTAAATTGTACTTGTACATCTTTATAATCTAAAACTTTATTTCCGTTTTCATCTAATGATACAGCATTTATTTTATTTGCAACATCTGCTTCTGATAAATAATCTGTAGTTATCATAACTGCTTCAGATAAATCAGTTGTTTCGTTACCATCTTTATCTAGCATTTTCCATTTATATGAAACATTTACTGAACTATTTGGTAAGAATTCTAATCCTTTTGGCATATCATCTGTTATTTCATTTGCAAATCCTGCTAAAGTTCCTTCATTATATATTCTTATTATATAAGTTACTATATCTCCTGTATTAACTATAACTGGTTCTTTTGAATGATTATATGTAGCTGTTGTTATTGTTTTTCCATTTAGTCCTTGTGTTCCTAACTTACTTGTATCTACAACTGGTTCTCTTGAATATGTTGTATCGTTAACTTTTGTAATGAATTTTCTTAACGCTAAGTCAAATTCTTTTACTATTAACTTTTCAAAATCATCATCATCTTCTTGTCCTGGAACATATGTATCTTTATTTGATGATAAAGCTTCTTCATTTTTATAATCTGATAAATTGCTATAATCTACATTTGCTAAACTTGAATCTTTTCCATCACCTATGTTTCCATTTATGTCTTCAGCATTTGTAATTTCAGCTATATTTGTTAAATATTCATTTCCAACAACACTATCTGTTACTAAACATTTTATTTGAACTTCAATATAATCTAGTGTGTCAGATCCTGGAACATATGCTTCAAGTTTTGTATCTTCAACAGTTTCATATCCTTCCATTAATGAATATGTATCACTACTGTCTTTTGAAGTTTTAGTTGTTTTTACTGTTTTTCCATTATCTGTGTATGTCCATCCCCAATCAAGATTAAATTTAATTTCATCTTGATATTTTGTAGCATCTATTCCATTTATTCCTTCTATAATAGGTAATAAATTTTCTGGTAAATGATCTGTTATTTCATTTACATATCCAGCAATTTCACCTTCGTTATATACTCTTATCTTATATGTTACAACATCACCTTTTTGTACTGCTATTGGTTGTTTGCTATGTTTATATGTTGCTGTTCCTGTAGTTTCAATTGTTGAAGTATCAACTACTGGTTCTCTTGAATATGTTGTTCCACTTATTTCTGTTATAAATTTTCTTAATGCTAAGTCAAAGCTTTTATGTGTATTTGTAATTGTAAATGTATCTTCGCTATATGTTGTTGTATATTCTGAGTTATATTTTTGATTGTTTTCTACTACATTTCCGTTTTCATCTAATTCTTTTACAGTATATTTAATTTCTACACCATTTTCTTTTAATGGTAAATCTGTCCATGTATATGTTAATTCATTTTCTTGCCAAATATTATCTTCTCCAGCAGTTAATGTAATAGGTTCGCCATATGCTTCACCATTTTTATATAATTGGATTTTTATTACCTTTGGTCTATTTACATAGTCGCCATCATTCCAATTTTTTACTACTGTTTTTGAAGTTTTATTTGGTTCATGTATATTAGTAATTTGACTTACATTTGCATCTACATCATATCTTATATGATATCCTGCTGCTACTTCATTCTCTACAACTGTATCTCCAATTTTTATTTCTTTTACTGTATAGTTAATAGTTACACCATTTTCTTTTTCTGGTAATCCCGTCCATGTATATGTCCAACTATTTGCCATATTTAGAACAACATCTTCTCCAACAGGCACATCATTTGCATATAATCTAACTGTTATACTGTCTGGTCTTATTCCATCAGAGTTGTTGTTATCATCCCATGCTTTTGTTACTGTTTTATTTACTGTACCTGGTGTATATTTATTTGTTATTGTAAATGTATCATCTGAATATGATACTGTATAATTATTTGGAACTGTTTCTTCAGTTGTATATTTTATTAAATTTCCATTTTCATATTTAGGTAAATTATTCCATGTGTATGTCCAACTATTTGAAGCATTTAATATAATCTCACCATTAATTTGTTGTTTTACATTATTTACAGTTTTAAATAACTTAACTACTATCTCACTTGGTCTTGTTCCATCTTGATTGTTAGCATCATCCCATTTTTTCACTACTGTCTTTGATACTACCTCTGGAATGTGTGTATTAGTTATTGTAGTTTTATCTCCTGATATAGCATATGTTGCTTTGTAGTTTGCATTTAAACTTTCATTGTTTTCTACTGCTATATTATTTGAATTTAATTCTTTTACAGTGTATGTATATCCACTTAATAATTTATCCCAAGTATAACTCCAGTTATTTGAAGCATTTAAAGTTACACTTTCTCTATAAGCAATTCCATCTCTATATAATTGCACTTTTATTGAACTAGGTCTTACACCATCTTGATTATTAACATCATCCCATTTTTTCTCTACTTCAACTTTAGTTATATTAATTGGTATTTCAATTCTTAATGGTACTTCATGTTCTGTATTTCTAATTATAATAACTGGTTGAACAGCCTCTGGATCTGATGTATTAGTAGAGAATATTAAATCTCTTGTATCATACAAGTATGTTGCTTCAATAGTTACAACTGTCCTTGTTGTTATTTCACTTTTATCAATTCTTAAATAAAAATTACTATTCATTACTTTTGAGAAGTCATTTTCTGATACTACATTTCCTGAAGCGTCAAGTAATGTGTATTTTTTATTAACGCTAAACTCTATTGATTTTGCAGTTTCTATATTTTCGCCAGATAAATAATATGGTCCAACAGTATAATCGTTTGTATTTTCTTTAATAATACTATTTTCTCCAGTTATTTTTATTACTGGTGTTTTTCTTGTATAATTTGCATTTTTATTTGCTTCTGTTATAAAATAATTATATAACTGTTTTGCTTTCTCTGCTCTTTTGGCACCAGTTATTGCTCTACCATATTTATCTGTTCCAAAAGTCATTGATGATATTTCATGACCATTTAAATAAAGGTTTGGCAAATTATTGTTATGATATACATTATCATTTTCGTTAGTAAAATACCATATTGCCATTTGTTGAACAACTTCAATATCATCCTCTGTTAAATTGTATAATGGTTCACTGTCAATAGTTATCCCTGCTTTTTTCATAAAAGCTTTATATGCATTTGATGTTTGATAATTTTCATCTCCTGTTACTATGTATGCATTATCAGCAATCCACATAATTTTGTTATAATTTTTTATTAAATCTCCACCTGCATAATTTCCAATTCTTTCTTTATTTGTCTCGTTTGACATGTTAATTTCAATATCGTAAACACCTTTTTTTTCTGTCATTTCTCCACCAGAAGATTGAAATCCTCTTCTAGCATTCAAACAATACATTCCATCTTTTACTTTCCAATTTGGTGTTGTTGCAGTTAAAGAAGAATATTGCGCAACTTTCCAAACATTATTTCCACCGCCATCTGTTGTAATATTCCATTGATATGAAGCTCCAGAAGCTCTGTTTTTTACTATTCCTATTACTTTTGATTGATCTAAATTATCGTTTGAAGCTTTAGCTACACTTGCTCTATTTAATGTTAAATTACTAAATGCGGATGTGATTTCAATTGCTTTTGTTTCTTTAAAGCCAAAACACATCATTGCTCCTAAAATAATTGTAAATAATTTTAATAATTTACTCTTCTTCATTTTTTACCTCTCTTGGAATTATATTTTAATATATTATATATAATATATTAATGGTTTTTAAATTATAAGTCAATAGGCTATTTTCCCATATTTCAAGAGCTTTACAAAGCTGTTTTATAAAGCTCTACGGAAGCTATTTTTCACAGATTAACACTTTCAAAATAGCCATATATTACAATTATATAACATTTTTAATTATTTTTCAACAGATTATGTAAAAAAGATTTTTATAAATCAGGCTTGCGTAAGGTTTTTGCGATTTTTTTATGGAAAAAATTACATTTTTGATTTAAAACAAAAAACTTACGAACTTAATTGTTCGTAAGTTTTTTTAATGGAGGCGAGTATCGGAATCGAACCGATGAATCAGAGTTTTGCAGACTCGTGCCTTACCGCTTGGCTAACTCGCCGTATAAAGATAAAATGGAGCGGGAAACGGGGCTCAAACCCGCGACCTCTGCCTTGGCAAGGCAGCGCTCTATCAACTGAGCTATTCCCGCACTAAATATAACATTAATATAATAGCAGATTTTTCGCTTTTCGTCAAGTAAAAGTTTATATAATTTGTAATTTAAATTAACCCTATATTGTTTGCTTTAAATAATTATTATAATTTTTAATAATTTCATATATGTAGTTTTCTATGCCTTTTTTCTTTATTTCTTCTTTTGTAATTATATTAATTTCCGATATACATTTATCTTCATAACTAACTGTTAATTTTCCTATTATATCCCCATTTTTTACTGGTGCTTCTAAATTTGTGCTTACATCTATTTGCACATTTATTTTTTGACTTGTGTTGTTTTTTATTGGATATTTTTTTATATTATATTCTTCTAATCCTATTTTTATGTCTGTCTTTATTCCTTTATTTATATTAATTCTATTTTGATTGATATTTTTCCATTTTTCAAACTCCTCCTCAATATTTTTACTTATATCTTCACTTGTATAATTTTTAAAAGTATATTCTATAAGCTTAACACTGTCAGCAGTTCTTATTTTTTTAGTATCTGCTCCAAGCACAACACATATTACATCTAAGTTATCACGTTTAATAGAAGTAACCAAACATCTACCAGCGCCATTAGTAAAACCTGTTTTCACTCCATATACACCATTTAAATTCCCCAATAATTCATTTGTATTTGATATAGCCCTCGGAACACCATTTATATTTATAGTACAGCTTTTAGTTCCAACAATATTTTTAAATGTTTTATTATTCAAAGCATAACTTGCTAATTTTGCCAATTCATATGGTGTTGTATAGTGATTATCTGAATCTAGTCCATGTGGTGTTTCAAAATGAGTATTTTCTAATCCTAACTCATTTGCTTTTTTATTCATAAGAGTAGCAAAGCCTTCTATGCTTCCACCAACATATTCTGCTAATGCTACTGCTGCATCATTACCGGACCTCAACATTAATCCATATAATAAATCATTTACACTTATTTTGTCACCTTTTTTAAACTTTAATCTAGATCCTCCTGTACCAGCTGCTTTTGCAGACACTTCAACAATATTATTTAAATTTGTGTTTTCAAGTACAACAATACATGTCATAATTTTAGTAGTCGATGCCATTTTTGTTTTTGTATATTCACTCTTTCCATAAATAACTGCACCACTATTCCTATCTAAAACAACAGCAAATCTTGAATTAATTTTAGGTAAATCATTAATCCCTGCCACCGTTTCAATGACCTTATCAATTCCTTTAATATCTACAGTATCTATCTCATCATCCGCATAACTTATATTTATATAACTCAAACACATTATCAATATAATGCCTATACTTATTACTCTTTTAAACACAAAACTCACCTATACGAATTGTATTCGTAAAAGGTAAGTTTATGATAATTACACAATATATTTAATCTCATTATTAGGGAAATACTTATGCATAAGCTCCTCCATATATTTTTGGGCTTCTGCTTTTACACTTGGTTTATATGCATATTTTCCCTTACCTCTGCCTGTCATAATTTCCTTGTTATATAATTCAATTGCATTTGGAAATGCCTCGTGATTTATTGCATTATGCACAAAACTATATGTCATAAATATTAATTCAAAAAATACTTCTTTTTTAGCTTTCTCATATAATTTTTCATTTAACTGTTGTAGTAACTTTTCATATAATTCTTGCCAGTTTTCAACCAAGATTATTGGAGCAATTAAGATACCAACAATATATCCCGCTTCCACTAATTTATTTATTGCCTCAAGCCTTCCACTTAATCTTGATGTTCCAAATTCAATTTTATTAATTATATCTTCTGGATTTACACTCATTCTAACTATTATTTTTCCATTATGATTTAAATTCAAAATAGGATCAACCATATCAAATTTTGTTGGAAATGTAAGCATTCCTTTATTTTGATTTTTAAAATTTTCTATGGTCCATTCTAAATTACCTGTAATAGTATTTTCTAAAATCAAATCACTATTGCTACCTATTTCAAATACTAAATTTTCATCTGATTTATCTGCAGTTTTCTTTATTTTATCTAGCATATATTCTCTGTTTACAAACAATCTTAAATATGCACATTTATTATAATTACAAACTAAATAACAATACATACACATTGCAATACATCCAGAAGAGGTATATGGTACAAGAAAGTCTGAGACTTTATGATTTGGAACATATTTATGTGTTTTTCTTGTTGCAATAACTAAGTTCCTTTTCATATATGGAAATTCTTTATTTTGCTTTTTTCTCATTTGTTCTATGTTATTATGATTCTCAATTTCAATCATAGGTATATTTTGTTTTTTATAGTTCTCTAATAACCTTTTTCCTAATTCATATTCATATGATTTTGGTTCAAAAAAAATAGCATCTGGTATAAACATATATTTTTTCTCCTTTAATATATGTTTACCAAATGCTATTAAAATATTAAATTATTTGAGTAATGAATCTATTCAAAACAAATGAGATTATTAATATAACTACAGCTTTTAATAATATATATTTATCTATTAAATTTTTAAAAACTATAAATATTTTTTTCATTTTTCTTTTATTAACTTTTGATTTTAAAGCAATAATTAAAAAAATGAAAGTTACAATTATCCCAATTATTAATAACATACTATTTTTATAAATTTTAATTGATAATTGAGGAAGTATTATACTAAATATTAAATATAAAAATATAATACTTATCACAATTATTTTTATTATTTTTTTATAATTTTCTTTTATTTTTTGCATAAATAATCCTTCTATATTTTAATTTTTATTATCATAAAATTGTTTTATATTTTCTATAGCTTTTTTAGATAATGCTCCTGAAGTATTTTCTTTTATTTGTTCTATCTGCTTTTCTCTTTGTTTTTCTAAAGCTGCTAATTTAGCTTTTTTACTAATTGCAAGTTGTCTATAAGCTGTAGCTTGCTTATCTTCAATCTCTTTATGTTTATTTTGGTATTCATTGCTAAGTTCATCCTGATGTTCTTTATATTCTTGTTCTAATAATTTAAGTTTTCTTTCTCTAGCTTTTTTCTTCTTTGCAAGTTCTTTAAATTTTTCATTATATTTATTACCTGTAAACTCACTTGGGTTTAATTTATAATCTAATTCTAATTGTTTTTGTTGAGCATCATAATCTATCATTTCGTTTTCTATATTTTCATAATTACTAGTATATTCTAATTTTAATCTTGCTCTTTCACTTTTGTATTCTTCTTCTATCCTTCTAAGTTCTTCCTCTTCATTTGAATCCTGTGTTTGCATTCTTCTGTATTCTGATTCAAATTCAGCATCAATTTGATCTTGCTGAGCTCTATATTGTTCTTCTACTCGTCTTTGGTCTACTTCATTTGCTCTTGCAATATCTTCTGAATTTGCAAATTCATGTTCAAGCCTTGTTTGCCATTTATTTTCTGCATCTGGGCTTGTTGTTATATCTCCTGTCCTTTTTGCTAATTTATAAGTTGACAATGCAGTAGCACGGCTTAAGCCACTCTTTTCTAATTGATATGCTGCCCAAAAATCTTCTATATTATAACATCCTTGTCTTGCATATTCTGGATAAACGTCCCTCAAAGTTTGTCTATAATTTTCATCTCTAGCTCTTAAATATTGAATATTTTCTGGATCTGCTTGCCATTCTTTTATTTGTTTTTCTCTTAATTTATCTTCATAATCTGTTCCATAATATCCTTGTTTAAAAGTTTCAATATCAGTATTCCCTTTTGCTGCTATACTATCTCCTAATTTTCTTCCTACACTTCCACCTACATGTGCTCCTGTTGCTGCATATTGTCCAGTTTTGCTTAAATCTCCTGATGCTATCCCTGCTGCTAAACCTATCATACCCAGAGTACCAGCACCTAATGCATATGTAATTCCTCTTCTAACTTTTCTTAAAGGTTTCGAACTCTTAAACCTATGTGCACTTCTTTCTCCTATTGCTAATATTCCTCTCCCAATTCTATTTTTTAATTTAGGTTTATTGTTTTCTATTTGATTAGATAATATATTATTGTTTTCATTTTCCTGAGCCACTATACTATTACTATCCGGTGTATTTCCTAACATTTGATTAATTTCTTCTTCATCATATCCTTGCGTCCTATAAATATCTTCGAGCTCTTGTAGTCTCTCTTCTTCTGTTCCATTGTATGTTGGCATATTCTCACTAAAATCATTTTCTAAATAGGCTGTCTCATGTGGGTCAAATTCTGGATTATTAAAATCCTCATTATCTCTATCAATCATCCCCCTTACTGGACTTTCCTCTGTAGCTTCTGGCAAACTATTACTACTATTTTCGCTTGCATATGTATCAATTGCATCATTGTTTCTTTCAGGTTTAAATCTTATATTATCATTTTTTCCTTTTTCTTCTTTTTCTGTTTTCTTTGGTCCTCCATGCAACAATTTGCTCATTCCTGACATAATCATACCAGCTCCTGCTGCTCCCATAGCTCCTATACTAGCAGGACTTTGTGCTTTATTAAATCCAAACATATTTTTTAACATTTTTTCTGCTGGTATAATAAAACCTAAAGCTACTATTGCGTATATTGGATACTTACTTGCTAAATTCATAACTGAACCAATTAGTATTGTATAAATAAGTAAATGAAAAGGTTGTAATAATGCATTAAATATATACTCTTTAATCCATGTATTAAAACCTTGGGCTTGCCCATCGTGTATTTTATCTAATGGATATGTCATTGCAACTAATGGTGAAATTATTGTTAAAAATGCCATATATAGTACTCTTTTTAAATAAATTACTGTGAAAATAATTGTATATATTACCATAACAGTATAAATTATAGTATATTCAATTTTTGTTATTACTTGTCCTCTTTCTGCCTCATCTCCATTAGCAAATCCTCCTGCAATTAATCTGGCATATCCAATAAGATTTGTATTCCAAATAGGTACATTAGCTTGTTCATTATTTTCTAAGGTTATCTCTTTAGCTTCTTGTATTATATTTCCTGATTCATCTATCTTTTGTGGGATTTTTATTGTTGTATTCGGTGGTAAATATGCAATTATATTTTCTTGGCACATTGGATATATGAATCCATTTATTTTTTGTGATAAGTTAACAATACATATCATTATATAATGCATTGTTAATATTAGACACATTCCAACTAACCAGTCTATAAACATTTGCTTGTATTTAGCTTTATCTTTTGAAGCAGAACTAATAATCATTCTAATTCCCATGTATACTAATATACTTAACATAGCTACTATTGCTGTATTTCTTAATACATAGTACCATGAACTAATTGTTTCTTGAAGAATTGATGCAGATGATTCACTAATTATATTGCTTTTTATTTCAACATCTTCTACTTTATCTGTATTTGTTGATGAATAATCTGTTGGTGAAAAAAAGTTTATATCAAATATAGGAACTTGATTTGAGAAAATAGAAAATGGAGTGTATGCAATATATGGTAATTCATAATCACCACATAAATTTTCTATTGTGTTTTCAACTCCATTTACAGCAAGATATCCTCCCGCCACAACACCTGCAGCGCCCAACAAGATACTTCCTCCTGCTGTTCCTATTGCTGTAACAGCTGCCGCAAACCCACTTGCCGATGCAACCGCTCCTACACCTGTCCATGCCAGACATCCTCCAACAACTCCAACAACTACTCCTCCTACAATCATACCAATACTACCCCAACTTAAATTTTGATTTGCAGGACTATTAGCTTCTATCGTTATATCTTGATCAACATATAAAGTAGTTTGAAGAGTATTTAAAACTGTATCCCCGTAAAAAAAGTGTAAAATCACATATAAGAGGCATTAGTGCCCCTGCTGCTGTGCCTACTGCTTTTCCAAAAAGGCTCGCTTTAACTGGCTTTTGAAAAATAAAATTAAATAACATAATAATTATGATTATTGATATAAGTATTTTATCTCTAATTTTTATATGATTTTTCATATAAATTTTCTCCTGTTTTTACATTTTTTTATTTTATTATATATTTTTCTCATGCTTTTGTCAATCTATTGTTGGTTTTTTTGCTTAATTTTACTATCTTTAGAATATATTTGATAGGTACTTAAAATAATATAATATAAATGAATAGGAGGTTATGTATTTAATGGATGAAAAAGAATTAAAATCTCAAAAGGCAAAAGAAATTGGTGAAAGAATATCGTCAATAAGAACAAGTTATGGAATATCCAGAGAAAGATTAGCAGAAAAAAGTAATATATCCTCTAATTATTTATATGAAATAGAAATTGGAAAAAAAGTACCAAATATTATTATTTTTTCTAATATTTGTAATGCTTTAGATATATCAATAGATAGAATTTTAAATCCAAATTTATACAATCAATTAAATGATTTTATAAACGATATTTCTCATGATTATTTATTATTATCAGAAAAAGATAAAAAGTTAATAAAAAATAACATACATTTTCTAGCAAATGAGAATAAAAATAAAATATAAAAAAATTACGGCTAAACCGTAATTTTTTTATTCAAAACTAAATGACATAGCATAGTCCATTCCTTCTTTTATACTTACTACAACTGTCAATTGTTTAGTTTCATCATTATTTCTTAAATTAGTTATTTCACATTTAAATACATTATAATTTTCTTCTTCATATATATCTTTTACATCTATACTGTTTATATCATAAAAATTATTTTTAATATATTCCTTTAAAGAATCTACTGTTTTAAAATTATTATTTCTAAAAGTACTATCTAATTTATCATATATAGATTTATAATCTTTCATATTAATTTTTTGTATTAGTGTTTCTACTTGATATTTAGCTTTATTAACTTCTGTTGCTTGTTGATATTTTTGTGTGTCAGTATCTGATAATATAGTGTAATTATCCAAAGTTACTTTACTTCTCATTATTCCATCTTGTTCATTAAAAATATAATAATTGTTATAGTTATCTACACATATATATACTTTATGATTATTCTTATATGAAATTGCATACTTGTTTACTTGGCTTGAAAAAATAGTTTTAGAATTTTCTTTTATCCATGCTTTAAAAGTATTACTATTTCCAAATCTTTTATTAGAATATTCTGAATCTAACATATTATAAGCATCATCTTGATAGTACATTAATAATTCCATATATTCATTAAAATACATATTTGCCATTTCATTATCATTATATGATATATAATTAAATGTATTATATTCGGAGCTTATAATCTCTTCTTTATCAAAATCTATTTTATCTCCACTTTTTAGTTTATTATAACCCTTATCATTTATATATTGATATGGATATATAATATATGTTTTATTTGCCGTATCAACTTCAAACATAACTCTCAATGAAAAGATATTATCAGTTCCACTAATTCTGCATTTTGAATCTATAATATAAACAAATATAGTCTCATCAATTTGAGCATTTAACATTTCGTTTATTGTTAATTTATATGTTTGTCTATAATCAGTTAATTGAGGAACTGTAAGTATTTTAAACATATTATTACTATTTATATTATATTTTTCTTTATATGAAGGTGCTAGGAGTGCATTCAATTTAGTAGTATCTTTGTTGGCGATTAAATTTATATAATTTTCTGTTAACGCATTCATAGTAATATAATCAGTTGAAACCGTTTCATATTTTAATATTTTATCTATATCTATCTTTTGAGCCATACTATCATCATATATTGTATCTGTATTTTGTAAATATTCATTATCTAATTTATTTACAGTATTATTGTTTGTGCTATTTTTATTTACTTTTTTATTTAAATTATATAAAGAAATAATAATAGAACATACAATAACTAAAAAAACTATAATTAGAATTAAAACTACTTTTCTACTTTTATTCATTTTATTCTCCTTTTTAATTAGGCTCATCTAAATATATAAATCCATAATTATCATTACAAGTATGATGTCCAAAACTATACTTACATATTCCGCCCCATTTATATCCGCTTCCTGCTTCACTTGCATAATAAACTCTATTTTTATAATCAACTGCTTCTATATATAGTACATGTCCTTCATTTGAACCACTGGTAGTTGATAATAAAGAATTTGGTTTTGGTTCTGAACCATATTTAAACCATCCTCTATTTTTATTTATTACATAATATTGTCCACCATTACCTTCTGCTGAAGGATAAGTTTTATACTTAGTACCATATACAGATAAAAATTCACTTGCTCTTCCATTTGCCCACCATGTACATTGATAAGTTGATAATCCGTTATTTCCTCTTGGAGTTCCTCCTCTTACCTCACCTGAAAAGCCATGGAACGTTCCAGTTACTTTTCTTCTTGTTTCATTATCAGTATCGCCTTCTGGAATTGACACCCAGTTATTAAATCCTTTTCCTGATTTTATTATATTATGCTCATCTTCTAGTGCATATTCTAATTCTTGCATTTTATCTTCGTTAACAGTCCCATCTTCATTATATAAATCTACTCCGAGAGTTTTTGTTGTTACCCAATATTCATCAAATCCTTGTGGATATGAATTATTTTGAAGTCCCCATCCATAATATCCTGTTTGAAACAAACACCATTCAGATTTCCTTCTTGTTTCCCAGCCTTCTGGGTGTGTTCCAGTATTAGCATAGTCAAGCCATGTCATATATTGAGTAAATAATCCATTAGAAAAATCTGTTTTTGTATAATCTCCATAATAGCTTTCATTATCTATACTAACATAATATTGTTTATAAGCTTCAACGAATGTTAATGTAGATGGATATTTAAATGTTTCAGTTGCTTGTCCTGTTCCTCCTGAAAAGCCATAATTATAAGTTCTAGATACTAATGCAAATATTTGATATTGTGTTAATTGTATTCCATTTGCGTTTACTAAATTTTCTATATCATTATATCTAGCTTTTACAACTTCATTTTCTATTGGATCGACTACTGATACCGGAATTAAAGATCCCTCTGATGTATCATAACCTTGTGCCCTTAATTTATCTCCATGAGTTGCAATATCTACTCCATAACCAACAGCCCCATTTTGAACTGTATAACAGTCTTCTCCAGATGAGTTTTTAGTTACGCTTCCTCCTCCTTCAGCAATATGTAAATACCTAATAAATTGTTCCCATGCTGCCACAGAAGAATTTTGGTAGCTTTCATCAAGTGCTTTTACTCCTATACTTCCGGCATCGATAAATAAGCATAGGATGAAAGATGCTATTAATAATATTCCTATTCCAATTGCTATATATGGTGTAAGAAATTTTAATTTTTTTAGCATTGCTTTTCCTACATTTTTTCCGGCTTGTTTAAATTTATTTTTTATTATATCTCCTATGCTTTGTCCTTCTCCCATGAATTTCTCCTAAATTTAATCATAAATGTATATTTTATTTTCTAATACTTCACTTTCTATACTAAACTCAAGCTTTTCTATTGAATCTACTTTTCCACTTGATATTGCACTTTCTTTAATTTCTGCCACATAATTTTTGTTTAAGATATATACTTTATATTCTTCAATATCAATACGAAAATATTTCTGCATATAATTTTTATTAAATAAATCTATTGAATTATATTTTTCTTTTTTACAATTTTCAGATAACATTGCATACGCTTCTTGTACTTGATTATTTTTACAATATTCTAAAAATGTGGAAATAATATTTTTATCTTGTTGAATATTTTGAACATTATTTGTATTTTCAATATTTATTTGTGCACTTACTTGTTTTGGTTCTGCCACTTTTTTATTTAAATATTGCAAACCTAATATTATTAATGCTATAACAAATAAAATTTCAAAAAGAAGTTTACCATATGATACAAAAAATAATCTTACGTTTCTTTTTATATCCATAGTAAACCTCCTTTAATATTATTTAATTGCATCTGCATAAGTTTCAGCTAATGCAACTGCATCTATATCATTTGATAATTTATCTTTAGCAGACAATTTACCGCCATTCTTCAAGGCTTTTTTTCCTAAAGCTCTTGCTTTATCTAACTTCTGAGTATTACCTTTTGAATAATCTAATTCAAGCATTCTAGTATCAGCCATTTTTTCTTTGCTAACTCCCATTGATTCTAGTTTTACTTGTTCAATTATCTCAGTATTTGCCTCATCTTTACTTGCATTTTTTCCGACTATTTTAGCGACATTATCATTGCTTCCTTTTTTCCATTCAGCATGCATTTTTAATGTTGTATTAACTTTTACAACATAATCATTATTTCCATTTGACATGTCGTTTAATTCTTTTATTTGAGCCTCAGAGAATCCATTGTCAATCATTTGTTTATGTAAATCGAGTTCTTGGTTAATTTCAATTTCTGTTGGTTTGTCAACTCCTCTAGCTTTTAAGCTTCCTATAGCATTATTTCTTTCAACTATTTCTGGTGGTAATGTAATTTGTTTAGGTGGTAAAGCAACTTCCGCTGCATTAACTCCTTTCATTTTAGCAGCATTTGTCAAATATCTTCTTGCAGCGTCTTCAGAGCCTAATCCCTTAGTTAATTGTGTTAATGCTCCACTCATTGTTTTGCTATCCCTAAAATCTTTTAAGCTATATGCTTTAGCTAATTGAGAAGTATATTTTTCTTGGTCTCCTGCTATTTTTCTTGCTTCATCCTCTGTCTTTCCTTTATCCATAAGTTCTTGCACTTTATCTTGATATTCAGGTAATATATCATCAATTTCATCATCAGACAAACCATATCTTGAAAGTTCAAATCTATCGTCTATCTCTTTCTTTAATTCGTCTGCTGATGGTTCTTTTCCATCATTATTCTTTTTAAAGCTATTTATAGCATTATTAACTTGTTTTCTGTCTGATCTAAATTCTTTACGTGCTTTCTTTTCTTTTTGTTTATCATTTCTAAATATATCTGCATAATCATTTCCAGCTTCTACTGCATTTCCAACTGCTCCTTCGCCCTTTTTATATAAAGTATTTCCAATGGTACCTCCTGCTAATGCTCCTTTTCCAAAGCCTTGTCCCATCATAAAGCTCAATGTTCCTCCAGCTAAGGCTCCTGCTCCTGTTGCAGCAGTTTTCAATGTTCCTTTTCCGTAATTTTTTTCCTCGATTTATCCATCTTTTTCCTCTATTTGCCGAACCCCATTTTTTAGTCATTCTTAGATTATGTTTACTTTTTACTTTCGAAATAAAGTCTTGTTTTTCACCAGAACTATCAAGAGTTGAATCTCCACTACTGCTAGCTTGAGTATTATCTTCATTTTCTAAATCGTTTTCTTCTAGATTTTCGCCTTCTCCAAGTTCACCACTCGTATCACTAATATTAGCTGTACTATCTTCTACACCTGCCAAATTATTTTCTCCATCTCCAACATCTTGTTCATTAATATTAGCTGTATTACCTTCTTCTGAAGCTTGTAAACTTTCTTTATTCTCTCCATTCATTAAATTAGCATCATCAACCGTTCTTGGTGGTATTTTATTAGATGTACTATCATCATTATTTTCTTTTCCGCTCTTACCAGAAGATCCTCCACCTTTCATTTTATTAAGTAATTGACTAGCTATAGCTCCTCCTGCAAAGCCACCAAGAGGTGATCCTAATTTATCTCTAAATCCAAACATTTCTTTTATAAATTTTTCTGCTGGTATCATAACAGCAAAACATATAATTGAATATAATATGTTGTCATTTGCTAATTGAGTGGCAGATCCTACTAATACCACATAGATTAACAAATGAAATGGTTGAATTATAATATTATACAAAAATTCATAAAACCACTTGTTAAATGCTTGTGCTTTTCCATCTGCAATTTTATCTATTGGATATGTTACAGCAGATATTGGTGCTAATAATATTAAGAATATTATTGTAAATTCCCTTTTTAAATATTTAACTGCAAATAACCCAGTATAGAATATTATAACTAATAACAATAACATAAATGCTAGTGCATCACCTATGTCATAAAATTCTAGTTCTGTAACTTGGTTGTTCTCATCTGTGGTAACCATAATCGCTCTAATATCGTCACGTGCTTTTCCGTCGTAAGTTACAGTGTATGATTTATCTGCTTCTGTAATTGTTCCTATTTTTTGCATTAAACCTTCTGTTTGTGAACTTGCTGCTCCACCTGGTCCAGCAATTGCATCTGTTATCATACTAGATAAATTTAATATTGTTATCATTATATAATGCATAACAACAACCAGACATAAAGCTACAAGCCAATCCTTAAGCATTATCTTAAATTTTGCTTTATCTTGTGATATTGTTGATGTTATCATTCTTATTCCAACATAAACTAACACAGACAAAAGAGCTACTATTGCAAAATTTCTTAATGCATAATACCAACCTGCAACAGTATTTCTTAACTCTATCTTTCCATTTACTGTATCAGTTTTACCAGCATCAAAATATTTTGAAGTATCTGATATATCTTTAAATATATCTGCATCAAATAACACGAAGCTTCCTTTTATTATACTTTCTGGTGTTAAATTAAGATTTTCAACAACAATGTTTTCACCTTTTATTCCATATACAAATTTATGTTCTTCATCACAAAAAATATTATTTAAAGCTCCTATTATTGCTCTTTCTCCTAGAAATAACAATTTTGTAAAGTTAGTTCCTATATCAAAGAATCCGCCTTCTTTACTCGGATTGCTAGTTTCATAATTATATGTGTTAGCAGAGTCCTTAATTGTACTTCCTCCAAAAATTGTTTCATCAGCTCTTACACTAAGTGGTAAAATAAATTTAAGTAATATAAGCAACACTAATATCAATATGAACTTTTTTGTTATTTGTTTTTTTGAAAACATGTTCATTTAAATGTTCTCCCTTTCTATCTATTCGCTAATTTATTTAAGTTTGTTTCAACAAATTCAAATTCTTTCTTTGTTGGTGTAATCTTTAGTATTGCAGTATCATTTCCAACTTTTAATAAGCCTTCTCCTTTTTGAGCAGTTATTAAATAACTTGCTTCTCCTTCTGATAGTTTAAATACTTCTTTTAAATATTGTATCTCAGATTTATCTTGTGCTAAAAATAGTTTTGTATCTGATGATGTAAGAACAGCCTGTGCTTCTGGTTTTTCATAAAAGTCTTGGAATCTTTGTGAAATAATTGCCAAAGATACATTTCTTTTTCTTGCACGACGTGCCATTTTATTCAAGAAGTCTACAGCTTCTGGGTATGGAAGTAACATCCATGCCTCATCAACTATAACTCTTTTTTGTTTTGCTCTTCTTCTATCTTCACTATTTTTCTTAACAAATTTTTCCCAAATCCAAGAAAGCAATATTTGTTGTGCAAGTGGTCTTGCAAATCTTTCCTCTAATTGGGAAATATCAAGATTTATAAATGGTGCTCCATCTAATAGTTCAAATGTAGATTGTCCATCGAAATATGCCATTTGTCCATCAAATTCTCTTATGTATTGTTTCATAACTTTTATTAAATAGCTATAATGTTTTGTATAATCAGGATTTGTATTTTCCTTTGACATTTTCACTATTCTTTTATACCAAGAACCAATTGTTGGCATTTCTTTCTTTTCTTTTTCTATTTGTCCTTCGTTTATTAAAGTTACATCGCTTTTATACAAACTGTTTATATTATTATTTATTCCATAAGCCTCATATTCATCTGCAACAGCTTCTGCTATAATTTGCTTTGTTACCTCGTTTACTTCTGTGCTTCTTGTACTTCCTTTTGCCATAGTAAGTAATGCTTGTGTAACATCTTCTACTTTATTTGGTACATTTAATACTGCTCTTTCTCTTCCTGTTATTTCATCTTTTATTAATTCAGGTTCTATATCGAATACATTTATTATAGTTGGAGATGTTGGGCTTAATATAACATTTATTCCTCCAAGACTTTCTGCAACTATTGTATACTCACCTTCTGCATCAAGTGCTAAACTTTCTATTCCCATAAGCACACTAGAACGTGATATTAATGTTTTCATGGTAACAGATTTACCAGCACCAGACTTAGCAAATATAACCATATTGTAGTTTGTAAGTGATGAATGGAAATTATCAAAAAGTATTGGTGTTCCTGTTTGTTTATTATATCCTATTGGAACTCCAGTAGGATGTCCTACTTCTGAAGAAGTAAATGGAAATACTGTTCCCATTGAGTTTCTATCAAATGTATGTTTTTTATTTGAAAGTAAATTGTTACATAATGGAACATTACTTTTAAATGCTTCCTCTTGCATAGCCCATGCAGTTTTTAAACCAATTTGAGTCTTGCCCATTTCTGTAGATAACAATTTTGTATATCTCTCTAGGTCTTCCATATTATATGCAAACACAGTTGATATAATTGAAGCTTCAAACATTTTATTAAATCCTGCTGCTATTTCATCTCTTAATTGTTCTGTTTCATATTTTTTTTGTGCAAGTACAGCTTCTCTATTTATATTTCCTTTACCAGCAGCAACTAATCTTTCTGTTTCAAGTTCATTTATAGTTCTATTTAATTCTTGTTGTGATGTTGCTTCTTGTACTGGAGTTATATATACAGAAACGTTTATATCTCCAAAATCATACATTTCTCTTAATAGTTCTGGAAATGTTCCCATACGTGGAAGAGTTGATACAAAGAAGCTTCTTGCTAATCTATTTGTATGTGATATTATTTCTAAATGATTCAAATTTGAAGCGTCTATTCCTGAAGGAGCTATTATATCTTTTATATTTTTGGCTTCAAACATATTAAGTTGTTTATTATTATCTTCAATTAAGTCTTCTCTCTCAATTTCTTTAGTTTTCTTACTCATATTAATTAAGCTCCTTTCCTAGTTCTTCTTTTTTTGTCTCTTTTACTTCATTAGTTCCATCTATTTCTTTTATAGATGCTTCTGCAATGTCCTTAGGTATGTAGCCTTCGTTTTCTTCTATTAAATTCTTAGCCATTTCTTTTATTAAAGAATCTAAATTTTCTTCTTTCATTTCTAATTCTTTTTGTCTCTTGTTTTTCATGTAGACTTTGTCTACAGTTTCATTTGCTAAATTTAATGCTCTTTCATTTATTATTTTATCTAATTCTTCTATTTTTCTATTTATTACATCTGGAGCTGTTGTATATAATGAGTCATATCCAGCTTTTATAGCTTTATCAACGCCATAGATTTCAGAAGCGTCCCTATTATATGCAACATATAGCAAATCTGCTAATTCTGTTGAATCTAAAACTTTTCCTGTAACACCACAAACAGATAATGTTCTTAATATTGCTTGTGCATTTGTATATAACTCTGAAAAGGCCATATCTAATAGCTCGTCTTTTTTAAATAAATCATCACTATTATCTGGATAGTATGATATTGCAATATAATAATTTTTAGTTAGTATATTTTTATTTAAACTCATTTTTTCAGTATTAGAAATTATATCTTTTGTATATTCATATAAATTCTTTTGTCTTATATATTCCATCTTTATCTCTTTAAATTTTGCATCACTAATACTTGTATCCTTTTGAGCTTGTTCATATTGCATTCGAATTTTATTATAATTCATCTCAATAACTTTTAATCTTTTATTATAGTTAGAAACGCTTTCTTCAAGATTAACTTTTCTTGCTTGTACGTATAATTGAATTGGTCTTGTTAATGTATTTAAAAATTGTATAAACCCTTGTTCAACTCCAACTTTTTCAATAGAGCTCATCAAGTCATAATTAACACCTTGGCATTTAATTACCATTACAAGTCTTTTACCATCTTTTTGTATAATCATATTATCTTTTATATCATCGAAATCCATAAATTTCTTTATATTTTCAGATGTATACATTTTTGTTTGAATAATGTTAGTATTTGGTGTAATATCTTTTGTTTTAATTTTTGTGTTGTTATTATCACTCTCTTTTTGCTTTTTCTTTACTGAAAGTATTATAAATACTACTATCAAAACAAATAATATTATAATGCTTAGTGCTAAAAACACCATTAATAATTTAGTTACGTCTTGACCACTCATTTTATACTTCCTCCTCTTTTGTAATGTAAATCTTATTCTTTTTCTTTTTGAATTTTATATATCTTAATATTACATCATCAATGTTTTCTCCACCAACTAGTCTAGTTACTCTAAATGCATTTGAATTTGGTATTTTAAATGTTCCTATACAAAATCCAAGTAATGCTAATAATGCCATTACAATTATTCCAACAATTGATAAACCTACTGCTTTAAAAATCCAGTAAATAGGTAGTCCAATTCCACCACCAACTACAGTGTATATTAAGGCTTTAGTTGAGAATATAAATAATATTCTTCCTTCTCCTTTTGTGTTTCTAGGTATCATATATGTTCCCATATTTTTCCTCCCAATAATAGCATTATATATCTTATTATATTATAACAAAAAACCTTACAAATTGTAAGGTTTTTGTCTAAAAATATTAAATTTTTAATATATTTGTAACATTATTGTAACAATATATATTATACAATTGTTTTTCCGAATTGTATTACAGCTTTACCAATTGCAGAAGCGCCAAATACTAATACAGCACCTACTAAATAAGGTATCATTGATTTTTTGTATTCAGCTTTTTCTTCTGTACTTCCCATCATGTATTTAATACCTAGAATAGCAACTAAAACAATTGCAAGTACTATACCAACACTTGTTATAATACTTAATATAGAGTTACCTATATTTGTTATAGTAGTATCAGCTTGTGTACCTGTATTTCCTGTTATTTGATCAGGATTAACAGCTGCAAATACGCTTGTACAAACACATGCTAACATAAGTACTATCATAACTATACTTAAAACTTTATCTAGTTTTTTCATATAATTTCCTCCCTTTCTTTTATTTATAATTTATTTTAAATATCTTAATTTTTAATTTAAGATAACATTAAAAACTACTCATAATCTTTACTACCAGTTTCCATATTCCTAATGAACCAAATACTACTATACAGCTTATTAAGTATGGAAATAAAGATTCTTTTACCTGAACTTTTTCATCTATTCCTGCTGTCATAAATTTAATTCCTAATATTGCTCCAACAATAACTGCCACTACAGTTGCTACTGCAAGTAATAAGTTATATAAGTCACTAGATACTTTGTTAATTTCTGTGGTATCCATTGTTTGTCCTGTATGTTGTGAGCCTATATTAGTCCAATCTTCACCTTTGCTTAAGATATCACCAATTGCAAAAGTACGAGGGATAAACAACATGATAATTAATAATACTAGAATTGAAACTTTAATTGTATTTTTCATGCATTTCCCCTCCTTTTATTATTAGTTTAACATAATTATACAATATTTAGCAACTTTTTGCAAATTTTTTTAAATATTATTTATACTTTGTCCTAATGTTTGTAATACTTTTACTATTGTACATACTCCAAACAACAATATTGAACCTATAAAATATGGTAATAAGTCCTTTTTATATTCAGCTTTTTCCTCTAAGCTACCAAGCATATATTTAATGCCTAATATAGCTGACATTAATATAGCTAATACAATTCCCACATTCGTTATAATAGTTAAAATCAAACTTGCTTTTTCAGTTATTTTTTGTGCATCACTTCCAGTTACAGTATCACTAGGAACATAACTATCAACGTTTTGTAATACATCAACAAATGTAACATTGTCTCTTGGAGTAGATTCGCCTTTTCTTAATTGGGCTACTATTTTTCTATAAGCTTCCTCTTGTGCATTTGCCGCCTTATTACTTTCATCATTAAAATTTTCTTGTGCTTTCTTTTTTTCTTCTTCAGTTTGTGCACTATCAATATCAATTTGTGCTTTTAATTTATTTTCTACTGTTTGAGTTTCACTTGTAGAGTTTCTTATATTATAAGTTATATTTTTATACCACTCTTTTCTTTTCTCTGGTGTAGTACTTGATACAAATGCTGTCCACAAGCTATTATTGTTGTTCTTTTTATCATTATAAATAACACTTCTTAAATACATTAGCTGATCTGCAGCTGTTGTCACATCATTAGCTTTATTATTATGGCAAAAATTTTCAAGTTTTTCACGTTCTATTTCTTCACTAGATTTTTGTATTGTGACTGGTATCTCAATAGTTTTTTCATCTACTTTTAAAAGCCCATCAAATTTACTGTAAACAGTAATTGTTATTTTTCCGTTACCTGCTTGTACAGTATTAAAATATGCCTCTACACACCAATCATATCCATCGATCTTAGTCTCAGTATACCCATTTGTTTTTATATATGTGCCATCTCCATCCCATTCTGCATAAGGATCATTAAAGAATTGGTTATATTTTACTGCAATCTTCAATGTAATAGACTTTCCGTTTTCACATTTAATACTATCAATTTTTTTATTCGCACTATTCAAAACATCAAATTCTACCCCATATGCTTTGCTACTAATTATTATTTGTAAAAGCAATATAAAAAATATAGCTATCAAAGCTTTATATATAACTTTTTTCATTTTCTTCCTCCGCATATTCTGATTATTACTTTAATTTTACATGATTTTGTAAATTTTTCAATAGTTTTTTAGAAAAAATAATATTTTTGTAATAATTCAAATAAAAAGAACACCTTAATAAATATGGTGTTCTATGCTATATATAATATTTTCTTTATGTTCTTTCGTTCTTTAAAGAATAATCTTCTTTTATTTTTATCTTTTGAATCTTTGTAAAATTCAGTTATTAATTCATCAAGCTCAATACTTAGTCTGTATACGTCTTCATATTTTCCAGCATTTTCTATGCTTTCGTTCAATTCTTTTCTTTTTCTTGTAATTTCATCTTCTAACATACACTTTCCTCCTCCTTTTGAGCTTTTTCTTTATTAATTTAAAATTACCATATTTTCTCAGTTAAGTCAACAAAAAAAGGCTATAAATAGCCTTTTTCGTGTGTCTTTTTTCAATGTTTTCTTCAATATTCTTTTGGCGTTTTTTATTTTTCGACTCAAAGAATACTTTTTTATTCTTTTTCTACACTTTTACTTCCTTCTACTATTGATAAAATCATTTTATCATCGTCAAACGTTTCTTGTAGTATTTGTTGTGCATATTCTTTTGTTACTTGATTGAAGTTTTCTATATATTCAAAACTATTTATTCCTTTAAAATAATCGCTCATAAACATTCTAGCAATATTTGATACATCATTAAATTCAGTTACATATCCACCATATATTTTTTTCTTTATTCTATTAAATATCGATTCATCTATCCCTTTTTCTTTCATGTTTTGTAATTCTTTTTGAAATTTTTCTTTTACTTTTTTAGGATTGTTAGATTGTCCAGATATTGTTATATGTGCATATTCTTTTGAAAATTCATAGTCCAAGTCTGGTTGTGATATTAAAAGTCCCTCATTATATAATGTTTGATACAATTTAGAGCTCTTACCAATTAGCATATATAATAATATTTCTATTGCTATATGTTTTTTTACAAGTTCTTCTTTGTTTTCTAATACAGTATCTTTAAATGCTATTACAAATAATGGATTGTTTACGTCCATTTTTACATTTTTTTCTTTTTCATTTATTGTTTCTGGTTCTTCTGGATATATTCTTTTAACTTCTAAACTAGTTTCCTTTTTTATTAATCTCTTTTTTATTTCTTCTATTAATTGTTCTGGTACGAAATCGCCACTTACTACCATAAGCATATTTGATGGAGTATAGAATGTATTATAGCAAGAGTAAAGCATTTCTTTGTTTATTCCACTTATAGATTCAACAGTTCCGGCAATATCTAATCTTACTGGATTTTCTTTATATAAGCATTTCATAGCATTTAGGTATACTTGCCAAAACGGATGGTCATCATACATTTTTATTTCTTGAGCTATTATTCCCTTTTCTTTTTCAACATTTTCATCTGTATAATATGGGTTTTGTACATAATCCATAAATTCGTCTAAAGCTTCATAAAAATGATCATTACACTCATATAAATATGTTGTATAATCATTTGTTGTATATGCATTTGCATCTACCCCTATACTAGACAATTTATCTAAGCTATTTACTCCGCTTCTTTGTTCAAACATTTTATGCTCCAAAAAATGTGCAACACCATCTGGTATTGTGATTTCTTCTTTGGTTTTTGGCAATATAAAATGATTGTCTATTGAACCAAAATTTGTTCCCCACATAATATATTTTTTCATTGTATTATTTTTAGGAATTATCATTACAGTTAGACCATTTTCTAGCTTTTCTATATATAGCTTTTCTTTTATTTTTATATTTTCAATAATTTGCATAACTTTTTCCTTTCTTGTGTAAGTTATTTATTAGTTAAAAAATATATTGTATTTATTTGTATTCTTTTAGCTAGTTCTATAATATCTTCTTTCTTTATTTCATTTACTTTGTTTATATAGTTTTCATAACTCATTTCGTACCCAGATAATTCTTGTGAGAAATAATACATTAATTCTGTATCTTGTTCATCTGGTATGAATTTTATTGTTGATATTATATTGTTTTTAGCTTCATCTATATTTGCATCTGTAAATTCACCTTTTTTCATATCTTCTAGTTGTTCTTTTATTATTTCTAAGGCTTTTTTATAGTTTGGAATATCTATTCCACATTTTATAAATATATTAGCTTTTTGTCTTATAAAGCTTGATGATGCTGTATATGCTAATGAATTTTTTTCTCTTACATTTTGAAACATTTTTGATGTTGGTGTTCCACCAAGTATTGCATTATATACTAAAGCAGTGTATTTATCATTGTCATTTTCTTGTAGTACATCTAGCCCAATAATTAGTTTTCCTTGATTTACATCCATACTATCTGAAACTTCTTGTTCTTGTTTTTCTTCTTTTTTTCTATTTTCTTTATTATTTATTATATACTTTGCTTCTCTGGCATTTAGTTTTTCTATATTTTCATTATTAAATACATCTTCTTTTACATTTTCTTTTATGTCACCTGATATGAATATATCAATTTTACAATTATTTATTAATGTTTTATATTGTTCATATAAATTATCTGCATTTATATTTTCTAGATCTTCTGTATTTCCATATTTATACAAGCTATATGGATTATTTTTGTACATTTCTTCTACACATCTTTCTAATGCATATGCTGCTTTAGAGTCTTTTCTTCCTTCTATAACTTGTTTTAAGTTATTTTTTTCACCTTCAACATATTCATTGTTGAAATGATTATTTTCCAACAATGGACTAAATACTACTTCTAGCAAAATATCTATTGCTTTTTTTAAATTATCCTCCTGTTCTGGTAAAAACTCATTATTAATTGTTTCTAAGTAGAATTTTAGAATTTGGTCATCTCCAATTTTATCTATACCGCAGTCAAATGATGCCCCATACATTTCTTCTAAAGTAATACTTATTTCATCTTGTGTTTTCATATTTTTTGAGCCTCTTCTTAAAACAGCTGGTATAAGTGCATTTTTTGTAACTGTCTCCTTTTGTAATGGGGTAGTTAAAAATACAGCTAATAAGTTTGTTTTAAATTTATTTGTTTCTATTAAATGTAAATCTATACCTTTTTTTATATTTATTTTTTTCATTTTTCCTCCTCTTTTGAACGATTTTATTATTTCCATTATTTTGAATTATATTCTTTTGAATTTTACATTAGTATTTTATATTAATTTTTTTAGTTAATCAATGTTTTTTTACATATATACAAAAAAAAGATTACACATATTTGTGTAATCTAAATTTTTATGTATTATTTTAGAATTTTCTTTTTCTAGCAGCCTCTGATTTTTTCTTTCTTTTTACGCTAGGTTTTTCATAATGTTCTCTTTTACGTACTTCTTGAAGTACCCCATTTCTTGCACATTGTCTCTTAAATCTTTTAAGAGCATCTTCTATATTTCCATTATTAACTTTAATTTCTGACATTTATTCCCCTCCTTCCAGTACTTTTCACAGTATGTGGGATTTTTTTCTTCGCCTATTATTATACTCTAATTTTATATAGCTTGTCAATGATTTTCGTGATTTTTTCAAGTTTTTAATGTCAGTTGAAATAGATTGATAAGCTATAAATAAAAATGAATAGTAAAAAGTAGATATTTACTTCTTACTATTCATTTTTCGCTGTGCTTTTGAAACCAAAAGTGCAGGTATTTTATTCACTAAATATTGCTTCAAATTCTTCTGAGTCTATTTTTTCTTTTTCTAATAATACTTTAGCTACTGCATGTAATTTGTCTATATTGTCGCTTAAAATTTGAACAGCCCTGTTATATGCTGTGTCAATAATTTTCTTAGTTTCTTCGTCGATAATTCCTGCTGTTTCTTCAGAGTAGTTTTTAGATTGAGCAAAATCTCTTCCTAAGAATACTTCTTCTTGTCCTGAGCCAAACATTATTGAGCCTATTCTATCACTCATACCATATTTTGTAACCATTTCTCTTGCTATTTTTGAAGCTCTTTCTATATCGTTGCTTGCTCCTGTTGATATATCATTTAATATTAATTTTTCTGCTACTCTACCACCAAGAAGTGATACAATGTTTTCTTCCATTTCTGTTTTAGACATAAATGATTTGTCTTCTGTTGGTCTATACATTGTATATCCACCAGCCATTCCTCTTGGTACTATTGATATTTGATGAACAGGGTCTTGTGATTCTAAGAATCTGCTTACTACAGCATGACCTGCTTCGTGATATGCTACTAATTTATTTTCTTTTTCGCTTCTTACTCTTGTTTTCTTTTCTGGTCCCATAGTAACTTTTACCATGGCATCCTCTATTTCTTTCATTCCAATTTGTTTTAAATCACGTCTTGCTGCAAGCAATGCTGCTTCGTTTAAAACATTCTCTAAATCTGCACCAGAAAATCCTGATGTATTTTTAGCTATAAGTTTTAAATCTACATCATCTGCAAGTTTTTTATTTTTTGCGTGAACTTCTAATATTTTTTCTCTTGCTAAAACATCTGGTGCTGGAACTACTATTTGTCTATCAAATCTTCCTGGTCTTAGCAATGCCTTATCTAGTACGTCTGGTCTGTTTGTTGCAGCTAATACTATAACACCTTCATTTGTTCCAAATCCATCCATTTCAACAAGCAATTGGTTTAATGTTTGTTCTCTTTCATCATGTCCTCCACCAAGTCCTGCTCCTCTTTGACGTCCAACTGCATCTATTTCATCTATAAATATTATACATGGTGCATTTTTCTTTGCTTGTTCAAATAAATCTCTTACTCTTGATGCACCAACACCAACAAACATTTCAACGAAATCAGAACCACTCATAATGAAGAATGGAACTCCTGCTTCTCCAGCTACTGCTTTTGCTAATAATGTTTTACCCGTTCCAGGTCCTCCAACAAGTAATACACCTTTTGGTATTCTTGCACCCATGTCTGTAAATTTTTTAGGATTTCTTAAAAATTCTACTATTTCTTCTAATTCTTCTTTTTCTTCTTCTACACCTGCTACATCTTTAAATGTGACTCTATTTTTGTCGTCTGATCCTGTCATTCTTGCTTTGCTTTTTCCAAATGACATTGTTCTATTGCCTCCGCCACCTTGAGCAGCGTTATTGTTCATTAATAAAAACCAGAATATAAAGAAAATTATTATAAGTCCAAATGGTGAAATCAATCCTAATATTGTAATAAATATAGATTGTGATTTTTCATCAAAATTTATCTTTCCATCTTTTAAATAGTCTGTTGCATAATCCATAAAACTTTCTACACTTGGAATATTTACTTCTTTAGGAAGTGTTTGACCTTCTAGTTTTACACTAGCAGACTTTCCATCATATGCAAGCGAAACTTCTTTTACTTCTCCTTGTTCCATTTTTGAAATTAATTCTGAATATGTCATTTTTGTATTTGTTTTATCAAGCACTGTTGATAAAAATACAACAAATATTATTCCACATATTAGCCATACAGCAAATGTTTTTAATTTTCCTTTCACTTTTTCTATTCCTTTCTTATTAATAAATTTAAGCTAAACAATTTCAAATAATATATACCACAGTATTTTTTCTATTTCAATACTTTTTTTAAAAGTTTTTAAAAGGAAACCTTACTGTTTCTAAGGTTTCCTTACGGAAGAAATTAGTTCGCCATAAAAAAA
The DNA here is from genome assembly GCA_934162365.1 of uncultured Clostridia bacterium. Lineage (GTDB taxonomy): Bacteria > Bacillota > Clostridia > TANB77 > CAG-508 > HGM13634. The sequence continues at coordinate 219,587 of CAKPIK010000001.1, read as the reverse complement.
ATTTTTTTGTTTTTTACTAAAATTTTTACTTTTTTATTAGGAATTAAAAATTTATTTCCTATATTATTACTGCATAATTTAATTATATCTTCTATATGTTTTTTTTCTATACCACTTCTTGTCCCAAGTACCTTATTAATAGTATATAACACAACTCTGTTTTTTATGACTAATTCTTGTGAATTAAAGGCTTTTAAGTCTAAAATTATTTCGTCATTTTTCTCTTCTAATAATAAAGTATTATACGTTTTTTCAGTTATGTGGTCTAAATATGTATTTTCTTGTTTTGAAAGGTTTGATAATCTATTTATTGAATCTATTATATTAGGATTAAAGTTCTCTTTTATATACGGAATAAGCATATTCCTTACTTTATTTCTTGTATATATATTTTCAAAATTTGTTTTGTCTATTCTTGGATTTAAATTGTTTTCTTTACAATAGTCTTCTATTTCTTCTCTTGTACTTTCAATTAACGGTCTAATTAAATTGTCTCTTTTAGCTTCTATACCCTTTAATCCTGTTGTTCCGCTTCCTCTAATTATATTCATTAATACTGTTTCTGCATTGTCGTTTGCTGTATGTGCTGTTGCTATTTTATTACTATTTGTTTTTTCTAAAATCTCATTAAAGAATTCATATCTTGCTTTTCTTCCTGCTTCTTCAGTTCCAATCTTTTGGGTTTCTGCCATCTTTTCAACTTCTATTCTTTTTACATAACATTCTATATTGTTATCTTTGCAATATTTTTTTACGTATTCTTCATCTTCTATTGCTTCTTGTCTTATCATGTGATTTATATGGCATACTACTATTTCAAAATTTATATATTTACTTTCTTTAATATTTTTTAAAATGTTTAAAAGAGTAATTGAATCTGGTCCTCCAGATACTCCAACTACTATTTTGTCTTCATTTTCTATTAAATTATATTTTTTTATTATTTCTAAAATTTTATTTTCCATAAGCTATATTATAGCATTTTATTAATATTTAGTCAATTTTAAAGCTACCACTTAAATAAAGAAGGTCTTGAATCCAAGACCTTCTTTAGGTTCGTTTAAATAGACATTACTACTATCACAGCGATTATAATTATTATAACAATTCCATAATTGACCAAACATACATATAAAAAACGCAAAAGGTTTAAAAGTATGAATGCTATTACAAAAGTTGCTAACGCTGTTAACAATGCCCGTACAAATAAACCAAATCCTGAGCATATTTTTCTTTTTAAATAATTGTAAATTATAATTGCAAAAGCAACTATACCTGCAATAATTGAAAAAAGAAGAATAAATGAGTTTGCTGTTAAAGCTGACGATGTTGCATCCATTTTGCTCACTCCTATCATAAGTATTTTAACTCAGTAATTATATTATACCATTTTTTCTCCTTAAAGTCAAAAGACTAGAGTTAAACCCTCTAGTCTTTTTCTATCTATTTTTATCTATATTCACAAATTTTGTATAATTTCCTAACCATAATAGTTCTACTGTTCCTGTTGAACCTGCTCTATGTTTTGCAAGTATTACTTCTGCAATGTTTTTCTTTTCACTGTCTTCATTGTAATAATCATCTCTGTATAAGAACATTACTATATCTGCGTCTTGTTCTATTGCTCCTGATTCACGAAGGTCAGATAGCATTGGTCTATGGTCTGGTCTTTGTTCTGGTGCTCTTGATAATTGTGATAATGCTATTACTGGTACATTTATTTCTTTTGCAAGTATTTTTAAAGATCTACTTATTTCAGATATTTCTTGTTCACGGCTTCCACCACGTTTATTGCTTCCACTTATTAATTGCAAATAATCTATTACAACTAGTCCAATATTTTTTTCTAGTTTTAATTTTCTGCATTTTGCTCTTATTTCCATTACAGATATACCTGGTGTATCATCTATGTATATGTCTGCTTCTGATAATGGTCCTAAACTGCTTGCTAATTTTCCCCAGTCTTGCTCATCTAATTTTCCTGTTCTAACTTTGTTACTATCTACCATTGCCTCGCTGCAAAGAATTCTGTTTACCATTTGTTCTTTAGACATCTCTAAGCTAAATATTGCAACAGGCACTTTTGCACGTACAGCAGCATTTGTTGCTATATTTAATGCAAATGCTGATTTTCCCATTGCAGGACGTGCTGCTACTAATACCAAATCAGATCCATGTAATCCAGCAGTTTTATAGTCTAAGTCTGCAAACCCTGTTGGAACACCAGTTATATGTTGCTTTTGATTATATAGCTGTTCTATTTGAGCAAATGTTTCTATTAATATATCTTTTATAGGTGTATATCCTTTTTGATTTTTAGATTGCATTATGTCAAAGATTTTCTTTTCTGCACTATCCATTATATCTTCAACTTCTTCTGTTGGATCATAACCTAAAGTTATTATTTCATTTGCAGTTTTTATTAAATTTCTTAAAATTGACTTTTCTTCAACAATCTTTATATATTTATCAACATTTGCTGTTGTTGGTACTTTTTCTGGTAGTTCTGCTAAATATTCTAGTCCACCTACAGAATCAAATTTCCCCATAGATGATAATTCTGCCTTTAATGTAATAATATCTACAGGTTCAGCTCTATTATATAAACTTAATATTGCAGTATATATTGTTTTATTATCTTCTCTGTAAAAATCTTCTGGTTTTAAGACTTCTATTGCCGCAATTACGGCATCTTTGTCTGTAAGCATACTACCTAAAACTGCTTGTTCTGCTTCAATATCACTTGGTGGTATTTTCCCTATTTCCATTTTGGGTCCCCCTCAATTTATGCTATTATATCTATTTTTAATTTTCCTATTATTCCTTCGTATAGTTTTATATCTATTGTAAATGTTCCAATTTCTTTTATTGGTTCTTTTAATAGTATTTTCTTTTTATCTACTTCTATTTTGTATTGCTTTTGTAATTCTGTTGCTATTTCTTTTGCTGTTATAGATCCAAAGATTTTTCCATTTTCTCCTGCTTTTACATTTATTTTTAGCATTATTTTTGATAGTTTTTCTTTTATTGCGCTTGCTTCTTCTTTTTCTTGTTCTTTTTTAAAGTTTGCTGAATCTTGTCTTCCTTTTAGTTTTGACATATTTGCTGTATTTGCTTCTACTGCTAACTTTCTTGGCAATAAGAAATTTCTTGCATATCCATCATTTGCATTTATTACTTCGTCTTTTTTTCCTACGCCTTTAATGTCTTGTGTTAAAATAACTTTCATTATTTACCTCCCGACTTTATTTATCCTATTTCTGTAAAATATTCATTAATTCTAATAACTAATTCTTGCTTTGCTTCTTCTATTGTCATTCCTTCTAATTGAGCTCCAGCAACAGTTATATGCCCGCCTCCGCCCAATTTTTCTAGTATTAATTGGACATTAATGTCACCTATTGAACGTCCACTTACAAATATTTTATCTCCTGTTTTTCCTAATACGAATGATGCTGTAACATCACTTATTGTTAATAGTTCATCTGCTGCTTTAGCACATATTAAATTTGCATTTTTGTCTTCTTTTTCATATATTGATACTGCTATTGTTTCATTTATTATTTCTGCTTTTTTTACTATATCTGCTATTTGATTATAGCTTTTTAAATCACTTTGGAACCATTTTTTTACTTTTAATATATCTACACCTTTTTTTCTTAAAAATGCTGCCGCCTCGAATGTTCTTACACCAGTTTTAAATGTAAAGTTTTTAGTGTCCATCATAATTCCTGCATATAAACCTTCTGCTTCTAAATTATTTAATTCAACATTTGTTTCTACATATTGTAATATTTCTGTTACAAGTTCTGCCGCAGAAGATGCATATACTTCATGGAATGTAAGTATTGCGTTATTTATAAATTCTGGGCTTTTTCTATGGTGATCTATTACTACTATTTTATTTGTTTTTTCTAACAATTCAGGAACTTCAACATAATTGTTTTTGTTTGTATCCACCACAACTAATACTGTGTCTTCTGTTATTTCATTTAAAGCTTCTGCTTTATTTAAAAAGATTCCTTTATATTCGTCCTCTTTTTTTATTGCTTCAACAAAGTTTTCAATTGAAGCTCCATTTGATGTGTTTATAATCTTAGCTTCTTTTCCTAAGCTTTTAGCTAATTTATATATTCCTAAACTAGAACCCATACTATCTATATCTGGATTACAATGTCCCATTATTATAACATTTGGCGCTTCTTCTATTATTTGTTCTAAAGCTCTTGCAACTGTTCTTGCTTTGACTTTAGTTCTTTTTTCTACTTCTAAAGTTCTACCTCCAAAGAAAATATATTTTTCATTTTCTCTTACTACCGCTTGATCTCCTCCACGTCCTAAAACAATATCCATTGCTGTTTGAGCAGATTTATATTTTTCGTAGTTTGTATTACCATCATTTGATATTGCTATACTTAAAGTTAATGTAACTGTTTCGTCTGTATCTATTTCTTTTATCTCGTCTAATATATCAAATTTTTGTGCTTTTATTTCTTCTAAGTCTTTTTGTTCTGTTAAATATGCATATGTTTTTCTGTCTGATTTTACTATTGCTCCATTATTTTTATATGCCCAATCTAATATTTTCTTTTCTACTTCTGCTAATATTAATGTTTTTTTATCGTCTGGCAATAATTCTATCATTTCATCGTAGTTATCTATCATTATAAATCCTACACATGAATTTCTATTTTTTAGTTCATCAAGTGTATTTAGATATTCTGTATTATCTACAAAGTATAATGTCATCATATATTCGTTTTGTTTTTTCTTTTTAGATTTTACATATTCTCCTAATACTTTATATTTTCTTTTTCCTATTTCAATTTCTTTTTCTATTGATTGGTTTTTTATTACTTCTTTATTTAATTTACTTTCTAATATATCTAGCTTTATTTCTTTTGCTAATCCCTTAATTACTTGTAATATATCTGTATTTGCAAATTCACTTACAAATTTTGAACTTTTCCATATTACACTTCCACTAGTTTCCATTATAATTAATGGGAATGGTGAATTAACAAGAGAACTTTTAATTGTTGAATCAACATTAAGAGTTACATCTTGAATATGTTTTGATATTTCATCTATTCTTTTATTATTTGTCCATAATGAATAAACAACTATTAAGGCATAAGCTATAATTGATGGAATTATATATGTAACATCTTTTATGCATAATAGTATTAATAAAATAGCAATTAATGCTAAATATATTTTTGTTCTTGAAATTAAGCTTTTAAAACTTTTATCGTTCTTCGGCATATAATCCTCCTATTTTTACATATTATATTGTACTCTATATGCCCTTATTTGTCAAGAATTCATATAATTAAGCTCAAATGAAAAAGACGCATTTTCTAATGCGTCTTTTTATTTATCCTACTAGATTTGTTTCTGTACTTTTTATTACTGCTGAATCTTCTACAGTATTTTCTGGTTCAGTGTTTATTCTAGTATTTTTATATCTTGCCATTCCAGTTCCAGCTGGTATTAATTTACCTATAATAACGTTTTCTTTTAATCCTATTAATGGATCTACTTTTCCCTTTATTGCTGCGTCTGTTAATACTCTTGTTGTTTCTTGGAATGATGCTGCAGATAATAAGCTTTCTGTTGCTAGAGCTGCTTTTGTTATTCCTAGAAGTGCTCTCTTTCCTGCTGCTGGTTTCTTTCCTTCTTCTTTAGCTTTTTCATTCTTTTCTTCGAATTCATACATATCAACTAAAGAACCTGGGAACATATCTGTTTCTCCACCATCAGAAACTTTAATCTTTTTAAGCATTTGTCTACCAATAACTTCAATGTGTTTGTCGTTTATATCAACACCTTGGTTTCTATAAACTTTTTGAACTTCTTGAATTAAGTAGTTGTATACTCCGTCTGGTCCATTTATTGCAAGTATTTCATTTGGATTTACAGAACCTTCTGTTATTTGATCTCCAGCTCCTATAACGTCTCCATCTTTAACATGTAATTTTGATCCAAATGGTATTGTATAAGTTTTTGAATCTTCTTTTGATGTAACTATTACTTCTTTCTTCTTTTTATCTTCTTTAACTTTTACTTTACCTGCTATTTCAGAAATTATTGCTAATCCCTTTGGTTTTCTAGCTTCAAATAACTCTTCAACTCTTGGAAGACCTTGTGTAATATCTCCACCGGCTACACCACCTTCATGGAATGTTCTCATTGTAAGCTGTGTACCAGGTTCACCAATTGATTGAGCAGCAATTATACCTACTGGTTCTCCAATTGTTACTTCTTCACCAGTTGCTAGACCTTTACCATAACATTTTGCACAAACACCATGTTTTGTTCTACAACATAATGATGAACGAACTTTTACTTCTTCTATTCCTGTTGCAACTATTTTAGCTGCTAAATCTGTTGTTATCATTGTATTTTTATCTACAATTAATTCTTTTGTATTTGGATCGTATACATCTTCTAATGCATATCTTCCTATTAGTCTTTCTTCTAATGTCTCTAATACTTGATTTCCATCTTTTATATCTCTTACGACAATACCTTCAGTTGTTCCACAGTCTTCTTCTCTAACAATTATATCTTGACTTACATCAACTAATCTTCTTGTTAAGTATCCTGAATCTGCTGTTCTTAAGGCTGTATCTGCTAGACCTTTTCTTCCACCATGTGATGAAATAAAGTATTCTAGTGGATCTAGTCCCTCTCTAAAGTTTGCTTTAATTGGTATTTCAACGGCTTTACCTTGTGTATCGGCCATAAGTCCTCTCATACCAGCAATTTGTCTTAACTGATTTATATTTCCTCTGGCTCCTGATCTTGCCATCATGTATATTGGGTTCATATCATCAAAGTTTGCTTCCATTGCTTTTGTAACTTCTTTTGTTGCATTTTCCCAAACTTTAATTGTTTCATTATATCTTTCATCTTCTGTTATTAAACCACGTTTATATTGTTTAGCAATTTCTTCAACCTGTTTATCTGCTGCTGCTAAAATTTCTTCTTTTTCTTTAGGGCTTGTTACGTCGGCAGCACTAACTGTAATAGCACCTTTTGTTGAATATTTAAATCCTGTTGCTTTAATATAGTCTAACACTTCTGCTGCTTCGCTTAATCCATGTTTTTCAATACATTTTGCAACTATTTTTCCAAGATTTTTCTTAACTACAGGGAAATCAATCTCTAAGTTAAATTCTTCATCTGGGTTGCTTCTATCTACAAAACCTAAGTCTTGTGGTATACCTTGGTTATATATAACTCTACCTACTGTTGTTTCAACTTTTTTAGATTTAAGTTCTCCATTTATCTTTTTGTACATTCTTATATATACTTTTGCATGTAGACCTAAATCTCCATTTTGATATGCAAGAAGTGCTTCTTCAACGTCTTTAAAATATGTTCCTTCTCCTGGTTCGCCTGCTTCTTCCATTGTTAAATAGTAGCTTCCTAAAATCATATCTTGTGTAGGTACTGTAACTGGTTTACCATCTTGTGGTTTAAGTAAGTTGTTAACAGATAACATTAAGTATCTTGCTTCTGCTTGTGCTTCTGCTGATAATGGTACGTGTATAGCCATTTGGTCACCATCGAAGTCGGCATTGAATGCTGTACATACTAATGGGTGTAATTTTATAGCTCTACCTTCTACTAGTACTGGTTCAAATGCTTGTATACCAAGTCTATGTAGTGTTGGAGCACGGTTTAACATTACAGGGTGGTCTTTTATAACTTCCTCTAATATATCCCATACTTCTGGTCTTAATCTTTCAACCATTCTTTTTGCATTTTTTATGTTGTGTGCTATTCCACGTCCAACTAATTCTCTCATTACAAATGGTTTAAATAATTCTACTGCCATTTCCTTTGGAACACCACATTGATAGATTTTTAACTCTGGTCCAACAACTATAACTGAACGTCCAGAGTAGTCAACTCTTTTTCCTAATAGGTTTTGTCTAAATCTACCTTGTTTTCCTTTTAGCATGTCTGATAATGATTTAAGTGGTCTATTTCCTGCTCCTGTTACTGGTCTTCCACGTCTTCCATTATCTATTAATGCATCTACAGATTCTTGTAACATTCTTTTTTCGTTTCTTACAATTATTTCTGGTGCACCTAATTCTAATAGTCTTTTTAATCTATTATTTCTGTTTATTACTCTTCTATATAAGTCATTTAAGTCTGATGTTGCAAATCTTCCACCATCTAATTGTACCATTGGTCTTAATTCTGGTGGTATTACTGGTACAACATTCATTATCATCCATTCTGGTCTATTTCCAGATAATCTAAATGATTCAACTGTATCTAGCCTTTTAGATAGTTTAATTTTCTTTTGTTCACTAGCTTTTTCTAGTTCTTTCTTTATTTGAGCTGATAATTTTTCTAGATCTACTTCTTTTAAAAGTTTCTCAAGAGCTTCTGCTCCCATTTCAGCTTTAAAAGAACCTTTTCCGTATTTTTCTACTGCTTCAACATATTCTTTTTCTGTTAATATTTGGCACTTTGTAAGTCCAGATGTTCCTTTGTCTGTAACAATATATGATGCAAAATATATAACTTTTTCTAAATTTCTTGGTGAGATATCTAGTACTAAAGCTATTCTACTTGGTATTCCTTTAAAATACCAAATATGTGCTACTGGTGCTGCAAGTTCTATATGTCCCATTCTTTCTCTTCTTACTTTTGATTTTGTGACTTCAACACCACATCTATCACATATTATTCCTTTATATCTTACTCTTTTATATTTTCCACAATGACATTCCCAGTCTTTTGTTGGACCAAATATTCTTTCACAGAATAGTCCATCTTTTTCTGGTTTCAATGTTCTATAATTAATTGTTTCTGGCTTTTTTACTTCACCCTTTGACCACATTCTTATAGTTTCATCTGATGCTAGACCAATTTTTATTTTATCAAAAGTTTCTAGTTCGTCCAATTTATTTCCTCCCCACTTAATTAGTAGTTAATATGAATTGTGAATAATTTAATAGTATAAAATCCACATTTAAAATACATCTCTACATTTAAAATTTACACCGCTGAGCAATTCATTTTGCTATTTTATTTGATTTATGTATTTTTTATTTAATTAATTTTATTTATCTTCTTCATCCTCTATATTGTCCATTGCTAAGTCTGAATCATATAAATCTTCATCATCTAACAAGTCTTCTGTGTCTGATAAATCCTCTTCCAAATCTTCTTCTATATAAGCATTTTCTAATTCATCATTTTCAATTACATTTTCCTCGTCTAATGAAATCTTTTCTTTATCTAGATTAAAGTCTATACCATCTTCAATATTTTCTTTAAGTTCTAATTCTTTATTGTCTTCTGAATATAGTCTTACATCTAATCCTAAACTTTGTAGTTCTTTAATTAAAACTTTAAAGCTTTCTGGAACTCCTGGTTCAGGAATATTTTCACCCTTAACAATTGCTTCGTATGTTTTTACTCTTCCGACAACATCATCAGATTTAACTGTTAATATTTCTTGAAGTGTATGTGCTGCACCATAAGCCTCTAATGCCCAAACTTCCATCTCTCCAAAACGTTGTCCACCAAATTGTGCTTTACCACCAAGAGGTTGTTGTGTAACTAATGAGTATGGTCCAGTTGAACGAGCATGTATTTTATCATCAACTAAGTGGTGAAGTTTTAGCATGTACATTACACCAACTGTAACTGGTTTATCAAATTTTTCACCTGTTCTTCCATCATAAAGTGTAACTTTTCCGTCTGGTGTACGTCCAACTTTTTCTAATAATTCTGTTATTTCTTCTTCTGTTGCACCATCGAATACTGGTGTTGCAATTTTCCATCCAAGTTCACGAGCTGCTGCTCCTAAGTGAACTTCTAAAACTTGGCCTAAGTTCATACGAGAAGGAACACCTAATGGGTTTAAAACAACATCTACTGGTGTACCATCTGGCATAAATGGCATATCTTCTTCTGGAAGTATTCTTGAAACAACACCTTTGTTTCCGTGACGTCCAGACATTTTATCTCCAACTGATATTTTTCTTTTTTGAGCTATATAACATCTAATTACTTGATTTACTCCAGGTCCTAATTCATCTGAATTATCTCTTGTAAATATTTTTATATCTACAATTGTTCCTGCTTCTCCATGTGGTACTCTTAAAGATGTATCTCTAACTTCTCTTGCTTTTTCTCCAAATATTGCACGAAGTAATCTTTCTTCTGCTGTTAGCTCTGTTTCTCCTTTTGGAGTAACTTTACCAACTAATATATCTCCTGGTCTTACTTCTGCACCAATTCTTATAATACCGTTTTCATCTAGGTCTTTTAGGCTGTCTTCACCAACATTTGGTATATCTCTTGTTATTTCTTCTGGACCTAATTTTGTATCTCTACATTCACAGTCATATTCTTCTATGTGAATTGATGTATACACATCGTCTTTAACTAATCTTTCACTAATTAAAACAGCATCCTCATAGTTGTAACCTTCCCAAGTAGCAAACGCAATTAAAACGTTTCTTCCTAGTGCCATTTCACCTTTGTCTGTTGAAGGTCCATCTGCTATAACGTCTCCCGCTTTAACTTTTTCGCCTTTAACAACTATTGGTCTTTGATTTATACATGTACCACCGTTAGTTCTTTTGAACTTACGTAGTTTGTATGTTTTTAGTCCTTTTTTAGTTTTTAAAGTAATTTCGTCTGCAGTAACTTTTTCGATTGTTCCATCGTCTTCTGCTAATATCATAATTCCAGAGTCTTTTGCTGCTCTGTATTCCATACCTGTTCCAACTATTGGAGATTCAGTTTTTAATAATGGAACTGCTTGACGTTGCATGTTTGCACCCATAAGTGCACGGTGAGCATCATCATGCTCTAAGAATGGTATCATTGCTGCACCAACTGAAACTAATTGTTGTGGTGAAACATCAACATAATCTACATCTTCTGGTGCTACTTCTGCGATTTGTTCTGCAATTCTTACTTTTATTTTTTTGTTTATGAATTTTCCATCTTTATCTACTGGTTCTGATGCTTTAGCTATTACAAATTTTTCTTCAACATCAGCTGGCATATATTCAACTATATCTGTTAATTTATGTGTTTTCTTATCTACTTTTCTATATGGTGTTTCAATAAATCCATATTCATTAATTATAGCAAATGAAGATATTGCTGATATAAGTCCAATGTTTGGTCCTTCTGGAGATTCTATTGGACATAATCTACCATAATGAGTAAAGTGAACGTCTCTAACTTCGAAACCAGCTCTTTCTCTTGTTAAACCACCAGGTCCTAAAGCTGATATTCTTCTTTTATGTGTTAACTCTGAAAGTGGGTTTGTTTGATCCATGAATTGTGATAATTGTGAGCTTCCAAAGAATTCTCTTATTGATGATGTTATAGGTTTTGTGTTTATTAATGTTTGTGGTGTTACAACATCTAGGTCTTGAATTGTCATTCTTTCACGAACAACTCTTTCTAATCTTGTTAAACCAATTCTAAATTGATTTTGTAATAATTCACCAACACATCTAACACGTCTATTTCCTAAGTGATCTATGTCATCAACTTTTCCTAATCCATGATCTAAGTTAAATATGTAGTTTATTGAAGCTATTATATCTTCGTTAGTAATATGTTTTGGAACTAACTCGTCCATTCTTTCAACTATTACTTTTAATAAATCTTTTTTATCTGTTGTGTCAATTATGTTCTTTAATATTTCATAATTAACAGCTTCTTTTATTTTAACATCTTTAAAGTCTATATCTAGAACTTCGTGTATATCTACTGTTCCGTTTCCTATAATTCTAACTTTTTTGTCATTTACTTTAACGTCTACTATGTTAATTCCTGAATTTTGGATTTCTTTTGCAGTTTCAGCTGTTATAACTGTATCTTTTTCAACTAAAACTTCACCAGTTTCTGGGTTTATTATATCTGCAAATGCTACTTGGTTTGTAATTCTTGTAGCTAAGCAAAGTTTTTGATTGTATTTATATCTACCAACTCTTGCTAAGTCATATCTTCTTGGATCGAATAATAATCCACTAAATAGATTTCTTGCAGCTTCTGCTGTTGGTAATTCACCTGGTCTTAATTTTTTGTAGATTTCTATTAAAGCTTCATCTTGAGTTTTAATAGTATCTTTTGCAAATGTTGCTTTTAGTTTTTCTTCGTCTCCGAATAGTTCTAACATTTGTTCATCTGTAACTAATCCAATTGCTCTTAAAAGAACTGTTACTGGTATTTTTCTTGTTCTATCAACTCTTGCGTAGAATACATCGTTTGCGTCTGTTTCATATTCTAGCCATGCACCTCTTATTGGCATTACTGTTGATGTAAATAATTTTTTACCTGTTTTGTCATATGTAAAAGCATAATAGCATCCTGGAGAACGAACTAATTGGCTTACTACAACTCTTTCTGCACCATTTATAACAAATGTTCCTGTATCTGTCATAAGTGGAAAATCGCCTAAGTAAATTTCTTGTTCTTTAATTTCTCCTGTTTCTTTGTTAATAAGTCTTACTTTTACATGTAATCTTGTTGCATATGTTGCATCTCTTTCTTTTGCTTCTTCAATAGAATACTTTGTTGTGTCTTCCATGTAGTAATCAAAAAATTCTAATATTAAATTTCCAGAATAGTCTATTATTGGTGAAATATCTCTTAATACTTCTCCTAAACCTTCTTTAATAAACCAGTCGTATGAGTCTTTTTGTACTTTAATTAAATTAGGCATTACAATAGCATCTTCTGTTTTTGCAAACGTTTTACGAATGCATTTCTCGTGTTTGATATCTTTTACCAAACTAATCACCCCTGTTTTTAAAATTAGCAGGTAGTAAATTAATATTTATAAAAGTCCTTCTTAACATATAGGGTATTTGCTTAAGCTTATAGGCCCTGCTTATTATTCCCGTAAGATTAAGCACACTTTCTTATACGTAATTCCTCTTTTATAAATAATTTTTAAAAGGCAACAAAAAAGTAGGCTGATAAACTCTCTTTTTTATCAACTTACCTAACAGTATGTTATATTCTTAAAAAACTTTTTGCGCACATAGTTTTTTAATTTTAATCACCCTTCTCTTTTACAATGTTAATATTATATTATTTTTATGAATGCTTGTCAATACTTTTTAGCAATTTTTTCTTTAAAAGTCTATTAGCCGTAAGTTTTATTCTTAACAATTTTATTAACACCCCTTTTATTATTAACGTAATAATTCTTTTACATTTTTGCTCTCAGTTTCCAATATTTTCATATGTTTTTTATTGACTATTTTTGTTAAATATGGTATTATTTAAATAGAGGTTTTTTGTCGAAAAATGGCGAATGACTTTCAATAATATATGATACATTTAGGAGGATTAAATTATGAAAGCTACTGGAATAGTTAGAAAAGTGGATGAATTAGGTAGGGTTGTTTTGCCAATAGAATTAAGAAACAAATTTGATATAAAAGTTAAAGATCCAATAGAAATATTTGTCGATGGAAGTTCAATTGTATTAAAAAAATATGAACCAAATTGCATTTTTTGTGGTAGCACAAAAAATTTAATAACTCATAACGATAAATTAATTTGTGAAAAATGTGCTGAAAAAATCGGTAAAAAAGTTGCAGCTGAAAAAGAAGAATAATTTATAATGAAATAAAATAGTACTAATTAGATTTAATTAGTACTATTTTTTATATATTATATAAATAATTTATAAATTTCATTTTTCTTTACATTTCTATCTTTTGCAATTTTCTTTATAATTTCATTTTTTTCCATTCCTTGTTTTTGATAAAAATTATAATGTTCTTCAACAGATAAATTATTTAAAAAATTTATATCTTCATTTTCTATTTTCTCTGCTTTGTCTATTATTATTACAAATTCTCCTTTAGGATTATCAAGTTTATTTAATAATTCATTAGCAGTTCCATAAATAAATTCCTCATGAATTTTAGTAAGTTCTCTTGCCAACACAACCTTTCTGTCTTCTAGTATTTCGCTTAAATCTTTTAATGTTGACAATAGTTTATGTGGTGCTTCATATATAATTGTAGTTAAATTTGCATTTTTTATTTTATCTAATTGTTCTTTCCTATTTTTCTTGTTTAAAGCTAAAAATCCTAAGAATGCAAATTCAGTTGTATCTATACCAGATGCAATTAATGCATTTATTAAAGCACATGCTCCAGGAATTGGTACAATTTTTATATTGTTTTTTATTGCTTCTTTTACAACCGCTTCTCCCGGATCTGATATTCCAGGTGTTCCTGCATCCGTGATTAATGCTATATTTTTATCTTCCAATAACTTATTTATTAGTATATCTGTTTTAACATCTTCATTATGTCTATGATAACTAATTAATGGTTTAGATATTTCTAAATGATTCAAAAGTTTTAATGAATGTCTTGTATCTTCCGCAGCAATATAATCTACTTCTTTTAAAACTTTTATTGCTCTTAATGTTATATCATCTAAATTACCTATGGGTGTAGCAACCAAATATAATATTCCTGCCATTTATTTTGTTTCCTTTCCATATATTTTTAATATTTCGCTTGTGTACGTACCATCTTTGTTGTATATAATTAATGGATTTTCTATATTTAAAAAAGATTTTGCATTTTTTGTTGCCTTAACTAAAACTAATTTAGGCTTACTATCAAAATATGATTGAACCATTCTTAGTTTTTTAGGTTCTAGTTTGTATTTTCTTAACAAATAAAATAAATCAGATAATCTTTCTGGTCTGTGTACCATATATAGGCTTGAATTGTCTTTTAAAAGTTTAGAAGATATTTCTATAAAATCTTCTAATGAGGCTGTAATTTCATGTCTTGAAATAAGTTTTATTTGTGATTCGTTTTTTAGTCCAGAATTGTCTTTTTTATATGGCGGATTTGAAACTATTGCGTCAATTGAACAATTTTCAAAAATGGTATTTAAGTTTTTTATATTATCATTAATAATTTCAAATCTATCTTCTAAATTATTAAGTTTTACACTTCTTTGGGCCATTTGACACACTTCTTCTTGTACATCAATTCCATATATTTTAGAAAGTTTTGTTTTTCCGCAAAGTAATATTCCTAATATTCCAGTCCCTGTTCCTAAGTCTAAAACAGTTGATCCAGTTGGTATTTCTTTGGAAAAATCAGATAATAATACACTGTCGATTCCAAAACAAAATCCATCTTTATTTTGGATTATTTTTAAATTATTTAATTGTAAATCATCAATTCTTTCATTATCTTTTAATTCTATTTTCATATTTATCCTAACTTTTATAAAAAATTATACATATTATATAATAAATTATTTAAAAATGCAATTGGAGGCAATATGGTTGAAAAGTATAATATAAAAGATTTGGATGGTTTTAGAGGCGAAAGCAAAAAGAAAAAAGGTAAATTTAAAATATATAAAGACAATACTTTAAAATCCTTAAATGAAGTGGAATATTTTTTAGGTAATTGGAAACGTGCTTGGAAAGGAATTAAATTATTTAAAATATTAAAATAGAGAGTATAAAGATTATACCCTCTATTTATTAGTCGTTTTTGCTAAAGCTTTCTTTAAAATTCATTTTGTTATCTTTAAATGCTTTATTTTCTTCTCCATTTATTAGAATTTTAACAGATGTTACTTCATTTAGTTCTGTTAATGTATTTGTAATTGAATATATTATTAAACTTTCTTCTTCGGTTCCGCTTGCAGCATTATCAACAAATTCTTTAGATAAATCTACATATACTGTACTTCCTTTTAATTTACAAGAATTCACTTTTGTTCCTTCCGGAATTGCACTTTCTAATTTATCACTTTCCGGTCCAGCTATTAATAGGTTTATTAAATATGTATATGGATCCTTGTATAACTGTTTTACATCTATGCACCTAGCTTCTGCAATTAATGAATTTGTTTCTATATTCTTATAATATAATGAAATTATTGTTTTTCTAATTTCATCATCAGACATTTCTTCCTGTGGTGTATATTCTTGTATTTTATTATTATCTGTATCTTTTCCTTTTCTAACTAATACAAATGTTATAATAGCTGCAATAATTATAATTACTAATAATATAATTAATATGTTTTTTTTATTTTTCATTATAATACCTCCAAAATAAATTTGTTTAATACTATTAAAGACAAGTTTATTTTAGAACTTATTTAAAAGAAAAAAGATGAGAATTTAATTTCTCACCTTTTATTTTCCATCTTCTATTTTTTGTATTTTTTCTTCCAATAGTTCAGGTTTTTTTAAATATCTATTAAACATTTTAACTGAACTTGCAAAATAGTATCCATCGCAAATTCTTTCATCACATACAAATGCTAATGATATACATTTTTCTTCTTTAAAGTTTTCGTCATCATATATATAGCTTTTCTTTTTCTTTCCCATTGCTAAAAATACACCTGTTGTTCCAAAGTCATATAAATGATGATATATTGCATCAATACCAAGAGAAGCCACATTTGTTAAAAATGCACTGGTATGAAATGGGCTTGCTTTAATTATAAACTTTGGTAGCATTCCATGTTTGTCCAAAAACATTATTATGCTTACCGCCATTTTTAAAAGAAAATTAGGAATTAATGATAATGCTTTAGCTAATGCATCTGTCTCATTTACTTTAACACTTTCTTTATTTTCATTAATTTTGCTATCTAATTTTTCTTTAATTTCAAATATATTTTCAGTTCCATCAAATGGTAACTTTATTGTTGTTTCCTGTCCATCATCACTTAGACTTTTCTTTATTGCTAATGATATATATATTTCATTTCTAGCAAAAGTTCTTCCATTCATAACAAATCTATTAAGCCTTGGTCTTAATGCTACAAGTCTAACTAAAGCAGCATAAATTATATTCATATATGAGATTTTTATTCCTTCTGCAGCTTTTCTATTGATATATTCATCCATTTCCTTTATTGGCATATCATAGTCATAATAAACTTGAGAATCACTTCTTGTTCTCATTACTTGTGGAATAATTCTAAAAAATGGCGGGATATTCTTTAATTTTCTCCCATCTGATCTGTATCCAAACATAAACATCCTCCAATTATTTAATACATCTTTTATTATACTATGATTTTAGACAATTTTCAACAAATACAGATTACATATTAAAATTTAATTTTAATATTGTAAATAACAGATATCAAATTATATTAAAAATAAGTCAGAATAGCTTTCTGACTTACCTATAAAATCATCAATCTTTTTATTATTTTTTCTTTTGGAGTAAATACCATAATTTTTATAAAATACTTTTGCAACGGATTAAAAAATGTATTTAATAGTAATATATCTTTTATTCTAAATTTAACTCCTTTTTTCTCTAAATAATCACATGTAAATAATTTGCAAGAAATACATTGTGCATCACATGTATATGTATTTTTATTCAAATATTCACATGGCACAAATTTTGTAAATGGTCCCAAAAATCTATTTTTATAGTGATGGCAACATCCAGTAAGTGAAGTAGTATTTCTTTTTTCTCCACATTGACTATTTTTAAAATCGCATAAATTTTTACCATAAAAAAATCCATCTAAATAATTACAAACTGTGTCATATATATAATTGTATCTTTCATATCTAGTGTTATAAAAAATTGCATTTAATGCTAGAATAAAATCATTTTGTTTTTGATTTTTTTCATTATAATTCAATATATATCCTAGTAAATATTTGTTTTCTTTTTTTGCTCCAACCTTTACTTTAGACTTTATAATTATATTTTTAATATTTAATAATTTTTTTAATATTCTTTTATATTCATTTTCATCTATATTATTAAAATTAATTTTTAATATAAACTCATTACATTTTAAAATTTCAAATAATTTTATCTTTTTTATATCAATAGCATTTTGCACTAATTCTTTTTCATTATTAATTACTTCAAGAATATAATTATTATCTAGTTCAATAGTTGTTTTATAATTTACCATTTTTATACTCCATTTATATAAATTTATGAATGTGCCCTAGTAAAATACTAAGTCACACCGCAGGGGTTACTTACTTTTTTTTGTTATATAACTGACGATCATTTGAACTACCATCATTAATACGGTAGTCTCCGTCACCAGTCACATAGCCAACATCGTTGCCGTTTCCATCATAGACTGTTCCATTTTTTGAATATCCACCAGGATAATCATTGCGAAAGTCCTGACTATCTTTGTAAGACATATGTAGCCCCTCCTTTCATATTTATTACAGCACCTTACGTGCTATAATTATATGGTAATTCCATTTTATGTAAATGTCAATGTTTTTAATGTAATTTTTTTACATTTTAAGTAATCGTTTTTTGGTAGTTTTTGGGTAGTTTTGTCGAACGATAAATAATGGTGTCTTTTTATTGTTTTTATAAAAATAAACCAGAAAAATTTTTTCTGGTTTATTTTATATTAATTAATTTTATTTAATTGCTTTTTACTTCTATACCTAATTCTTCTAATTGCTCGTGGGTTAATTCGCTTGGTGATCCCATCATTAAATCTTGACCACTTGCACTTGTTGGAAATGCTTGAACCTCTCTTAAGTTTGGTTCGTCTTGTATTAACATTATTAATCTGTCAATTCCTGGTGCCATACCACCATGTGGAGGGCATCCATATTGAAATGCTGTAAATATTGATTTAAATCTTTCTTCTATTTCTTTTCTAGTATATCCTACAATTTCAAATCCTTTTGCTAAGCTATCTAAATCATGATTTCTAATTGCTCCTGATGCCATCTCATTTCCGTTGCAAACAAAATCAAATTGATATGCTAATATATCTTCTGGTTTCTTTTCTTCATAATCCTTTATTCCTCCATGTGGCAAACTAAATGGGTTATGACAAAATTCATATTTTTTATTTACATCATCATATTCAAACATTGGGAAGTCATTAATTATGCATAGTTCTAATTTGTTTTTATCTATTAATTCACATTTGTTTCCAATATATGTTCTAATCATTCCAGCAAATTTTTGTGCTATTGCTTTGTTTCTATTAGCAATGAAAAACATTACTGAATTTGTTTTCATATTAAAGTTTTCAATTAACATCTTTCTTTCTTCTTCGCTTAAGAACTTATCTATTGGTCCTTTTAATGTTCCATCTTCTAGAAGTGTTATATATCCTATTCCTGGCATTCCTATACTTGATGCATAATCAACAATTTCATTAAACCATGAGTTTGGTTTTGTTCCAATTTCATCAACTACAATAACTTTTACTGTTGAATTTTTAAATGGTCCAAATGTTGTATTTTTTAATGTTTCAGATGCGTCTTTTATAATTAATGGATTTCTTAAATCTGGTTTATCTGTTCCGTAGTCTTCCATTGCATCTTTGTATGCAATTCTTCTAAATGGTTTTGGTGACACTTCTTTATTTGAGAATTTAGTGAATGTATCATAAAAGATTTGTTCTCCAATTTCTAGAATCTCGTCTTCTTCAACATAACTCATTTCAAAGTCTAATTGATAAAATTCAAGCGTTCTATCTGCTCTTGCATCTTCATCTCTAAAACATGGTGCTATTTGAAAATATTTTTCAAATCCTCCAACCATAAGTAATTCTTTATATAATTGAGGTGCTTGAGGTAATGCATAGAATTTACCTTTAAATAATCTAGATGGAACAATGAAGTCTCTTGCTCCTTCTGGGCTTGATGCTGTTAATATTGGTGTTTGTACTTCTGTAAATCCTAAGTCATACATTTTGTTTCTTAAAAAATGTAGTATTTCTGCCCTTAATAAAAGATTTTCTTTTACTTTTTTATTTCTCATATCTAAATAACGATATTTTAGTCTTACATCTTCTTTTGTATGTTTTGATGCAATAATTTCAAAAGGTAATTCACTTTTTGATTTTCCTAGTACCTCTAGGTTATCTACAAGAAGTTCTATTTCACCTGTCTTTATTTTATTATTAAATGTTTCCTCATTTCTTTTTCTTATTGTTCCTGTTACTTTAATTACGCTCTCTTTTGTTAAATTTCTAAATATGCTATCATCATTACTTACAATTTGTAAAACATCTGTATTGTCTCTTAAATCAAGGAATAGTACTCCTCCATGATCTCTTATGTTTTCTACCCAGCCTGAAACTGTAACAATTTCTCCTACTTTAGAAATATCTAATTCTTTACATTGATGTGTATGATAAATATTCTTTTTCAATCTCCATCTTCCTTTCATATACAAAAAATCCCCGTACGTTCCTAATTATAAGGACGAATACGGGATTCGTGGTGCCACCTTAATTTATTACTAAAGTTTATTAAACTTGATAATTTTAGTAATCTCATTTTGCTCAAGTAAGCATAGCAATTTGATAACGGATTGCTGCCGAACTAGTCTACTAAGTTAAAAACTTTTCGGTAGTTTACTCCAGAGTGTTCTTTCACTGTAAGTTTATAGCTAGTTCACACTATACCTAGCTCACTTTTATAGACTTTGCAGTTACTCTTCTCCTTCAATGCAGTAAAAATTATAATATACAAAGTTCATTTTGTCAAGTTTTTATATACTGAAGAATACACAAAATATTTTAGCCAAATTTCTTAATATAATACAAACTAAAAAGCACTTACATAATGTAAGTGCTTTTTTAATTAATTTTATCTACATTCGCAATTTTCATTAATTAAACAAAGAATTAATCTTAGTAAATTTAATATAGTTATTGTTAGGAATAATACTCCTAATCCTATTAGAACAGCTATTCCTACTGACCCTGCTGTTATTGTTATAGTCAAGCCTATAATGGCTGTAATAACAGTACCAACTGCTGGTATAGCAATACAAATTCCATTTTTACAAATGCATTTTTCTTTTTTGCCACATGCTATTAATGATATTAAAGTCAATAATACTAGTGATCCAAGGCCTATGCCTAATGCTATCCATATTGCTGTTACTATGCCAGGTAATAGTGTTAAGAAAGCATTATATCCAACAATTATTCCAAATATTAGTCCTATTATTACTGTTACTAAACATCCACAATTACTACGTTTCATACTTATTCTCTCCTCTCAAGAGCTTTTTTATGTTGCTCTTTATATTATTATATGTTTTAAATTAATAATTGTTAATTTATACAATGTTGAATAAGTTATGAAGTATATTTGTGTGATTTATTATATGAATAATTTTTTTGATGTAAATCAAATAATTGATTTTTTGAAGAGCAGATAAAAAACGAGTTTTTTATCCAACTTGCCTCAGCCAATCTCTTACTATTGACTGTATTCTTTCTATTTCTATATCTGGTAAAATACCTGTATGCATAATAATATTTCTTGACATTTCTAAATCTTTAAATCTTGAACTCACCCAAGCCTGATCAGGAAATAAATCCGAGAATTCATCCCAATTATGTATAATTATATCACCTAAATTTCCAAATAGTGTATAACCTATATTAGTTGTTGATCTTGGAGTATGATATTTATTCTTCTCCTCCTTTTGCATTAATTTTTGAACATCCCTTTTTATTTTTTCTGGAACGGACTTTTCCCACCAGTCTAATCCTTTTCTTTCTGAAAGCCTATCACTTATTAGTTCTCTTATTGCATTTTCTATACAAAAAAATGACATATATACACTTGACATTTTATTAGCATCATATATTATTCTTGGACTAAAATCAATTTCTAAAATTCTTTGGATTTGTTTTTGTTCTTCTAATATCTTGGTTGTTATCCCATTGGTTTCTAAATTTTGTAATGTATCTTCTAATAAAAATGCATTAAAAATAAACTCTCTTATATTTTTTTCATTATTTGACATTTTTTCACCTTTATATTATTAAATTATCTTTTAAACTTTTAAAAATTGCATTATAAACAGATATATCTGTTGTTGCCGGCAAATGAATTTGTATATTATAATGAAATTCTGTTTTGGTTTGGTTCTTTTGCTCCTTATCGGGAATAGGCTCTTCTATCTTTTCTTTTATTTCATTTCTTAATACTTTATTTCCTGTAAAATCAGCTAAATCACATAAAGTTTTAAATGTAGAATAATACCTTTCTACCACTTTACTTTCTTTTCCTGTAACTCTACTAATTGCCCCTTTTATGGTTTCATCATTTTGCAAATTGATATTCTCGTTAATAGTAAACAAATCTTTATATAATATTTTTATTTGATTAGCTAATACTTTTTTCCATTTTGTATTATCCCTTAATGCATCATAATTTAAATTTGGTACTCCATCTTCTGTTAAAAATTCCAATCTCTTTAATACTGATATAATAGTTCTATCATTAGAACTAGAAAATCCCCAAGTTTTCAATAAATTTTGTGTTAGTTTTTCAGGCTTAGCTGCATTTCTTATTTGTTCCAATATTGGAGATATTTTGTTATTAGAAATCATATATGGATATTCTATCATTATTATTCCTCCTTACATTTTCTCATATTATATATTATCATCATTTTTATAAAAAAATTGTCGTTTTATAACACAAAAAAACAAAAAATCAAATTTAACCTTCTGCTTTTTATTAATTATTATATAAAATCATATTTTTACATCCATTTATTACCATATACCCAAATAATGTATTAAATTGAAAAGTTTTTTCATTCACAATAAAAGTTAAGATCTTATCCATTTTTTCAGTATATATAATGTATAGCCTTTAGTTATGTTTTTATCAACAAAACCCTACTATTTTAATTTTATAATAATCTTTGCAACCTTCGGGTTATGAGAGCCGGCAAAGGCATTTTGGAAAATTTATGGAAACTTAAGTTTTTATTGGTATTTAGCCATTTATAGAAGATTTTGTTTATTGAGTTTTTATGCATTTTTAGGATGTTTTTTGAAGCAATTCTTCCCAAAATTTTCCCAATTTTATTTGGTAAAATTTTGGAGTAATTTTCTATAAAATCAAAAATTATTATGGAGGTTTTATTATGAAAAATTTAAGAGAAGTTAATGATGATATTTTGAAAGATTGGTTTATTTATAGAGATGAAGATATCTCTGCTTTAAAATCTGATGAAGACAAAAAACATTGGATTTATTTTGATGAAATAGCTGAAAATATTTTAAGAAATGTACCTGAGTGTAATAAGAAATATGTTAGACAGCAATTACACAAACTTGATGATAATTTTTTAGATTATTGTGATTATTGGAATGAGAAGTATTATAGGAATGGGTTTTGTGATGGGGTACAGTTGATTGGTGGTAGTACTGATAATTAATTAAATATGTTTTCCAAAGTTTTTTCAAAATTTTGAAAAAACTTTGGATTTTTATGTACTTTTTTCAAATTTATAAAAAATATATAATGTATTTAATAAAGGACAATTTTAGCACTTTTGGTGTTAAAATCGCCCCTTTAAATTTTTATTTTATTTATATATTATATTTTTAATTATTCAATTGTTTGCTTTAAATTAAAGGTTTTCCTAAATCAATATTATTCCAATACTTGCTAATCATTATTAATACAAGTTTACTCACTTCAACAAAACTCTTTCCATTAATAATAGTTTGTTTTTTAAAACGTCTATAATTGGTTGAAAGATTAAATTCAATAATTAATTCTTCTTTAGCTTCCATAGTTAAATAGCTCGCTGTATCTGAATAATGTATAAATCTGCAACAAAATTCATATAATTCTTTAAAATTTGGAATATCATTATTAATTCTTTCTATAATAAATGTATCATATAGTTTTTCTTTTTTATTGATTTTATATTCAAATAATCTTTTTCTATTAATAAATATATCTTTATATATCTCTGCAATATCATTTCCATCATTGCATAATAAATATATGCCATAAATAAAAATACAATTATCTATTTGCAGACGCATTAAAGAATTTAGTATTAATACATTATTGCTTGTCAATAATCTTTGATATGCATCAATAATTGATAAACTCCTTTGTAAGATAGTATTGATTATTACAGTTTTTGTGTGTAAAGTTTTATCATTCTTTATTATTTTTGTCATACTATTTTGGTATTGTATAACTATATTGTTTAAATCCTCTAATATTTGTTTTTTGCTTTCTTTCATATTACACCTATTTTATTAAATATATTTGTGCTGATTTTACTTTTGGTATATCTTTATCTATTTTTATTCCTACCTTATCTCCCTTTTTTGATTCTTCAACACCAATTTCGTTTACCATCATGCTTACTATTTTTGCTTTATAATAATTATTGTCTTCTATTATTAATAATTCATCATTTACTTTTATTTTGTCACACTCTAAAGGTATACATATAACATTAATTTTATCTAATATATTCTCTATTTTTCCAATTTGTTCAAAAGATATAGGAATTGCTTTAAAAATTCCTGGTGTTTCTAGAGCTCTTCTTATACTCTCTTTACTTATTATATTCTCTTGGCACAATCTTATAGCTTTAAATAATTCATAAGTACCTACTAGAGTATACTCATCTCTTATAGCATCTTTTATCTCTTTTGAAGTAAAACCTAATTCTTCCCTTTGGTTTGGTTCAACATTTTTATGATAATTTACAAATACAATTCCATGTATGCTTGGAATTTTCAGCTTAGAACAATTCCTAGATTTATATTTTACAATAACATTACAATCATCCTCAATTGCAGGTCCATTTATCCCCTTTACTTCGGCTATAAAATATTCTTTTTCATTTTTATAAATATGTATATCCTCTTCTTTTTCATCATCTTCTCGTACCTTATCCCAGTCATCTACTTTTGTATATTCCAGATATTCCAAGCATTTTATTATATTTTCTACTAGTTTATCCCCTGTTCCAGTAGAACTTATTATATTATATAAATATTTGATTTCTTCTTGTTTCTCTTTTATCCTTTGATTAATTTCATCTAACCTTTTTTTATATTCTTCTTCTATATATTCTTTTTCTTTAATAATATCTTTTATTTCTGGTAACATATATTCTTCTTTATCCATCCAGGTATCTTTAACAAAATCTTTAAATATTTCTGGATAAAAGAACGGTAAAATTTCCATTAGTATATTTTCTATTATTAAGCTCTTATTTTCACATTGTGGCAATACAATTAATGTATTTTTTATTCCATTTTTATCTTCAAAAAGTTGAAAATATCCTATTAAATCGCCATATATATTTTCTAACAATTTTGCTATATTTTTATTTTCATAATTATTAATGTAAAATGTACATCTGCTACATATTTTTCCTTTATAATTTTTGAAAATATCTTTAAATATTCCTTCTGCAACAATATTAAATTTTTGAGTTTCAAAATGTCTTTCTAAGGGATTTATATTAAATGGTAAGAAATCATAATTAGATATCGTTTCATATTGATTACTATAACGTCTATTTTTCCATGTAGTTATGTCATAACTTTCTTTTATTTCTCTATCTGCAAAAATTATAGTTATACTATCCTTATTTCTTAATTTTTCAAATTCTTCTACATAGAATTTTGATGATATATTAATTGGATTAAATTCCTTTTGTCTTTCATGAGTTGTTATATAAGTTCCATCTTCCAAATTTTCTAAATCTTCTAGATTATATTCCTCATTTGTATTTCTTTGTTTCATATCTATTACAACTATATCTTTTTCTATAATATTACCTATTTTATTATTCAAAGCAACTTTTTTATTGCCATACTGGTCTATTATTTTATACTTTTTTCCAAAAGTTCCTAATTCAATATTAAATCCCTTTTCTTTTAATTTATCACTTTCTTCTTTATCACAATCTATCATTAAGATTTCTGGCTTTTTATATGTTACTTCCCTTTTTATATTATCTTCTTCATTTATTATCTCTATTTTATTTCTACCTATAAACATTCTATGTTTCTCCTCTCTTATTAAAAAAGCAAAATAATCCTGTAACTTTTAATTACTCTCATACTTTGCTTTTCTTTTGTAAACTTATTCTAAATACTCTTTTAATCCATCTACTATTTTATAAACTCTAGTCAGTGGATTTCTTTGTGATGCTTGTCCACCTTTATTTAATACTTCCATATATTCGCAATTTTTTATTGCAGTATGTAGCTTTCCTTCACTAGTAACTTTATCAAATATATTTACATCATTCTTAGCGTATTCACCTAATCCATTTCTTTGAAATTCTTTACTTAGTTCTTGTAACACATCATCTTTTGAAACATATCTGTTTACTTTCTTAAAATGTGCTAATAACCATAATTCAAAATTTGGATTAGACCATGCTACATTATAATCACAATTTTTTATTGCTAAATCGAATTGTTCATCATTGTAATCATCTTTGTCAAATACAACCCAAACTTGTCCATATATCTTATTAGAATAATTTATTATCTTTTGAGTATATTTTACTAAAGATGTAGTATTCATACCTGTCCCTTTTACTTCAATGCTAGGAATTAAAACATCAACTTTGTTACCATATTTTTCATTTATCTTCTTCTTTAAACCATTAAAATAGTTAGGTTCTGTTTGTTTTCCTTCGCATACGATCAAATAATTTGATGGTGCAACTTGCAAAAAATTTGATTTTCTTTTGTTCCATTTGAATTCTTTACTTTTCATTATACTATATCAAAATCTTCTAATACTGGAATTGCACCATATCTTCCAGACAAGTAATCTTTATTGTAAGTTGCATCATTTCTTACCTTTGTGTCATTTATTTTGTAATCAGACAATGAATAAATTGTAGAAATTCCATCTTTATTTTTTTCTGCAAACCATATTTCATCTCTTCTAAAAGTATCCTTATTTAAATTAACAGTATCATGAGTTGAATATATTAACTGTCCATTTCCAATATTAGTTTCTGGATTATGGAATAAATTTATAATATATCTTGTTAATAATGGATGCAACTTAGCATCTAATTCATCAACAAATAAAACCATACCTAATTTTAATGCATCCATAAAGAAGTCAAATAGATGAAACATTTTTCTTGTTCCATTTGATTCAAGCTCTAATGGTAATGCCTTAATAATTCCATTTTCTCCTTTATGAATTAATTCTATCTTTACAACACCATTATTATTTTTTACAGCTTCTACTGAATCTGGAGTAACTTTTATACCTTCAATGCCAGAATCAAATGTCTTTATAAATCTTATTAATTCGTTTTTATATTTCTCATCACTTAATATTTTTAATGATATTCTATTATTTATATTATTTTCAAATAAAGGATTTCCTAAGTCTAAATAATTAGAATTTATAAACCATTCTACTACATTATTAAGATCTTTGTTATTGCTATCAATTTTACTATAAATATTTAAAAATAAAGTTCTTTCATCTATGTTAGAAAATTCTTGCTTTTTATTTTCATCTTTTAAAATTACGTTGTTACTATCTCTTTCAAATATTGTATAAAACTTATTTATTTTTTTTTCAAATAACCATTCTGATATAATATAATCTTTTAATACTTCGAAACCATATTTATATACTTTTCCATTTTTAGCTAGTATTTCTACTTCTAAGCTAATTGGCTCGTTATTTACCATATAGCTAAAAACATTTTCTTCTGATGGAGAATTTTTTCTTGAATCATCTGTTATTAACACTCTGTTTTTCATATATCCAAATGCTTGTAGCACATTAGTTTTTCCACTAGCATTTGCACCATAAATTGCTGATACTTTTAAATATTCACCATTTTCCGTTTTAGCTATATTATATTCATGTTCTTTTAGTGATGTTGCTTCCATATCCAAGCAATTTTCATTTTTAAAAGATTTGAAATTTTTAAAACTAAATCTTATTAACATTTTTAAATCCTCCTTTTCTTTATGTATTATATGCTAATCTCAAAAAAATATCAATGTTTTTGAGATTTTTTCTCAAATTTTATTGATATTTTTACTTTGTTATATTTGTATTTTATTTTAAAGTGCAATTTTTGCACTTTAAAATATTAAAATTGCACTTTAATTTTATAAATTAATTATCTATTCTATCTATTTTGTTCAAAGAAGAATTACCAATATTTCTATACTTATTTTTTTCCCATTTCTCATAGTTCTTTTTATAATTTTCTTCATCACTCGCTAATACTTCTGTATCATCATCAAAAATAATTAAAATTTCACTAAAATCTTTTCCTCCAAAGCGTAAGTATTCATTACCACCATCAATGTGATAACTTTCACATTTTCAAGAAACTAAATTATGCACACTTTTCGATTCAATTATATCTCCACAATGTTTACACTGAATTTTATTTGATATTATTTTTTCATTGATTAATCCTATAACTTTTCATTATATTGCTTTTTTATACACTTATTTATTAATCTTTATTGTTAAATTACTATAACCATATTTATTTAATAACCCTAATAATGCTTGTCCATCTATTAAAGTTATAGGTTTATCCTTTGAAAAATCATAAGCTTCTTTTCCATATGAACTTGTTGTCACTAAAATTCCTTTTGTTGCTCCTTCATGAATCATAGTTCCGTAAAGATCTCTTACTGCTGATACTGGAACAACATTATTGTACCTTTTGGCTTGTATAACAAATTTACCACCACGAATTGGATCATCATCAAATGCTATTGCATCAACTCCTCCATCATGACTTGCTTGAGTTACTTTTACTTCTCCACCATTTGCGTTAAACATTTTATCAAATAACTCTCTAACAAAATACTCAAAATCCTCCCATGGCATAGTTGCAAGATTAAATCCATCTAAACCTATTTCAGAAACTTCTTTGCTCTCAATAAATCTTGAATCATTTCTATCAATACTTAAATATGGTACAACCGGTGTTAAGGATAACATACTTGGTGCAAAAATTCCTTTTAATCCTTTTATACATTCTTTATATACAACATTTCCTAAATTAATATTTAAGAATTTACTTTTATCAGCATCAACTGTAATTATACAACTTTCTGCATCTTGCCCTGTACTCTTATCTACATACTTTGTCCATCCATTGTATACAACATTTTGAATATTATCTAAATCATCTGATTTAAAAATTTCTTCTAAGGTTCTTAAACAGCACATATATATTATATCATTATAAAATTTATCAAATTTTTTATCCGTCAAATTGATTTCATCTATTTGATTTCTTGTACTAACATATTTATGTTGTATCGTTTTAGGAATTAAGTCTGCATTTGGCAAATAATATGAAACAATTAATGTCTTTTTCTCTGGTAGGTACTGTATTTCATAATCCTTTACAAATTCATCTGGAAATTTGCTTTTTTCTAATACATATTCAAAATATTTTTCTATTTGTTCAACATCATGATTATTATATTTTTCTTGATTATTTCTTACTATTTGATTTTTATTTTCTTGCTCTTGAATATATTTAGATTTTTTTATATCATATTCACTTTTTTCCAATATCAAATCTTGATTGTACTTTTCTGTTCTTTCTTCTAATAATTTTTTAGCTTCCTCTTCCTTCTGAATACGATTAATTTTCTTTTGTTTAAGTATTATTTCTAAGAAGCTCTTTTTAGGAACTTCTATTTCCTCATTTATTTGTTCTATAGTTGGACATGCTAATTTACTAACATATTTTTCATATTCTTTATTGTTTATTAAACTATCATAATATTTTCTTGATTTCTGAAAATAGCATTTTTTAGCAATATTTTCATATTCCTTCATTTTTCTTTCATCCATTTTAGTTAATCTATCTGCTTTTAATTTCATTTGCTCTTTATCTTGTCTTACCAATTCTCTTTTAACTCTTTCATCCCATATTCTTTTCTGATTTTCTACTTTTATATCTAATTCATATCTGTTAGGTGCACTAATTTCTTTACTTAATCCTAAAAAATCATTAGATAAAACTATTCTGTAGTAATTTCTATTTGCCATAATTACCTCCTTATATAAATTTTTTAATTTTTTAATATTTCTACAATTTGATTCACTGGTATCATAAACATATCTTTTATATAATTCATAATTTTATTAAAAATTTTCGTATCTAGATTGGTTACAAACGGTATCACTCCAGCAAATTTTAAAATAACTAATATTCCAAACAATATTAATATATATATAATATATGAAATCCAATATCCAAAACTACCAAAAAAAGAATTATTGATATCTAATTTTCTGTATACAATTATATTACATGTTAAATATGATAAATTTTCTATAATAAATTCTATAATAGGTGGTATTATAAAATAATTTAAAATAAAACTATCTGTCAAATCTATTAGATCAATTGTTACTGCGCATATTATCCATGCTATTATTTTATAAATAACTTTCAGTTCTTTGTACATTTTTTATTCTCCTTTATATTATAATACGTCTTATATACTATAGCATTTTTTATCCGCAAATTTTGTCGAAGCTTGTATTTTTCTATCAAA
Organism: uncultured Clostridia bacterium; assembly: GCA_934162365.1. Lineage (GTDB taxonomy): Bacteria > Bacillota > Clostridia > TANB77 > CAG-508 > HGM13634. Next base: position 189,212 of record CAKPIK010000001.1, on the reverse strand, counting down.
AAATACAAAATAATCCTGTATTTTTACATTCATATTTTGCTTTTCTTTAGTCTTATTCGTATCTATACTCTTCACTAGCTTCAGCAACCATCATTTCGTAATTTTCATCTTCTTCATCTGTTGCATAAGTAATTCCATTACATCTATTTATCCTACTTTTTAAATACTCAGCTAAAGGCTTGTCCTCACAATAGATATAGCATCCCTTCTGACCTCTAGTCATAAGAGTTCTATATGTATTTTTTATAATTTCATCAGCTAGTTTTAATGCTTTTTCAGGATTTTCTTTGTACATTTTCTTAATTCCTTTTAATGAATTATCTGTACTTGCTCTTTCTGTAAAGTCAGTAATAATTTTACCATTTTCATATCTCAAATCTTTACCAATTATTACTCCTGTATAATCGAATTCTAATCCTTGAGATGTATGTATGCATCCTACTTCATTTACAGATTCAGGATCAATTGCCCAAGTCGAACTGCTTCCTAAATTCCAACTCATTTCAAAGTTATATTCTGGTATAACTATATCGTGAACCTTCGTATCATTTTTACCTTCCTTAATCCAAGTCCAACAATATCCTGCCAATAATCTTGCTTTATTATTTATTTTATTTAATTCAAATATTTTATCCTTAACATCATTAGGATTATCCATTATTTGAATATCGTAATCAATATCAAATCCATCATTATTAGCTGTTTGTCTTATTTCTAGCACATCATCTAACCATGCCAAATATCCATCTGAACCATTACATCTAAATTGAGATTCAAGCTCTAATATTTTTCTTTCTTCTCCTACTATTCCGAATTCATCTAAATATTTTTCAATTTCGTCAACTGAACCTATATCGTAAATATCTATTCTTTGTGTTTCATCAATAAAGAAAACTGAAAACTTGGCTGCATTTATAATTTCTTTTATTTGATTTTCTCCTTGATTCTTAAACATACCTGATTTTGCATTTAACCTATGTGCTTCATCTGCTAGAATAACTCCTACATCATCTTTTTTAGCTTCAGTATATATTCCTGAACCTTTAAACATATTATCTATTTTAGATATCTTTTCTGTTCCTTTTAATTTAGCTTTAAATACTGCTCTTGGCGCAGCATTTTTAGTTACATAGTGGCATACCATTTCATATGGCTTGTTTGTTAAATCTGATAGTAGATTTATTGCTAAGACTGTTTTTCCTGTACCTGGTCCACCTTTAACAATTAAACATCTTTTTTTACCATCTTCATTAGATTTCTTTGCCATTTCCATTGCTGTTTCATATACTACTTTTTGATTATCTAATAATATAAATTCTTTATTTTGTTTTACCATTCCTGCTATACAATCTTGTAATGATTTAGAAGGTTTTATTTTTCCGTTTTCAATTAAATATAATGTTTCCTTGTTATCACCTTCTGTAACATACTTTTTAATGAATTCTCTTAATTTGAGAGCATCACCACTAATAAATACAGGAGCTTTTTCAATATAATCTTTATACTTGTCCGATAGTATAGTTTTGGGTTCAACATTTTCATAGTTGTGTAAATATGCACAAGGTAATAATTTTACATTATCTCTTTGGACATTTTCATTAAAATCTTCAATATAAGCTGCATATGACCATGCTTGATAAGATGGATGAGCAACCTCTCTCATTGCACCACCTGTAAAAGTTCTAACAATACCATCTTGACCTTCAACAATTTCAGCCTCTGTCCATTGTTTTAACTCAACTATAATTGCAATGTTTCTCCCTTGTTTATCTCTTCCAGTTATAATAAAGTCTATTCTTTTAGAAGTATATGGAATTTTAAATTCTATTGCTATCCCACTATTATTTGGAATACTAACATCGTTTAAAACATTATTCATATACATCATAGAATTCTTCCAAGCTTCTTTTTCTCTTGGATTAACATTTTGTCCCACTCTTAGTCTATATAATTGTTCTATCCTACTAGCTATTTGATTATTTATTACATCATTAATAAATATCTCTTTTGTCGCTTCATATACTATCATAATAATTTGCCCCCATTAATTATTATTTTTTTATAAATCCTCCCAACAAATAAATATTTGGAAAATCTTTTTCTCTTTTTCCATACAAATCTTTTCTTATCTCTATTATTAATTCTTTAAATAATTTTTCATATTTTTCATTATAATTTTTTATATTTCCATTTTTTATTTCTTCTATTCTTATATTTTGTAACTGGTAAAGTTTATTCAATACATCTATATTTGCGATTAACATTAATTTATTAAATGCTTTATTTTCTTTTAGTGTAGACTCTTTATCATTATAATTTACATTATCACTTAATCTATTTATATATTCAAAATAATACTTTTCCTTCAATTTTCGTTCTGAATACTTTAATTCGTTTTTTTTAGAAAAGAAATTGGTTAAACATACTGTTATTACCGCTGTTGCCGTGCCTATTATTGCTATAATTATTTCCATGTTTTTCTCCTATAATTTATTATATTTTGTACTAACTCCCTTAGCTTTTTCTACAGGATATTTTCTCTCAGATATTTTCATTTTATCTAAGATTATTTGCTTAGGATCAACTCCTATTTGATGACACAAAAGAATACAATAATTCATAACATCTGCAATTTCAAATTTAAGTTCATCTTTGTCGTAATTATTATTCCATTGAAAACATTCCAGTAATTCTCCTGCCTCAATAGATATTGACTTGGCTAAGTTTTCTGGTGTATTAAATTGTAACCAATCTCTATCTTCTGCAAATTTAACTATTTTTTCTTCTAACTCTTTCATTACATTTCTCCCAAAAAATATTTACTTGTATTCTATCATAAATTTACTATTTTTTCCACAAATTACAAATAATCCATCTAATTTTATTTTTTAGCTACAATTCCATATAAAACTCTCTTTAATAATATCCCTTTTTTGGTTTTATACCTTTTTACATATTCATCAAACAGATCTTTTTCAACTATTGTTCTGTGTTCAAACTCTTCTTTTTTTAACTCAGAAAAATCATCTAATATTGGTGTCTTTAAAAGAAGTGCCATCAAATCATCTTCCGTTTCATAATATTCATTTTGCAATATTTCCATTTTTTCAATATTTTTAAAGCCAGCATTTTTCAAATCTAAATAATCTTTTTCTGATATAGCTATTTCGTCACTATAACTTTGCCCTCTTCCGAATAATTCTTTTATTTCCCAGCAGTCTTTTTTATCTATTCCCTCTATAACAATAACGCCATTTGGTATCAAGCAATTATAAATTTGTTTTGCATTTATTATTGTGTGTCTTGCTGAAATCAAGTCAAAAGTTTCTTTTGGAAAATTCATTTCTAAATTGTTCATTTTAGTAAATTTTACTTTTTTGTTTGGATATTTTTTAGTATTTTCTTTTGCTGTTTTTATCATTTCTTCAGAAAAATCTGTAGCAATAATCATCCCAACATCTGGATAATTATTTAAAACTCTTTCTCCTCCACCTGTTCCTAAATCTAAACATAAGGATTTTTCATTAGAATATTCTCTTATCTTTTCATATAAATCCCAATTAGTTACATTTTCAGTGTTACAGTTTATTTGACTAAAATCCCAGTTTCCTATTTTTTCGTAATATTTTAATTCACTTTCTTGCATTTTTATTTTCTCCTTTATCTTTTTATATTTGGTTGTATATACAAAAAGAACCTCCCTTCTATGAACAAAGCAAAAACAACCATAATTTTGCTATGGTTAAATTTTGCCATTCATAAAGAAAGATTCTCAACATTCTTTATTATAATTTCTTCGGTAGTATCACGCGAATGGACGAATTGAAATACTACAATATTAGTATAGCACATATTTTTTGATTTTTAAAGTAGTTTAATATAAGCTTAATTAATGTGACTTCCTTATTAGTTTATAATTAGTGTCGCTTTTTATTTTAAATAATACTCTACCATATTTGCATATTGGTCTTGTGCATTTAAGCAAGTGTCTATTAAAAATCCTTTTTCATTTTTATATTCCTTTAATCCTCTATAATAGAATAATTTATCTTTATCTAAAATAATAAATGGTACTATATTATTTTTTAAACATTCTTTAAAAGCAATTATTCTTCCTACTCTTCCATTACCATCTTGGAATGGATGTATTCTTTCAAATCTGAAATGAAATTCTATTATTTCTTTTATAGTTATTTTTTCTAAAGAATTATACCATTCCATTAATTTAGCCATATCTTTGGCTACATTTTTATGAAGAGAAGTTTGCATATTTCCAGCTTCATTAGCTAATTTTTTATATTCTCCAACATTAAACCATTCTTTTCTGCTATCTGATGTTCCTTCTTTTAAAATTTTATGGAATTCTTTTATCATTTCTTCTGTTAATTTTTCTTCAGCTACCTCTAACATATAATCAACTAATTTAAAATGATTTGATGTTTCTAATATATCATCTACACTTGCTACTGTTTGATCCTCAAACAAAATAGTATTAGTTTCGAAAATATATCTTGTTTGATCTTCCGTTAGTTTACTTCCTTCAATATGATTTGTGTTGTAGGCGAATATAACTTGTGTATTATGATATAAGTTTCCTTTTAGTCCCATTTCTTTTTGCTCTTTTAAGTATTCTAAAATATCTATTTTGGAAATATCAAATTTCTCATCTTCATTTTTTAATAACTCATCAATCGTTATTCCAAATGTTTCTGCTAATCTCTTTATTGATTCTATATTAGGCTCTATCATTCCAGATTCATATTTTGATATTGTTCCTGGCTCTACTTCAAGAATTTCTGCAATATCCTTTTGAGTCATTTTTTTACTTTCTCTATATGCTTTTATTCTTTCTCCTAACATAATAAAATCACTCCTTTTTATTATATTAATATTATATCATATTATTTCCAAAAAAGAAAGTTGTTATTCGTTTTTTGTTTTGTTATTTCTAAATAAGATATATAGTATGTTGTGATATTTTTTAACAATCAATTTCAAAGTGCAAAATTTGCACTTTAAAATTAAAATGGTTACACTTTAAAAATAGATATATTAAAGAGAAAATTACTGATGATGAATTTGAGAAATGGATTAATAGTACAAAAATAAGAAGCTAGAAAGTCTAGCTTCTTATTCTTTATTTGAATTAATTAAAATTCTTATTAATGTATTAAACGTATATATTGAAAGAAAAACTCTTATAATTGATAAAATAATAAATTCAAACACAACTGCTATAAATATATAATTTACCCAATAGTTTAATCCATATGATGTAAAATAATAAATTATTGATATTACAAGCAGTATACCCAATGAATAGGAGCTTTTTATAAACAAATCATAAATTTCATTAAAATTTTTATTGTTGATCAATAATATAAATGGATTATTTATATTATCATCATTTTTCTTATATTTTTCTTCTGTTTTAAATACAATAAATATAGATAAGAATGTTAATATAAATCCAAACAATGTTCCTGAAACTGATATTATCATATTTAATATATTGTTTTTTTCCTCTGAAAAGTAATTAGTTATATTATCTTTAGATATTAACAATATAATTATATTAATAATTACTGATATTAATATAGTATGTCTCAAAGCAAATTCAAAAACATCATCTCTTATTTTTTTCATAAAATTACCCTCACTTTATATATTTATTATATATTTTTAGATAAGATTCCTTCATTTTACTATAAAAATTTTTTGATTCCACTTCATTAGGTTCAAGTCTTATTCCACTTTTTAATATATCTTTTGTATAGTTTACCGCTATTTGTTCATTTAATTCATTTATACCTACAATATCTAGTTGAAAATATTTTTCAAAGTCATCTACACTCTCTTTAAAATCATTTATGGATTCTTTTAATTCTTCAGCATCATAGTAAGGTTGTTTATTTTCTTTTGTTATTCTTGTTGGTTTGATTTCAATAGTAATTTTTTGTTCTACATCTGTACTTCTTTTTGTTAAATCAAGTGCAGCTGATGCAGCTCTAAATAATCCTTTTTGAGAAGCTTGGCTCTCTAATAAAAGTTTACTACTAGTTGTAAATTTAAAAGATTTGACTTGTTGTAATGAATTAAATCTTCTCTCTTTATTTTTATTTATTAAATTTAGAAAAGTTATATCATATATTCCTTCCAATTTTTTATTTATATAATTGGCTAAACTTGGAGAATGTGATGATTTAGCATTATATTCAAAAGCCATTATTTTACTATCTAAGAATATTATAAAATGTGATATTTCAGCAATACTACCAGCCTTAGTTAATGTATCTTTTAAAAACTTAATTTCGCCATTTACTTCATAATATGTCAAACCACTATCATCTGAATTTATAAGTTTACCTTCTATATATTTATCATTAATGGTATCAACTTTTATAAAATCATATGTTCCATTATTCTTTTTTAAATATCTAGAATAATCTATATTACTTTTATCAAAAGGAAATTCTTCGAACTTTGAGAAAAGTTCTTTCATATCTTCTTTATAATTTTCTGATATAGCCATTTTATTTCCTTCTTTAAAATATTTTTCTAATTTAACTTCATAAAAATATATTTGCCTTTCTATATTTCTCATAAATCCGCCCCCTCTTTTTTCCTATACATTATTATAACAATATATTACATTTTTTTCCACCAAATATCAAAAATTAGTATTTTTTCTTTCCCTATCTTTCGACATTTTTCTTGTTTTTACCATACACTTCTCAAAAACTTTTCCAAAACATCCATTGTCGGTTAGACTTTTGTTTTTTTACTTTGTATAATTAATATATACAATCTTTAACTTGTAATTTCATTGTAGGTTACAAAAATACTCTCTCCCACACGGAAAGGAGGATAATATGGCAGGGAGTATAGAAAAAAGAGGTACAGACACATATAGGTTGGTTTACTTTTGCGGTAAAAACCTAGATGGTAGTCCTGCAAGACATACAAAAACTGTTCATTGTACAAAAAAGGAAGCCAAGCTTGAACTAGCAAAATTTGTTGCAGATGTTGAGAAAGGAAATGTTATTGAAGGCAATTCTATTACGTTTGAAGAATTTACTGAAATATGGAAAAGAGATTATGGTGCTAAAGAACTGGCGCCTACAACTTATTCTAGATATGTCGCAATCTTAAACACTAGAATTCTACCATACTTTGGCAAGTTTAAACTGGATAAGATTAAGCCTACAGATATTATGAAATTTTATGATATGCTTGAAAATGATACACAAATTAAAAGATTAAAAAATAACAAAGGTGAAAGACTAAAAAAGCCCTTATCTAGAAAAACCATTTTAGAACATCACAGATTACTTCGAGCAATGCTTCACAAAGCTGTATACTGGCAACTACTTGTAAATAATCCAGCCGAAAGAGTTCAACCGCCAAAAGTTCATAAGCCTAAGAGAAGATATTATGATGATGAGCAATGTAAATTTTTATTAGAACATTTAGAACTGCTAAATGCAGATAATATAAAATACAAAGTAGCTATTATCATTACAATATTCACTGGGGTAAGACTTGGCGAACTTATGGGATTAGAATGGAATGATATTGATTTTAGAAATGGAATTATTAGTATTAACAAAGCAAGTCAATATTTATCTGATAAAGGAGTATTTACCAAAGAACCTAAAACAGAAAGCTCAATTAGAGAAGTTGCTATACCTACATTTGTGATTTCATTGCTTGAAGAATATAAGTTGTGGTATGAAGAACAAAAATCATTATATGGCGAATTATGGACTAATTCTAATAGATTATTTGTACAAGCTGATGGCAAACCTATGCATCCAGATACAATCAGTAAATGGTTTGTAAAATTTGTAGGAAATATCGGTCTTCCCGTAATAAACTTTCACGGATTAAGGCATACAAATGCTACACTTTTAATATCTCAAAACATAGATATTGCAGTTGTCGCAGCAAGACTAGGACATGCACAAATTACAACGACATTAAACTTTTATGTGCATCCTGTAATATCACACAATAAGGTTGCAGGAAATGTATTGCAAAATTTATTATTAACACCAAAAGATTAAAAAAAAGATAAAAAGTAAAATTAAGAAATTTATTGAAATATATAGTATTTGAAGGTTATGAAGAGTTCGATTTCTCCCCAAAATCTCCCCATTTTATGAAAAATAGCTAGATTTTAGATATTTTTGCAAAAATAAAAAATCGCTAAAACCTTTAAGGTTCTAGCGACTTAGGCGTGGTTGCGGAGCCAGGACTCGAACCTGGGACCTTCGGGTTATGAGCCCGACGAGCTGCCAACTGCTCCACCCCGCGATATATGAACATTAATTATTATAATACAGTAAAAACTAATTGTCAACACTTTTATTGTATTATATTCCACAAAAATAAAAAATATTCATTAATTCTTATAAGAATATATCAAACTTTAATTATTTTATCATTATATTTCCCCTTGTCGAATACATTTTTATAGGTGATTTTTATGCTAAACAAAATATGGCCAACTTTTATAATTATATCATTTGTTTTCGCAATATATTCTGGAAAAGTTCTAAATGTAAGTAATGCTGTTTTTAATTCTGCTGAACAAACAGTAACACTTTGTTTAAGTTTACTTGGAACGCTTTGCCTATGGAATGGAATTATGAAAATTGCTGTAAAAACTTCTATGATAGAAAAGCTTACTAAATTTCTAAAACCATTAATTTCCTTTCTTTTCCCTGAAATTAAAGAAAATAAAAAAATAAGCAAAGAAATTTCAATGAATATGGTTGCAAATATATTAGGTTTAGGAAATGCTTCAACTCCTCTTGGACTTAAAGCAATGGAATCTATGCAGAAAGAAAACCCAGATAAAGATAAATTAAGTAACTCAATGGCCATGTTTATTCTTGTAAACACAGCTTCTTTGCAAATAATTCCTACAACAGTTATTTCAATAAGAAATTCTTTAGGCTCTGAAAATCCAACTAAAATTATAATTGCTGTTTGGGTTGCAACAATTGTTGCTTTTGCCACCGCAATTACTGCTGGAAAAATATTAATTAAAAGGATGTGATTGCATGTCAATTATAAACTATATTTCTAATATCGCAATTCCATGGACAATACTTATTATTGTTATTTATGGTCTAATTGAAAAACAATATGTTTTTGATGTTTTTGTTGAGGGTGCAAAAGAAGGGTTACAAATTATTGTAAATATTTTTCCAACTCTTCTAGGATTATTTCTTTCAATAAATGTTCTTAGAGAATCAGGAGTAATTGATGCTATTACTAAACTTACAATTCCAGTTCTTAATTTATTAAAAGTTCCACCAGAAATTCTTCCTCTTGCTCTTTTAAGACCTATATCAGGAAGTGCATCAATGGCTGTTGCAACTGATATTATGTCTAAATTCGGTGTTGATTCTTTAATTGGTCTTATGACTTCCACAATTATGGGTTCAACAGAAACAACCCTTTACACAATCGCATTATATACAAGTGCTGTTAAAATAAAGAAAACACGTTTTGTTTTAATAGCCGCTCTTTTAGCTGATTTTGCTGGAATGCTTACATCTGTGATTTTTTGGCGAATTATGTCGTAATATTTTTCTTGACTTTTATAATTTTTATGATATATTTGTTTTATTATTTCAAAAGATTTTAGGAATTCAAAATGTTTTTAATCAAATTAATTTTATTTTTTTCTATTTTTATTCTTGTCAGGAAAAAAATAATTCAAAAACAATCCCAAAAATTAAAAGAATATTTAAATATTAAATAACTAATTTATTTAGTTTTATTAATCATGTTTTTAATCTTGCAGGAATTAGCTCCCTTTATTTTACGTCCCCCCTATATTGTAAAATTAAGCTCCCCATATATTCTAATTCCTGCTATTTTTATAAAAAATATTTGATATTTCGTATACAATAAAAAAAGAAGCAGATTTAATTATCTACTTCTTGGTGAGCCAGGAGGGGTTCGAACCCCCGACCCCAGGCTTAGAAGGCCTGTGCTCTATCCAACTGAGCTACTGACCCATATGTTGTTTTTCTAAACGCATATATAATGATACCACTTTTTTTATTGCTTGTCAATTATATATTTTGAAAAATTATATTTTTTTAGTTTTGTATAAAATCGCTACTTTCGACATTTTTTGCATATACTTTATGGTATATTACATATATATTACATGAATATATTTTTTGTGTTACAAATTAATAAAAATCGTTTATTTTAGTGGTTTGTATCGATATAATTATCATGTACTATTATAATTAATGCACAAAGTGAAATGAGGCGCTATTATGGAAAAAAAATATTATGAATTAACTGCTCCTCAAAAGTCTATTTGGCTTACAGAGCAGTACTATAAAAATACTAATATAAATAACGTTTGTGGTACTTTTTATAGTGATGAAATACTTGATTTTAAAATTTTTAAAAAAGCTCTCAATACTTTCTTACAAAGTAATGATAGCTTTAGAATTAAACTTCATTTTACAGAAGATAAAATAGTCCAATACTTTTCAGAATTAAAAGATATTGACTTTGAAATAATTGATATAAAAGATAAAAATGAACAATCTGCTTTAGAAGAAAAAATGGCTTCTAAAGTATTTACCATGCTTGATTCGTTGTTATTTGAAATAGTATTATTTAGATATCCAGATAACCATGGTGGTTTTGTTATAAATTCACATCATATTATTTCTGATTCTTGGACAAACGGAATAGTTGCAAATGACGTTGCTTTAATTTATTCAAAAATCAAGAAAAATGAATTATATGAAAAGGACAAATCACTTTCTTATATCGAGTATATTAATTCAGAAAAACAATATATTGAAAGTAATAAATTTCAAAAAGATAAAGAATATTGGAATAATTTATTTACTACTATTCCAGAAGTTGCAACAATACCTTCTACCAAAAACGCTGAAAAGGAAGATAATATTGCAGCTAATCGTATTCTTTTAGATATTAATGCAGGTCTTTTTTCAAAATTAAAAAGTTTCTGTACTGAAAATAAAGTTAGTCTTTATAATTTCTTCATGGCTATTTTTGCCCTATACCTTGGTAGAGTATCTAATTTAGATGAATTTGTTATAGGAACACCAATACTAAATAGAACAAATTATAAAGAAAAAGAAACAACTGGTATGTTTATTAATACATTACCTTTAAAAATAACCTTATCGCATGAAAAAACATTTTTAGAGAACTTAAAAGATATAGCAATAAATTCTATGTCTTTATTAAGACATCAAAAATATTCATTTCAATACTTAATAGAAGATTTAAGAAAAAAAGAACCAAATTTACCAAAATTGTATAATGTTCTTTATTCTTATCAAATAACCAAAATGAACGATAACTTAGATTCTTTAAACCATGTTACTTCTTGGGCATTTAATAAAACAATAGCAGATGACTTGGATATACATATGTTCGAATGGAACGAAAATGATTCAATTCAAATAGCTTATGATTACAGGATATCAAAATATAACGAGCAAGATATTTCAGATTTACATGCTCGTATTTTGCATATGATAAATCAAATTTTAGAAAATAATAATATTTTACTAAAAGATATTGAAATAGTAACTCCAGAAGAAAAGCATAAAATATTATTTGATTTTAATAACACACATGTAGACTATCCAAAAGATAAAACAATTGTAGATTTATTTGAAGAACAGGTTGAAAAAACGCCTGATAATATCGCTGTTGTTTTTGAAGATCAAAAACTAACTTACAAAGAATTAAATGAAAAAGCAAATCAGTTAGCAAGATACTTGGTTGAAAAAGGCGTAAAAAAAGGTAATATCATAGGACTTTTTCTTAATAAGTCTTTAGAAGTTATTATTGCTATGTTTGCCATATTAAAAAGTGGCGCAGCATTTTTACCTTTGGATACAGAATATCCAGATGAAAGATTAAATTACATATTATCAAATTCCTCATGCAAATTTATTCTTAAGTCCAATAAAATTAATAATGATATAATATGTAATTATAACAATATAAATATAGATTTAGATAACTCAAATATATACTCAAAAGATAATACCAATATATCTCTTCATTTATCTGTTGATGATGTTATGTATGTAATGTATACTTCTGGATCAACAGGAAAACCAAAAGGAGTTATGGTAAAACATAAAAACATAATTAGATTAGCTAAATATCCTAACTTTTTATCTTTTGAAAATAATGAAAATATGGTACAAACAGGTACCATTGTTTTTGATGCTTGTATTTTTGAAATATTTGGAGCATTATTAAATGGTTTTAAAACATATATATTAGAAAAAAACAAATTATTAAATATTAATTACTTCTCTGAATTCTTAAAAAACAATGACATTTCAACTTTGTTTTTAACAACTGGTTTATTTAATGAATTTGGTATGCAATCTCCAAAAATGTTTTCCCATTTAAAAAATTTGCTTACAGGTGGAGATGTAATATCCGCTTCAAGTGTTAGAAATATAAAGAATAGTTGTCCAAATATAAATATTATAAATTGTTATGGTCCAACTGAAAATGGATCTTATTCAACTTGTTATAAAATAGACAATAATAATTCACACATTCCTATTGGAAAACCAATAACAAACTCAACAGCATATATTGTTTCTAATTCCGGCTCATTATGCCCTATTGGTGTTCCAGGTGAATTGTGGGTTGGTGGAGATGGAGTTGCAAAAGGCTACTTAAATAATCCTGAACTAACAAAAGAAAAATTTATAAATAATCCTTTTGGCTCTGGAACTATATATAAAACTGGTGATTTAGTTAAATGGCTACCAGATGGAAATATCGAATTTATTGGCAGAATTGATAATCAAATAAAGCTTAGAGGATTCAGAATTGAACTTAGCGAAATTGATAATAATATTTTAACATACCCAAACGTTAAACAATCCATATCAATTATTCAGAATATTAATAATAATAAAACTATATGCTCATATATAGTTTCAGATGAACCAGTTAATATTATTAATCTAAAAAAATATTTATCAAAAACTCTAGCTAATTATATGATACCAACACACATTATAACTCTTGAAAAACTACCATTAAATATAAATGGTAAAGTAGATAGAAAATTATTGCCTTTACCTGAACTTGACTCAGAAAATATAAATATAATTACCCCTAGAAATGAAATTGACAATACAATAATATTATGTTTAAAGGAAATTTTAGGTTTATCTAGCATTAGCATAACAAGTTCATTTTTTGATATTGGTGGAGATTCACTTTCAGCAATATCTTTGGCAACTAAATTAACAAGCTTATTAAAGCAAGCTATAACTGTACAAGATATATTTAATAATCCTATTATTATGGATTTATCTGATTATATCTTTAATTTAAAAAATTCTAGTATAAAAATTATATCTAAGCATGATAAAAGGCATTTATATCCATTATCTGCTTCTCAAGATGGTATTTATTATGCTGCTAATTTAGATATCAATTCAATTTCATATAATACTGCCGGTGGAATTATAACTGATAAAACATTAGACATATCTAAATTAGAAAAATGTTTTAATATTTTAATAAAAAGACACGATGCATTACGTACACATTTTAATTTAATTGACGGCAAGATTGTTCAAATTGTAGATGATAATATAGACTTCAATTTAAAAATTGAAGAATTAAGTAATGAAAATACAGACAAAATCTATAAAGATTTTGTAAAACCTTTTGATTTATCAAGAGCTCCTCTATTCAGAGCAAAAGCTGTAAATTTATCAAATGGTCAAATGTTACTTTTATTAGATATGCATCACATAATTAGCGATGGTATATCATTAAAAATATTCATGCAAGAATTATGTTCTTTATATAACGAGGAAACATTGCCTTCTAAGAATATTGATTATACAGATTTCTGTATATGGGAAGAAGAGCAATTTAAAACAGAAGAGTTTAATAAAAAGAAAGAATTTTGGGTAAACAAATTTAAGAAAGAAATACCTTTATTAAATATGCCTACAACATATCCTAGACCTTCTATGCAAAGTTTCGAAGGAAAAGACTTTAGGGTAAATTTATCAAAAGAAATGTTTAATAAAATATTATCTGTTGCAAAAACATTAAATATAACTCCTTATATGTTAATGTTATCTTGCTATTACATATTATTATATAAATATACTGCCCAAGATGATATAGTAGTTGGTAGTCCAATTGTTGGTAGAGAATTACCTGAACTTTCTAATGTTTTAGGAATGTTCGTTAATACTTTGGCCTTGAGAAATAATGTAGATCACAATTTGTCTTTTGAAGAATTTAGTAAAAATATAAAAGAAAGTTGTTTGGAATACTTTAAAAATCAAAGTTATCCTTTTGATATGCTTGTTAAAGATTTAAAAATTAAGAGAGATCCAAGTAGAAATCCTTTGTTTGATACTGTTTTCGTATACCAAAATGAAGGTTATCCACAATTAAATATAAATGGTATTAATGCTAAATATTATATTCCAAAAACTACTACGTCTAAATTTGATTTAACTTTAGAAGTTGTTCCAAATGATGGAGAATATTTATTACGTTTTGAATATTGTACAAAATTATTTAATGAGGATTTTATAAAAAGATTTTCTTCACATTATACAAATATCTTAAATATCATTTTAAAAAATAACAACATTAAAATAGCAGATATTGATATGTTATCAGAAGGAGAAAGAGATCAAATATTGTATCAATTTAATGATACTAAAATAGATTATCCAAAAAATAAAACAATAATAGAGTTATTTGAAGAGCAAGTACAAAAAGTTCCTAACAACATTGCTGTGGTTTTTGAAGGTCAACAATTAACATACAAAGAATTAAATGAAAAGGCTAATCAATTGGCAAGGTTCTTAATAAATAACAATATCTCTTCAGGTTCAAACTTAGCCATTTTATTACCACGTTCAATAAACACTATTGTATCTATGCTTGCAACTTTAAAAATTGGAGCTTCATACATGCTTATCGATACTTCTTTGCCTAGCGGAAGAATTGAATATATGCTAACTAATTCCAATTCTTGTGCTCTTATAACTGATAAAAAAACTAATGTTACCTTTAAAAATACTATATATTTAGAGGACTTTTCTCCCAAATTATATCATGGGGAAAATTTAAATATATCATCAAATGCTTCTGATATCTTTACATTATTATATACTTCTGGCTCTACTGGTACTCCTAAAGGTATAATGCTTCATAATGCTGGAATGATTAATGTTGTATTAGCTCATAAATTATATATGAATATTGATGCTTGTAATAATTTTTTATCATATAGCTCTGTGTCTTTTGACATGTTTCAAGTTGAAACATATGTACCTCTTTTAAATGGAAAAAAGATTATTCTTGCAAGTGAAGAAGAAAAAAATACACCAACTGCCATTTGTAATTTAATAAAAACTTATGAAATTAACTTTATTTTATCAACTCCTCTAAAATTAAAATTAGTTTTAGATTGTTGTGATACTTTTTTAAGTTCATTATCTGTAATTCAATTAGGTGGAGAAATACTTACAAGCAATATTGTACAACAAATAAATAATGTTTCGTCTGCTACAATATATAATGCTTATGGTCCTTCAGAAATTACTGCTTGCTGTACAGTAAAGGAAGTTACAAACAAAAACAACATTAATATAGGAAAACCAATTTGCAATACCAAAATTTTAATTTTAAATAAAGATTTTGGATTATGTCCTATTGGTGTCCCTGGCGAATTATGTATTTGTGGTGTAGGTGTATCTTATGGATATATTAATAACAAAAATTTAACCAATAGTAGTTTTGTTTCAAACAAATATTTTAATAATATTTGTTATAGAAGCGGTGACATTGCTTATTTGGATAATAATTTGGACATTAATTATATTGGAAGGTCTGATAAACAAATAAAATTAAGAGGTCTAAGAATTGAATTATCAGAAATAGAAACAAATATATTATCTTTTGATAATATTGATAATTGTTGCGTGATATGTAAAGATAATGAATACTTATCTGCTTTTATCGTTTCTAAACACAATATAAATACAAAAGAATTAAAAAATTATCTAAAAAATTATCTTCCTTTGTATATGATACCAAAATATATTACTCAAATTAACTCTATTCCTATGAATAGTAATGGAAAAGCTGATAAGATTAAATTACAATCTTATAATGAAAATATTTTTGAAGATAGAACAATTGTTGAATACAAGAATAATAAAGAAAAAACATGTTGTAAGATATGGTCAGAATTATTAAAAACTGAAGTTTCTCCTTTAGATGATGTTTTTGAATTGGGTGCTGATTCATTATTAGCTATAAAGTTTAAAACCAAAATGTTATCAAACAATATAAATATTTCTTATTCGAATATTTTTAAATATCCTATAATTAGAGACTTTTGTTCTGAAACTTTCTTTAGTAAAGAAAAGGATATCGATAACTATAATTACTCAAAAATAAATAAAGTATTAGAAAATAATAACATAAGAAATTTACACAATATTACCCAAAATAAAAATAATAATATTTTATTACTTGGTGCCAATGGATTTGTTGGAATGCATATAATAGATAGCTTTATAAAGAAAGATAAAGGAAATATTTATTGTATTGTAAGAGACAAAAATAAAGAATCTGCCAACCAAAGATTTATAGATACACTACATTTTTACTTTGGAAGCAAATTAGACAAATATATAAATAAAAGAATTTTTATATTAAAAGGAAATATATTAAAAGAAGATTTTGAATTATCTAAAACAAATATTAATATGCTTTCTAAAAACATTGATATTGTTATTAATGCTGCCGCATTAGTAAAACACTATGGTAAGG
The DNA here is from genome assembly GCA_934162365.1 of uncultured Clostridia bacterium. Classification (GTDB taxonomy): domain Bacteria; phylum Bacillota; class Clostridia; order TANB77; family CAG-508; genus HGM13634. Next base: position 172,337 of record CAKPIK010000001.1, on the reverse strand, counting down.
AATCTTTGTTTAATGAAACTAATATTGGTTCTACTAAAATTGCTATACAATTCTGTAAATCATTTAAAAAGAGATTTATATATATTTCATCTTTAAGTGTTTCTGGCAATGATGTTTTACATAACAATACTTCTTTTAATCCATTAAGTGAAGATATGTATTTTTCTGAAACAAACCTTTATATAGGGCAAAAGTTAGATAATGTTTATATAAAAAGTAAATTTGAAGCAGAAAAATTAGTTTTAGAAAATATTGCATCTAATTCTCTTGATGCTCAAATTTTAAGATTAGGAAATATAACAAGTAGATTATCTGATGGAAAGTTTCAGATTAATCCTAACGAAAATGCTTTTGCTAATAAACTCAGATCTTTAATAATGCTTAAATATATTCCAGAAACCTTAATATCTTCTTATATAGAATTTACACCTGTCGATATTTGTTCTGATGCAATTATTTTAATAATTCAAAATTACATAAGTGATTTTAGTGTATTTCATATTTATGATAATAATCATGTTTATGTAAAAGACTTTATACGCATTATTAATGATTTAAATATAGACTGCAGTATTATTAATGAAAATGATTTTTCTAATTTAATAAAAGAAAAAACTTCTGCCAATATAAATGTTCTTGATGGAATTATTAATGATTTAACTGAAGATAATAAATTATATTATACTTCTAATATACATATACTTTCTGAATTCTCTAGAGCTTACTTATATCATTTAGGATTTATATGGCCTAAAATTGATGAAAAATATATTAAAAAATATATAAAATATCTATACAAAATTAATTTTTTTAAGGAGGAATAAATTTTGAAAAATTTAGTTTATTTATATACTATGATTTTTATAGAAATATTAATTTTTATATTATTCACAGTACTAAAAAAGCAAAAAAAGGGACAGATTAAAAAAATTTTCTTAAATTTACTGTTATTTATGTTTATCTGGACCTTATGTCTAATTTTACAAATATTGTTTCAAAAAACTAATGTAGACCCTCTAATATTTGAAATGTTCGCATCTTTTGGTGCGCAACCATTACCATTTATGTTTTTACTACTTGCTTTATGTTTTTCTAAAACAAAAATAGAAGCTAATTATAAATATTTATTTTTATTAATTATTCCAATAATATCTACTATTATGATATTTACTAATAACTATCATCATTTATTTTATGAAGTTTATTCAATATCCTTAAATGAAACAGTTACTGGTCCATATGCTATAGTACATATTTTATACACTTACTTAATTTTCGCAATCGCTCTTGGAATATTGTTGAAATACTCAGTTAAAAACGCAGGTTTCTTTTCAAAACAATCTTTATTAATAGTATTTGGTGCTTTAATACCAATTGTAGTTAATATACTTGGTACTTTTAACATTATTCCTATGACCGTATATGTAACACCTATTTGTTTTGCATTTACAATGTTTTTCTTTGCACTTGCAATTTTTAAATTTAATTTTCTAAGCATTACACCTATTGCAATGCAAAGAATTGTTGATAGGATGTCTGATGGCTTCTTAGTTATAAATGAAGATAATGTTATTACAGATTTTAACCAGACATTTTTAAAAACTTTTAATTTGTCTGATGATAAAGTTAGAAATACTAATTTTCTAACACTAATTAAATATACTGACTTTAAACAAGATGATATAGATAAAATGATAAATATTTTAGACAATTGTAAAACCGATACTGGTACATATCAATTTAAAAAAGATTTTAAAATTAACGATAAATATTTCAATATTGAAGTTAATGGCATTTTCTCTAAGAATTCCTTCCTTGGTAACTTAGTACTTTTAAAGGATGTTACTCAACATATATTAGATATGAAAACAATTGAAGATAACCAAAGTATGCTTATGGAAAAAGAACGTTTAGCTTCTCTTGGTCAAATGATTGGCGGTATTGCTCACAACTTAAAGACCCCAATAATGTCTATTGCTGGTGCTACTGAAGGATTAACAGATTTAACAAAGGAATATGATATATCAATTGGTGATCCAACAGTTACAAATGAAGATCATCATGCAATTGTTAAAGATATGAACGAATGGATTGATAAGATTAAAGAATACACAGAATATATGTCTAATGTTATTACTGCTGTTAAAGGTCAAGCTGTTAATTTTGCTGATGAAACAAGTGATTCCTTTACAATTAATGAATCAATAAAATATATAGATGTTTTAATGAAACATGAATTAAAAAATGCATTAGTTTCTTTAAATGTAGATATTCAAACCAATCCTAATATATCTATTAAAGGAAATATTAATAGTTTCGTTCAAGTTATTAATAACTTGATTTCAAACGCAATCCAAGCGTATTCTAATCAAACAAATAAAGTAATTGATTTTATTATAGCTAAAGAAAATAATAATATTAAATTTATTATTCAAGATTATGGATCTGGTATTCCAAAATCTGTTCAAGATAGATTATTTAAAGAAATGATTACTACAAAAGGAAAAAATGGTACAGGACTGGGATTGTTTATGTCTTACTCAAACATTAGAGCTCACTTTAATGGAAATATGACATTTGAATCTGAAGAAGGAAAAGGAACAAAATTTGTCATAACAATACCATTAAACTAATAAATTTAATAATTATAAAAAGGATGAAATTTATATATTTCATCCTTTTTTGTAACATTTTTTTGTTTTTTTCTTGATTTTATTTACTTTTATTAATATAATATTTGTGAACTACTAGATATATTAGGAGGTTTCTTATGAGAAAAAACATAAATGAAAATGTATCTACAGGATATAAAATAATTGGAGTAGATGATGAATCCGGAATACTAGACTCTTTATCTATATTTATGAAACGTTCAGGCTATGATTTTGTTGGTGTTACAGATCCTATGGAAGCTATTGAAAGAGTTAAAAATGAGCATTTTGATTTAATGCTTCTAGACTTTATAATGACCCCTATTCATGGTGATCAGGTTGTTGAAGAAATACGTAAATTTAACAAAGAATTATATATTTTATTACTTACTGGACACAAAGATTTGGCTCCACCATTGGAAACAATTAAAAGATTAGATATTCAAGGTTATTGTGAAAAAAGTGATAAATTCGATCAATTGCTTTTACTAGTTGAATCTGGAATAAAGGCAATAGAACAAATGAATTTAATTAAAAAAATTAATGCTGAATTAAAGGAAACTAACGATAAGTTAGAAAAAGCATATTTAGAAACAATACAAACTCTTCGTTTTACTGTTGAAGCAAAAGACGTATATACTAGAGGTCATTCTGATAGAGTTTCTGCTTATTCAGTTTTAATTGGAAAATATTTAGGATTATCTGAAGATGATATACATTTATTAAAAATAGGTGGTCTTTTCCATGATATTGGAAAAATAGGTGTTCCAGATAGTATTCTATTAAAAACATCAAAACTTACTGATGATGAATATTCTGAAATTAAAAATCACCCAACAATTGGTGCTCATATACTATCAAATGCATCTATATTTGAAAAAGCAATACCTATTGTTAAACATCACCACGAAAGATATGATGGTCATGGTTATCCTTCAAAACTTGCTGGTGAAGATATTCCTTACTTAGCAAGAATTGCATCTGTTGCAGATAGCTTCGATGCAATGACTTCTAGAAGAACATATAGGGATTCATTACCAATTGATGTTGTAAAACAAGAAATTGAAAAAAATAAAGGAACTCAATTTGATCCAAAAATTGCAGATGTATTTTTAGATATTTTAAATAATCATTATGATGAAGTTGAAGAAATTCGAAATACTTTTCCTTGTAACTAAATAAAATAAAAAATAAGATTTCATTTGAAATCTTATTTTTGTTTTATATGCCTTTCATTGTTAATGCTACTTTTTGTTTTTCTAAATCTATACTTAGCACTTTAACTTTAACAATATCTCCAACAGAAACAATATCTCTTGGATTTTTTACATATTTATCACTTAATTCTGATATATGAACTAGTCCATCATGTTTTACACCAATATCTATAAATGCTCCAAAATCTATAACGTTTCTTACTGTTCCATTTAACACCATTCCTTCTTTTAAGTCTTCAAGTTTTAATACATCATTCCTTAATATTGGTTTTGGCATGTCTTCACGTGGATCCCTACCAGGTTTAGATAATTCTTTTACTATATCTTCCAATGTTAAATTTCCAACATTTAATTCTTCTGATAGTTTTTTTATATTAATAGAACTTAATTTTTCTTTTATTTCTGATAATTTTTCTTTATTTAATAAATCATTTTTAGAAAATCCTATTTTTTCTAGCAATTTTTCAGCAATTTCATAACTTTCAGGATGAACAGATGTTATTTCTAGAGGGTTATCTCCATCAAATATTCTTACAAATCCTGCACATTGCTCAAATGCTGCATTCCCTAGTTTTGATACTTTTAATAATTGTTTTCTGTTTTTAAATTTACCATTTTCATTTCTATATGCAACTATATTTTTTGCAATTGTTTTATTAATTCCTGAAACATATGATAATAATGATGGTGTAGCTGTATTTAAGTCTACTCCAACTTTATTAACGGCATCTTCAACAACACCAGTTAAACTCTCTGATAAATTCTTTTGATCAACATCATGTTGATATTGCCCTACTCCAATTGCTTTAGGATCTATTTTAACAAGTTCTGCAAGTGGATCTTGTAGTCTTCTTGCTATTGATATTGCTCCTCTTAATGAAACATTTATATCTGGGTATTCTTCCGTTGCAAGTTTTGATGCTGAATATACAGATGCTCCCGCTTCACTTACAATTGCATAATACACTGTATGATCCGCTTCTTTTATTAAATCTGCAACAAACATTTCAGATTCTCTTGAAGCAGTTCCATTTCCAATGGCAATCATATTTATTTTATCTTTTTTTATTATTTCTAGTAATACTTTTTTAGCCCCTTCAACATCATTTTGTGGCGCTGTTGGATATACTGTTGTAGTATCCAAAACTTTTCCAGTCTCATCTATAACTGCTATTTTACATCCAGTTCTATATGCCGGATCAAATCCCATTACTACTAAGTCCTTCAAAGGTGCTCCTAATAATAATTGTTTAGCATTTTCTCCAAAAACTTTTATTGCTTGTTCTTCTGCTTTTTCAGTTAAATCTGAACGTAACTCTCTTTCTATTGATGGTTCAATTAGTCTTTTATAACTGTCTAAGATGGTTTCTTTTAATATATTGGTAAATTGTGTTTCTCCTTTTATAACATCTTTTTCTATGTAGTAAATAATTTTATCTTCTGGCTTCACAATTTTAACCTTTAAGAAATCTTCTTTTTCGCCTCTATTTATTGCTAAAATTCTATGACTAGGAATTTTTTTGATTTTTTCTGAAAAATCATAATACATTTCATAATTAGATTTTTCTTCTTTCTTTGCAGATTTAGTTTCTATTTGTGCTTCTCTATAACAAGCAGACTTAATATATTTTCTATATTTAGCATTATCCGAAATATCTTCTGCAATAATGTCTTTTGCACCATTTATTGCTTCTTCTGCAGAGGTTACACCTTTTTCTTCATTTATATATTGTTGAGCTACTTTATTTAAATCTTCTTTTTCTTCTTGTTTTACAATTACTTTAGCTAATGGTTCTAAACCTTTTTCTTTTGCAATTACTGCTCTTGTTCTCTTTTTTTGTTTATATGGTCTATATAAATCTTCTACCTCTGCTAAAGTTTTTGATGTACCAATTGCAATTAACAATTCTTCTGTTAATTTTCCTTGTTCATCTATTATTTTTATAACTTCTTCCTTTCTTTTTTCTAGATTTCTTAAATATGTTAATCTATCATTTAAATCCCTTAATATTTCATCGCTTAAATTTCCTGTCACTTCTTTTCTATAACGGGCTATAAAAGGAATTGTATTTCCTTCGTCTATTAATTTTACTGTATTTTCTACTTGAACAGGCTTTATATTAAATTCTCCTGCTATTGTTTGAATAATTTTATCCATGTTTTCTTCTCCTATAAAAAGGCGGACATAATTATCCGCCCCAAATTTTTATTCTAATCCTAAATATTCATTATATGTTACTTCTCTATCAACCAATCCTGTTTCTTTTATATCAAAAATTCTATTTGCAACTGTTTGAGTTAATTGGTGATCATGTGATGTAAATATCATATTTCCTTTAAATTTACTCATTCCTTCGTTTAAGGCTGTAATGCTTTCCATATCCAAATGGTTTGTTGGTTCGTCTAATATTATAAAGTTTGCTCCTGAAAGCATCATTTTAGAAAATACACATCTAACTTTTTCTCCACCAGACAATACAGATACATTTTTTAATGCTTCTTCTCCTGAGAATAACATTCTACCTAAGAAGCCTCTAACATATGTTTCGTCTGGATCTTTTGAATAACCTCTAAGCCAATCTACAAGTGGCATATCTTCTTTAAATAAATAATTATTATCTTTTGGAAAATATGTTGTACTTACTGTTGTTCCCCACTTTATTTCACCACTATCTGGTTCTAATTCTCCTGCTAATATTTGAAATAATACTGTTTTTGCTATTTCATTATCTGCTAAGACTGCTATTTTGTCGTTTGCTTTTACTGTAAAACTAATATTGTCCAAAACTTTATTGCCATCAATTGTCTTAGAAAGCCCTGTTACTGTTAATATATCTTTTCCAACTTCTCTATCTGGTTTAAAGTCTATGTATGGATATTTTCTATTTGAAGGTTTTATTTCATCTAGTTCTATTTTTTCTAATGATTTTTTTCTAGATGTTGCTTGCTTAGATTTTGATGCATTAGCACTAAATCTAGCAATAAATTCTTGTAATTCTTTAATTTTTTCTTCTTTCTTTTTATTTTGTTCTTTAGCTTGTTTTAATGCTAATTGGCTTGATTCATACCAGAAATCATAGTTTCCTGGATATACTTTAATTTTTCCAAAATCTACATCAGCTATGTGTGTACACACTTTATTTAAAAAGTATCTATCATGTGATACTACTATTACAGTATTTTCAAAATTAATTAAAAAATCTTGTAACCAGTTTATGCTTTTTAAATCCAAGTCGTTTGTAGGTTCATCTAATAAAAGAATATCAGGATTTCCAAATAGAGCTTGTGCTAAAAGTACTTTTACTTTTTCTTTAGCTTCTATCTCTCTCATTAGTTTATAATGAGCTTCTGTGGCAATTCCTAAATCATTTAATAAAATGGCTGCATCTGACTCTGCATTCCAACCATCAAGCTCTGCAAATCTTTCTTCAAGTTTTGCAGCTTTCATTCCATCTTCTTCTGAAAAGTCAGGTTTAGCATATATTGCTTCTTTTTCTTTCATTATTTTATATAATTCTTCATTTCCCATTATTACTGTATCTATGACAGTATAGTCTTCAAAAGCAAAGTGATCTTGTTTTAAAACAGATAATCTTTCTGTTTTTTCTTTTGTTACTTCACCTTTACTTGGTTCTAATTCTCCAGATAAGACTTTAAGAAATGTTGATTTTCCAGCTCCATTTGCACCTATTATTCCATAACAATTTCCTTTACCAAAACGTATATTAACGTCTTCAAATAATACTCTTTTTCCAAATCTAACTGTTACTCCATTTGCAGATAACATTTTATTTCCTCCTAATTAAGTTTGTACTTATAGGATTATATCTTAAATCTCCTTAATTTTCAAGCAAAAAAAGTGGTTTAACCACTTTTTTGAAATTTTCAACATTTTCTCACGTTTTATTTAATTAATCTTCAACTGCAATTTTTATTCCCCATAGTCCAGATATTCCTACTAATGTGTATATTATTCTTGCAAGTACTGTCATATCTCCAAATATTAATTCTACTAAATTAAATTTAAACAGTCCAATTAATCCCCAGTTTATTGCACCAATAATTATAAGAACTAAAGCAATTTTATCCATAACTTTCATTTTATTCTCACCCCTTTTTATATATTTTTTCTTTTTTATCTATTTTTATTCATTTTATTGAAAATATTCTTTTTTTATGTTATTTTCTATATTGAAATATTTTTAAAATTTTATTATACAATAATAAAAGGAGGAAAATATGAAACGTAAAAAAATGAGAATTAATTATAAAAAACTTTTTAAATATATTTTTATATTAGCACTTTTTATTTTTTTAATTTTTAAATTATCATCTGTTATATTTGCACCAAATGATAATTCCAAAGAAATGCAAATAGCAGAAACCTCGTCTAAACCAGAGCCAATAACAATTCATATGTCTGCTTTTGGTGATACAATGTGTCATTTAACAAATATTAAAAATGCATACGATTCTTCTTCAAAAAATTATGATTTTTCAAATGTTTTTAAAAATATTAGGAAATATACAGAAAACGCTGATATTACAATCGGAAATTTAGAAACAACTTTTGCTGGTAGTTCTAGAGGATATACAGGTTATCCAACATTTAATGCTCCAGAAATATTAGGACAAAATCTAAAAGATATTGGAGTTGATGTATTAACTACTGCAAATAATCACTGTATGGATAAAGGAAATTCCGGATTAGTTAGTACTTTAAATTTTTTAGATAATTATGGAATTGCTCATACAGGAACTGCAAGAAGCGAAGATGAACAAAACACTATTTTAATAAAAGACGTAAATGGAATAAAAATTGCATTTCTTTCTTATACATATGGCACAAATGGAATTACTATTCCTAGTGATAAACCATATAGTGTAAATTTAATAGATAAAGAACTTATTAAAAAGCATATAGCTTCTGCAAAAGAACAAAATGTTGATGTTATATGTGTTAGTATGCATTGGGGAATTGAATATAAATTAAAACCAACTTCAACTCAAAAAGAATTAGCTGATTTTCTTTTTGAAAATGGTGTTGATATAATCTTAGGAAGTCACCCACATGTATTGGAACCAATGGAAAAAAGAACTATAACATTAAATGATGGTACTACAAAAGATGGGTTTGTTATATATTCGCTAGGTAATTTTGTTTCAGGCCAGGTATATGCAAATACAAAAAGTACGGTTATTTTAGATATACAAATTACCAAAAATAGCGAAGGTAAAATATCAATAGATAGCGTTAAGTATACTCCAGTTTATTTGTATGATAAAGGAGCTAGTTCTAAATCAAGAACTAGATATACTTTAATTGATATAAATCAAGCAATTAAAGATTATGAAGATGGAAATGATAATTCAATAAGTAAAAGTTTATATAATACATTAAAAGATGAATTAAATAATATAACAAAAACAGTTGGTAATGAAATCTAACAAATATAAAAGAGATAATATAAATTATCTCTTTTTACTTTCTAAAAAATAATAAAATTTTTTGTTTTCGACACTTTTTGACACAATATTATCCATTATTATGTTAAAATATAATTAGTTAGTCACATCGAGTTTATGCAAGTTAAAAGCTAAAGATATCCTCAGCTCCTTCAAATAATTGCTCATAAGATACCTTCAGTACTTTTGCAAAAGCATATAGTTCATAATCTTTTACTGTACGTTTATTATGTTCTATTTTGTAAATATCATTATTATACATTGTTACACCCATTAAAGCTAACTCTCTACAAATATCTGGTTGAGAGAAACCTCTTTCTTCCCTATATTTGCTTATGTTTTTAGCAATAATATTTAACTTATTGTTTAATTTTCTAGCACCCATATTATTTATATAACCCCTTCAAATATGTATATATGATATAATAAAATTTGTGCGTGTTTTGCATACACTGGATGCAAGTATTGTTTTCATTTTTTTCATTTTTATTCAATATTTAAGGTGGTGTATTTTTTGGAACGTTCATGTTTTGTTAGAAAAATTGATGAGTTAGGTAGAATTGTACTTCCTATAGAAATAAGAAAATCTCTGGATATACAAGAAAGAGATTCTTTAGAAATACTCTTAAAAGATGATGGAATTTTTTTAAAGAAAGAACAAGATGCATGTGTTTTTTGCAATTCCAAATTAAATGTTGAAACAACATTTAATTCAAAGAAAGTTTGTAATAATTGTTTAAAATCAATTAAAGAGGTGAAATTAGATGAATAATAATTTACAAGATCTAAAAAATCAAGCTAAAAACTGTTTATCTGAAATGCATATAAAAGATGGAGATGCATTTATAAATAATTTGCTTTTTGAATTAGTTGAATCTGATGATAAAAACTTAGAATTAAAATTTCAAATTCTTAATATTATAAAAGAATATTTAAAAATAAGATAAAACAAAAATTCTTTTAATCTTTGTTTTTATTTATGTTGACATTTATATTACTTTGGTAGTATAATATAAAATGTTTAATAGCTTATTTTTTATATTTGGGTTATTAGCTCAGTTGGTAGAGCAGCGGACTCTTAATCCGAAGGTCCGGGGTTCGACCCCCCGATGACCCACCAAAAAAATCGAGATGTTTATATCTCGATTTTTTTATTCGCTTATTATTTCAGTAGATGTATTATTATTTTCTACTGTTGAAGCAGGAATTGTTTCTGCAGGAGTTGAACTTGCTGTTTTCTTAGTTCCTACCTGTACAATTCTATCCATTGGTTTATACGTATCTTTTGATAATACTGTTTTTGATATTACTGTTCCATTATATTTTATTGTTTTGTAAGCTACACTTTTAAGTCCACTATGTCCTTTTTGTATAACTTTTTCTTTTCCTTCTGCCAAACTACTATTTTTTTCATATACGGTTTGACATGGTGTTGTACTTAAAACACTGCTTGATAGTACTACTTCATATTCTTTTTCTTCTTTTACTCCGGCTATTGATATACTTACTACTCCATTTTTTGCATTTGCAACAATTTTTATTGGATAATTTCTATTGTTTTTAAATTTAAAATCTTTTCCCCCATATGCAACTGTAGCATCTCTTCCTGCTGGCACATAACTTACAGCATATGAATGATTATGTCTTTCTACAATTTCTAGATTTGCGTATAACACAGCATTATATAATGTTGTAGAAACTTGGCAAATTCCTCCTCCATATGCTTGAACTACTTTTCCGCCAACATATGCTCCGCCTTCTTTATATCCTTTTTCTTTCGTAGTATTTCCTAAAGTTCCATTATATGAAAAACTTTCACCGGGTAAAAGTACTGTTCCATTTATTGTACTAGCAGCTAAAGCAATGTTATGAGCCCTATTAGAATTTCCTGCATCATATATTGTAGTATATTTAGATAAAGTTTGTTTAAATAATTTATCTCCTAAATCTTTTACTTTAACTTTTGCCTTAGTTATTTTTAATGGAATTGTATAAGTTTCATTATCTGTTTCCAACATTTTCTTTGCTTCGTCAATACTAATATCAAAATCAATACCATCCTCATCTTTATGTAATTCAAATGTTTCTTCTACAATGTATGCATCTTTAGCTTCTTTATAAATTTCATTATAAATTTTAGAAATATCTATATTTTCTGGAATAGAGTCTATTACTGGTATATTTTCTTTTTCTTTTTCATTATTAAATTGTTTTTTTAAATTTTTAATTATTAATTCTTTTAATTTTTTCTCATCAATACTTTTTCCAGAAGTACCTTTTGTTATTATAAGTTTATCATCATTAATTTCATATGAATATTGTTTTACTGCTCCAGGCATTTCTGCTAAAATATTTGTTGTCATTTCATTAAATTTTTCTTCGTCAATTAATATATTTAATTCAAGTTTCTTTTTAAATATATTAGTTTTTAAAATTGCATAATTATCTATAATTATATTATTGGATTTTCCAATATTTATAGCCTTATTTATGGCATCTTTTGCATCAACTGTAATTCCTAATTCTTCTAATTTTATAATTGTACTATAATCATTATATACTAGTTCAATATCATCTAATTGTTTTAATTTTTCTTCAACCATTGAAGTTGCATCTTCTTTTGTCAAATTAGAGATATTTAGTTTTTCTATATATACACCATTTACAATATTATTATTATCAATATTTAATATTGCAAATATTGTTGATATGAATAATATTATTACAACAATAATTGGTATAATTAAAAACCATTTTTTAGACTTTTCTATTGGTTCATTTGTTTCTTCTTTAACTTCTTCATTTTCAATTTCAACATCGTCTTGTTGTTTTTCTTCCTCTACAATTTCTTTGTCTTCAGTATTATTATTCGTTTCTTCTATTTTTTCAGTTTCATTAATCTCTTCCGTTTCTATTTTTTCTATTTCACTATCTTTATTTTCTTCAATAGTATTTTGAGTATTTTCATTATCTTTTAGGTTTTCATTATCTTCTTCCATAATATCTCCCCATTATTCATATTTACAACAAAATATTATCATAAAGACGAAAACTTTACAATATAATTTTAAAATATTGATTATATAATAATATGAATATTTTTTAATATTATAACACTATTTAGAAAAAAATATTTCTGTTATACTTTTATTTAATATAATGGATATATTTTCCATTACTTCCATGGATGGATTATCTCTACTTCCATTTTCTAAATGACTTAAATAACCCGCAGAAATGCCACTTTTTTCAGCTAGTTCCTTTAATGTTAATCTTCTTTCTTTTCTATATTTTCTTATTTTATTTCTATACATTTTATCACCTCTTTTTTATTTGTCAAAATGTTATCATAATTCAATTTGACAAGTCAAGTTTTTTGTGATATTTTTATAAAAAAATTTTTTTAAGTTTACTACTAGACAAATTGTGTTTTTTTATGTATAATGTTGTAAAAAAATAGAAAAAGAGGTATTGTTATTATGATGATTGGTGACATGATTGCAAAAGCAAGAAAAGAAAAAGGTATGTCTAAAACAGAATTAGCGAGACTTACAGACATAAATATAGGACATCTTACTCATATAGAAAAAGGTGAAAGAAATCCTAGTCATAAAGCCTTAAAAAATATCTGCAAAGCTCTTAATATACCTTATCAACAATTAATGTTTACTTATGATAAATGCGTTAATGAAGAACAAGAAAGCTATAATTTAGTAAAACATATTTCTTATAATAAACTTATAGCAGTAGATAATATTGGTGGTTTTATTGATTGCCCACCAGATATTCCAAGTTCAGCAATAGCTTTAAAAGTTAGAGACGATTCTATGGTTCCAACAATTGCAAAAAATTCTTATGTTTTTGTTGAATTTAATTCTCCTTTATCAAATAAGGAAATCGGATTATTTTCATATAATAATAAAATACTAATAAGAAAATTCTATACTAGAAACGGTAAAATAACTTTAAAAGCTGATAATAATGAAGTTGAAGATATTAAAATAAGTGATAATGATACTTTTTATATGATTGGAAAAGTTTTTGTAAAATAATTACTTTTTTTATCAAAAAGTATTGCTTTTAATTATTTTTAATAATATAATAATTCATACAAAAGAGAAAGTTTTCAAGGAGTTAAAAATGGAATTATTAAAGAATATATTTTTTAATACAGATAGATTAGTACAAAATTCTAAAGTTAAAATTTCATATACAGGAACATTATTTAGTGAAAATGCTGAAGATGTCTTTATTCATTATGGTTTTGATAATGATTGGAAAGAATTAAATGAAATCAAAATGGAAAAAACAGATTTAGGTTTTCAAGCTGAAATTGAATTACCATCTTATGAAACATTTAATTTCTGTTTTAGAGATGGAAATAATAATTGGGATAATAATAATAATGCTAATTATGTATTCAATATAGAAAAATCAGAGACAGCTTTAGCAATTAGAGAAGAATTTGCACTAGAAACTAAACGCCATTTGAGAAAATCTTATATCTGGAGCAAAAAAATTAGATTAGCAATTTATAAATTATTAGTATATGTACCTAGATTAATTTCTGGAAATTATAAAAGAAAAATAACTGAATAAACAATAAAAAAGCACTTTTAAAGTGCTTTTTTTGTTTTATATATTCCATCCACCATTTACAGATATTATTTGTCCAGTAACATACTCATCTTCAATTAACCATTTAATACTTTTAGTAATTTCTTCTGGTTTTGAAATTCTTCCAAGTGGAATTTCATTTTTTATTTCTTCTATTTCTTCTTCTGGTATATTTTTATTCATATCAGTTTCAACAAAACCAGGTGCAATTGAATTAATTCTTATGTTTGATGGGCCCATTTCTTTTGCTAATGCTTTTGTCATACCATCAATAGCAGCTTTAGAAGCACTATATGCAACTTCACAAGAAGCCCCTGTTATTCCCCATATTGATGAAATATTTATTATACAACCATTTTTATTATGTATCATGTTTTTTAATACTTCTTGACTACAGTAAAATACAGAAGTTAAATTAGTTTGTATTATATTTTTCCAATCTTCATCTGTTGTATCCATAAAAAGCTTTATTTGGTCTATTCCCGCATTATTTATTAATACATCTATATTGTTATACTTTTTTATTGTAAAATCAATTAATTTCTTAACCTCATCTCTTTTAGATACATCAGCTTTAAATATTTCTATATTTATTCCATTTTCTTTCAATTCATTTTGTATTTGTTTTGCTGATTGTTCTGAATTGTTATAATTTAGGACTATATTATAATTATTTGATGCAAGTTCTTCAACTATCGCAGCACCAATTCCTCTCGATCCACCAGTTACAATAACTGTTTTCATTCTATTCCTCCTAATTTATATTTGTTTTTTTGTTTAACTTCTTTTCCACAATTTAAGCATTTCATAACTATATTATATATTATTTTTTCAAAATGTCAATTGATATAAAACAAAAAAAATCAGGAATTAAGATTACTCAAAACTCTTGATCTTTTGGAGCCACTTGTCCGAATCGAACGGACGACCTACTGATTACAAGTCAGTTGCTCTACCAGCTGAGCTAAAGTGGCACTTATTGGTGACCCCTACGGGAATCGAACCCATGTCTCCGCCGTGAAAGGGCGATGTCTTAACCGCTTGACCAAGGGGCCATATTGGTGAGCCATCGCAGACTCGAACTGCGGACAACTTGATTAAAAGTCAAGTGCTCTACCACCTGAGCTAATGGCCCATGTCACCAATAATTAATAAATATAAGCAGTCTTAAAACGCGACTGCCTATATATATTACAACATTTTTTGTCATATGTCAATATTTTTATGAAAATTTTATGAAATTTTATGCATTTAATTTTTCTACTAATTCTTCAACATCTATTCCGTGAACCATACATGCTTCTTCTATTGTTTCTGCTTGTGATGCAGGACACCCCAAACAATGCATTCCGGCATTTAATAATATCTCAGCTTTTTCTGGTGCAACCTTTAATAATTCTCCAATTGTCATGTTTTTTTCTATTTTCATGTTTTTCCTCCTAAAATTATATTTTTAATTATTTTATCACATTTTTATAAAAAAGTATAGACAAGTTTAAATAATTGTTATATTATGTTAAATGTTTAAAGGTGGTGATAATTATTCAAAACCTAATCCATTATTTTTTTATATCTTATATTATTAGTTCTTTAATTTCTTTTTATTCAATTTATGTTTTTATTGATTCTCTATTTTTCCAAAGAATTCAAGGTTCAAAATTAAATATTAAGAAAAATTCTTTATAAGGAGGTTATTTTGTTTGTATCTACTTTAAAAAAACGACTCTTATTTAACTTTATCATTATAACTATTATTTTTCTAATCAAAACTATTTGTTTTCATCAAATATTTATTTCACAAAATATTTTCATTGATTTTGCAATAAACCCATTTAATATTTGTACAGCATATCCTGCTTTATGGCATTTTATAAAAGTTTCTTATGTATTTCTATCTGTTTTTTCTGCATTTGTTTTTTCTAATTTTCTTTATTCTTTAATATTTATCTCTAACATTTCAACTAAAAAAGCGCAAAACACAAAAATTATAACTTATGACAATTCAGATTTAAACATACTTATTGGAAATAATAGTTTAGATTCCCCCGTATTTTTACCAGAAAAAGGATTATATCAAAATATATTAATCACTGGTACAATTGGTTCTGGGAAAACCAGTTCTGCAATGTATCCTTTTACAGAACAATTAATTAGATTTAAATTTAATAATAAAAAAGAGAAATTGGGTTTACTTGTTTTAGATGTAAAAGGAAACTATCATATTCAAGTAAAGAAATATTGTGAAAAATATAACAGAACAAGTGATTTTATGGTACTTTCTTTAGATGGAACAATTAAATATAATCCATTAGATAAGCCATATTTAAAACCAACTGTTTTAGCTAATAGATTAAAAACAATTTTAACTTTATTTTCCTCTAATAATGGAGAAGCTTATTGGTTAGAAAAGGTAGAGCAAATTCTTACAGAATGTATTAAGTTATGTAGATTATATAATAATGGATATGTAACATTTTTAGAGGTTCACAAATTAGTTACCGAACCAGATTATTATTTATCTAAAATTGATATTTTAAGAAAAAAGTTTATATCTGGAAAACTCTCAAAAGAAAATTGTTTTGATTTATTAACATCAATTGAGTTTTTTGAAAAAGAATTTTTAAAATTAGATTCTAGAACAATGGCTATTTTAAAATCAGAAATCACTAGAATAACTGGGTGCTTTGTTTCAGATTATCAAGTTAGAAAAATATTCTGTCCAGAGCAACATGAAATTAATTTTAAAGGATTTAGAAATTTAATTTCATCTGGAAAAATATTAGTTTTAAATATGAATATATCAGAATTTAAAAATTTGTCTAAGATTATAGCAGCATATTTAAAGCTAGATTTTCAAACTGAAGTTATGACTAGACTTACAAAAAAACATGATTTTTTAAGATCTGTTGCTTTTATATGTGATGAATTTCATGAGTATGTAACAATGACAGATGCAGATTTCTTTGCTCAAAGTAGAGAAGCTAAATGTATAAATATTATTGCAACTCAGAGTTATACTTCTTTATTAAATTCTTTAAATAATCCAAATGCTACAAAAACAATAATTCAAAATCTGGTAAATAAATTATGGTTTAGAACAGACGATATTTTCACAATAGAAGATGCCCAAAAACAGCTAGGAAAAGAAGAAAAGATTAAAACTTCAAAAACAATTTCTGAAAATGCCAAAACAACTAATTTTAATTTTATAACAAAAAAATTTAAATCTTTAGATTCCAATATTTCCGAAAGTATAAATTCATATTCTCAATTTGATTTTATTTTTGACACTAATTTTTTTACACAAAAATTAGAATGTTTTTCATGTCTTGCTTTTATTTCTAATGGTACAAGTATCCTTTCTCCTCAAAAACTTAATATGATACCATATTTTAAAAATTATTATTAGAGCACTTGCTCAAATGGAGGTTTATATGAACAAAAAAACTTTTTATTTAT
Source organism: uncultured Clostridia bacterium (assembly GCA_934162365.1). Classification (GTDB taxonomy): domain Bacteria; phylum Bacillota; class Clostridia; order TANB77; family CAG-508; genus HGM13634. Next base: position 154,927 of record CAKPIK010000001.1, on the reverse strand, counting down.
TAAATATTTTTATTTTATTTTTTATTATTTATTTTTCTTTTTATATAATTTCTTATTGTGCTTACCCTGGTTTAGTTTCAAAAATGTCAAATGCTTTTGAAAAAATAAAAACATGGCTTATAAAACTTTCAACTCCTGCTGCCGCTGTTGCTGTTGGTACTGGCGTTTTTATTAAAAAATTTAGTTTTGGAGATGAAGAAAGAATTCGAACAGGAAAAAATATTATTCGAGGCTCTCTTTTTTCTTATGCATTTATTTTATTACTAGATTTAATATTATCTGCAATTAATGGACTTTTAGGATAAATGGAGGTATATTTTGGATTCTTCTAATATAACATCAATTATTTCAAATTCTATTAATTATATGTTTAACAATATAATTTCTTCAATTGATAATAGCTTATACTTAGCTTTAGATGATTTTACCTTTATAAATTCAAATATTTTAAATGATGAGTATTTTTATAATATTCTTGGAACAAATAGCTCAAATGGTATCCTCCTTGTTGCTAATGCATTAATAGCAGGATATTTAATTTATTATTCAATTAAATTAGTTTTATCTCGTCTTGAACTTACTCAAATAGAAAAGCCTTTTCAGTTTATATTTAAGTTGCTTCTATGTGCAATTTGTATGAATTTTTCTTTTTTTATTTGTGATGAATTAATATATTTTATATCTTTAATTTCCAGCTCTATTAGATATATTGGTGAAAATTTATTTAATACACAAATTTGTTTTTCAAATTTAATTTCAAGACTAAACAATGTAATATCGAGTAGTGATAATTTAAATATTTTTTCAATCGATGGAATTATAAAATCATTAATATCATTAGGACTATTAAACTTAGTAATAACTTATTCTATTAGATATGTGCTTATCAAAGTTTTTGTTTTAATTTCTCCCTTCTGTTTTCTATCATTATGTAATAAAAACACATCAATTTTATTCAAAGCTTGGATTAAATCTTTTTTATCCCTATTAATAGTTCAGATTTTTGTTTCAATAATTTTATTGCTCATTTTTTCTTTGAATTTAACATCAAACAATATAAGTTCAAAACTCATATTGTTTGCAGCAATTTCAATATTAATAAAAGCCAATGGATATGTAAAAGAAATGCTTGGTGGTATTAGTACAGAAGCAAGTATAAATATAAACAACTTAAAATCTACTTTAATTAAATAACATTTGGAGGTTTTATGAAATTTATTTTTCCTAGAAATTATAATTTTAAAAGTAAATTATTTGGATTTATAGATTACCAAATTTTAATTATCAATATAATTTTTGATCTATTTGTTTTGTGTTTTTGTAATTTATTTATTAAGAACATAAATATAAAAATCTTTATTTTTATTTGTTTTTGTTTTCCTTTACTTATCTTAAGTATCTTTGGATTAAATAATGAAAATATTTTTTCAGTTTTAATTTACTTAATTAAATATTTATTACGTCCTAAAATATACCTTTTTAAAAAGTTTTAATATTTTTATTTATATTTTACTGGTTGTATTAATCTAAAAAAAATGATATAATTTTACATATATTTTAGGAGGTATAATAATGAAATTAGAAAAATCTGATTACTCAATGCTTTTTTCTTACACAGAATTGCCTGATGTATTCTTTACAGAATATTTATCTGCTGCTTCTGGAAACTTTATAAAAGTATATTTATATATGCTTTTTTTATCAAAGTATGAAAAAGATATAAAATTAAATGATATGTCTAAGAAATTAGCCTTACCTCTTAATGTTATTCAAGATGCAATTAAATATTGGGAAGAAACAGGAATAATTACTAAAAAAGGAACAGGTTATATTGTAAATAATATTCAAGAAATTGAATTAAATAAACTTTATTCTCCTAAAATTACGGTTTCTAAAGAAGCTGTTCAAAATATGGAAAAAGATAAATCTCGTTTAAATGCAGTTGAAACAATAAATGCCTCTTTCTTTCAAGGTATAATGTCTCCTTCTTGGTATAGCGATATTGATTTATGGTTTAAAAAATATAATTTTGATGAAGAAGTTATGATTGCTCTATTTAGATATTGTTTTGAAAAATCAGCTCTTCATAGAAATTATGTAAAAGCTGTTGCAGATGCATGGTATTCTAATAATATTAAAACTTTTTCAGATTTAGAGGCATATGACGAGAATAATGAAAAAATAAAAAAAATAAAGAAAAATATATCTAAGAAATTAGGATTAAATAGACCTCTTACTCAATATGAAGAAGCATATATAGAAAAATGGTTAAATGAATATAAATACAATATAGATGTAATAGAAATAGCTTTAAAGAAAACAACGTCAAAATCAAATCCAAACTTTGATTATTTAGATAAAATGATTTCAGATTGGCATGAAAGAAACTTGTTAAATTCAGAAGCTGTTAAAAATTATTTGCTAGAATTTAAAAATAAATCAAAACAAGTTAAAGAATTAGAAAAGAAAACTAATTATCAAAACTATGATCAACGAAACATAACTAATTTTGATGATTTATATGCCAATAATTAATTTAAAATGGAGGTTTTGTTTTGAGTAATCCCACTTTAAAAAATTTATTAAAAGAATATGAACAAAATAGACTAGAATCAGAGATTCAATTAGATGAAAAACTTAGAAACTTCTACATTAAAAATCCAGACATAAGCAACCTTAATGATAAAATTAATAAAACTTCTATTGAAATTTCTAAAAATATTTTGTTAAATAATGATAAAGAAAAAATAAATAAATTAAAAACAGATTTAGAAAATTATAAAGCTGAAAAAAATAATTTGTTGAAAAAATTAAACATTACAGATGAATTTTTCAAACCAAATTATTCTTGTAAATTATGCAATGATACCGGTTATTTAGTTGACAATAATTCGGTTATGTGTACTTGTTTGAAGCAAAAGTTGTTAAACATAGAATATAACAAATCAAACATTTCAAGTTTAGAAAATCAAAATTTTGATACTTTTAATTTAAATCTATTTTCTGATGTAATAGATGAAAAAAAATATAACTCAGCTCTTTCTCCAAAGCAAAACATTGAGAAAATAAAAGAAATATCAGAAAATTTTATTAAAAATTTTGATAGTTTTGAAGAAAAAAATTTATTATTTACAGGAAATACTGGACTTGGAAAAACATTTTTAACTAATTGTATTGCAAATGAATTATTAAAACAAGGAAAAACCGTATTGTACCAAACAGCACCAGTAATGTTAGACACAATAATAGATTATAGATTCGGAAAAAATAACAATTTTAATTATAATGATTTATTAAATGTAGATTTACTAATAATAGATGATTTAGGGACAGAAAGTTTAAATAATATGAAATTTTCAGAATTATTTAATATTTTAAATACTAGACTTTTAAACCAAAATAATCATATAACCAAAACAATAATTTCAACAAACTTAAGTTTAAATAATTTATTTAAAACTTATGATGAAAGAATTTTTTCAAGATTAGTAGGTTATTATAATATTTGTAGATTTTTCGGTGATGATTTAAGATATAAAAAGACTTGTTAATTTAAAATAAAAAACTCAGCATAATTTATATGCTGAGTTTTTTATTTTTATTGTTATTGTTATTCTTCATTTTCAGGTATTAATGTTTCAATACTTACAACTTTACAATCTTCACTTGTTCTCATTAAAGTAACTCCTTGTGTTGATCTTCCTAGTATGCTTATATCTTTAACTTTTATTCTAATTATTGTACCATTGTTAGTTATTAACATTGCATCTTCATCATCTGTTGCGATTCTTATTCCAACAAGTTTTCCTGTTTTAGGTGTTATTTTATAAGTAATAACTCCTTTTCCACCTCTTGTTTGAACTCTATATTCATCAAGTTCTGTTCTTTTTCCAAATCCATTTTCTGTTATTGCAAGAAGTGTTGCTTTACTTCCAGCTATTATAGGTTCCATTCCAATTACTTCGTCACCTTCGTTTAGTTTCATTCCTATAACGCCTTGTCCAGTTCTACCTATTGGTCTAACATCCTTTTCAGCGAATGTTATACATAAACCTTCTCTAGTAACTAATACTACATTATCTTCTCCATCAGTCATTCTAACATCAATTAATTCATCTTCATTTTTTAATGTTATAGCTTGAAGTCCAGATTTTCTAACAGAATTATATTCAGATAACGCTGTTTTCTTAATCATACCAGATTTTGTTGCCATTAATAAGTATTTTCCTTCTGCAAAATTTGAAATTGTAATAACTGCAGAAATTTTTTCTCCTCTTTCTAGGCTTAATAAGTTAACTATTGCTGTTCCTTTAGCAGTTCTACCTGCCTCTGGTATTTCATAACCTTTTAATCTGTAAACTTTTCCTTTGTTTGTAAAGAATAATAATGTATCATGAGTTGAAGCTGTAAATATTTGTTTTACAAAATCTTCTTCTCTTGTTGCTGTTCCTGTTATTCCTTTTCCACCTCTTCTTTGGCTCTTATATGTATCTATTGGCATTCTCTTTATGTATCCAAAATGAGTTAATGTTATAACAGTTTGCTCTTCCTTAATTAAGTCTTCAAGTTCAAATTCACCTTCTGCTGCAACTATTTTAGTTTTTCTTGCATCTCCAAATTTTTCTTTAACTTCTATTAATTCTTTTTTGATTATATCAAAAACTAATTTTTCACTTCCAAGAACATCTTTTAAGTAAGCAATTAATTTCATTAATTCTTCATATTCATTATCTATTTTTTCTCTTTGCAATCCTGATAATGTTTTTAATCTCATATCTAGAATTGATTGAGCTTGAATATCAGATAAACCGAATCTTGCCATTAATCTTTCTTTAGCATCATCATATGAATTTCTTATTATTTCAATAACTTCATCTATATTATCTAATGCAATTTTTAATCCTTCTAAAATATGAGCTCTTGCTTCTGCTTTATCTAAATCAAATTTTGTTCTTCTTAAAACAACTTCTTTTCTATGGTCGATATAACAATCCATACATTGTCTAAGTGTTAATACTTTTGGTTCTCCATTCACTAATGCAAGCATTATTATTCCAAATGTGTCTTGCATTTGAGTATGTTTAAATAATTGATTTAATACAACTTGTGCATTTGCATCTCTTTTTAATTCAATTACTACTCTAACTCTATCTATTCTATCTGATTCATCTCTTACATCAGAAATTCCCTCAATTTTTTTATCTTTTACTAAATCTGAAATATTAGCAATTAATTTTGCTTTATTAACTTGATATGGTAATGAAGAAACAACTATCCTTTGTCTGTTTCCACTCATTTCTTCAATTTCTGTTTCAGCTCTTAAAGTTATTTTTCCTCTACCTGTTGTATATGCTTCTTTAATTCCTTCTCTTCCTAAAATTAAAGCACCTGTTGGAAAATCTGGTCCTTTAACAACTTGCATTAAATCTTCGTCTGTAACTTCATCTTCATCTATTATCTTTATTATTCCATCAATAACTTCAGTTAAATTATGTGGTGGAATATTTGTAGCCATACCAACAGCGATTCCTGAAGATCCATTTATTAATAATGCTGGTATTTGAGCTGGTAAAACTGTTGGTTCTTGTAATCTATCATCATAGTTAGGCATAAAATCAACTGTATTTTTTTCAATATCAGCAAGCATGTAATTTGAAATCTTAGCCATTCTTGCTTCTGTATACCTCATAGCAGCAGCTCCATCGCCATCTATTGAACCAAAGTTTCCATGTCCATCAATTAACATATATCTCATTGAGAAATCTTGTGCCATTCTTACCATTGCATCATAAACAGCTGCATCACCATGTGGATGATATCTACCAAGAACGGAACCAACTGTATTAGCACATTTCCTATATGGCTTATCAGAAGTAATTCCATCTTCATGCATAGCATATAAAATTCTTCTGTGAACAGGCTTTAATCCATCTCTTACATCTGGTAGTGCACGAGAAACAATAACACTCATTGCGTAATCAATATACGCTGTTCTCATTTCTTTTTCGATGTCTCTTTCGATAATTTTTTCTCCTTCTCTGTCCATCTAATAACCTCTTTTCCTTGACATTAAAAATGCCTATTATCTTACGGATTTATTATACTAAACCTTGCTAAAATATGCAAGAAAAAAGAGACAAAAAAACTAAAAAAACCTTATTTTTTCTATATGTTAAGGTTTTTTTAGTTATATTTTTCTTGTATTATTTTTTATTTTTTTTAATTATTAAAACAATCAATATTAGTATAAAAATTACAAGTACACTAATAGAGAAAATTGCTGGTTTTTTATCTTCTTTTTTTACCTCTATTTTTTTTAAAATTATATTGTTTGTTTGTTTAAAATCGTTATCTTTAGCAGTTTCATTTTTTGTTTCTGTTATATTTTCTGATTTTATAGAACTCTCTTCTTCGCTTTTTTTATTAACATATATATAGTAGGTTTTCTTTTTTCCACTTTCAGCCGTTACTGTAAGCTCTATTTTGTTCTCGCCTTCTTTTAAATCTTTATTTCCTTTAACTTTAACTGTGGCTTTATTATCTTCAAGAGTAACTTTGGTCGTTATCTTATTAACGCTCAAGTCAACATCGGTATAATACTCTGTAATATTTTTATCAAAATTTGGTGATAATTTTCCATTGCTTATTTGTAATGTTTTTAAATCTGCATTGTCAGATTTTTTGGTAACTTTGCTTACATTATTATTTTTTGTTGTTTTATTTTGAGATGTGTTATTTTGGTTTATATTTTTTTCTATTGCAGAAATATTTGTTGCATATACATTAACCGTAAAAATTTCAATTATTAAAATTAACAAACAAATTATCCTTTTTACCTTCATTTATAATCACCTTTTATTTATATTTCTTCATTATTTAAAATCTTTTGTGGATTTAAAGTACTAATTTTGTAAAACTCATCTTTTCCTATTATTTTAGTTATTTTTTTAATTGCTTTTGGTATAATTTTATATATGCTATTTTTTCTATGGCAATCACTCCCAAGAAAATTTATTAGGTTGTTTTTTAAAAGTTTTTTTACTGTCTTTTGGGCATCTTTTCCATAATATCCTAATATGCTTGCATAGTTAGATTGAATTAAACATCCCTTTTCAATATATTCTTCAACTATTTTATAATCTTCTTGAACAGCCAAATATCTTTCTGGATGTGCAATTATGGGAACTATATTATTACTTTGCAAAACATATATTATATAATCCAAATAATTTACTGAATTTGACAATGGTAATTCCATTAATAAATATCTACTTTCAGCAAGCGTTAGTAATTTATTATTTTTAAATAAATCCTCTATTTTTTCGTCTATATATACTTCCATACCAGAATGTAATTTAACACCATTGTTTTTCTCTTGTAGTGTTTCCTTATTTTTAATTAATTCATCTGCTTTTGTTTCGTTATAATCTAGTATAAAATGAGATGTTAAGATTACATCAGAAAACCCCGCCTCTTTTGCTTCATTTAAAATACTAATACTTTCTTCAAAAGAGCGAGCTCCATCATCAACATTTGGAATTATATGTGAATGTATATCTATCATATGCTTATTCTCCTACTTTTCTGGATGCCCATAATAGTAACCATATCTATATGCTTTTGATTTACCTGGAACTTTATTAAACACTACTCCTGCAATTTTTCCTCCAACATTTTCTATGTTTCTTTTAACCTTAACTAAGTCTTCTTTTTTGGTAAGATTATATGCAGAAACAATAACGGTTGTATCAACTAACCTAGATAAAATTGTTGCATCTGTTACTAACATACTTGGTGTTCCGTCAAATATTACTATGTCAAACTTTTCTTTTAATTCTTCTATCATGTTTACTGTAACATCTGTTTCTAATAATTCAGCTGGATTAGGTGGTATGTTTCCTGATGTCATAACATATAAGTTATCAACTCCTGTAGTTTGAACAAAATTTAACACACCACTTCTTGTTTCAATATTATCATTTGCATTAATTCCTGATAAAAAATTAGATAAACCAGGAGTAGGTCTTGCTTGAAATACTTTGGCAATTCTTCCTTTTCTCATATCTGCATCTATTAACAATACTTTTTTTCCAGTTAAAGCAAATGTCACTGCTAAATTTGATGAAACCCAGGTTTTTCCTTCTCCTGGGACAGTAGAAGTTATTAAAATTGTTTGCAAACCATTTTTAGCATTCATAAACTGTAAATTTGTTCTTAATGTTCTAAACGTTTCTGCAATTGGAGATTTTGGATTTTTTTGAATTAATAATTCTTTTTTCATTATCTTCTAGCTCCTTTTTTTATTTTCATTTCATTTTCATAATTTGGTATTGAGCTTAATATCATTAATTTTGATATTTTTTCTATATCTTCTTCTTTTTTTATTGTTGTGTCCAACATGTTTGCTAATAAAACAACTCCTGCTGAAACCACTAATCCTACAGCAAAAAAAACAAAAACATCTTTTATATGGTTTATGTTACAAGGTTCTGATTCTGGCTCTGCCTTATCTAATATATATACGTTACTTATATTGTATATTTCAACTATTTTTTCACTAAAAACTTTAGCAATTTCATTTGCAACTTTTGCTGCAAAATTAGGATCTACATCCTTTACTGTTATTTCAATAATTTCTGTATCTTGTACAGATTTTACTGTTATTTCATCTTTTAATTTATTTATTTCTTCTTCAGATAAATTTAAATTACTTGAAACTTGTCCCAAAACAACATTTCTTTTTATAAGTTCGCTATATGTAGAAATAAGCTTTGAGTTCATAGTTATATCTGTTGTTGTAATTGCACTATCACTATTCTTAGAAGATGAAGCTGAACTTTGAACTAAAACCAAGTTTGTAGAAGCTTTATATTGAGGTGTTATATAAAAATATGAATAAATAATCCCAACAACTAAAAATATTAATATTATAAGTAATATTTCTAACTTCTTATTCCAAAGCATTAAAAGCACTTCTTTTAAATCTAATTCTTCCATTTTTTCTTCCCCTTGTTTGTTAAAAATTCTATTTCATTATATCTATTTTAATAATTTTTTGCAATATAATATACCAAAAAATTAAAAAGATTTTATTTATAAATATTACTTTTATTTTTAGAACTCTTTTATTATTTAAACATATATTCTTTTTAATATCTGATGATAATATTTGTTTTTTGTTTTTTAACAACTTTTTGATATAATCAATTTAAAATAATTTATATGCTGTTGGTAAAAAATATAATTTTTATATTATATTTTTTTATTTTAATATTTCTATTAGCTTTTTTTCTTCTTCAGACAATTCATAATTTATTCCTTTGTTTTTTATTAAATTATGCAGATTTTCTATTTTTTTTGCTTCTGAAATTGTACCTTCAAGTGCAATTACTGTATTTAATTGTTTTTTTAATTTGTTATATTCTCTCTGCATTCCTTCAACATCTTTTATAGTATAGCATTTCTTCCAATTTGATATATATTTGCTTACTTTTTCTAACGAATTTACGTCTTCTAAAAACTTTTCTTCTATATTAGCAGATACTGTATCTAAAATTGCATTTTTGCCTTTTTTTATAAATCTAGCCGTCCCTTTTCCTATTAATTTATTTTTTGATGCTGAATTCACAACATTATCTAAAACTTTTGATATTTCATCTATTATTCCGCCTTTTTTTACTGCTGTATGTACTTGTGATAAATTTTCAAATTTTCCTGTTACAATTCCAAGTGCACTTTTACCTAAATCTATTGCTGATTTTATTGCACTATTTATTCCTTCTTTCAGACCGCAATTTAATAATATGTTTTTTATATTTATTACCTGATCTTCTATTACATTTGGCATTATTCCTCTTAAGCCAATATCTATTGCTGTATTTATTGTTTTACCCAAAGTTGTTTGTAAAAATTTATTTTGATTTTCTACTGTTACTTCATTTTCAATTAAGTTTTCTACTTTTACTGTGTTTTCAATATTTTTATTTTTTTCTTGTTTTTCTTCTAATTCTATATCCATTTTTCTCCTTAAATTAAATATTATTTATTATTTTTAATATTTTATTTTTTGTACTAATATCCAAATAATTAATATTAAATTTATTATTTATTATTAAATTATAATTTTTATTATATTTTAACTTTTCCAATATTTTAATTTTGTTTTTAAAAATATTTTTTAATATTTCTTCACATATTGAATTTGAATTATAATTATTTAATATTAAATTAAGTTTATTATTTTTATTTATTAAATAATTAATTGTTTTTTTATTTTTATTTATTTCCATTAAATTACTATTTAAAATATAAATATTTTTATTAATTATTTTTTCATATAATTTATATTTATATAAATTTGAAATCTCTATAAATATATAATCATAATTATTTTTTATTAAATTAATTTTATCAATAATTAATTTATAATCTATTTTATTGGTCAAAACTTTTTCTTTTTTTAATAAATTAATATTTAGTAAAAATATATTGTTTTTTATCTCTATTATTTCTTCATTTGTTTTTCTACTTTTTAATAAATTAATTACTGATTTATTTTCTTCAAATATTAATATTCTTTTATTTTTAGATAATAATTCTGCCATTAATAATAAATTAATTGTTTTTCCACTTCCACAACTACCTAATATTGAAATTATTTTGTTTTCAATATTTATTATTTCTAATATTTTTTTAATATTTATTTCTGAACAATAAACATAATTTATATTATTTTTTTTAAAATAATTTTCTTTTATATCTTCTTTTTTATTTAAAATAAATATTAATTTTATTTTTGAATTTATTTTTTTTATTTTATTAATTAATTCTATATTTTTTATTTGCCCTGGCAAATCTTCTTTTAAAATAATAAAATTAATATTTTTGTTTTCTTCTAACATTTCTAATATTCCTTCTTTGTATTGAATATCTTTTGAAATAATTTTTATATGTTTATTATTTTCTAATTCGCTATATATTTTTTTATCATTTATCGCTGTAATTATACTTATCATTTTTTTCCTCTAATATAATTTCTTTTTCAAAGTCATCAGTTTCTACTTTTGCTAAAATATGATTTTCTCCAACAAACATTAAACATTCACCTTTTTTTAATGATTTAATTTTTATTTTTTCTTTTTCTGTTAAATTACTAAGCTCAGAAAGAGTTTTTATATTTTCCTCTTCCAAAGCAAAAAATAATTTAATTTCTGAATTATTTATTATACTTTTTCCATAAGTACCATTTTCTAAACTAAATAAATCTGAAACATCTTGCGTAATTGCAACACTACTACCACCATATTTTCTAATTGTTTTAAATATTTTATATATAAAACTTGCAACTTCCTTATTCGATGTTACTCCTATTAATCTCCAAATTTCATCTAAATAAATTGCTTTTTTTGTTTTTCTATCTTTTTTTATCTTATCCCAAAACAATTCTGTAAAAATAAATAATCCATATTTTAAATTTTCTTCACCTAATTCATAAATGTCTGCAACAATTAAATTATTATTTAAATTAACATTTGTTATATGATTAAAAAATTTTAATGATCCTTTCACAAAAGGCATTAATTTTATTTTAAATATTTGACATCTATTATCTTTTTCAAATAATTTATATAAATCTTCTAATATTGGCATATCTACTGATTGTTTAAATATTTTTTTATTGTTTTTTATTTTAAATAAACTTTTATCTTCAAATGTAATATTTTTTAATTTATAACACTCAATTATTTTTTCTTCTAAAATTGATTTTTCTTCTTCTGTTAAATTTCCAAAAATCAAATTAAAAAATCCAATTAATTTATTTATTTTTGTTGATAAATAACCTTTACTATCTTCTTCTATACTTTCTTCTCTTATATCTAAAACATTAATATATGTATCTGCTGTGGGTCCAATCTTTAATAATGTTCCATTTAATTTTTTACAAATATTTATATATTCTCTTTCTGGATCTATTATATATTGTTCAATTCCAAATAATCTGCTTCTTAATATTAATGTTTTTGTAAAAAAAGATTTTCCAGCTCCACTTGTCCCAAAAACACAAATATTAGCATTTTTATATTTTTCATTATTATATCTGTCTACAAATATTAAAGAATTATTTTCTATATTATTTCCTATATATATTCCTTCTTCATCAAATATAGATGATGAAATAAATGGATATGTTGAAATAATTCCAGAGGTTAAAACATTTCTTTTGGCAACACTTTTAACATCAATATTATTTTCAAAAATAGGCAAACAAGATAAAAAATTTTGTTCTTGCCTAAAATATGCTTTTTTATAATTTAGTCCACTTGATAATAAAATATTTTCTAGCTTATTTAAATTATTTTTTAAGTTTTCTAAATTATAATCATAAAGCGTAATATAAATATATAAAAAATATAATTCTTCATTTTCTAATTGAATTTGTTTTCTTATATATTTCGCATCACTGTTTGAAAATGCTACTAAATCAATTTGTGAGCTATTATTTTTATTTTCTAATAATTCAACATTATTATTTCCTATTAAATAAGTTAATTCTTTTATTATTTTATTACTATTTTGTTTTTCATAAAAAATAGAAATATTAATATTTAAATTTGAATTAATTAAATTTTTTAAAATTATTTCTTCATATTCTTTATTATAATTATAAATAATTATTCCAGAATAATATTTATTATCTATTTCCAAATATTTTGGGTTTTTTAAATTAATATATGTTGATAATAATTCGTCTTTTTTATTTATTGCTCCTTCTATAACTTCAAAATATTCATTATTTTTATTTTCTTTAAATATTATTTTTTTTAAATTCATTTTTTATAATATTCTCCTGTATTTATTTTAAATATTTTTTAAATATACTTTCTAATTCTTCTTTTGTCTTTATTTCACAAACAGAATTACCGCATCTTGATAATGCTTCTTTTATTTTTAAATATTTTTCTTTTAATTCACTATTATCTTGGGAATTTTTTGATTTAATTAGAATATAAAATTTTTTAGATGATGACAATTTTTCTTTGTTTTGATTTTTTATATAATTAATATATTTCTTAGAAATGTTTACAATAAAATTATTATTTAAACCTTTTTCTATTTTTTCTCTATTTTTAATTATTTCAATATTTTTTGAAATATCTTCTTTATCACTTTGAATTATTATTTGAATATCAAAATTGCAATTTTTTAAAAAAGTCTTATAACTATTTAATATTGCTTGTTTTTCAAATTCTGATTTTAATTCATAATTAATTGGATTAATTTTTATTATTTTAATTAAATTATTATTTTTTAATTTAATTATTCCATCACAAAAAAGCTCTTGGACTGGAAACCAATTTTGAATACTATAAATATTTGATTTAAACATTTTTGCTCCTTGAAAAAATAAAGATTTAAATTTTTTTGAATTAAATTTTAATTTGTTATTTTGAGATTTAATTATAGTTATTATATATTATTTATTTAAAAAGTCAATTATTTTTTTATTTCATTTTTCGACAATTATTTTTTAATTTTTTTGTATATATATTTTTTATTTGTTTATAATATTAATATAAGGTTAATATTAGTTAAACCAAGAAGGATTTTAGGGTTGTATGGCTTTTTATCTTTCGGACTAAAATGTATATGTGCTTTGTTTTTAGGTATGTATATGTTGGACGTACGAGTATGTAATGTGTATGTAAGCTGATTTTAATTGGTTAAATTATATATTGCATATTCAAGTTAAGAGTGTATTTATATCACATAAAGGTAATTTTTATTCCCTTTGGGAAGACTTTTGTTTTTATTGGTGTTTTTACATTCGAGTGATTGATTAATGTGTATGGTGGAATGCTTGCTTAAACAGTAATGTTTATCAGGTGTGTAATTGTGTGCATTAGTTTTAACTGCGATTAATATTAGCTTTATAGATAAGTAATAGCGAAGGATTGCTCCTTCGCTATTACTTATTTTATAATTATTTATTATATATCAAGATTTTTAACATATTTAGCATTTTCTTCAATAAATTTTCTTCTTGGATTAACTTCATCTCCCATTAAAAGAGTGAATATTTCATCTGCTTTCATTGCATCTTCCATTGTTACTTTTACAAGTATTCTCTTTGATGGATCCATTGTTGTATCCCATAATTGTTCAGGGTTCATTTCTCCTAAACCTTTATATCTTTGAAGTGCTAATTGATCTCTTGCTATTCCCTTTTCTTCTAAATCTTTATATGCCTTTGTTAAATCATCATCTGTATAACAATATACATCTGTCATACCTTTTTTAGATAATTTATATAATGGTGGTTGTGCTAAAAATACATTTCCATTTTCTATTAATGGTCTCATATATCTAAAGAAAAATGTTAGTAATAATGTTCTAATATGTGCTCCATCAACATCGGCATCTGCCATTATAATTACTTTTCCATATCTTATTTTTGTAATATCAAAATCTGCTCCAATTCCTGCTCCTACAGCTAATATAACAGGTTGTAATTTGTCATTGTTATATATTTTATCTGCTCTTGATTTTTCAACATTAAGCATTTTTCCCCATAATGGAAGAATTGCTTGAAATTTTCTATCTCTTCCTTGTTTTGCACTACCTCCAGCAGAATCTCCTTCGACTATATATATTTCACATTCTTCTGCATTTTTACTAGAACAATCTGCAAGTTTTCCTGGTAAAGTTGAACTTTCTAGAGCTGTTTTTCTTCTTACTAATTCTCTAGCTTTTCTTGCTGCTTCTCTAGCTCTTGATGCACTTATACATTTTTCTAATACAGCTTTTGCAACTGATGGATTTTCTTCTAAAAATGTTGATAAAGCATCATTTACCATTGCTTGAACAATACCCGTAACATTACTATTTCCTAGCTTTGTTTTAGTTTGTCCTTCAAATTGAGGTTCTTTTACTTTTACAGAAATTACAGCTGTAATTCCTTCTCTTATATCTTCACCTTGTAAATTTGAATCTTTTTCTTTTAGAATATTATGATTTCTTGCATAATCATTAAATACTTTTGTTAATGCTCTTTTAAAACCTTCTAAATGTGTTCCACCCTCAATAGTATTAATATTGTTAACAAAACTATAAATATTTTCATTATATGCAGATGTATATTGAATTGCAATTTCTACAGGAACATCTCCTGTTGTTTTTTCTATGTATATTGGTTGTGGATGTAAAGTTTCTTTGTTTTTATTTAAATATTCAACAAAAGATTTTAATCCTCCTTCAAAACAAAAATCTGCTTTTTTAGGTGTTTCTCCTCTTAAATCCTCAACTTTTATTCTTAATCCTTTTGTTAAGAAAGCCATTTCTCTAAATCTTTTTTCTAACACTTCATATTCATATTCAAGTGTTTCAAAAATTGTATCATCAGCTAAAAATCTAACTTTTGTTCCAGTTTTTTTAGAATCACCAATTTTTGTTAATGGTTTAACTGTTTTTCCTCTTTCAAAAGACATTTGGAATATTCCACCATCTCTTTGAATTGTAACTTCTGTCCATTGTGATAAGGCATTTACAACTGAAGCACCAACACCATGAAGACCACCAGATACTTTATATCCACTATCTCCACCAAATTTTCCTCCAGCATGCAATACAGTATAAACAGTTTCTGCTGCTGATATTCCTGTTTTCTTATGTTTTTCAACAGGAATTCCTCTACCGTCATCTTCTACAGAAATTATATTTCCTGGTTCAATTATTACATGAATATTTTTACAATATCCAGCTAAAGCTTCATCAACACAGTTATCAACAATTTCATATACTAAATGATGTAATCCTCTTACAGAAACACTTCCTATATACATTCCTGGTCTTTTTCTTACTGCTTCTAATCCTTCTAAAACTTGTATTTGGTCTGCTCCATATTTATGTTCATATTTCTCCATGCTTTTTCCTCCCTAAGTTATTTCGCTTTTATTATATATTTAAATTCACTTAAAAATCAAGTGTTATTTTTAAAAACTTGTCCTTCTTCAACCTTAAACTTATTTATTTTTACATTTTCAATATTAATATCATCTGTGCAAGTTATTATAATTTGAGTGTTTTTTATATTTTTAAGAAAATTTACTTTTCTGTTATTATCTAATTCTGACATGAAATCATCTAATAATAATATTGGATTTTCTCCAATTTCATCTTTTATTACTTCAAGTTCTGCAAGTTTTAGTGTTAATATTGTTGTTCTTTGTTGTCCTTGAGAACCAAAAACATCTACTTTTTTTCCATTTATAAAAAAATATATATCATCTCTATGTATTCCAATACTTGTATATCCTCTTTCAATATCTTTATCTCTATTATTTTTTAAATTAATTAAAAATTTTTCTTTTTCAAAACAATCTGATATATATTTAATTTTTAATATTTCTTTATCATCTGTCACATTTTTATGAATATCATTTATTTTTTCTTTTAATTTATTAATAAATTCGTCTCTATATTTATTAATTATTTCTGCATATTCAGCTAATTTTTCATCATATATATTTAATAATTCATTATTTTTATTTTCTATTGTAATATTTTTTAAATAAATATTTCTTTGTTCTAATGTTTTTAAATATAAATTATAAACATAAATATATTTAGGTCTTAATTGGCTTATTAATAAATTCAAAAATTTTCTTCTTTTATCTGGTCCATCTTTTACTATATTTATATCTTCTGGAGAAAATAAAACTATATTTATATTTCCTAAAAGTTCACTTAGTTTTTTTATTTTAATATCATTTATATATATTTCTTTTTTATTATCTCCAATTAAATATTTAATCTTGCCTTCTCTATCTTTTTTTTCATAATTAATTTCTAAAACTAAATTATTTTCTTCAAAATTAATTAATTCTTTATCTTTTTTTGCTCTAAAAGATTTTCCTATACTACACAAAAAAATACTTTCAATTATGTTTGTTTTTCCTTGTGCATTATTTCCAAAAAACAAATTAATTCCATTATTTAAATCAACTTCTTGTTCTTTGTAATTTCTAAAGTTTTTAAGTTTAATTTTTTTTATATACATATTAATCCTTCATTCTTATTGGTAAAATCATGTATGTATAATCCTCATTTTCAATTGGTCTTATTACAGATGGAGATACACTTGTACCAAAATCAACAAATATTTCTTCATCATCAATTACTTTTAATGCATCTAAGAAATATTTTGGATTAAATCCAACTTCTAATTCTTTTCCTTGAGTTTCTAAATATAATTCTTCTTTAGCATCACCTGTTTGGTTTGTACATGAAATAGTTATTTTTCCAACTTCTATTTTTACTTTTACAGGATATTTCTTTTCTTTCTCTACTGAAGATGCTGAAATTAAACTTACTCTTTCAAAACATTCTTGTAAATCTCTTTTATTTACTCTTATTCTTGTTTCCCAATTTTTTGGTATTACGCTTGAATAATTTAAAAATTCACCATCTAATAATCTTGTAACAATTTTACAATTTTCCATTTGGAACAAAGCTTGATTTTTAGATACTCCTATTTTTATTGGTTCAAAAGAATCTGTAATTATCTTATTAACTTCATTTAATGTTTTTCCTGGTATAACTGCTTTAAAATCATTATTTTTCTTTTCTAAAAAGTTACTAGACCATGCTAATCTAAAGCCATCTACTGCTACAACATTTATTTTATTATTTACAATTTCAAATAAACATCCCGTAAAAACTGGTCTATTTTCTTCTATACTTACTGCAAATATAGTTTTTCTAACCATACTTTTTAATGTTTTTTGATCTAAATCTACTGAATTTTCAATATTTATTTTAGGTAATTCAGGAAATTCCTCTGGATTCATTGTAGCTAATTTATATAAAGAACCTTCACATTCAATTACTAATAAATTATTTTCATTAACAGTAATACATATTTCTGTATCTGGTAGTTTTCTTATTATTTCACTAAACATTATTGCATTTACAACTGTACTACCTTGTTCTTCTACTGTACTTTCTATAATATATTCTATTCCTATTTCTAAATCATAAGTTGTTAATTTTATTTCATTATCATTAGTTTGAATAAGTATTCCTTCAAGTATAGGCATTGTTGTTTTAGTAGCTACTCCTCTTACTACGGAATTAATAGCTTTAAGCAATTTTTCTTTTTCGCAAATAATTTTCATATTTTGCATCTCCTTTATAAATAAATAATATTTTTAGTATTATTAGTATTAGGTACAGTGGATAATGTGTATAAACTTTAAATTAATGAAAATCCCTAACAAAAATGCTGTTTATAACTTAGTGTATAAGTTATATATATATCCACAACTAATTTTTTCTTTTGTGTATATTTAAGTTTTTAACATATAATTAACATGTAATTAACAATTAAATGTGTATATCTTATCTAGCTGTTCCGTAGGAACAAAAGCAGATATTTTTGCAAACATATTTTTTAACAAACAATATTTTCAAAAAACTTTTAAAAATATTTAAATCTTAATTATTCTGTTTTTGTTATAATGTTTTTCACACTTTCCACAATAGTTTTTGTACTACTATTATTTTTTATTTCGGCATCAATTTTTGAGCAAGCATGCATTACTGTTGTGTGATCTCTTTTACCAAACTCATCTCCTATTTTTGTAAAAGGCATGTTGGCTAGATCTCTACATAAATACATTGCTATTTGTCTTGGATAAGCTATATCATTTGAACGTTTAGAACTTTTAATATCTTTTTGAGGAATATTAAAATATTTAGCAACTACTTCTTGAATGTAATCTGCAGAAATAACTTTTTCTTTTCTAGAAATAACTTCATTTATACATTGTTCTGCAAGTTCTATTGAAATAGGACTATGTGTTAAAGAAGCTTTTGCAACAATTTTATTTAATGTTCCTTCTAATTCTCTAATGTTTGAATCTACTTTTATAGCAATATTAGATAAAATATTATCATCTATAATTATATTTTCTAATTGTACTTTTTTTCTTAAAATAGCTAGACGTGTTTCATAATCTGCATTTGAAATATCTGCTATTAAGCCCCATTCAAATCTAGACTTTAATCTATCTTCTAAGTTATCTATATCTTTTGGTGGCTTATCACTAGACATTATGATTTGACATCCATTTTCATGTAATGTATTAAAAGTATGAAAAAATTCTTCTTGAACTTGTTTTTTACCTGCTATAAATTGGATATCATCTATTAATAAAACATCAATATTTCTATATTTATTTCTAAATTCTTCATTTTTATTATCTTTTATACAGTTTATAAATTCATTTGTAAATTTTTCAGATGTTACATATAATACTTTTTTATCTGAAAAACCTTGTAAAATTTGATTTCCAATAGCATGCATCAAGTGAGTTTTACCCAAACCAACTCCACCATATAAGAATAATGGATTATATGATGTGGCTGGAGATTCAGCAACAGCAAGTGCAGCAGCTTGAGCAAATCTATTATTATTTCCTACTACATATGTATCAAAAGTATAGTTAGGATTTAAACCATTTGCAGAATTAGAGTTTCTAGGAATGGATGTAGTTTCCAAATTACCATCACTTTCAGTACAATAAGTAGATATTTCATAATCTTTATTTGTTAAATATTTAAATGTATTTGAAATTAAATCGTGATATTTAGTTTCAATAACGTCTCTTTGAAATGTAGAAGTTACAAGAAGAACTATTTTTTTATCAGTCATTTCTTTTATTTCTAAAGGATTAATCCATGTTATGAAAGAAATGTTGCTTATTTCATCTTTTAAAAGTTCTTTTGCATTATTTAAAAGTTCTAATTCTGCTCTATTCATTTTTATCCCCTTTTCTAGTTATCAACAAGTTATCCACTGTATGTGGATAAGTATGTTAAGAATTTAATTTTTCTTGTGTGATATATAATATCAAAAATAATAAAAGAAAGTCAATAAAAATGTGGAAAAAAATCAAAAAAATGTGGATAAGCAAAAAAAAACATTGTTTCCGTAATGTTTAATAAACTTTGTAATAAAGGCTTGACAGATTTTTAAATTTAATGTATAATTAAAAATGCTTTTTAAATTTAAAATAATACCTATAAAGGGATTAATAAAAGAAAATAATGGAGGGAAACAAAATGAAAAGAACATTTCAACCAAAAAAGAGACAAAACAGTAAAGAACATGGCTTTTTCAAAAGAATGAAAACAAGAGCAGGAAGAAACATATTAAAAGCAAGAAGAGCAAAGGGTAGAAAAAAATTAACAGCATAAAAAACAACGGGACCGCTAAGTATAAGTGGTCCTATTTGCAATTGTAAAAAGAGAGAAAAAATGAAAAATACTTTAAAATTAAAAAAAAATTATGAATTTAAATACATATTAAAAAGAGGAAAGTATTATAGTGGCAATTATATTGAATTTTTTTATATAAGAAACAATAAAAACTATAACAATATTGGAATTGCAATTAGTTCTAAGCTTTGTAATGCTGTTAAAAGAAATAAAATAAAAAGAATAATTAGAGAAGCATATTATAGCTTAGAAAATAAACTTACTTTAGGTAATACTTTTGTTTTTTTATGGAAAAAAAATGTATCAATAGAAAATTGTTCATATAGTAATGTTTTAAATGATATGGTGGCAATTTTTAGTAAAATAGGTATTAATATAGATGAAAAAAATAATGATTAATATGATTAAATTCTATAAAAAGCACATATCCTTATTTTTTGAAAAAATGGGGGTAAAGTGTAAGTTTTATCCTACTTGTTCAGAATATTTTATACAAGCTATTGAAAAATATGGATGTATAAAAGGTGGATTTTTAGGAATAAAAAGATTTTTAAAGTGTAATCCTTTTTCTAAAGGTGGATATGATCCACTAAAATAAAGGAGGAATTTTATGTTCGCATTTATAGCAAATATTTTTGGATATTTATTAAATTTTTTGTATAATATTTTTAATAACTATGGTGTATCTATAATTGTTTTTTCTGTTTTAATAAAACTTATATTATTACCATTAACAATAAAACAACAAAAAACAATGGATAAATCAACAAAAATTCAAGGAGAATTAAAATCAATACAATTTAAATATAAAAATGATCCAGAAAAATTAAACAAAGAGATGATGGACTTATATAAAAGAGAAAACATGAGCCCATTTAGTGGATGTTTAAGCTCTATTGTACAATTAGTATTAATATTAGCTGTATTTTATATGGTAAGAAGTCCACTTACATATATGAGAAAAGTAGATACCAATATAATTAATGATTATACTAATAGATTAGAACAAAAAACTGGTTATCCAGAAGTTCAAATAATTAAAGAATTTGGAAGTGAAGATGAGACAGTAAATTTAAATATGAATTTCTTAGGTCTTGATTTAAGCAATGTTCCAAATCAAAATTATAAAGATTATAAATCATTTATAATACCATTTTTATATGTGGTTTCTTCAATTATTTCAATGAAGTTAACTCTTAATATGCAAAAAAATATGACACCTGCAAAGAGCGGTGAAAATGGGGAAGAGGCTGGACCTGAAGATATGATGCAAAGCACAAATAAAACAATGTCTTACATGATGCCTATAATGGCTTTTTCAATATCTTTAGTAGCACCATTAGGATTAGCGTTATATTGGTTAATAAGTAATGTTTTAATGATATTAGAAAGAGTATTTTTAAATATTATAAAACAAAAAGAGGAGGAAAAAGCATAAATGGAGGAAAATTTTATTTTTGAAGGAAAGACTACTACAGAGGCTATAGAAAAAGGTTTGAAACAGTTAAAATTAAAAAAAGAAGATGTAGAAATAAACATATTAAAAGATGAAAAAAGAAGCTTTTTTAGTATATTAGAACCAAGAATTGTAAAGGTCGAACTAATAAAAAAAGATAAAAAGGAATCAGATTCAAAACAAATAGAAAATCTAAGTTATAAAAAAGAAAAAAAAGAAATGTCTAAAAATGCAATAGAAAAAGCAGAGAAAAATATAACAGAGTTTTTAAATAACTTTTTGAAGTTGTTTTCAGAAGAAGAATTAAAGTTTAATATTTCAACTGATGGTTATTATATTATAGTTGAAATAACAGGAAATAACACAAATTCTTTAATAGGTTATAGAGGAGAAACTTTAAACGCATTACAAACATTATTATCTTCTGTTGCAAATAAAGAAATAGAAGAAAAAGTTAGAGTTATTTTAGATGTTTCTGGATACAAGGAAAAAAGAAAAAAGGTATTAGAAGAATTAGCTGATAAAATTTCAAAAACAGTTATAAAAACAGGAAAAAGAGTAACATTAGAGCCAATGCCAGCATATGAAAGAAAAATAATACATTCAAGATTACAAAACAATAATAAAATAACAACAGATAGTGTGGGAGAAGAACCTCATAGAAAAGTTGTTATAGAATTAAAAAAATAGAATATTAAAATTTGAGGTCAAAGGTCAGATTTTATAATTATTAAACATAATTATAATAGACTTTTGACCTTTTTCGTAATAAGGAAGGATAAAAATGAACACAATTGTAGCAATATCAACAGCTCCAGGAAACGGTGGTATAGGAATTGTAAGAATGTCTGGAGAAGAATCTTTTAAAATATTAGACAAAATATTTAAACCTATAAATGACAGTAAGATAAAAGGATATTCAATAAAATATGGAAATATTGTAGATAAAAACAGCAATATTATTGATGAGGTTCTTGTTTCTTATTTTGTTGCACCTAGAAGCTATACAACAGAAAATATGTGTGAAATAAATTCTCATGGAAATAACATTATATTAAAGAAAATTTTAGAAGTTTGTATAGAAAACGGGGCAGTATTAGCAGAAGCAGGAGAATTTACCAAAAGAGCATTTATTAATGGAAGAATAGATTTACTTCAAGCAGAAGCTGTTATAGATGTTATAAATTCAAAAAGTGAAAAAGAAAGGATTGCAGCAGTTAATCAATTAGAAGGTGGTTTATCTCAAGAAGTAAAGAATATAAAAACGAAAATACTTGATATATTAACTAATATGGAGGTTTCAATAGATTATCCAGAGTATGAAATAGAAGAAGAAACAAATGAAGCAATTTTAAGTAAATTAAATTCTATAAAAAATGAATTAAATTATTTAGAAAATTCTTTTGAAAGGGGAAAAATATTAAAAGATGGAATAAAAGTTGCTATTGTTGGAAGACCTAATGCTGGTAAATCATCATTATTAAATAGAATTTTAAGAGAAGATAGAGCGATAGTCACTGACATTGAAGGAACAACAAGGGATACTATTGAAGAGTTTGTTAATATAAATGGGCTTTTATTTAAAATAATTGATACAGCAGGAATAAGGGAAGCAGATAATGAAATTGAAAAAATAGGAATCGATAAAAGTAAGAAAGCCCTAAGCGAAGCAGACTTAGTTATAGCAATTTTTGATAAAACAAAAGAGCTTTTGGAAGAGGATTATCAGATTTTAAATGAAATAAAAAATAAAAATGCAATTATATTATTAAATAAAAAAGATTTAAAACAAGATAAAATTAAAATTGAGCAATTTAAAAAGTATTCAGACGATATTTTAAATGTATCTATAAAAAACAATGATGGAATAGAAGAGTTATATAATAAAATGACAGATATGTTTTCAACAAATGAAATACAAGTAGAAAATACATCTATAATAACTAATATTAGGCATAAAGAAGCCATAAAAAAATCAAAAGAATGTGTTTATAAAGCATTAGAAGCTATAAAAAATGGAATGACTATTGATATTGTTGCAATATATCTTAAAGAAGCAATAGAAAGCTTGAATGCTATAACAGGAGAAAACGTTACAGAAGATATTATAAATGATATTTTTTCTAAATTTTGTTTAGGAAAATAAAAACAAAAAGACAAAAAGGAGATGTAATATAAATGAGCTATTTAGCAGGAGAATATGATGTAGCAGTAATAGGAGCAGGACATGCTGGATGTGAAGCAGCGCTTGCTTGTGCAAGACTTGGAATGAAAACTTTAATGTTTTCTATAAGCTTAGAGGCTATTGCAAATATGCCATGTAACCCACATATTGGTGGATCATCAAAAGGACATTTGGTAAGAGAAATAGATGCTTTAGGTGGCGAAATGGGTAAAAATATAGATAAAACTTTTACACAAATTAGAATGCTTAATACTTCAAAAGGGCCAGCGGTTTATTCATTAAGAGCACAAGCAGATAGAAAACTTTATCATATGGAGATGAAACACACATTAGAAAAACAAGAAAATTTATATGTAAAACAGGCTGAAATAGTTGATATAGAAGTGATTGACGGAAAAGTAAAAAGTGTAACTACAAAAATAGGGGCAAAATATAATGTTAAAGCTGTAGTTTTAGCAACAGGTACATATTTGAAGGGAAAAATATTTATAGGAGATACTTCTTATGAAAGCGGACCAGATGGAGTATCTGCTGCAAATGAATTATCTAAAAGCCTTAGAAATGCAGGCATAAGTCTTGTTAGATTTAAAACAGGTACACCAGCAAGAATAAATAGAAGGTCAATTGATTTTTCAAAAATGGAAAAACAAGAAGGTGATAAAGAAATAGAAATGTTTTCTTTTGATGATGAGGTAGTAGAAAAAGAGCAAATGCCTTGCTACTTAACATATACAAATGAGAAAACACATCAAATTATTAGAGAAAACCTATATAGATCGCCACTTTATGGAGGAGAAATAGTTGGAACAGGACCAAGATATTGTCCTTCAATTGAAGATAAAGTTGTTAGATTTAGTGATAAACCAAGACATCAAGTGTTTGTTGAACCTGTAGGAAAAGATACAGAGGAAATGTATATACAAGGAATGAGTTCATCATTACCTGAAGATGTTCAAGTTGCAATGTATAGAACCATTGCAGGGCTAGAAAATGCAGAATTTACAAGACCTGCATATGCAATTGAATATGATTGTATAGACCCATTACAATTAAAATTATCGCTTGAATCTAAAGAAGTTGAAGGAATGTTCTTTGCGGGTCAAATAAATGGATCATCTGGGTATGAAGAAGCTGCTGCACAAGGAATAATTGCGGGAATAAATGCAAGTCAAAAAATTAAAGGAAATAATCCATTAATACTAGATAGATCAGAGGCATATATTGGAGTTTTAATAGATGATTTGGTTACAAAAGGAACTAATGAACCATACAGGATGATGACTTCTAGAGCGGAATACAGGCTTTTATTAAGACAAGATAATGCAGACTTAAGATTAACAGAGAAAGGGTATAATGTAGGGTTAATATCACAAGAAAGATATGATAAATTTTTAATAAAAAAAGAAAACATAGAAAAAGAAATAATGAGATTAAAAGAAAAAACAATTAAACCAACAGATGATGTAAATACAATATTAAAGAAATACAATTCTTCTCCAATAAATACAGGAACTAAATTGTCAGAATTAATAAAAAGAACAGAGTTAAATTATAAATCTTTAGAGCCAATTGACTTAGAAAGACCAAAATTGTCAAAGCAAGAAGCTGAAGAAGTCGAAATTCAAATTAAATATGAGGGATATATAAAACTTCAAAACAATCAAGTTGAAAAATTTAAAAAACTAGAAGAGAAAAAGTTAAAAGAAGATATTAATTATGATGAATTAAAAGGTTTAAGCTTAGAAGCAAGGCAAAAATTAAATAAAGTTAAACCTTTATCTATTGGACAAGCCTCAAGAATTTCTGGTGTTTCACCAGCAGATATATCAGTTTTGTTAATATACTTGGAACAACAAAAAAGAAAAAATAATTAATTTTTCTTGTGAAACATCTGTGAAACATTTTGAGTTGCCTGAGAAAGAAGATTTTAAAATTATACTGGGAGTAAAATTATGGTTGAAAAAGATTTTAAAAAAATGTTATATGAAAATGCTTTAAAAGTTAACGTACAGTTGAGTGATAGCCAGTTAGACTTATTTTATAAATATAAAGAACTAGTGATTGAATGGAATAAAAATATTAACTTAACAGCTATAACAGATGATGTTGATTTTGCTGTGAAACATTTTGTTGATTCTATTACAATTGATAAATATATAAGTAATGATAATGAAAAAATAATTGATATTGGAACTGGAGCAGGATTTCCTGGGATACCTTTAAAGATACTAAGAACAAATAATGAAATTGTATTATTTGATTCTTTAAATAAAAGGTTAAAAGTTCTTGATGATATAATAGAAAAACTTGATTTGAAAAATATTATAACATTACACGGAAGAGCAGAAGAAACATTTAAAAATAAAGAATATAGAGAAAAGTACGACATTGCAACATCAAGAGCTGTAGCTAGTTTAAATGTTTTAGCAGAATTAATGCTTCCGGCTGTTAAAATTGGAGGAAAGTGTATTTGTATGAAAGGAAGTAATGCAGAAGAAGAAATCAAAACTGCAAAAAATGCCATACAAATGCTTGGTGGTAATATAGTTAAGGTTGATAAAATTATTTTACCGGAATTAAATCAGGAAAGAAATATAATTATAATAGAAAAAATTAAAGCAACGCCAAAAGCTTATCCAAGAAAACCTGGTACACCACAAAAAATGCCTCTTTAGAACATTTTATATTAGTAATAATACTTGGTAAAAATAAGAAAAATGAAATAAAAAATTTATTAAAAACATTATTAATAAAATATTAAAAATTTATTGACATATTAGAAAAAATTTTATATTATTAAAAGGACGATTGTATCGCTTTGTTATGTGGCAAGGAGGAAGAAACTTGGGAAGAATAATATCAATAGCCAATCAAAAGGGTGGAGTAGGAAAGACTACAACCGCAATCAATTTGAGCACTGTATTGGCTAAAAGAAATAAAAAAACATTACTAATAGATATGGATCCACAAGGTAATGCAACTAGTGGTGTTGGTATTGAAAAAAATTTAGAAAAATCAACATATAATTTGCTAATAGAAGAAGATCAAATAGAAGAAGTGATATTGAAAACTGATATAAAGAATTTAGATATTTGTCCATCTACTATTAATTTAGCAGGAGCAGAAGTAGAATTAGTTTCAATGATGTCTAGAGAAATGAGATTAAAAGAAAAATTGGAATCTATTAAAGATAACTATGATTATATTTTAATAGACTGCCCACCTTCTTTAGGATTGATTACATTAAATGCATTTACTGCATCTAATAGCGTACTAATTCCTGTACAATGTGAATATTATGCGTTAGAGGGATTGGGACAACTATTAAACACTGTAAAATTAGTAAAGAAACATTTAAATAAAGACTTAGAGATAGAAGGTGCATTATTAACAATGTTTGACACAAGGACAAATTTATCAAAACAAGTAGTTGATGAAGTTAAGAGGTATTTTGGAGATAAAGTATATAAAACAGTAATACCTAGAAATGTAAAATTAAGTGAAGCACCAAGCTATGGAATGCCTATAACAGTTTATGATCCACGTTCTAAAGGAGCAAAATGCTATGACAAACTTGGAAAAGAAGTTATAAAAAATAATGAGGAACAAAAGGCTAAACATATGAAATAATAAAAGTAAGGAGAAAGTTAAAAATGGCTAAAAAATCAGGTTTAGGAAAAGGTTTAGATGCATTATTCTCTGAACCAATTATAGATGAAAAAGAAGAAATACAAGATGGGGAAGTTGTAAAAGAACTTAAAATAATAGAAGTTGAACCTAATAGAAATCAACCAAGAAAACAATTTGATGAAGAAGCTTTAAATGAACTTGCAGAATCAATTAAAAGATATGGTCTTATCCAACCTATTATTGTAACTAAAAAAGATGGATATTATCAAATTATTGCAGGAGAAAGAAGATGGAGAGCGTCAAAAAAGGCTGGATTAAAAACTATTCCTGCTATAATAAGAGAAGATGATGAAAAAAAGAATCAAGAGATTGCTTTAATAGAAAATATCCAAAGAGAAGATTTAAATGCAGTTGAGAAAGCTATGGGAATAAAACTTTTAATGGAAGAACATAATCTTAAACAATCAGAAGTTGCAGATATATTAGGAAAAAGTAGAAGTGGTGTTGCAAATACATTAAGAATATTAAATCTAGATCCAAGAGTATTAGAATTGGCTAAACAGGGAAAACTTACAGAAGGACATTGTAGAGCACTTTTAGCATATGAAGATGGAGAAAAACAACTATTAGAAGCTATGAAACTTATTGAGGGTGGTAAAACAGTAAGAGATATAGAAAGAAAGACACAAAGAAATAAACCTAAAAAGTTAGATAGACAATATGTTGCAATATGTAATGATGTAGAAGATACTTTCCAAAGCTTTTTTGGAACAAAAGTAAAGGTAGATGCAGGAAAAAGAAGTGGAAAAATAATTATTCAATACAATACAAATGATGATTTAGCAAGAATATTGGAATTAATTAAATAAAAATATTGATTATTTATATAGTCAATATTGAAAAATTCATAATTGGTAAAGGGTATTCAATTAATAAAAAACAAAAAAATAAGCTTGACAACATATATAATTCTATGTTATTATATATGTTGTCACTGATATGGAGAGGTGGTCGAGTTGGTTTATGGCACCAGTCTTGAAAATTGGCGTAGGTTTGTAGCCTACCGTGGGTTCGAATCCCACCCTCTCCGCCAAATCTTAGTTAATGATGAATAGTGAATAGTGAATGATTATTAATAAAAATATAATTAAATTATTCATTTTTCACTATTCATTATTAGTTAGTAATTAAATATTTTAATATGGAGGCTTACCCAAGTGGTTGAAGGGGACAGTTTGCTAAACTGTTAGGGTTCGCAAGGGCCGCGAGGGTTCAAATCCCTCAGCTTCCGCCAAAAAAAAGACGTATTTATTACGTCTTTTTTATTTGTTATTCTTCTCTTATTTCATTTAATTTTCTTAATGTCACTGCAAATGCTATATACATAAAAGATAAGATAAGTATTAGTATACAAATATTTGTTATATTAAAGCCTATTAATGATACTAAATACAAGATTACATATCCTATTATTCTTGGTATATTAATCATAACCTCAAAATAATATGTATAACTTGAGTCTAAACTTTTATCTATAATACTAGGATTTATATTCTCATAATATATTGTTTCATTTGCTACTTCAAATATTGGGTTAACAATTCCATTTAATAAATTATAAAATAATACTATTATTAAATTTGTGCTTATACCCAAAAACATACTGTCTGCAGGTATTTTTATTATTGATAATGTTAATATGCCAGTAAGCATCATTTGAACAACTGCCATTGGTATATACAATTTTCTTTGGTTTTCTCTAGAAATTTTATTACTAAATAAATATAATGTAACCACTCCAATAAGTGTAATAATTCCTGTTACATTACCTAGGCTACTTTCTGTTTTTAATGTTAGGAATGTTAACAATGTTATTAATGTAGAGAGAACGCCAAATGATGATAGCCCTCTAAAAAATGATCTAATACTCATTAATTTTATAACTTTTAAGCTATTATGTTCTTTCAAGCTTTTAAATAATTTTCTCAAATTTATTCTTTCACAATTTATATTTTGAGCTTTTATACTAAAAGAATATAAAAAAGCTATAAAAGATACTATAAATAGAAAAACAAATACATATGTGTAAGATTTTGCACTTATTATAAAACCAAACACTGCTGGAAATACAACACCAATTATATCATTTATAATTCTGTCCCATGCACAATATTTGTTTTTATTATCCTTATTAGTTAATGCACTGGTAATTAATGGTTGTGGATAATAATATAGAGCATTAACAAAACTAGTAAACATTGCAAAAGGTATTATATATTTACTAATATTTTCGCCTAATAAAATTAAAATTGCACATTCTATCAATGAGAAAAATATTCCTGTCCTTAAGATATTTAATAATGTTACTTTTCTGAATTTGTTAATTAAATTAAAAAACAACATATTAAAAATGCAATGTACTATATAGTATAAGCACACATTGGTAACATTTCCCGAGTCTATTTTTAATAGATATATTCCTAAAAAAGTATCTATAAATATTTTTATAAATTTCTTGTGTGAATTTACTGCTAAAAATTTTTTCCAATCATTACTATTTATATTTTCCATTTTTTTAATCCTTTAGTTTATATTTTTTATATAATAAATATTCAACTATTACACTAATTAATAATAACACAAATATTATTGATATGGCTACTGCAAAGTTTATATTAACCAATATAATTCCTGATAAAAATTTTGATAAATAACTAAATAAACTGACAACTAAATCTTTTTGCGCTAAGTCAATACCATCTTCATCCTTTTTTAACATCTCTAAATGTGAAATTGAATTAAATGGTTCTAGTATACCATACATTAATATTAAGATTAATATAAAAATATTATTATATAATGTTAATGGCAATAAAATTACTATAAATAATTTTATTATTATATCTCCATTTATTATTAATTTCTTTTTTATAAAAAATCCTGCTGAGAAGAAGCCTATACTGCTTATAATCCATAATATAGATTTACATGTTTTTAATATTGAAATATTAACATTTGAATCAATTGCCCTTAACGACAGCAATACAACTAATGACGATGTAGAAAACTTTCCTATTATTCTAACAATTGTCCAAATTTTAAAATTTGAACTATAGTTAGAAATATTTAATTTTTCTAATAAGCTAACTTTTTTTACTGTTGGTTTTTCATTGATATTCGTTATATTAATAACAATTAGTATTGATATTAAAAAAATTACTGTACAAATTACGGATATTATTAGAAAAGCTTGATTATAATATGAAGCACAGATAAATGCAGATAATGTTATGCCTGCTGCATTTAGTAATTTAAATACTGCAACTCTTTTAGAGTGCACTTGTATTACTTGTTCGTCAGGTAATGAACTACTAACATATGGAAAATGATATCCAGATAATATTTCTAAGAATATTTGTAACAGCAAATATATTATTGTAAAAATAACTGCAAATCCATATTGATATAGAAAGCAAGATACTAATGTTAATGCAATACAACAAGATATTAATTTATTAAATACTTTATTAGGGTTTTTACTACCGTTAATCTTGATACAAAATATAGTAGCTACAAACCTAGCAAAACCAATTCCAGCAGTAATTATCGAAATTAATATTTTATTATTATACCTTAAGTAAAATAAATCAGATATGTTTGAATCCCAATCTAACAAAGCATAACATATTCCTAGAATTCCTAGTAACAATATTAAAAATTTGTTTTTTCTAATTATTTTATTGTTCATTTTTTTAATTTTCCCTTTTATTTCGACATTTGTATTTGCATTATAACATAGCATTTATAACTAATCAATAAAGAAAAGTCGTAAATACTAGGATTTAAGAACTTTAGTATTTTTTAGTTTTGCTTTTATTTACATTTATAAAAGAGAATGATATAATATGCAGGAATATAAATATCCGTAAAGGAGAACTGTATTATGTATAGAAAAACTTATGTTGAAATTAATATTGATAACTTAAAAAATAATGTAGAAAATATAATTAATTATTATAATGATTATAAATATTATTTTGGAGTTGTAAAAGGAAATTGCTATGGTCATGGAGTAACATATGTGATTAATGAGCTTATAGAAAGTGGAGTTAATTATTTGGCAGTATCTTCTTTAGAAGAAGCTCTTGAAATAAGAAAAACAAATAAAAAAATACCAATTTTAAGTTTAGAACCAATTGCGTTAGAATATATTGATATTTGTATAAAAAATAATATAACTATAACTGTACATGATTATAATTATGCATTAGAATTAATAAAAAAAGATATAAAAAAGAAGCTTAAAATTCATTTAAAAATTGATTCTGGAATGAATAGACTTGGTTTTAAATATAAGGATGAATTAAATGAGGTTTATTCTAAGTTAAAAGAAAAAGATAATATTGAAATAGAAGGGCTATATACACATTTTGCAACTCTTGGAATTAATGATAAAGATTGGGATATTCAGCTTGAAAACTTTAAAAATTTAACAAGCGATATTAATTTAAAAGAAATTCCAATTGTACATTTATATAAAAGTGCGGCTTTTATAAATCATCCAAAACTTGATTTTGCTAATGGAATAAGACTTGGAATTGCAATGTATGGGTATGATCCAAATCCTAAATATAATACTAAAGGAATAAAAAATAAATTAAGACAAATAAAAAGAAGTATTAATAAGAAAAGATTTAATGTTAGTAAAACAAATACAGAGTTACAAATTGAATTAAAACCTGCTTTTAAAATGTTTACAGAATTAATCCAAATAAAACATGTAAAAAAGGGTGAATTTGTTGGATATGGAGCAATATATAGAGCTAAAAAAGATACTATAATTGGTATTATGGCTGTTGGATATGATGATGGTATTTTTAGAAAGAGTAGAGGTAGATTTGTAACAATAAACAATAAAAGATATAGAATAATTGGCGATGTTGGTATGGAAATGACAGCAGTAGAAATAGATAAAGAAGTTACAATTAATGATAAAGTAACATTAATTGGAGATTTAACACCAATTAAAGAAGTTGCAGTACATAATGGCACATCAATATATGAAACAATGTGTAATGTGGGAAAACAAATACCAAGAGTTTATATTAAAAATAATGAAATTTCAGATATAGAAGAAGGAAAATAATATGGATAATAATATTAAAGTATTAATTATAGGAACTGATATAAATGCATATTATATGGCTAGGTGTTATCATGAACTGACTGGTAGAAAAGCAGATTTAATAGGAAAAGCAAATATGGCATTTACATCTGTAAGTAAAATAACCAATATTCAAATAGAAGATAATTTATGGGATAATGATACATTTGTAAAAGTATTATTAAATTATGCTGAAAAAAACAAAAATAGTAGAATATTATTAATTGGAACGAATGATAATTACGTAAAATTAATATCTGAAAATAAAAAAATACTGGAAAAATATTATATATTTAATTATCCTGATATTGAAATAGTAAATAATTTATTAATTAAAGAAAAATTTTATACCAAATATAAAGATATGGGCTTAGATCTGCCATTAACTTATTTTTATAAGTGTAATCAAAATGATAACATTGAAAATGTAAAAAAATATTTTAAAGAATACCCAATAATTATAAAACCAAGTGATGGTGTAGAATACCATCATTTAGATGAGGTTTTAGATAAAGTATATAAAGTATATAATGATGAAAAATTAGAAGAAGTAATTAAAAAAATAGAAAATGCGGGATATAACAACACATTAATTATTCAAGAATTTATTCCAGGAGATGATTCTGCATTATTTGATTCACTGTTCTATGTTGGAAAAGATAAAGAAGCTAAACTTGCAACTTTTGCTCAAATAGGATTACAAGAGCATACACCAACAGGAATAGGAAATTGTACAGTTTTAGTAAATGGCTTTGATGAACATGGATATAAAGAAGAAATAGTATATAGATTAAAAGAATTTATTGAAAAAATAGGTTATCAGGGGTTTGCAGAATTTGATATAAAATATGATAAAAGAGATAATAAATACAAAGTTTTAGAAATTAATCCAAGACAGTCAAGAAGTGGTTATTATATGGCTGCATGTGGGTATAATTTAGTTGAAACATTAATTAATGATTTAATACAAAATAAAGAGATGACTTTTAAAATAATTAAAGAAAAATATGTATTAAGTTTTGTACCTAAAAAAGTAATTAATAAATATATTGAAAATAAAAAATTAAAAAAAGAAATAAATATTTTAATAAAAAATAAAAAATTAATTAATCCATTAAAATATAAAAAAGATATGAGCTTGGGCAGAATAAAATATATGTTTTTAAGAGATAGAAATTATATTAAAAAATATAAAAAATATACATTTTAAGCGGGTTATAAGATATTAAACAATAAATTTTAATAATTAGCAAAAAATAAAAATTAATTAATAAAAAAATAAATAATTAAATAAAAATTAATTAATAAAAAAATAAATAATTAAATAAAAATTAATTAATAAAAAAATAAATAATTAAATAAAAATTAATTAATAAAAAATAAATGATTAAATAAAAATTAATTAATAAAAAATAAATGATTAAATAAAAATTAATTATTAAAAAAATAAAATTAATTATAAAAGAGGAAAATATGAAAAAATTTAATTTAAGTGAATATATAGAAATATTAAAAAAAGAAAAAATATATGTAGAGGATAATTTAACTGACAATTTAAAAGAAAGTATAGTTGAAATATTTACATATGATTCTAGAGCTGTAAAAAATAATACTTTATTTTTGTGTAAAGGAGCTAATTTTAAAAAGGAATTTTTAGATTCAGCATTAGAGAATGGAGCAATAGCATATGTAAGTGAAGTGACATATAAAGAAGATGGCAAACCATTTATAATTGTTTCTAATATAAGAAAAGCTATAGCTGTGCTTTCAGCTTTTTATACAAATTATCCAGAAAAAGAAATAAATATGATTGGAATTACAGGTACTAAAGGAAAATCTACAACAACTTATTATATTAAATATATTTTAGATGAATATATGAAAGATTTAAATAAAAAAGATACAGCAGTAATTTCTTCTATTGATACATATGATGGAATAACAAGAGAAGAATCAGTGCTTACAACTCCTGAAGCATTAGAATTACATCAACATATAAGAAATGCGGTTGATAGTGGAATGGAAAACCTTGTTATGGAGGTATGTTCACAAGCATTAAAAACAGATAGAACAGACGGAATACAATACAAATATGGAATATTTCTAAATATATCAGAAGATCATATTAGTAATATTGAACATAAGAATTATGAAGAATATATTACTTCTAAACTTAAATTATTTGAT
Source organism: uncultured Clostridia bacterium (assembly GCA_934162365.1). Lineage (GTDB taxonomy): Bacteria > Bacillota > Clostridia > TANB77 > CAG-508 > HGM13634. The sequence continues at coordinate 120,028 of CAKPIK010000001.1, read as the reverse complement.
CAAACAGATGTGGCTATTATTAATTTAAATACTGATGATTTAGATAGAGTTTTAAATGCTGCAAAGAAAACAAAAAAAATAATAACTTTTGGTACAACAGAAAATGCAGATATTTATGCTTATAATATTAGAAAAGAAGGGTTAAATACTGTATTTAATGTAAGAACTCCCAATTTTGATGAAGAAATATTATTAACAATGCCAGGACTATTTAATGTAGAGAATGCTTTAGCAGCAATTGCTGTTGCTGTTGATTTAGGTGTTCCATATAAAAATATTTATGATGGATTAAAAAAGGCAAGAGCAAGTGGAAGGATGGAAGTATATTCTGATAGAAAAAGAAATGTAATAGTAATTGTTGATTATGCACATAATAAATTAAGTTTTAAAAAATTATATGAATCAACAATAAAAGAATATCCTAAAAGAGAAATAGTAACAGTATTTGGTTGTCCTGGAAATCATGCTCAAAATAGAAGAAAAGATTTAGGAGAATTATCAGGTAAATACTCAAATATGAACTATTTAACTATGGAAGATCCTAGAAATGAAGATCCTGAAGAGATCTGTAAAGAAATTTCAACTTATATTAAAAAAGAAAATGGAAAATATAAAATAGTTGTAGATAGAGGTCAAGCTATAAGACAAGCAATTATGGAAGCAAAACCAAATTCAGTTATATTAATTACTGGTAAGGGAAATGAAACAGTACAATATATTAAGGGAAAATATGTGGAATGTGAAACAGATGTTGAATATGCAAAAAAATACTTAGAAGAATTAGATGAAAAAGAAGAAATAAATAATTAAATAAAAATAAAAACCTTTAGATTTTTCTAAAGGTTTTTTATTAAATCATTTAATATTTTTTTTGCAATTTTTTCTGTTTTGTTTTCTATATCTCTTAATGGATTTAATTCTACTAGGTCTATTGATTTAATTTTTTCTTTATTTTTTATCATATAATCAGCAAAAGAATAAGCTTCTTCTAAATTAATACCGTCAACAGCAGGTATAGATACACCTGGTGCAATATTCGGATCTATAACATCTAAATCATAACTTACATGAACCCCATTTGTTCCATTTGACGCAATTTCAAATGCTTTGTTATATACATAGTCTATTCCTAAATTTCTAATATCTTCAGTAGTGAATATAGTAACACCAGCATTTTTTAAATTATTTATTTCTCCGGGCTTATCTATATCTCTTCCACCAACTAAAACAGCATTTTTGGGATTATAAAAGTTGCCATTGTGAAAATCAGCCAAATCTTTTTTTTCATAATTACAAATTGCAGCGAATGGTAATCCGTGAATATTTCCAGATATGGTAGATTCAAATGTATGGAAATCTCCATGTGCATCGAACCAAATAATACCAAGATTATTATATTTCTTTATTGAGGCTAATGCAGATGCTATTGCAATACTGTGGTCACCACCTAATGTAAGTGGAAAATTATTATTATTTAAAGAATTTAATACTTCTGTATATAATTTTTGGTTAAATATATTAATTTCATTTAAATTCTTTTTTAAATTATTTTTATCTAATTCTTTTTTAATATTATTTGCTTTTATATTAATTATTTTATTAATATTTTTTTGATTTAAATTTTTTTCTAATATTTCTGGACCTAGTTTCGCACCGTCAACATGAACACCTAAATCTGAACAGGCACCAATAATATCAATGTTTTGCATTATTTATATACTCCTTTCAATAAAATACTTACTAATTATATCATAAAAAAACAAAAATAATAAGAGAATTAATTAAAAAAATTAAAAATAAAATAATAAATAAATTAATTTAAATATTAATTATAAAAAATAAATAAAAAAATTAAATATAAAAAACAATTAAATAGTAAAAAACAAAATAAAAAAATAATTAATATTAAAAAATAACGAATAAATTTAAATAAATATTAAATAATTATAGCAATAATAATAAAGAGATAACAAAAAATTTTTTAGATTATTCCAAGTAATACAAAACCACAAAAACGGAATTATGTATACTGGCTTTTATAAGACTAAAAAATGTTTTATAATACTAAACTAAACAAAAAAATGTAATAGAAGAGATGAACTATAAGAATTCAAAACAAAAAAGTTGTATGGGAAAAATAAAAAAATTTAAAATAAAGAATAGAAAAACTAAAAACAATAGATATAAGCAAAGATATTTAATTTGGTTTTGAAATAACAAAGTTAGAAAGAAGAGAAAAAGAAATACCTAAAATCCGTATTAAAATAATTTATGTGTGGATAACTTTTTCTTAAAAATTCATATAATTGTTTTATAAATAAAGAGAATACTATATACTGGTTAATTTAAAAAGATACTTTTCAGATGCCAAACGTCAATTGGCTAAATAACAAAAAATATTAAACCATATTATAGCAAATAAAAAAATTTTTTGTTACTAAAACATTATCTAAATTGTAAGTTTAAAATTATTCATTTTTGACAGTAGACATAAAACCATGTTACGCTTTAAATTTATAACACTAAATTTGTTATAATGTCTTAATAAGTATATTGAAAAAAACATTAAAAATAATTAAAAAAATATTTATTAAATTTAAATAAAAAAATATTTTTTTATATTTAAAATTTAATTAAGAAAAATAAATTAAATATTTATATTTAATTTATTTTTTATTTATATTAATTTATAAAATAATTTTTAAAAAAAATAATTATTTATATTTTTAATAATGATTTAGAAAATTTAATAATTATTTTTTATTTAGTAAATAATAAAAAACAATTTAATTTAAATAATAAAAAAATTTAAAATGAAAAAGTTTTCTGATTTGGGTTTAGATATATAATATAAGTTTTTATGAACTAAGATCCATTATTTAGAAATATGATATTTAATTGTATAACTAATAATATGTTTTTTGATTGATATAAAATATAAAGTTTATATTATATTAATGAAAAATAGAAATTAAACAATTGCTATAATGACTATATTTAGAAAGCCAACAATTCTAAATTAAAAGAAGCAGAAACTTTCTTTAGATTTTAATAATAGATGATTAAAAAATGCATGAAGCCCAAGGAATTTATAGATTGTTGTGGATAACTTTCGTAAGCTAATCACTATAAAAAATGAAGAAAAATTGTTAAAGAATAAGTAAGAAGTGAATTATAAAAGTACAACAAAAATAAATCTAAATTGAATTATTTTTGAGGTAAAAATAGTTAGAGATGTATGCTCGGGGATAAAACAATGTATAGAATAAAATGTGATACCAAATTTTTTTAAAGAGAGATTAATCTTTAAAGAATATATATGTTATTGGAGAGTGTTATATAATGGTAAAACTATAATATAAAATTTTTTTAACAAATATATATTTTCAATATTTATAATCTAAATATTAAAAATATATATTATTATAAAATTAAATAATAGTTATTTAATTTAAATATTTAAATAAATAATATAAATATAATTTTAATTAATTTATAAAAAATAAAACCGTTGCAGGAGTAAGAGGAAAAATACATTAAAAATTAAATAAAAACAATAATTATTTACTAAAAAATTATAAATTAATTATATTTTTTATAAAAAATATATAATTAATTTATAATCTTTTTTATAAATAGAATATTTTAATAAAAATAATTAATAAAAAAATAAAAAATAGGATAATTATTAAAAGAATAAAAATGAAAAACTAACTTGATTTTTGTTTCTTAAATTACACAAATTATGTTTACTTGATTTCATGAGGCTAATAAGAGTTAAAATTAATCTAAATATTATAAAAGGAAAGAAATTGTAAATGTGACTTATATAAGATCTATAAATATAATGTTTTGAATAATAAAAAATGCTAAAAATTAAATGCTAGTATAAAGAGAAATATATGTTCAATAATGTTATAATTAAAAAGCTACTACAAAAAGAAAGCTTATATTTTTTATAGATCTTAATTAACAAATTGCTTAAAATCCGTATTATAATAATCTATATGTGGATAACTTTTTAGTAAGAAATTAAACAATATTTTGAAAGATTATATTGGTAATGCTTCTAAATTTAATTAAAATAAAATTTAAAATTGAAAGAAAAGTGCAGTTGCAAAAAAGACAATAATGTGTGGCTGTTTTTTTCATATTAAAAAGTATAATTTACTTATAAAGAAAAGTATAAAGAAAACTTAAGAAAGGCTCTAAACAAAAGTAGACATAAAACCACTAAAAACATTATAAGATAATGCTCTTAAAAATTTAGAGTTAGTTAATAAAAATTATAATATTATATTATAATTTTTATTTTTTAGTAATTAAATTTATATAATATATTTTTTATTTGATATAATAAAATTATTTTCAATTTAAAAATTAAAATAATATTTTAGTTATATTTTTTTATAATATATATTTTTTAAAATAAAAAAATATATTGTAAAAAATAAATATTAATATAAATTATTTATGGATTTAATATAAATTTGATATAAATATATAATTAATTATAATAAAAAAATAATAATATACAATATATAAATTAATAAAAGAATAACAATAAAAATGAAAAATATTGATGTTAAAAAGCTTAAAATTATGTTTACTACTTCAAATACATCATTGAGTGTATTTATAAAAGAAATAACTTGTAATGTTTGCGTGTGAATTTGATTTTAACTAATTATAACAGATAGATGAGATTTAAGATAAAAAATTGTTTGACAAAAAGCATATAAAAATGTTGTGGGATATTTTTACTTTTAAATTAGTATATCGTGAGTATAAAATCACGATAACCCTTTATTTCCTAATAACTTTTAATCACAATGTGGATAACTTTTGGGAGTAGAATTCATATAAAATTATAATAAGTACAATTTTAATAAAAACAAAAAACAATAATTTTACTACTATAAAATAAAAAAGAAGAAGGGGAGAGAAGGATATTTTTTTAACTTGAAAAAAGAAAATTGTATAGAACAAAAAAGTAAGAAAAGAAATAATAAGATAGGCAACTTAAAAGTTATGTTAACGACACAATCATCAAATAGGTTTAATCAATAAAATTAATATTTGATGATTTTTTATTAATTATTTTTAATTATTAATATATTTTTTAAATAATTTAAATAAAAAAGAAATAATATTTAATTATTATTTCTTTTTTATTTAATATTAATTTTTATTTTTAAATTATTTATTAATTAATTCTTTTTCTGAAGAATTATTTTTTTCTTTATTTTTAAGATTTAATTTATTTTCATTAATTAAATTATCTTTTGCAACAGTCATCATTAATTTGATTCTATTTGCTTGGTTGGTTTCACTTGCACCTGGATCGTAATCAACAGGAGAAATATTTGCATTTGGATAAATATTTCTAATTGTTTTTATTACACCTTTTCCAACAACGTGATTAGGTAAACAAGCAAAAGGTTGCACACATATAATATTTGGAATATCATTTTCAATATATTCAATCATTTCAGCTGTTAAGAACCAACCTTCACCTGTTTGGTTACCAATTGAAAGAACTTCTTGTACTTTATCCTCTAAATGCCATATATCACAAGGAGGCATATAGCCTTTTTTAGAATTTGCTAAAGCTATTTTCATGTCTTTTTCAAGAATATCAATTAATTTTATTGCAATTTTAGAAATATCGGCTTTTTTCTTGTCAATCTTTAAGAGACTATTAAATGTAATTTTATGTGTCATCATAAATTTAACAAATCCCATAAAATCTGGAAGTATAACTTCTGCACCTTCTTTTTCTAATAAATCAGCCACATAATTATTTCCAAAAGGATGATATTTAATTAAAACTTCTCCTACAATTCCAACCTTTGGTTTTTTAATTTCTGTATTTAGTTCTATTTTTTCAAAATCATTTACAATTTCATAAATTGCTTTTTTAAATTCTTTGTTTGATGAATGTACAACTAGTTTCTTACCTTGTTCCATCCATTTATTATATAGTTCCTCAGTTTCACCTTTATTAATTTCATAAGCTCTATTTTTAGTTAGCATTTTTTGTAGTAAATCGCCTAATATAACAGCTTTTAAGCATCTATCTAACATTCCTATTGTTAATTTGAATCCAGGATTTTTTTCCATTCCTACAAGATTAAATGATATTACAGGAACATTTGAGAATCCTGCATCTTTTAATGCTTTTCTAATAAATCCAATATAGTTTGTTGCACGGCAACCACCACCTGTTTGCGACATCATTATTGCTGTTTTATTTATGTCATATTTTCCAGATTGTAATGCTTCTATAAATTGTCCTGTTGTTAGTATTGAAGGATAACAAGCATCATTATTTACATATTTTAAACCTGTTTCAACAGTATTTGGTGTACATTCTTTTAGAAATTCTATTTTGTAACCATCTGCAGCTACAGCTCTAGTTATAAATTCAAAATGTATTGGTAGCATCTGTGGTACTAAAATTGTATAGTCTTTTTTCATTTCTTTTGTAAATGGTAATTTATTTGTTTCATAGTTACCTAAGGTTTCTGTTTTTTCATTCTTGTTATTTAGTCTTTTATTCATACTTGCCAAAAGAGATCTAATTCTAATTCTAACAGCACCTAGGTTATTTATCTCATCTATTTTGATTAGAGTATACATCTTTTCATAACTTGAAAGTATTTCTTCAACTTGATCTGTTGTTACTGCATCAACTCCACAACCAAAAGAGTTTAATTGAACTAATTCTAAATTGTCATGTGTTCCAGCAAATTCGGCAGCTGCATATAATCTTGAGTGAAATACCCATTGATTTACTACTCTTAATTGTTTATTAAGCTTTGCAAGGTGTGAAATACTATCTTCTGTTAATACACATAAGCCTAAGCTTGTTATTAATGTATCTATACCATGATTTACTTCTGGGTCTACATGATAAGGTCTACCTGCTAATATAATTCCACGTAAATTATGATCATCTATGTATTTTACAGTTTCTTCGCCTTTTTTTCTAATATCACTTTTGCATTTTTGATATTCTTCTTCAGCAGCTTGTGCAGCAAGAAGAAGTTCTTTTTTAGTGAAATTATATTCTTTAAATTCTGGTAATTCCATTATTCTTTTGGTTAATGCTTTAGCTTCAAAAGGTAAAAATGGATTTAAAAATTTAATATTTTTTTCTTTTAATTCTTCAACATTATTTTTTAAGACTTCAGAATAAGATATAACAATAGGGCAGTTATATTTATTATCTGCTTTTTCAAATTCTTTTCTAGAATATGGAACACAAGGATAAAAAATTGTTTTGACTCCACTATTTATTAAGCCTACAATGTGTCCATGAGAAAGTTTTGCTGGGTAGCAAACGGATTCAGATGGCATTGATTCCATTCCTTTTTCGTATGTACTACGTGTACTTTTCTCTGAAAGAATAACCCTAAAACCTAATTTTGTAAGAAAAGTAAACCAAAAAGGATAATCTTCATACATATTTAAAACTCTAGGAATCCCAATTATTCCTCTTGGTGCATCTTTTTCTTCTAATGGTTTATAATTAAATAATCTTTCATATTTATATTTAACTAAATTAGGTAAGTTTTGATTGTCTGATATAATACCAGCACCTTTTTCACATCTATTTCCTGATATGTGTTTTTTACCATTACTAAATTTATTTATAGTAAGTAAGCAATGATTTTCACATCCATTACATCTTGTATGAGTGACTTTTATATCTAAGTTATCTAATTCTTCTGTTTTTAAAATTGTAGAATGATATTCCATGTCTAAGTTTGCTTCATATTGTTCTTCGGCAAGTAAGGCAACACCATACGCACCCATAAGTCCAGAAATATCAGGACGTATAACATTTTTTCCAACAATTAATTCAAAACTTCTTAAAACAGCATCATTATAAAATGTACCACCTTGAACCACAATATGATCTCCAAGAGTAGATACATCTCTAACTTTCATAACCTTTTGAATTGCATTTTTAATAACAGAATAAGAAAGTCCAGCTGAAATGTCTCCAACTTCATATCCTTCTTTTTGAGCTTGTTTGATTTTTGAATTCATAAAAACAGTACATCTTGAACCTAAATCAACAGGTCTTCTTGATTTTAAAGCTTCTTCAACAAACTCTGAAATTGTTAGGTTTAGACTTTTAGCAAATGTTTCAATAAATGAACCACAACCAGATGAACAAGCTTCGTTTAGCATAATATTATCTATAACGTCGCCTTTCATTTTTATATATTTCATATCTTGACCGCCAATATCAACAATACTTGTTACATTAGGCATAAATTTTTTGGCTGCAGTATAGTGTGCAATTGTTTCAATTTCATTTAAGTCAACATTTAAGGCGGTTTGTATTAATTTTTCTCCATATCCTGTTACACCACTATAACGTATAATAGCTTTTTCTGGTAAAACTAAGTACAACTGTTTAAGCATTGATATTACACTATTTAAAGGATTTCCCTCATTATTTCCATATAAAGAATATAAAAGGTTTCCATCTCTATCTATTAAAACTAATTTTGTTGTTGTAGAACCTGCATCTATTCCTAAGAAACAGTCTCCTTCATACGTTTTTAATTCTTTTCTTTGAACTTTATCTTTGTCATGTCTTTCTTTAAATTGCTTGTATTCTTCATCTGTGGTAAATAAAGGTTTTAAAGGAACTGTTGTTGTATCTTTTGAAATTCTAAGAACTTGAATTTTACTTTTTAATTTTTCAACAGAAATAGGGTTTGTATTTATAGAATCTAAAACAGCACCTTTTGCTACTAATAAATGTGCTTCTGTTGGAATTATTATTTCATCATCTTTTAGATTTAGAGTTTCTATAAATCTATTTCTTAATTCTGATAAATAATTTAATGGACCACCTAAAAAAGCTATTTTTCCTCTAATAGGTCTACCACAAGCCAAACCACTAATTGTTTGGTTAACAACTGCTTGAAAAATAGAAGCAGCTATATCTTCTTTGGCTGCACCTTCATTTATTAGTGGTTGAATGTCTGTTTTTGCAAAAACACCACATCTTGAAGCTATTGGATATATTGTATTATGCCCCTTGGCAAGTTCATTTAACCCAGCTGTATCTGTATCTAATAATGAAGCCATTTGATCTAAAAATGCACCTGTACCACCTGCACAGGTCCCATTCATACGTTGTTCAATTGATTTATCAAAATATATTATTTTGGCATCTTCTCCACCAAGCTCGATTACAACATCTGTTTGTGGGATATATTTTTCAACAGCACGTTTACAAGAAACCACTTCTTGAATAAATGGTAAATCTAAAAATGTTGCGGCTGACATAGCACCTGAACCTGTTAAAGCAATAGTAAATTGAAAATCAGCATAATTATTTGCAAGTTCTTCTAAAACATCACATACAGTATTTTTGGTATCAGAAAAATGTCTTCTATAATTTGTGTATATTGTTTCTAAATTGTCATTCATTATAACTATTTTTACTGTTGTAGATCCAACGTCTAAACCTACATGTAGTAATTTTTTATTCATTTAAAGTCCTCCTAAAAAGTAACAAATTTCCCCATTTATATAAGAGTAATTTTACAACTAAAACAAGAAAAAGTCAAATGTAAAAGTATGGAAAATATGCATAAATAAACATTATTTAACAGTTATATAATCTTTAATTTGATTAAACTTTGCATCACCAATACCAGGTACATTTTTAATGTCTTCAATTTTTTTAAAATTTCCATTTTCTTTTCGATAATTAATAATTTTTAATGCGGTAGAAGGGCCTATTCCTGATATTAATTCTAATTCTGTTTGAGTAGCTTTATTTATATTAATTTTTGAGCTTTTTGTAGAAATAGAGGTTGAAGAAGAAATAGAGTTAGAATTTGTATTGTTTGAATCTGTAATCGTTTCACCCTTTTTTGGAATATAAATTTTTTCGCCATCTTCTAGAATATATGCTAAGTTAATATTTGTTAAATCAGCATTTTCAGTAAGTCCTCCTGCTGCATCAATTGCATCAGAAATTCTGCTGCCTTTTTTTAAAGTTACGTTTTTAGTTTCTTTAACACAGCCACATACATAAACGATAATGTCAGATGTAGATGGTGAATTTAATAAGTTATCTTCATAGATAGTATTAGCATCATCTGAAGTTAAAAGAAAATTGGTATCTGTGCTTGTTAAAGTACTATAAATATAATAAATTATAAATATTATCATAATTGATAATATAATGAAAAAAATAATTTTTTGTTTTAAATTTAAATTTTCTAACATAATAAACAACTCCTTATTATTTAATTTAAAATGAAATTAACTTGCAAAATTTTAAGATATAATATATAGTAAAAGAAATTTTATTTAAGGAAAAAGAAAATGAAGACAATTAAAAAATTTTTAAAAATAATCATATTAGTATTATTTATATTTAACTTAGTAGTAAATGTAGAAATATTTGCAGATGATAATGTGGTAGAACAAGAAGATTTATTTAAAAATATTAGTGCACCTAATTTGTTGATTGCAGAAAATAATAAAGATGGGGAAATTCTATATCAAAGAGAAATAAAAGAAAAAATATATCCTGCAAGTATTACTAAATTAATGACAGCTATTTTAGTAGTAGATAATTGTGAATTGGATGATATTGTAACTGTAAGTGAAAATGCAGTACATAGTGTTCCTTCTCGGTTATGTAAATGCTAACTTGCAGGTTGGAGAGCAATTAACAGTAGAAGATTTGTTATATGCAATGTTAGTGCCATCTGCTAATGATGCTGCTAATGCGTTAGCTGAACATGTTGGTGGAAGTATAGAAAGTTTTGCTGCAATGATGAATTCAAAGGCAAAAGAATTAGGTTGCTTGGGAAGTAATTTTACAAATCCCAGTGGTTTACAACAAGAAGAACATTATACAACCACTGAAGATTTATACCTTATAGCAAAAGAAGCTTATTCAAAATCAATTATAAGAAAAATTGTTGCTACTACTCAATTTTCATTACCAAGTACAAATAAATATGATGGAACTCAAAGAATATTTACAACTACTAATTATATGAAAAGAAAAAATATGACTAAATATTATTGCGATTATTGTGTTGGTGGAAAAACAGGATATACTGGAGACGCAAAAAACTGTGTTGTAGAGTATGCAGAAAAAGATGGAATTGAACTAATTGCAATTGTTATGGGAGAAGATTCTAAAATAAAAGGACAGAAATTTTTAGATGCTAAAGAAATGTTGGAGTATGTTTTTGCTAATTATGAGAAAAAGAAAATTGTGTCTAAAAATGATGTGTGTGAGAATATAAATATTAATAATGCAACTAAAGAAACTAATAAATTGAAAGTTTTATATAAAGAAGATTTGAGTATATTAGTACCAAAAAACTCTAATATTAATGATTTAATTAATAAATCAATACAATATACTAATAGTAAAGCACCAATACAAAAAGGAAATACAGTTGGTAGTATTACGGTGGAATATAACGGAAAAAAATATTCTACAGATTTAATAGCAGATAGCGACGTTGAAGAATCAAAAGTGCTTGGAAATTTATTAAAGATAATATTAATAATGTTAATAATATATATAATATATATATTAAGAAAAAGCAATAGAAATTACAAAAAAAAGAAAAGATATGGTAGGCATGGAAAAAGCTTAAAATAAAATCAAGTTCATTTTGAACTTGATTTTATTTTTTTAATTATTAATATCTTTTCCTAAAATAATTGTTATATCGACAGTTGATTCTGTTGTGGAATCAGAAACTTCGCCAACTTCTAGTAAAGCTTTTATTGAATCTATTATTTCTTCAGAGATGTTTGCTTTATTTATTATAGAAGTCTTTTTTGTAGAATTAGTATTACCTGTTTTTGAAATAGTAAATCCAGCATCTTTAAGCAATTTTTTTACGTCTGTTAAGTTTGAACTTTTTCCTGAACCGTTTAATAATTCTATTTTAACATTTGAAAGTTCCTCTAATGAAAGTTCTTCTATATTAGCTAACTTTCTATTCATTTTATTAAAGTATTCTTTCGTTCTTACTTTATTAGCAATATATAACCAAACTTTATTACACTTTTCAGGAGCACCAACAATTGTGCCTGTTTCTAAGTTATCTGTATTAAAATTAACTGCAGGAGCAATATATTGTTTAAGAACATTTATCGGTATGTTAGTTTTTACATATTTTTCAGCTATATCAATAAATTTTCCAACATTTAATATATTACCAGGTGTTAAGGTTTGTTTCATTACAGCCTTTAAAAAGTTTCGTTGAGTTTTCATTCTTCCAATATCGTTATCACCATATTCTGCAGAATAAGAAGTACCGTTTTGGTTATGTCTAAATCTTACGACTTGTTCTGCCTTATCACCATCTAGAAGTTGATAACCTGCTTTTAAATCTATATATAAATCTTGTTTTTTATCTGTATAGTTCATGTCTATTGGAACATCGAAATATACACCGCCAATTGTATCAACTAAAGCTTTTAAGGCTTCTGTATCTACAACAACATAATATTCAAGCTTTAATCCTGTAACTTTATTTACAGCAGCAAGAGTTTTTTCTGGATATTTTCCTTGATAAAGAGAATTTATTTTATCACTTGCTTTAGCTACACTTTTATCATTTTCAATAAAAGTATCTCTTGGGATGGAAATCAAATATGCTTTTTGAGTTTGAGGATTATATTTAAAAACCATAATTGTATCTGTTAAGTTTTGACTACTTCCTAGTATTAAAGCAGAAATTGGTTCGAGATTTTTTATATCTTCTTGGGATTGTCCCATTACAGTTGCAACAAAACCTTCAGTGCCACCACCATTTTTTTGCATTTTATATATAAATATTCCTATTCCAATAATAAATAATAATAACAATAATAGTAAAAAAATCTTTAAAAATGATATTTTTTTCTTTTTACCGGAAATTTTGGCTGATTTTTTGTTTTCTATATTTTTACTTTTCTTTTCCATTTTATCTCCTTCGTTTAAGCGTTATATGGATATTAGTATAACAAATTTTAAATATATTATCAATATTAAGTGAATAAAATAAGTATTATGTTATTATTATACATTATATTTGTAATTATTGATGAGTTAATAATTTTTATAAAATTATTAATATCTGCAATAGGAGCTATTAACGCTACAATGGCTAAAAATATATAAATTATTACAAATCCTTTTATTAAACCATATAAAAAACCACCGGCGCTATTAAATTGTTTTATTATAGGAAGTTTAGCAATTAAATCTCCTGAAAATTTAAATAATAATAATATTAAATTTGAAATAATAAATACAACAAGAATGCATCCAATATTTATTATTGTTGTAGATATGCTACGAGCCATTGCATTTGTAGAATAGTTTTTAATATCTGAATAATAACTAGAAATGATATTTTCCTTTTCGTCTTTTGTTGTATCGGATGATGATAATCTTTGTAAGATAGTTGTTTCTAAATTATCATCAATAGTAGTTTTATTAATAATAAAAGATGAGATTGGCTTATATAAAACAACTGAAATGATTATTGCTAAAACAAAACTAACTAATTTAAAAGCAACTTTTATTAATCCTTTTTTATACCCAATAAATGTTGTTAATGCAATTATAAATAATATAATTATATCTATTAAATAATTCATAATATTCTCCTTAGATTTCTAAAATTTTAATTTTATCTTTACAAACTATTCCAGCAATGCTGTCACCTAATATAACGTTATTAATCTCAGAATATGAATCATATTTTTTAATAAGCCATCCATTAAGTCCAATAAAATGAACTTCAGAACCAGTATTTATTGCCAATTTTTCTTCATTTGTAAATAAAGATTTAATACTTCCTTTAAAAGAATATTCATTTAAAGAATTTGTATTTGTATTTAAAATATCTACATGAGCAATACTTGTAAATCCTTGATTTTTATTAAATGTATAGACTATATTATTTTTTAAATTAATATCAAAAAATTCATATTCATTGTTATAGCTTAAAATTTCTGTGTCAGTAGAGTCTGATACGTTAAGTTTATGTATGCTATTTGATGTTATATATATTAAATTTCCTTTATCTTGATATTTTATATTTAGTAATAAGTTATTATTTTCTATATTATAAGTTGAAACTACTGAATTTGTTGGATCAGATTTTGCTTTTTCAATAGAAATATTTTTAACCATACATTTTGCAATAGAGCCAGAATAATCAATTTCGGCAATTGATAAATATTTATTGTCATGTGATATATCTGTTGCAATAGCTAAGTTGCTTGATAGATACGTTTTAAATAATTCATTTCCTTTAGCATCAAAAGAAATAACAATTGATTTGTAGCTTGTACCTGTTATTATTACTGAGACATAACCATTTTTATTAACTTTTATTTTTGAAATAGTTCCATCTAATGTGTTTTGCCATACTATATTAGTACCTGAAAGCATATAGATAGTATTTCCGTTATTTTCAGCAATAGCTAAAAATTTATTGTTGTTTGCAAAGATAGGAGAAGATATATTAATATCGTTTTTAGCAACTTCTTGACCAGATGAGTTATAAATGTATAAAACTTTTTTATTTAATACAGATATATATTTATCATATGCATGAAAATATTGATCTTCATCAGTAGATATATCAACATATGCTAAGTTATCTGATTTAATTTCTTTTCGAAATATGTATATATCCATAAAAGCTCTAAATGATGAACTAAAAAAGTATATAATTCCTAAAATTAATATTAATACTAATATTGAAACAATAGAAATAAATATAGCCATTTTTTTCTTATTAATTTGTTTGGTTGGAAATTTTATTATAGACATTGTTAATCTCCTATATATTTATTTTATATATTATTTATATCAGTTTTAAAGCGTTTTTTCAATACTTATTAATTAATATTAAAAATATTTGAATAAAACCAATTAAACCAAATAATGGATAGAAAAAATTAATTAAATCAGAAAAAGAAAAACTACAAAAAACAAAAGAAAATAATAAAAAAACAATTAATTTTATATTTATATATTTATTGTTAAAATTAGATACAAAAGAGTAACCAGAAGAAATCATAGTAGTAAATATCGCAGATAAGATAATAAAAAAATATAAATATGAAAAAATTTTAAAAGATGAATTTGCAATATATAAAATAGGTAATTCTAAATTATATATTAAATTATAAAATGTTAATAATAATAAATTAATTAAAATCATTAATAAAAAAATTATTAAAGAATAAAAAAATGCTATTATAAAATTCTTTTTATAATTAAATTCAAATTTTAAATCAAAAATAATTGGGATTAATAACAAACTATTATAACTAAAATATAAAAGACCTGTAAAAATCGCAACAAATATATTAGAATTTGTATTTAAATAATTAATATTATTAAAATTAATATTAAAAAAACATAAAAAAATAATAAATAAAATTAATATTGGCATAAGAATTGAATTTATTAAATAAATAAATTTAATATTTTTTTTGTATAAAACAATAAAACAAATTAATAATGTAATAAAAATAGTTATATATTTTGATATGTTAAATTGATAATTAAAAAGTGCAGAAAGAGCAATAACCATTATATAAAAAGAAGAAGCTAAAAAAATATTTATTATTAATAAAAAAAATTTAGAGTTTAAAAATTTATATTTATTTTCTAAATAATTTATAAATTCAAAATAATTATTTAAGTTTAATTTTTGTTTTATATTTAAGCATTTAAAAATAATAATAAATAATAAAAACGAAAAAAATAAAATTGAAATTATACTATAAAAATTAAAAATAGTAAAAAAATTAAAAACTTCTTTTCCAGAAGCAAAACCTGCACCAACAAAAGTTCCTATTAAAACAAAAATTATTTCAAGCATATTTCCTCCAAATTTTATAATATATTTAATTTTATGATTTTAACACTATAAAATTACTATAAATTGGATATAATACAAATTAAAGGTGATAATGTGAAAAATAAAAAGATTAAATATATTATAAAAAAAATACTTATAATTATTTTAATAGCGTTTTCTTCAATATTTATTTACCAAATCTTTGAAGAAATAAAGAAAAATAATAATTCAAATGATGTATATGGAACAAAGCTTTCGGCTGATGAAGGAGAAAGTAGCAATACAAATGTTACATACATTATTAATGATGCATCCAAAAGTGTTGTTGGAATATCAAAAATAAAAGATAATGGGAGTTCGGCTTTCTTAACTAATTCAGCAGAAAATCTAGGATTAGGTACAGGAATAGTTGTTTCAAAAAACGGATATATTTTAACCAATCAACATGTTGTTGGAAATACCGGAACAATGTGCTATGTTACTTTAGAAAATGGAACAATATATAATGGAAAAATTGTATGGGCAAATTCGGATATCGATTTAGCCGTAATAAAAATTAATGAGTATTTGAAAGATGTGGCAAGAATAGGGGATGCAAACACAATTAGTGTTGGGGAAAATGTTTATGCAATAGGAAATCCAATAGGATATGAATTTCAAAGAACTGTAACTGGAGGAATAATAAGTGCTGTAAATAGAACGGTAAAAATAAAAAATAGTGATGAAACTTATTCTTATATGTCAAATCTTATCCAGACAGACGCAACAATTAATCCGGGAAACAGTGGAGGACCCTTAATAGATGAGGAAGGGAATGTTATAGGAATAAATACCATAAAAATAACGTCTGCTGAGGGAATTGGGTTTGCAATACCAATAAATATAATAAAACCAATAATAGAAAAGTTTGATAAATATGGAAAATTCGAAGAAGCGTACTTAGGAATATTTGCATATGATAATTCAGTAATGCAATATATAAAAAACAGTAATACATTTTCAAGAGGAATATATATAGAAAATATAATTAGTAATGGCCCAGCGGATAAAACAGAATTGAAAAAGGGAGATATAATAGTTAAGATTGATAATACTAATATAAGCAAGATGAGTGAGCTTCAAGAATATATTTTTATGAAAAATCCAGGAGATGAAATAGTGTTATTTGTTAAAGAAAAAGATAGTACAAAAGAAATAAAAATACAATTAGGAAAAAAATAAAAGAAGGAATTTATTATTCCTTCTTTTTAAATTATCCATTTATAAATTTTTGTTTAACAGTATCAATTTTTGTTTGTTCAGCAGTACAAGTTTGATACCATCCTTTTTCTGACATTAAATTATATATTTTATTTTGAATATTTAAAGATTCGTTTAAAGCACATTTAAAAGCTTCGTGAACCTCAGCTGTTGTAGATTCAATTGTACCATGAAGATACAAATCACAAACACCTTTAATAATTAATAATTCTTTTTCCATTAAATCTCTATCTTCCATATTCCCTCCTATAATAAATTTAAAAATTTATTAAAAATTTGTGTATGTTGTTGCTCTAATTCATGCATATAATTTGAAAGATTAATATCTTTTAATTGATCTGCTGTTTTTTTGCTGCAGCTTTTCATGTATTTTTCATGACCTAGAGCGTCTTCAACGTATAAAAGTTCTTTACTTGTCATTTTTTATCACCACCCAATTATATTATTTGCTAAAAAAAGTTTAATATGCATTTAGAAATTAAAATAGTAGTGGTAAAAAATTATATTTTTATTAAAATTACACCTATTATTATTAATACGCTTATTAATAATTTATAATATAAAATTTTTTTATTTCTATCTAAAAAATATTCATATACTGAATTTAAGATTGTAGTTAAAGTTAAAAGTGGTGCAACTATTGATATACTTCCATATTCATAAGCTTTAACAGAAGAAATTAACATTATACACCAAGAAAAGCTTACTAGCAAAAATCTTTTTTTATTGTATAAATTAAATTCATCTTTTAAATCTTTAATTGAAAGTTTAGAAAATAATTTAATTATAATTGCTGGTATTAAAGCTGTAAAAACAGTATAGATTCCTATGTTAAAATTTTTTGCAATATTTACATTAATAAACATTGCTACGGCAAAAAGAAAATTTGAAATAAAACACATAATTAAATATTTATTTAATTCTAATTTTCCTGATTTATTAATTGATAGTAAAATATTTGAAACGATAATTAGTAATATACCAAATATCTTTTTAAAAATTAAAGCTTCTTTTAAAAATACAAATCCAAATATTACTAAAAAGACTGTTGATAATTGTTTCAACATACTGAAAGTTGAAGGATCAAGACCATATCTTGCCTCAATATTTAATCTATCTGTTATTGCATAAATAATTGTAACTATTGCAACAATAATATATGAGGTTTTATCAGTAGGAAATCTAAAAGGAAAAAGAGGTGATAAGACTAAAGCAAAAACAGCAGTAAAAAATTCTAATAATATTGTTAATGCAGATGCATTTTTCATTTCTTTATTTATGTTTTTAAAGCCTTGTGCAAAAAAAACAGCAAAAAATAAATATATAATAATCCATATAATATAATTCAAAATTTTATCCTCCTAATATATTATTAGCATTTTTTAGAAATTTAATTTATAACAATAAAAATAAAAACTCATGTAAAAACATGAGTTACAAAATTTAAGTTTATAAAATCATACCTAAAACTAATATTCCTAAATTGTCTGTGTAAATTTCGTTAAATTGAGAAATTGGAAGCGGATTATTTCCAATGCCAGCTTCTACGGTGTATCCAGGTCTTCTGTATTGTTGTAAAAACCAGTCTTTATATCCTGCAAAACTAGAATTATATGGAACATCAGCTAAACGATAACCACTAACTCTGGCAAATTGTTCTCCAATAAATCTGCTTCGATTTGTTGCATAATTTTGAAACTGCCAGTATATTTCTTGACCTTGAGTATGGTAGGCAATTACTAGTTCAAAATTATGTGAAAGAGTAAAGTTATATACTGCTAATGCTTCTGGTGCAACCAAAGGTACACTTCCAACAAAATCCCTTGGAGCAGGAGAAGTAAAGCCTTGAGAATATTTAATTTGTTTAGCTTGTTCCCAACCAGCAGGAAATTGTAAATTTAAATCCACACCTTCAATATTTGCTTTCCAACCAGCAGGAAAAGGTATTGAAGGGTAATTTCTAGAAATTTGTTGTGCCTTTATATAATTTGTGCTTCCTTTTTCGAATTCACCAGTAACCAAGTTCACACCATCTGGATTTACCATAGGTACAATATACAAACTTGTATTATTGAATAGATTTCGAGCATTATAACCGAAAAATAGTAGAATTATTTACGTATGCAAGTAAATAGTTTTCTATAAATTTCATAAGTAGTGGAGTTGCAATCCATTCATTTGCATGAAAAGAAGCATTGTAAAAAATTTGTTTTTGACCATTACCAATTTTTATGTATGTAATAGGATTTCCTAAAACACTACTACCAATTGAATTTACTTCAATAAAAGGAAAAACTTTTCTTAGTGCGTTAATATTCATTATTAAAATAGAATATGAATAGCTAATGTTTGTAGGTATAATATTTCCAAAAGGTATTGTTATTTGACTTCCAATTGCAAGATTATTTGGATTGATGTTAGGATTTGCGGCAATAATTCTATTTATGTTAGTATTGAATTTGTTGGCTATGTTATATATAGTATCTCCGTTTTTTATTGTATAAATACTGTAACCATATATGTAAGGAAACAATGCGTTCCAAGTTTTATCGCCTACAATTCCATCTGGTGGCAAGCCGAAATTTCTTTGAAATAATTTAACAGCATTTTCTGTTTGAGTTCCAAATACTCCATCAATATTTCCAAAATAAAAACCTAGTTTTTGCAATGTGCTTTGTAGTAATTCTACTAGTGGACCACTTGAATTTAATTTTAAAATTTCCATATAAATCACCTAAAATATTAATTAAAAATTTGCTTAAATCTGGCTGTAGCTTTTTGAGTGTTTTCAAGGGAGTTAAAAGAACTTAATCTAAAATAACCTTCGCCAAATTTTCCAAAGCCAATACCTGGAGTTCCAACAACTTGAGCCTTATTTAAAAGTAAATCAAAAAATTCCCAAGAAGATAATGAGTTTGGAATTTTAATCCAAATATATGGAGAGTTATCTCCTCCGCAACAAGAGATATTTAAATTAAGCATTTCATTTCTTATAATTTTAGCATTATTTAAATAGTATTTAATATTATGATTTATTTGATTTTGACCATCATTAGAATATAGAGCAGTAGCAGCTTTTTGAGATATATATGATGCACCATTAAATGTAGTAGATATAAGGCGTTTATATAAGTTTTTTAGATGAACGCCATTTATCTCTAACTCTTTAGGAATTACAACATATCCACATCTAATTCCAGTAAAACCAGCAGTTTTAGAAAAACTCCTAAATTCTATTGCAACTTTTTTTGCATTAGGAATTTCATAAATGCTATGTGGAACAGAGTTGTCTTGAATAAAGGCTTCATAAGCAGAATCATATAATATGACGCTATTATTTAGTAGAGAATATTCTACAAACTTTGATAATATTTCTTTGCCAAGTACTGCTCCAGTTGGATTGTTAGGAGAACATAAATATATTATATCTACTTTTTCTTTAGGTAAATTTGGAACAAAGTTGTTTTCTTCTGTAATTGGAAGATAAATTAAGTTATTAGAAGAATTAATTTTGCCATAGATAATATTGGAATCTAAATAGACAGGGTATACTGGATTTTGTATAGCAATAATATTATTATAGCCAAATAATTCTATTATTCTGGTTAAATCGCATTTTGTACCATCTGATATAAAAATTTCATCACTGCTTATATTTAAATCTTTATAATCATAAGTTGATATTTTTTCTCTTAAAAATTCATATCCTTGCTCAGGACCGTAACCTTTAAATGATTCTATTTTAGATAAATCGTTTGCAGCTTCTTTAATGGCTTGAACACAAACTTCTGGAATAGGTAAGCTTACATCGCCAATCCCTAAACTAATTAATTTTTTTGATGGATTATTTTTTATATATTCTTGGCATTTTTGAGATATTTTAGAAAAGAGATAATTGTCTGGCAATAATTTAAAATTACTGTTTAAATTCATAAAACCTCCTAAATAAAAACTAATTATAGTATATTCCTGAGAATACAGTTGTTGCTTCTCCAGACATAAAAACTTTTTTGTTAGTATTATCAATATATGTTTGTAGATAACCACCAGGTAATTCAACTGTAATTTTATTATTAGTTAATTTTTTTTCAAATGCAGCAATAGAGCATGCACAAGCACCAGTTCCACATGCTAGCGTGAAACCAGAACCTCTTTCCCAAACTATTGCTTTTATTAGATTTGGTTTAATTACTTGAACAAACTCAACATTTGTTTTATTTATAAAATAATTATTGCATTCGATTTTTGGAGCATAGTTTTTTATTTCTGAATCTAAAAGGTTATTTGTAAAAATAATTGCATGAGGGTTACCAACTGAAACCGGAATAATACTAAAGGTTTTATTATCTACATTAATATTAATTTCTTTTGAAATTTCATATGTTCCCATGTCAACTGTTACATATGTAACTTTATTATTATGTGTTTCTAATTTTAATTTTTTTACCCCAGCTAAAGTTTCTATTTCAATAGTGGTTTTCTTAGTTAAATTATGTTCAAATACATATTTTCCAACACATCGAATACCATTGCCACACATTTCTGCCTCGGAGCCATCCATGTTAAAAATTCTCATCTTAAAATCCGCAATACTACTATTTTCAATTAAAATAAGTCCATCAGATCCAATTCCAAAATTTCTATTACTAATTTTTTTAGAAAGGATTTGTGGATTAGAAATAATATTTTTATTTTGAGTACAATCAATAAAAACGTAGTCGTTTCCGAGTCCATGCATTTTTGTAAAATTAATCATATTATCAACCTCAATTAACTATATGTTATTTCTAATATTTAAATACATAAAAATTAATTGATGGCATTTTTTATATGATGTAAATAAAATTTATTTTCTTTTTTTAATATCTCGATAATATCAAAACGTATATAAGCATTTTCTAACTTATTTATATATACGTAATATTTAGTGGATTTCCAAATATGACTTTGTTTTATATTTGTTACAGCATCAACAGGATTTCCATATTGCTTAGATGTCCTGGTTTTTACTTCTATAAAAACGTATTCATTTTTATCTTTTGCAATTATATCTATTTCTCCAAAATAACAATTGAAATTTCTTTCTAATATTTTGTAATTATTTTGAATTAAATAATGTGTTGCAATATTTTCTCCTTGTTTTCCTAAGACTTGATTTTTATACATTTATAACCTCACATATTCATTACAGGGAAGGCTTTTAATATAACCTTCAATTTCCATCATAGTTAATTTTGAATTTAATTCATTAATTGATAAACATGTTTTTTTACTAAGTGCATTTATATTAATTGGAGTACTACTTAGAAAGTTATATATTTTTTTGTATTCATCTGGAATAAATAAGGGAGTTGTTGTAATAGACTCTGTATATTCAAAATAAAGTGGTTCTATACCGAAATCTTCTAAAATATCGTTTGGATTTAATACTAATTTGGCACCTTTTTGAATTAGCATATTTGTGCCAACACCTTTAATTTCTTCAATATTTCTTGGCAAACAAAATACTTTTTTATTTTCTTTTAAAGCTAAATTTCCTGTTAAAGTACTTCCACTTCTTTGTGCTGCTTCAACGACAAAAATCCCATTAGAAAGTCCAACAATAATTCTATTTCTTTTTGGAAAATTAGACATATCTATTGGCATATCTGGTGAATATTCTGAAATAATACATCCATCATTCTCTAAGATTTGTTTTACAAGATTTGCATTTTCTGGTGGATAAATGTTGTTAAAACCAGAACCGATAACTGCAATTGTTTTGCCAATATTTCGCATTGAGTTTTGGTGCGCAATAGAATCAATACCTAAAGCCAATCCACTAACAATACAAATATTATTTGCAGATAAAACACTTGCGAATTCTTTAGTATACTTTTCGCCATACTTAGTAAATTTTCTTGAACCAACAATGGCTACTGAAGTGTTATTTAATAGTTTTTCATTTCCTTCTATATATAATTTCGGTGGGGGATTGTGAATAGAAAGTAGTTTTTGTGGATAAGTATCATCATTAATTGTAATTAATTGCATTTAAATTCCTCAATTCTTCCAATATTTTTTATCTAAACTTCTATACTGAATTGCTTCGGCAATATGAGCTTTTTGTATATTAACACTTCCAGCTAAATCTGCAATTGTTCTAGATACTTTTAATATTCTGGTATATGCTCTCGCACTTAATCCTAATTTCTTAAAAGCGTTTTCTAATAATTCTTTACTTTGTGAATCTAACTTACAATATTTTTCAATTAGTTTTGGAGTTAATTGAGAATTGGAATATATTCCATCATTTATATAACGTTCGTGTTGTATTTTCCTTGCTTTATTTACTCTAAGTTTTATTTCTTCGGAACTTTCTTCTTTACTATTATTGTTTAATTTTTGATATTTTACAGGAGTTACTTCAATTTGAATATCAATTCTATCTAATAAAGGTCCACTAATCTTCCCCATATACTTAGAAATTGCATTCTCAGAACAAGTACATTCTTTTTCTTTAGAACCATAAAAACCACAAGGACATGGATTCATAGACGCAACAAACATGAAGTTACAAGGATAAGTTAACGTAGCATTTACTCTGCTTATTGTTACAATCCCATCTTCTAATGGACCGCGTAATACCTCTAAAGTATTTTTGTTAAATTCAGGAAGTTCGTCTAAAAACAATACACCATTGTGAGCTAAACTAATTTCACCAGGTTTGGGAATCCTACCACCTCCAATTAAAGAAGTGCGTGATATTGTGTGATGAGGGGATCTAAATGGCCTTGTGGTAATTAATCCAGTATTTTTTTCTAAATTTCCAGATATACTGTGAATTTTAGTGATTTCTAAGGCTTCTTCAAAAGATAAATCGGGGAGAATAGTTGGAATTCGTCTTGCCATCATTGTTTTACCTGAACCAGGTGTACCAATAAGTAAGCAATTATGAGCACCAGCAGCAGAAATTTCCAAAGCACGTTTTATATTTTCTTGACCTTTAACTTCAGAAAAGTCTAGGTTAAATTTAGAATTATTTAAAAATAATTCATTTATATTTGTTGTTGATGGGGAAATTTGGATTTCAGAATTTAAATATTTAACTACTTGTTTTAAATTATTTGCACCTATAATTTCAATATCAGAAACAATGGAGGCTTCTTTTGAATTTTCAAAAGGAAGAATTATTTTTTTTATGCCAAGTTTTCTAGCTTCAATACACATTGGTAAGATACCATTTACTTTGTTCAATGAACCATCTAAGGAAAGTTCACCAATAAATGCAATATCATCAAAAGAAGAATTTATTTGACCATTGCATAATAAAATACCAATTGCAATTGGAAGATCGAAAAAGGAACCTTCTTTTTTCGTATCTGCTGGAGCTAAGTTCACTATAATCTTTCTGCTATTCATTTCATAACCCGAGTTTTTAATTGCGGTTCTAACTCTTTCTTTTGCTTCTTTTACACTAGTGTCGGGTAGACCAACAATTTCCCAACTAGGTATTCCTGCAGAAATATCAACTTGCACATTAATTAAATAGCCCTCTAAACCAATTAAGGACATACTCTTAACAATAGATAACATTTAAAATTACCACCTTTATATAAAAAATTGGGAAAAAATAAAGAAATAAATTTTTAGAAAAAAATTATTAAAAATATAATATAATGTTTTAATAAAATATGCAACAAAAATCGCATTACAAAATTCGACAAAAGCATAAAAAAATATTAGGCTTTATAACCTAATATCTTTAAAAAATATGGTAGAGGTGACAGGATTCGAACCTGCGACCCCATGGTCCCAAACCACGTGCGCTACCAACTGCGCTACACCTCTATAATTAATACTAAAATAGTATAGCATAATAATATGAAAAATGCAAGATGTTTTTCAAAAAATGTTGATTTTATAAAAAAATAAAGGTATAATATTAATATGCGCTTGTAGCTTAGCTGGATAAAGCGTTCGGCTACGAACCGGAAGACCGGGGGTTCGAATCCCTCCAGGCGCACCAAAAAACACATCTTTAATTTGATGTGTTTTTTAAAAGTTATCAATCCAGAAAGAATTCATAAAATCACCTGAAATTAGTATTACCCCAAAATAGAAAAAATGTATAAAATAAAAAACAACACATCTGTAACTTGTAGGTTTGATGTGTTGCATGATTTTTTACCAATGGTATGTTTCATTGTTAGATATTTTAAATGCTCTAAATAGTTGCTCTAATAAAAATACTCTTATTAATTGATGTGGAAATGTCATTTTTGAAAAGCATATTTTTTCGTTTGCGAGAGATAATATTTTTTCATTTAATCCTAAAGTTCCACCAATTATAAAAGTTATAGAGCTATTAAAGTTTAAAGCAATGTTTTCAATTTTTTTAGAAAAATCTTCAGATGAATATTCTTTTCCTTTTAAATCTAAGCATATTATATAAGAGTCTTTTTTTATTGCATCAATTATTTTATCACATTCTTTATTTTTTATTTCGGATATAATACTGTCATTTATTTTTGAAGGAAGTTTTTCATCTGGAAGTTCAGTAATTTTTAAATTACAAAATTTACTAAGTCTTTTTGAATATTCATTTATAGCATCTTTTAAATAATTTTCTTTAATTTTACCAATACATATAATTGAAATATTTAGCATAAAAAACCTCCTAACTTACTTCGTAGAATTTACTAGGTGTAAATCTATCCGCTACTTCTAAAGTTATATTCTTCATAATACAATTATTATTTTTCATTTCTTCCAAAACACTGTTATATGCAAGCTCTGGAAAGTTATTTTCTCTGCTTAAATGTCCTAGCATTATATTTTTTTCTCCAAATTTAGAAAGATAAGAAATTGTTTTTCCTGCATCTATATTTGACAAATGTCCCATTGGACTAAATATTCTTTCTTTTAATTTATATGGATATGAACTACATTTCAAAACGTCTGGTTCGTAATTAGATTCCAATAGTATAAACTTACTGTTTTTCATATTATCTAAGATACTATTTGTCATATGACCTATATCTGTTGCAATACTTATTTGAGTCGATTTATTTGAAATGCTAAATCCGCAGGGATCTGCTGCATCATGAGGTATGTCAAAAGGAAAGATTGTAATATCTTTTAAAGTAAAAGGTTTATTATTATTAAAATATGAAATGTTTTCTTTTTGCATCTTTTCTTTTTTGTCTGGTATTGCTTCCCAAGTTTTTTTATTTGCATATACAGGTATATTATATTTTTTCGAAAGAGTTGCAATTGATTTAGTGTGATCTGTATGTTCATGAGTAACTAATATAGCTGATATATTTTCTATTCCAACATTAAGAGATGCAAGAGCATCAACGATTTTTTTACCGCTGACTCCTGCATCTACTAAAATATTTATATTTTCAGATTGAACTAAAAAACTATTTCCAGAACTACCACTATATAAACTACAAAATTTTAACATTTTATTCTTCGACTCTTTCTATTTTTGCACCTAATTTTCTAAATTTATCTTCTATATTTTCATAACCTCTGTCTATATGATTTAAGTTATATATTTCTGTTTGACCTTCTGCACAAACACCTGCAATAATTAAAGCAGCACCTGCTCTTAAATCAGAAGCATATACTGGAGCACCAACTAATTGATCAACTCCATCAAAAACAGCAGTTTTCCCATGAGCTGATATTTTAGCACCCATTTTATTTAATTCTTCAGTATATTGAAATCTAGATTCCCAAATACTTTCATTTATAATGCTTGTTCCTTCAGCTGTTGAAAGTACTACACCCATTTGTGGTTGTAAATCAGTTGGGAAACCTGGATAAGGTAATGTTTTAATATTTATTTTTTTAGGTCTTTTATCACACCAAACACGAATATTATCTCCATCTAAATCGTCAACCTCAGCACCCATTTCTATAATTTTTGCTGTTAAAGGCTCTAAGTGTTTTGTTATACAATTTTTTACTGTTATATCGCCTCTGGTTGCAACTGCTGCTAACATAAATGTTCCAGCTTCTATTTGATCTGGTACTATTGAATATGTAGCATTTCCGTGTAATTTTCTTACACCATTAACTTTTATAACATCTGTTCCTGCACCACGAATATCTGCACCCATTGTATTTAAAAAGTTTGCGACATCAACTACATGAGGTTCTTTTGCAACGTTATCTATTATTGTTGTTCCTTCTGCAAGAACTGCTGCAAGCATAACATTAATTGTTGCTCCAACAGATACCATATCTAGATAAACAGAAGTGCCTATTAAGTCTTCAGCTGTTGCTGTTATTTTTCCTTGAGATACATCTACTTTTGCACCAAGGGATTCAAAACCTTTTATATGTTGATCTATTGGTCTTGCACCTAAATTACATCCACCAGGCATTCCAACTTGTGCATGACCAAATCTTCCAAGTAATGAACCTATTAAATAATATGAAGCTCTAAATTTGCTTGTTTTTTCTAGAGGTGAATTATAACTATTTATATTTCTTGTATCAACTGTAATTTCATGTTCATTATTCCAAGTTATTTTTGCTCCCAAATCTTGCAAAATATCACAATATATTTTTACATCACTAATATTAGGTAAATTATCTATTGTACAAATTCCATCTATTAATAAAGTTGCAGGAAGTATTGCTACTGCTGCGTTTTTTGCTCCACTAATTGTTACTTCTCCCTTTAAATGTGTTTTTCCGTTTATTACTAATTTTTCCAAAGTATAACCCCCAATTAAAGTAAATAGAGTGTAAATATATAAACACTCTATCACAATATAACATAAAAAAGATAAAAAAACAACTATTTTTTGGCCATAATAATTTTTGCATTTTCAAAAAGTTCAACTAATTTAAATTTTAATTTATATTCAGCATCATCTGAAGAAATTAAATTGTAATCTTCATAATTTAAATTGGCTTGTAAACTTTCTTTAGATTCTTCCGGAACTATACCATTAGATATATCCACAAAACATAGGGATGGAAACATCACACACCACCAATTCTTTCCTTTGGCTTCTCCAATTTTTACTCTTAGTGCATCATAAAAACCAGCAGGAAGAGAAATATCACCATATGTTTTGGTTGGAAAATCGAAATTTCCGATTTCGATATTTACATCATAATTAAAACCATTTTCTAATATAGTATTTTTGGCTATATTATAAAAATTATCAATGTTTTCATTTGCTAATTTAATTGCATCTTCTTTTGTAGAAACATCTTTAGATATTGAATTCATATATTTAATTAAATTATCTCTTACTTTATATTTTAAATCTTGATCTTCTCTAGAATCACTATTTGCAATTACGTGTAGCCTAAAAACATTTTCGGATAAACTTGATGAGACTGCATTTGAATATGAAAAAAGTGAAATCAAAAAGTATGTTAAAAATAATATAAATATCATAAGTATTTTTTTGTAATTTTTCATAAGTATTCTCCTTTTAAAGAAAAAATTTCTATTTGATATAAGTATTAACAAAAAAATAAAAAATATACTTTTTGCGAAAAAAATTGGTAATAAAATAATTTTAGATGTCGAATAAAAGCGTACGATTCCTACGGAAATAGGCTTGACACGGAACAAATAAAATGGTAAAATTTACCAGTAAACAAAAATGAGTTTGGAGGAAACTTTCTATGAGAGAAAAAATACTTTTGAGAAAAACTTGTAGTGTATATGCAAATGATTTACATTTTGCAACAGTAATATTTCCTTTTATAGCAAAAGAAGTTAAAGAAGGAACTACAATAAAAACTATTTTTGAAAAAAATGAAAAAGAAAACATAGAAAAAGTTATGAAAAACGTTGGCATAGAATTAAAAACGAAGGATGCAATAAAGAAAATAGATTGGAATATAACAAATATAAATAAAATAAAAAATATATTTAAAATGTTAGAAGTTGAAATAAAAGAAAAAAGCAAAATTGACTTAATTGTATTGGGAAGAAATTCTTTTATACAAAAAGTAAACAAATTAGTAGATTTATGGATAAAAAATAATATAGATAAACTGGAAAATGTAAGTATTAATGTTGTAAATTGCTTTTCTTTTGCTGAAAATAAAAAGTTTGATGTTATATTAGATAACCATGATTATTTATTAAAAACAGAAGGAATAGAAGAAATAATAAAAGAGGAAGAATTTTTAAAGGCGAACTAAAAAATATTGACTTATTTGTATTTATGATATATTATAATTAAATATTAAATATTGCAATAATTAGGAAGGGATAAAATATGGTAACAGACATAGAATATGAAGAAGCCTTAAAAAAACTAAAAAAATATGGGCAGGAACATTTATTATGTAGATACAAGTATTTAGATGACGAAAAAAAAGAAAAAATAATAAATCAAATTAAAAATATTGATTTTGATCAGGTAATTGATTTGTTTAATATAACAAGTAAGTCAGTAAAAGATCCAAGTGGAGAAGTTACAAGCATAGAATATGTAGACAAATCAAAATTAACTCCAGAAGAATATAAAAAATATTATGATATTGGAAGTAAAGAAATAGAAGCTGGAAAATATGCTGTTGTTACTATGGCAGGTGGCCAAGGAACAAGGCTTGGATATATTGCACCAAAAGGAACATTTAAAATTGGTGGTGGAGTTGAAAAAACACTTTTTGAGGCATTGTCAGATACAATAAAAGAAGCTAGAGCTAAATTCAATGCTAAAATCCCATGGTATATAATGACTAGTAGAGAAAATAATAATGCAACAGAAAAGTTTTTTGAGAAAAATGATTTCTTTGGTCTACCATATGAAGATGTTAAATTCTTTAAACAAGGTGAACTTCCTATGTTAGATACAAATGGTAAGTTAATGTTAGACGAAACAGGACTTATTAAACTTGCAGCTGATGGACATGGAGGAGTATTTGAATCACTTGTTAAAAATGGTTATTTGGATGATATGAAAACAAGAGGAATTGAGTGGATTTTCATTTCTGGAGTTGATAATGTTTTAGCAGGTTTAGTTGATCCAATTGCATTAGGATTAGCAATTATAGAAGGAAGTCAAGCAACTGGAAAATCTGTTGTAAAAAGAAGTCCAGATGAAAATGTGGGTGTTTTTTGCAAAAAAAATGGAAAACCATCTGTTATAGAATATACAGAAATAACAGAACAAATGGCTAATGCAAGAGATGATAAAGGCGAGCTTTTGTATGGGGAATCACACATATTAACTAATTTATTTAATATAAAAGCACTAGAAAATGTTGCTCATAAAAAATTACCATATCACAAAGCATTTAAAAAAGCAAAATATATGAATGAAAATGGTGAAATTATAAAACCAGAAAAACCTAATGCATTTAAATATGAATCATTTATATTTGATGCTTTTGAAAGAATGGATAAAATGTCAATTTTAAGAGTCAAAAGAGAAGATGAATTTGCACCATTGAAAAATGCAGAAGGGAATGATAGCCCTGATACAGCAAGACAATTATACATAAATTATCAAGAAAGAAAGAAAAAAGGATTAGTAGATTAAATGAAATAGAGGTTATAAGTTAGAGGTTAGAATTATATTCAAACATCTAATATCTAACCTCTGTTTTTGATTTATAAAAAATAATAACTTAAAAGGAGGAAAAAATATGAGTTATAATGAAGAATATCAAAAATGGATTAATAGTAACTTTATTGATGAAGATACAAAGGAAGAATTGAAAAAGGTAAGGGATGATGAAAAAGAAATACAAGATAGATTTTATAAAAATCTTGAATTTGGAACTGCTGGTTTAAGGGGTGTAATAGGAGCAGGAACAAACAGGATGAATAAATATACTGTGTCTAAAGCAACACAAGGTTTGGCAAACTTTATAATAAAACAAAACGGACAGAGTAAAGGAGTTGCAATAGCATATGATTCAAGACATATGTCCAAAGAGTTTAGCGAAATTGCAGCTAATTGTTTAAATGCAAATGGAATAAAATCATATGTATTTGAGAGCTTAAGACCAGTTCCAGAATTATCATATGCTGTTAGAAAATTAGGATGTATAGCCGGTATTATGATAACTGCAAGTCACAATCCTCCTAAGTATAATGGATATAAAGTTTATTGGGAAGATGGAGCACAAATAGTTGCACCATATGATAAATTGATAATAGAAGAAGTAAATAGTATAGAAGATTATGAACAAGCTAAAACAATGGATAAAAATAAAGCAGTGGAGTTAGGATTATATAATGTTATTGGAAAAGAAATTGATGATAGTTATATAGAAGAACTGAAAAAATTATGTTTAAATCCAGAAAAAATAAAACAACAAGAAAACTTAAAAATAGTATATACTCCCCTACATGGTACAGGAAACTTACCTGTTAAGAGAATATTAAAAGAAATTGGATTTAAAAATGTATATGTTGTTCCAGAACAAGAAATGCCAAATGGGGATTTTCCAACAGTTGATTATCCAAATCCAGAAGATAAAAAAGCATTCAAATTGGCATTAGATTTAGCTAAAAAAGAGGATGCAGATTTGGTTTTGGCAACAGATCCAGATGCAGATAGATTGGGTGTATATGCAAAAGATACAAAAACAGGTAAATATATGCCATTTACAGGAAACATGAGTGGAATGTTGATAGCAGAATATGTTTTATCTCAAAGAAAAGAAAAAGGTATTTTACCTAGTAATGGGGCTTTAATTACTACAATTGTTTCTACGGATTTAGCTAAAGCAATTGCAAAAGAATATAATTTAAAAGTATTTGAAGTTTTGACAGGCTTTAAGTATATAGGAGAAAAGATTAAACAATTTGAGGAAAACAAAGATTATACATATCAATTTGGATTTGAAGAAAGTTATGGATGTTTAGTTGGAACTCATGCAAGAGATAAAGACGGTATTGCAGCAGTAATGATGCTTTGTGAAGCGGCAGCTTATTATAAGTGCAAAGGAATTACTTTATGGGATCAAATGCTAAATATATACAAAAAATATGGATATTATAAAGAGGATACTGTATCTTTAACATTTGAAGGCGCTGATGGAGCTAAAAAAATTCAAAATATTTTGAACAATTTAAGAGAAAATCCTTTAACTCAAATAGGAAATTATAAAGTATTAGAGTTTAGAGATTATAAAGAAGAAAAAATAAAAGATTTAAAAACAGGTAAAGAAACAAAAACAGATTTGCCAAATTCTAATGTATTATATTATGTTTTAGAAAATGACTGCTGGTGTTGTATTCGCCCATCAGGGACAGAACCTAAAATTAAGTTTTATATGGGAGTTAAGGAAAACACAGAAGAAAAAGCAGAAGAAGCATTAAAAGTAATGAAAAATTATTTATTAAATTATGGAAAATAAAAAGTAGAGAGTAGCTATAAATAGCTACTCCTTGCATTTTATTTAAAAATATGATAAAATATATATATTAAAATTAAAGGAGGAAATCTCTTATGTTGGATGCACAAGGTCGGCTCACAATAGGAGGAGAATTGATGGAAAGGGCATATGGTTGTTGGCAAGATTATGAAAAAGTAAAATTATTACTAGATCTTAAAAATAAAGTCATACAAGTTATACCAGAATACATGGAAGAAGATAAAGACTTATATTTTATAAGAACAACTAGTATTGACAACAAAAAACGAATCTTTATACCTAAGATTATAAGAGATGCTTTTCCAAAAGCAATCTATATGCCGACAGTTTGCAATAATAAAGTATGTATACTTATTATTTAATAAAAGCCAGAGAATTACTCTGGCTTTTTCCATTCAGTGATATTTCTTTTTATTGCCCCATATAAATTAGCTCTAATATGTGGAATATCAATTCTTAAATCGTTTATCATTTTTTTCATATCTTCTCTTTTAGAAACTCCATCCATTGGGCAAACTTTTTTCATTACTTCTATATTATTTCTTTTAATAAAACTTTTTATATATTTTTCTGGGGCATATATTAATGGTCTAATTAATGTCATTTTACTCCTGTCCATATAGCTCATTGGAGCAAAAGTGTTAATTGAACCAGTATATAACAAATTAAGCATAAATGTTTCTAAAACATCATCTTCATTATGGCCTAGAGCAATTTTATTACAACCTTCTCTAATAGCAACAGAATTTAGAGCACCCCTTCTAAAATTAGCACATAAAGAACAAGGATTTTTTTCTTTCCTAACATCAAAAACAATTTCTTTTATATTAGTATCTTCAATAAATAAAGGAACATTTATACTATCACATGTTTTTTGTAGTGATTTTTTATCAAAAAATTCAAAACCAGGGTTAATACTAATTGCAATTAATTCAAATTTTTTTGGGTAAAAACGTTGTAAATTTTTAAGCCCCATAAGCATAGATATAGAATCTTTTCCACCGGACAATGCAACAGCAATTTTGTCTCCTTCTTCAATCATATTATAATCTTCTATGGCTTTTCTCATATAACTTAAAATTTTTTGCATAAAATTGTCCTCCATAAATATATATTATAATATTTTTTTTATTGTTTTTCAATACTTGATTTTTAATGACAAATATATTATTATATACAATATATGTTTCCATAGCTCAGCAGGATAGAGCAGTCGCCTCCTAAGCGACCGATGGGGGTTCGAGTCCCTCTGGGAACACCAAATGTAAAAGTAATTGAGAGATTAATATTGTGAATATGGAAAAAGATAAAGAGTATTTTATGAATGAAGCTTTAAGAGAAGCTAAAAAAGCATATAAAAAATTAGAAGTGCCTGTTGGAGTTGTTATTGTTAAAGATAACATTATAATTTCAAGAGCCCATAATAAAAAAGAGGAGAAAAACAACCCAATAAAACATGCAGAAATTATTGCAATAGAAAAAGCATGTAAAAAATTAAAAAATTGGAGATTAAATGGTTGTCAAATGTATGTAACATTAGAACCATGCCCAATGTGTGCTGGAGCAATAGTGAATTCAAGAATAGAAAAGGTATATATTGGGACTAGAGATGAAAAAACAGGAGCTTGTGGCTCAAAACTTAATTTATTGCAAGAATATAATTTTGATACTCAAGTTGAAACGGAAATTGGTTTACTACAAGAAGAATGTAAAAACATTTTGAAAAGTTTTTTTAAGGAGTTAAGAGACTTAAAGAAAAAATAGGAGTGTTCTAATGGAAGAAAGAAGTAAGTTAAGAAGTTTAATACTTAAAAGTGCATATGCTGTTGTAATAGTATTAATAATAGCAGTAGTGGCTTTATTGATACTAAAGTACAATGTTGAAGGCGAAAAGAATATGCCATTTAAATTATCAAGTATAATTGTAGCTAGTACAGCTGAAGGAATACAAAATGAAAATGATGAGTATAAATGGGATGCGGAAATATATCAAAATAATGATATATATATAAATATTGAAAAAAATAAAAATTATAAAGAAACAGAAATAATAAAAAGCATAACTATAGATAATATACAAATAAACAAAGAACCTCAAGTGGGAAAAATGTTTTTATACAGAGCTAAAGCAGAGGAAAATAATCTTTTTAGTAATAATGATGAATTTCTAATTAATGATAGAGTTGACTATATAGGGGATACAAATTCAGATTTAAAAAGTTTAAAAATATCTAATCAAGGTGGAACATTAATCTTAAGAGTAATAAATAAAACTGGAAAAAGATATGTTTCAAATGAAGATGAATTTAGTCACGATGGAAAGCTTTTAGATAAAGTAAATATAAATTATGAACAGATACAATCAACAATATCTTTTGATTTAACAATAAATCTTGAATCAGGAATAATATTTAAAGCAAATATCAAACTAGACCTTCCAGTTGGAGATATAACTAAAGATGGATCAGCAAGCCTAGAAACAAATGGAAAAGATATAGTATTTAAAAGAGAATAAAAGGCAATTTAAATTGCCTTTTATTAATTTACTTTCAATTTTGTTCCATATTCAATTAAGATATCTTTAAAAGTACCTGAATTTTTTAAAGGAATAGAATATTCAAGAAGTATATTTTCTAATGTTTTATTATATTTATTTAATATTATGTAATAAGTTTTGTTTAATTGATAAAAAGAACATCCTTGTAAATTTAGGTTCTTTAAATGAATAAAAGATAAAAAATCTAAAATATCTTTTATATTTTCAAAACGAAAAAAAACAATATTTTTTAAATTGTTAGTAGTAGTGTCATTTTTTAATTTTGTTATTGTTAGTACAAAAATATTATTATCTAAACTTATTGCTTCAACAACAGCCTTGTTGTCTTCTATATTAAAACCATATTGTTCTTCTGCTAAATCTAATATTTCAAAAAATAAATTTTGAGACTCTATAGAGTTAGATAAAAAGGAATCTATATCGATATTGTTTTTATCTAAGTCTGTTAAACTTAAAATAACTTTTAATTTATTGTTGTTAATTTTTTTAATTTGCATTTTAAACCCCTCAATCAAATATAAAAATAAACCTTAAATTAATTATAATATGTAATTGGTAAAAAATAAACGAACAAATTTTGGAAATTTATATAATATATTAACTTTGTTATTAAAATGTGTAAGTAATTTCTTAAAACACTTGAAAAAAAGTGAAAAAAAATATATAATACAGTACATAGAAAAAACAAAAGAAATATGATTTCCGTAAGAAAAAATGGAGGAAGAACAAATGGCAATGAAAGAAAAAAATATATGGATTTTATTAGTATTCATATTATCTGGACTAGTTGTAGGTGGATTACTTGGAGAATTAGCAGGAAAAATTGATTTTTTATGGTGGCTTGGATATGGAGAATCTTTTGGATTAACTTCACCATTAGAATTAGATTTAAATATAATAAAAATCACTTTTGCATTAGCTTTTAAAATTAATATATCTAGTATAATTGGACTAGTTTTAGCGGTGTTTATTTACAAAAAAATCTAAATGATTTTTAAGGGGACAGTGGGGAGCTCAGGAGAAAGGAGCTCTAAATGAATATAAAAATGAAAGAATTGCCAGTATCTGAAAGACCATATGAAAAATTAGAATTATATGGGGCAGAAAATTTAACAAATTCTGAGTTACTAGCAATAATAATTAAATCCGGAACAAAAGAAAATACGGCCTTAGATTTAGCTAAAAAAGTTTTAAGTTTAAATGATAGTACTAATAAAGAGGATATTTCTTTTTTACAAGAAATATCTATTGTGGATTACATGAAAATAAAAGGAATAGGTAAAGTAAAAGCTATACAATTACAGGCTGTGAGTGAATTGGCAAAAAGAATTAATAAACCTATAAATAAGGAAAACATAAAAATTAAAGAATCAAAAGATGTAGCAAAGTTACTTATGAGTGAATTGAGATACGAGAAAAGAGAAAAAGTGAAATTAATTTTATTAAACAGTAAAAATATTGTTGTGAAAATAAAAGATATTTCATATGGTGGATCTAATTTTGCTATGATTGAGCCAAAAGAGGTTTTAAATGAAGCAATAAAACTTCAAGCTCCAAAAATTATTTTAGTTCATAATCATCCAAGTGGAGATGTAACACCTAGCAAAGCGGATTTTAATATAACAGATAGAATATATGAAGCGTCTGAAATATTAGGAATAAAATTGCTAGATCATATTATAATTGGGGATAATAAATACGAAAGTATTTTAAGAACTAAGGAGTTATAAGTGAATTTTTATGATTAGTTTATTTATGGGTTTTGTTTGTTTTTATGAATGTTAGGGGGATTTTATGAAATTCAATTTTAATTTTTTAAATTTAACATATAGAGACATTGGAATAGACTTAGGAACAGCCAATATTCTTGTTACTCTTAAAGGAAAAGGTATTATTTTAAATGAACCATCTGTTGTTGCAATCGATAAGGAAAAAAATTCAATAATAGCAACAGGAGTAGAAGCTAAAGAAATGCTTGGAAGAACTCCAAGTAAAATAAAAGCTATTAGACCAATAAAAGATGGTGTTATAGCAGATTTTACAGCTACTCAAATGTTACTTAAAAACATTGTACAGAAGGTTTGTAGAAGATATAATATAAATAGATTAAGAGCTGTTGTAGGGGTGCCTTCAGGTATAACAGAAGTTGAACAAAGAGCAGTAGAAGAATCTATACTTCAAGCTGGAGCAAAAGAAGTGTTTTTAATAGAAGAACCTGTCGCTGCGGCAATTGGTGCAGGGCTTGAAATAGCAGAACCTAATGGAAACATAGTAGTTGACATTGGTGGAGGAACAACAGAAGTAGCAGTTATATCTTTGGGTGGAATAGTAGTATGTGATTCTTTAAGAGTTGCAGGCGATGAATTGGATGAAGCAATAGTTAATTATATAAAAAGAGAATTAAATTTAGCAATAGGAGAAACAACAGCTGAAGAAGTGAAAATACAAATTGGATGTGCTTTGCCATTGATGTCTCTTGAAACGATGGAAGTTAGAGGGAGAGATTTAACAACTGGACTTCCAAGAACAATAGAAGTTTCATCAGACCAAATAATGAAAGCAATAGAAGAACCAATTTCACAAATTGTTGATGTAATAAAAGTTGCGCTTGAAAAAACACCACCTGAGTTATCATCAGATGTAATGGAAAGAGGAATTATATTAACTGGTGGAGGAGCGCTAATAAGAGGATTAGACAAGCTAATAAGTGAAAAGACAGGAATACCTGTATATATTACAGATGCACCATTAAATGCAGTAGTAAGAGGAACTGGCAAAGCATTAGATGATTTAGAAAAATTGAAAAATATTTTAGCAAGCTCTAAGAAAATAAAATAGCTGGAGGTAAAGAGTGAATAGAAAAAAGAGTGGAAAACTTGGAGTTATAATAACAATAATTTTACTTATAATTCTAGTATTTATATCAAATTTAAAATTAAATAAATTTTCTTATGTTGAAAATGCCTTTAGCAATTTAATTATGCCCATACAAAGTGGAATAACATATTTAGCAAATAAAATATCTGGTAATGATAATTATTTTACAACAATGGATAATTTAAAAACTGAAAATGAATCATTAAAACAAAAAAATATTGAACTTGAAGAATCTCTAAGAAGATTAGAAATAATTCAAGCGGAAAATAGTACTTTGAAGGAATATTTAAATTTAACTGAACAATATAAAAGCTTTGAAACAATCCCTGCATATATAATTAATAAAGATATTAGTAATTATTCTGCAATATTTGTTATAAATGTAGGAAGTGAAAATGGAGTAAAAGAGAATATGACAGTAATTGCTGCAGAAGGTTTGGTGGGACATGTTATTTCGGTTACAAAAGATACTGCCAAAGTTCAAACAATAATAGATACTTCAAACGTAGTAAGCGCTACTTTAGAGAATTCAAAAGATAATGTTATTTGTAGAGGAATTTTAAATGGTAGAGAATTAAAAGCAACATATATTTCAACAGATACAGTATTAACAGATGGAGAAAAATTGTATACTTCAGGAATGGGTGGCATTTATCCAAAAGGAATATATATAGGAATTATAAAAAAGATAAATGATACTAAGAATATTACAGATAGAAGTTTTATAGCTGAAACAGCTGTTGACTTTGAAAATCTAGAAACAGTGTTAGTAATAAAATAATCTAAGTAAAAGGAGGAAAGTTCATTATGAAAAAGGTAAGTATAGTTGTTGGATTAGTAGTTACATTTTTATTTATATATTTATTACAATCGAACTTTTTCTCTTGGTTTAATTTAGCAGGTGTAAAACCAAATTTGTTTGTAATATTAGTACTAAGCATAGGACTATTTACAGGTAGAGGATTTGGATCAGCATTTGGTATTTTGTTTGGATTAAGTTTGGATTTTTTTATTGGTAAAAGTATAGGAATATCTGCTATTATGCTTGGAATTATCGGATTTTTTGGAGGATATCTAAGTAAGAATTTTTCTAAAGATAGCAGAATTACAATGATGGTAATGATATTATTTTCTACTTTAATATATGAAATAGGAACTTATACTTTTAATTATTTTATTAATTCAGTAAATATTGAATTACTTTATTTTATTAAAGTTTTAATAATTGAGTTGATATTTAATTTATTAATAACAATTATTGTTTATCCACTTATAATAAAGTTTGGGTATAAAATAGAAGAAAATTTTAAAGAAAATAAAATTCTTACAAGATATTTTTAAGGAAGGAACAATTAATTGAAAAGTAATAATATAAAAGCTAATTTTAATTTAAGATATAATTTACTTTCAACCTTTATATATATTATAGGGGCTGTATTACTTATACAATTATTTAGACTTCAAATTATTCATGGAGAAGAATACAGGCAAACATCTAATCTTAGACTTACTAGAGAAAGTGTTATAGAAGCTGCAAGAGGAAATATTGAAGATAGAAATGAGAGTATATTGGCAACAACTAAAACTGGTTATAGTATAGAATTATATAAAACTAAAATTAAGGACGAAGAATTAAACAATGCTATTTTAAAAATAGTTAACTTATTAGAAAAAAATGAGGATACTTATATAAATAATTTTCCTATTAATTCAGATTTAAAATTTACATATTCATCAGAAGAAGAAATAAATAATTGGAAATCAAAATATAAAATACCAACTGATGCAAGTGCAGAAGAATGTATTAAAAAGTTTAAAGAAAAATACAAAATATCAAATGAAGACATTAAAGACGCATTAAAAATAATTATAGTTAGATATGAAATAACAAGAAATGGATATAGTTCAACAAAATCTGTGAAAATTGCAGAGAATATTAGTAAAAACAGTGCAATTCAATTTAATGAACAAAACGCATCTTTCCCTGGAATTAATATTGTAGAAGAACCAATAAGAGTATATACAAAAGGAAGTTTAGCTGCACATATAATTGGATATATTGGAAAACTTGATTCTAATCCTGAAAAATTAAAAGAAAAATTAGATTTAGGGTATCGAATTAATGATTATATAGGAAAAGTTGGAATTGAATATGTATTAGAAAAATATTTAAAAGGTAAAACGGGAACAAAACAAATTGATATGTCTGTTGATGGAACAATAGCTGGAGAATATGTTCAAGAAGAAGCTGTTTCTGGGAATACGGTAGTTCTTACAATAGATTCTGAACTGCAAGAAAAAATGGAACAAATAATAGAAGATAGTGTAAATGCATTACGAAAAGAAGGTAAAAAAACTGACATTGCTGCTGCGGTATTAATGAATGTTAACGATGGGGAAGTTT
Source organism: uncultured Clostridia bacterium (assembly GCA_934162365.1). Taxonomy (GTDB): domain Bacteria; phylum Bacillota; class Clostridia; order TANB77; family CAG-508; genus HGM13634. The sequence goes on along the minus strand of CAKPIK010000001.1, from coordinate 79,686 downwards.
TAGCAATGTGTAGTTATCCAACATTTAAGCCAGAGTATTTTACCGGAAAACTTGATCCTGATATATGGGAAGATATAAAGAAAAACAACAAATTATACAACAATGCAGTTCAATCAGCTAATGCACCTGGTTCAACATTTAAAATGGTAACTTCCACAGCAGCTTTAGAAGAAGGAGTAGTAACAGATAAAGAATATATAAATGATAGAGGTGTTTATCCATATGGACATAACCCGGTTTGTTGGTATTATACAAGTTATCATAGAGGACATGGAAATGTTAATATAAAGACTGCACTTCAAAAATCTTGTAACTATTTCTTTTATGAAATGGGAAGAAGACTTGGAGTAGATACAATTGCCAAATATGCTAAATTCTATGGACTGGGAGAAAAAACTGGAATTGAGCTTACAGGAGAAACAGCAGGAACTGTAGCTAGTACAGAAGAGGCTAAAAAAAGAGGAGAGCAATGGTATCAATCAAATGATTTTTCAGCAGCAATTGGACAAACTTATAATAACTATTCGCCTATTCAAATGGCTAGATATATAAGTATGGTTGCAAATGGAGGAAATTATATAACTCCAACATTAATAAAAGAAGTAAAGGACATAGATGGAAATAGAATACCAAAAGAAGATATAAGAAAATATGTAAATGAACTTTTGGGAGTTTCAACAGATCCAGTATCTGACTTAAAGATATCAACAGAGACTTTAGATACAATAAAAGCAGGTATGAGATTAGTAACATCTCCAGGAGGAACTGCATATGCAGCATTTAAAGATTTTAATAAATCTGTTGCAGGAAAAACTGGTTCGGCTCAAGCAAAATCTAAGGAAAAGGGCGAATATGCAAATGGATGGTTTGTTGGATTTACACCATATAAAGATCCAGAAGTTGCAGTAGTTGTATTTTTAGAAGATGGTTCAACAAATTTGCATGCTGCAAAAGCTGCAAGAAAAATACTAGATGCTTACTATAGTACAAACATAGAAGAAAGCGAAAATTTAAAAGAAGATATGTCTGCTGAGATTTATGCAGAGCAATAATTAAAAGGAGAAAAATAATGAGAAGTTGTGTAAAAATTAATCTTACAAATGAAAATTTAATAATAAAACTAAATGAAGAAGCAGAATATAAAGAAATTGTTGAAAGCTTAAAAAAGAAAATAACACAGTTAAAAAAATTATATAAAGACTCTAAGATGCCAATACTTGTTATTGGGAAAAATCTAAAAGAACAAGAAAGAGTAGAAATAAAAAATATAATACAAGAAAAAATAGATGTTAAAATTTCATTTGATATGCCACAAGAATTAGGTTTGCATGGAATAAAAAAATCCTTTAGCCAAGAAATAGAATCATCTCAAACTAAATTTCATAGAGGAGCTGTAAGATCTGGACAAAAAATAGAATATGAGGGTAGTATTGTAATTTTAGGAGATGTAAATGGAGGAGCAGAAGTAATTGCAGAAGATAATGTAGTTGTACTTGGTGTCTTAAGAGGCTTGGCACATGCTGGAGCAAAAGGAAATAAAAAAGCAATTATTGCAGCAGCTTCTATAGATTGCAAACAAATTAGAATTGCAGATATAATAAAAGAAATGGAAAATGAAACAGATGAAGAAGGAAATATAATAGCTAAAACTAGAAAAACATATGCATATGTAGAAAATGATGAATTAATACTAGAATAATTTATGTAAGTAATAATAACAGTAACACAACAAATAAGCTTGAATTTTCTAAACGCTCTGAATATAGAGTATATAAGAAAAACATAATTATTAAATCATCAATTTTTATATTAAAACCAAGAAACTGAAATAAAGCGTCAGTTTCTTTTTTATTATTATCAAACATTATTATTACCTACATTATTCTCAGAATTAAAAGCCTCTATAACTTTAGTAATATTTAAAATTTGCATATATTGATCTAGCTTTTGTTTTCTACTATTGTTTAAATATGGCTTTAAAGATAGTAGTAAATTAGCTTCAGGACTATTCTTAGAAGAGTTAACCTTATCCATAATATTTTTCATTTTCATAATTGTTTCTATATCAAAATTAAAATTATTATTTTGAGTATTATCATTATTTTCATTAGAAGAATTAAAATTTATATTATTCAATAAATCTGCAACATTAAAATTGGATTCTGTTGAAGTATCTGAAGATATGTTATCTGTATTTTCAAAAGAATTATTGCTATTATTATTCATCATACCACTAAGCTTTTGTATAATATCAGCCATATCCTCATTATTCATTAAATACACCTCATTACTTTATAAATTGTAATCTATTGATTATTTTGATTTTTTAATTTATTAATAATCTCATCTTTATTTTTACTATTCAGAATTTTATTTGCTTGTTCTAAGCCTTTTTCTAAATCCTTTTTATCCATTTTAGAAAGCATATTTAATAGCATATTCATGTTCATATTGTTATTCATAATACACACCTCAATTAAAATAATTTATATTATATATATATTATTGAGGAAATAAAAAAATGTTACTATACAAAACAATTATAAAGTAATTTTATTAAAAGAATAAAAACAGTATATTGACAACCAAATAAATTAAATATAAAATTACACTGTAAAAATTAAATACTAGAGATAAAAGGGTGTAAATTCATGAATAGGAAAATGATTATAATAATTATTTTAATAATAATAACTATTTCAAATATAATTTTATTTAAAAACTATTATAATACAAAATTGAAAAATGATAAAAATGAAATTAAAATAGAAAATGTTAGCTAAAAGCTAACATTTTTTTGTATTCTATATTTTGCATAAAAAAGAAATATTTAGGAAAAGCTAGATAATAAAAAAAATTAGGAAGTGAAAATTTGTGAAATTAGCTAAATTCTTAAATATAAAAGGTGCATTATTAGATAATATGCAACTACAACATTATTTGGAAAAAATTGCATCTGAACATACTTTACAGAAATCGTCGAGTCAAAGTACTTATCCTATTCCTAGGTTGGATGATAATTTTAAACAAATAACAAAAACGTATGATTTGTTAAATTCTAATTTGAAATTAGGAATAAATATACATCCTGCTGGAGAATGGCTTTTAGATAATTATTATATTATTGAAGAGACTTATAAAAGTATAAAAAAAGAGTTGACTTTAAAAAAATATCAAAAATTTGTTGGGATTTCTAATGGTGAATATAAAGGTTTTGCAAGAATTTATGTATTAGCTGCTGAAATTGTTGCATATACAGATGGAAAAATAGATAGCAAAAAGCTAAAGGAGTTATTAAAAGCGTATCAAAATAGAAAAACATTAAATATGGAAGAAATATGGAATATAAGTTCTTTTTTAAATATTGCTTTAATTGAACAGATAAGAGGAGTTTGCGAAAAAATATACTTTGTACAATTACAAAAATATAAAGTTGAAAGTATAATAGAAAGATTAGTTGAAAATAAAAAAAGTGAAGATTTAATTTTTAGAAAAAATGTAGAAAATAATAAACTATTTTTTTCAAAAGAACCATTTATCGAATATTTATCTTATAGGCTAAATCAGTACGGAAAAAAGGGGCAGCCATATCTGCAAGTACTTGAAGAACAAGTTATAAAAACAGGAACTAGTATTTCTGAAATAATAAAAAAAGAACATTTTGATATCGCATTAAAAAAACTTTCTATAGGAAATTGTATAAAAAGTATTAAAGATATACAAAGAATTGATTTTACAAAAATATTTGAACAAATAAATGGTGTGGAAGATATACTAAAAAATGATCCAGCTGGAATATATGAAAGTATGACATATAAAACCAAAGAATATTATCGAAATACAATAAAAGAAATTTCAACTGAAAATCATGTTGCGGAAATTTATTTAACAACAAAGGCGTTAGAACTTGCTAATAAAAATAAAGATGCCATAGATAAAAGGAAAAGTCATATTGGATATTATATTATAGGAGATGGTCTAAGAGAATTATCAAAAGAATTAAATATAAAAATAAAAAAAGATAAAAATCCACAAAAATATATTGGAAAAATACAATTAGTAGTTTCATTAATAATGCTTTGCATTAGTTTTTTATTTTTTAAAGTAACAAACAATATTATATATACAATACTATTTTTAGTATTTTCATATGTACCAATAAGTGAAGTAATTATAAAATTTACTCAATATATTTTATCTAAGATTGTAAAACCTAAATTAATACCTAAATTAGACTTCTCAGATGGAATACCTGAAAATTGTGCTACCATGGTAATTGTACCAACAATTCTTAAAAGTAAAAAAGATGTTAGTGACATGTTGGAAAAACTTGAAGTATATTATTTAGCAAACAAATCTAATAATATATATTTTACACTTCTTGGTGATTGTTCTACTTCTTCTAAAGAAGTAGAGGAGTACGACGAAGAGGTAATTGAAAATGGTAAAAAAATAATTGAAAAGTTGAATGCAAAGTATTCTAAATCAACAGATATTTTTAATTTTATTTATAGAAAAAGATTATGGAATAGTAAAGAAAATAACTTTTTGGGTTGGGAAAGAAAAAGAGGATTAATTGAAGAATTTAATGGGTATTTATTAGGTGAAAAGAATAATAGCTTTAAATATAATTCTTTTGATAATAAAGAAATTCCAAAAATAAAATATGTTATTACGTTAGATTCAGACACAAAATTAGTATTAGATACAGCAAAAGAATTAGTTGGGGCTATGGCTCATATTTTAAATAAACCTGTAATAGATAAAGAAAAAAATATAGTAGTGGATGGATATGGAATAATGCAACCAAGAATTGGAATAGATATAGATTCTAGTAGGAAAAGTTTATTTACTAAAATTTTTGCTGGAATGGGTGGAACAGATGCATATTCAAATGCAATATCAGATATTTATCAAGATAACTTTGATGAAGGAATTTTTACTGGAAAAGGAATTTATGATTTAGATGTTTTTTATAATGTACTTGAGAATGCTATTCCAGAAAATACAGTACTTAGCCATGATTTACTAGAAGGAATATATGCTAAATGTGGATTAGTTACAGATATTGTTTTGCTTGATTCATATCCTACAAAATTTAATAGTTATATGCTAAGGGCAAGTAGATGGATAAGAGGAGATTGGCAGATAATTTTATGGCTAAAAAATAAGGTAAGAAATGCAAAAGGTGATTTAATTGATAATCCAATTAATGAACTTGGAAAATATAAAATACTAGATAATTTAAGAAGAAGTACTTTAGAAATTTTTCAGGTTTTATCTTTATTTATTTTATTACTTGTTAATAATAGCAAAATGATTTGGTTTTATTCAATAATTTTTTTAAGCATTTTTATTGAGTTGTTTTTAGACTTCTTAAATACAATAATATTTAAAAAAGAAGGAATAAAAAAACAAGCTTCTTTTGAAAATAAATTGCCAGGTTTAAAGCTAAGTTTTGTTAGAACAATAATAAATTTTTCTTGTATAGTATATAAAGCATTTGTGGCATTAAAAGCAATTTTAGTTACACTTAAAAGATTAATAAAAACAAAAGAACATTTGCTAGAATGGACAACAGCAGATGAGGCAGAAAAAAGTTCCAAAGTTGATTTATATAGTTATATAAAAGAAATGTGGATAAATGAATTATTTGGAATAATTTTATTAATTATATCTATGAACAAAAATAGTATATATATGGCAGCAATAGCAATTCTGTGGATTTTTTCTGCATATATTTGTTATAGAATAAGTAAAAATATAGAAGAAATTGAAAAAGTTAAACTTTTAAGCTTAAAAGAAAAGAAAGAAGTTATTGAAATTGCACAAAAAACCTGGAATTATTTTTATGACTTTATAAATAAAGAAAATAATTACTTGCCACCAGATAATTATCAAGAATCAAGAAAAGAAAAAATTGTAGATAGAACGTCATCAACCAATATTGGTTTAGGATTAATAAGTGTAGTTTCAGCATATGATTTGAAATTTATAGAATTAGAAACGGCACTTTTCCTAATTCAAAAAATGTTAGAAACAATATATAAATTACCTAAATGGAATGGACATTTATATAACTGGTATAATATAAAAACTTTAAGGCCATTAATACCTGAATATGTATCTACTGTTGATAGTGGAAATTTTATTGGATATTTAATTACTCTTAAATATTTTCTAGAAGAAATAGAAGATAAGGAATTAAGGAGTAAATATTTAATAGATGATAATTTAAAATTACTTGATGAATTAATAGAAAAGACCGATTTTTCTAAATTATATGATAATGATATTGGATTATTTTCTATTGGATTTAATGTTGGAGAAAATACAATAACCGATTCTTATTACGATTTACTTGCAACAGAAGCAAGACAAGCTAGTATAATTGCAATTGCCAAAAAAGACATACCGTCTAAGCATTGGAATAATTTAAGCAGGACTCTAACTTCAATGGATGGAAAAAAAGGTCTGGTTTCATGGTCTGGAACTGCATTTGAATATCTTATGCCAAATATAAATATAAAAAAATATAAAGGTAGTTTGCTAGAAGAGTCTTGTAAATTTGCAATAATGTCTCAAAAAAAGTATGCTAATAAACTAGGGATTCCATGGGGAATATCTGAAGCGGCTTTTAATTTAAAAGATTTGAATTCAAATTATCAATACAAGGCTTTTGGAATTCCATGGCTTGGATTAAAAAGAGGCTTGGCTGATGATATAGTTGTATCAAGTTATGGAAGCATACTTGCAATTGGAGATGAACCAAAAGACGTAATTCAAAATATAAAACTTTTAAAAAAATATCAAATGTATAATAAATATGGATTTTATGAATCAATAGATTTTACGCCAGAACGATTAGGTAAAAATAAAAAATATGAAGTAGTAAAAACTTATATGGCACATCATCAAGCTTTAATACTTTTGTCTATAAATAATTTAATAAATAACAACATTTTACAAAAGAGATTTCACACTTCACCACAAATAAAAGCAATTGATATTTTATTACAAGAAAAAATGCCAGAGGATGTAATTATAACAAAAGAAAGAAAAGAAAAAGTACAAAAAATTAAGTATATTGGTACAGATGCTTATTATGTTAAAGAACTAAATAGGTTTAATAATGACCTGCCAGATTCTAATGTTATATCAAATGAAAACTATACTATTGTTACTAATAAAGATGGAAGTGGATTTAGTAAATATAAAGATATTTTAATTAATAGATATAAAAATACAAATAGTTATAAAGAAGGAATATTTGTTTATTTTAAAAACATAAAAAACAAAAAAATATGGACTAGTTATTTAGAAGAAGAAAATTCTAATTATAGTATAAAATATACACCAGATATGAATGAAACTACAACAAGATATAACAATATAAAATCAAGAATTAAAACTATTGTAGCTCCAAATGATAATGTTGAAATTAGAAATATAAAAATAAATAATTTAAGTGATTATGATGAAATATTAGAAATAAGTACAGTATTGGAACCAGTATTATCTACGGCAGAACAAGATTATGCACATAAAGCATTTAATAATTTGTTTTTAAAGTATGAAAAGATTGCGGATGGAATTCTTATTAAAAGAAGTAAAAGAGGGACAAACAAAGAAATATTTTTATGTGTTGGATTTTTTTCTAATAATGGCAATGTAAGAAATTTAGAATATGAAATAAATAAAGAAAAATTATATGGAAGATTAAATTTGGGTATACCTAAAAAAATAGAGGAATCAGAAAGATTTAGCAATAATATTGGATTAGTAGTAGATCCAATTATAGCATTTAGAAGAACAATAAAAGTAGAAGCTAATTCTCAACAAGAATTAAATTTAGTTATAAGTGTAGCTGAAGATAAACAATTAGCTATTGATAATCTTGATAAATATAAAAGCTTTGAAAATGTAAAAAGAATATTTGAAATATCTAAGATAAGAAATGAGGAAACATCTAGATATTTGCAAATAAACGGAAAAAGTATGATATTATATCAAAAAGTTTTATCTTATATACTTAATTTAAATCCGTTAAAAAAATTATATTTACAAAAGTTAAATATAAGTGAATTTAGATATGAAAATTTGTGGGAATATGGAATTTCTGGTGACAAACCAATTATTTTAGTAAAGATAAAGGATATTAATAATGTATATGTTATAAGAGAATTATTAAAAATGTATTTATATTTTGAAAATAAAAATATAGAAATTAATTTAGTGATATTAAATGAAGAAAAAAATGTATATGAAAAATATGTGAAAGATGCAATAGAAAAAGAAATTACAGATATGAATTTAACATATTTAATGAATAATAAAATATTTTTATTAGAAGCAAATAAAGTTAAGAATAAAGAAGTTTTATTTTTAAAAGCTAATTTGATAATTGATGCAAAAAAAGGCAGCTTAGAAAATATAATGCTAGAACAAGAAGAAGAATATTTATTAAAATATAATGTAAAAGCAAAAAAGAACTTAGAAGAAGAAAAACAGTTTGAAAAATATGCAATAGAAGAAATGAATTTAAAATTTAAAAATAGTTATGGTGGATTTAGTGAAGATGGAAGAGAATATGTAATTGTAGATAGTGTGACTACTCCATCTGCATGGTGCAATATATTAGCTAATGAAGAATTTGGGACTATTGTAACTCAAAACTTAGGTGGCTTTAGTTGGTATAAAAATAGTAGATTAAACAGAATAACTAAATGGTCTAATGATACTATTATAGATACACCTTCTGAAAGTATTTATGTTCAAGATGTTGATATGGGGAAATATTGGAGAATTGGAAATGGAAATCACATTACAACTTATGGCTTTGGGTATTCAAAATATGAACAAAATAAATTAGATTTAAAACAACAATTAGATATTTTTGTAAGTATTAATGACAATATAAAAATCAATTTATTAAAATTAAAAAACAATACTAATAATATTAAAAAAATAAATTTGTTATATATACTAGATTTAGTTTTAGATGAGGATGAGATAAAATCAAATGGAAATATAGTTTTAAACTTTAATAAAGAAGAAAACTTAATTTATGCAAAAAACCTTTATAATTCTGGCATTAAAAATATTTGTTATGTGTATAGTAGTGAAAAAATAAATAGTTATACAGGAAATGTTAGTAGTGTTAATTATGCTTGTGATAAAGATTTAAACTTTGAAAATAGTTTAGGCAATAAACCTTGTATTGCAATTAAAATGGAAATAGAAATAAAAGCTTTTGAAGAAAAAGAAATATCTTTTGTTGTTGGGGCAGAAGATAAAGAAGAAGATTTTAAATTAAATTATAAAGATATTGAAGTTTGCAAAAATGAATATATAAATGTTAAAAATTATTGGTCTACTTTATTGGAAAAGGTAAGAGTTAAAACTCCAAGTGATGCTACTAATATTATGCTGAATGGTTGGGCAATGTATCAAACAATTGCATCTAGGCTTTATGCTAGATCCGGATTTAACCAGTCTGGAGGAGCATTTGGATATAGAGACCAACTTCAAGATTCAATTGGTGTTAAGTTTTTAAATATAGAAATGGTTAAAAAACAAATATTAAAACATGCAGCTCATCAGTTCATAGATGGAGATGTAGAACATTGGTGGCATGAAGAAACTTCAAGAGGAATAAGAACTAAATTCTCAGATGATAGATTGTGGCTTGTTTATCTGTGTTTACAATATATAGAATTTTGTGGAGATAAAGGTATTTTAGATGTAAAAATTCCGTATATAGAAGGTAATAAATTAAAAGAGGGGCAAGATGAGGATTATGATGTACACTTAAGATCTCAAATTGAAGAAAGTTTATATAAACATTGTTTAAGAGCGATAGATGTTAGTATTGGTTTAGGAAAGAACAGTTTACCACTAATAGGTTCTGGAGATTGGAACGATGGATTTAGTACAGTTGGAAACAAAGGAAAAGGTGAAAGTGTTTGGCTTGGTTTCTTTTTGTACAATATACTTGAAGAATTTACTAAAATAATGCAAGAAAAACAAGAAGATAATGAACTTATAGATAAATATATTAATATAAAAAATCAAATAAAAAATGCTTTAAATTCAAATGGTTGGGACAATGATTGGTACAGAAGAGCTTTTATGGATAATGGCAAAATTTTAGGAAGCAAAGAAAATGAAGAATGTAAAATCGATAGTATTGCTCAAAGTTGGTCTGTAATTTCAGAAGCGGGGGACGAAGAGAAACAATATAAAGCAATGGAATCATTAGAAAAATACTTAATAGATGAAAATACAGAAATTATAAAATTACTAACTCCTCCTTTTGAAACAAGTGATTTAGAACCAGGATATATAAAAGCATATTTGCCAGGAGTAAGAGAAAATGGTGGTCAATACACACATGCAGCTGTTTGGGCAATAATAGCTTTTGCAAAATTAAATTTAGAGGAAAAAGCTCATAAATATTTTAATATGATTAATCCAATAGAACATTCGCTTAGTAAAGAAAAGTCAGAAAAATATAAAATTGAACCATATGTTATACCAGCAGATATATATGGCAGTGAAAGTTTGCTTCGGAAGAGGTGGATGGAGTTGGTATACGGGTTCTTCAAGTTGGTATTATGATGCTGGAATAGAATATATATTAGGGTTAAAAATTAATAATGAAAATTTGACAATAAAACCATGTATTCCATTTGAGTGGGAAGAGTATTTTATTCAGTATAAATATAAAGAAAGTATATATAATATAAAAATAAAAAATAAGAATAAAACAAATAAAGTGCAAAGTTTTTTACTAAATGGTGAAATTAAAGAAGAGAAAATGCTTAAGTTGATTGATAATAAAAGGATTAACGAAGTAGAAATTGAACTTTAGAAACTTTAAATTACAATTATATTAATAAGATATTTCAAAAATAAACAAATTATTACAGAAATTTTACAAAAAAACTTGTGCAATTCTTAGGGATATGATATATTCATAATATATTAATTGTGGAGGTTTTCATATGATGGAAAATGAATTAAATCAAGATAAGAAAACAATATTAATAGTAGATGATGAAAAACCAATAGTAGATATTTTAGTATATAATCTTCAAAAAGAAGGATATAATACAATAGAAGCAAATGATGGTGTAACAGCAGTTGAAATTGCATTAAGTAAAAAACCAGATTTAATACTATTAGATATAATGCTTCCTAAAATGGATGGCCTAACAGTTTGTAAAAAAATCAGGACAACTCTTAATGTTCCAATCTTAATGTTAACTGCTAGAGATGAAGAAATAGATAAAATTGTTGGATTAGAATTAGGGGCTGACGACTATGTAACTAAACCATTTAGTGTTAGAGAATTAATGGCAAGAATAAAAGCAAATTTAAGAAAATTTGAAGCTTCAACATCAAATGCTAATTCTAATTTCTCAAATAAGGAAACTAAAAAAATAAAAATTGGAGATTTAAGTATTGATTTTGATAAATTTGAAGTTAAAGTTAAAGATGAGGTAATAGACCTTACTTTAAGAGAATTTGAAGTTTTAAAATATTTAGCAAATCAACCGGGACAAGTTGTTACAAGAGAAGTTTTGCTTGAAAAAGTTTGGGGATATGAATATTATGGAGACATAAGAACTGTTGATGTTACTGTTAGAAGAATTCGTGAAAAAATAGAAAAGGATACTTCTGCTCCAAAGATTCTAATAACCAAAAGAGGTGTAGGATATTATATTGCAAGTAAATAAAGTAATATAAATTAAAATGGGAATATTCCCTATATAAGGGGCAGGCTAACAGGTGGATAAAACCTACTACAATGCCTGCTCTTTAATTGTAAAAGGAGAAAAATAATGTTTAAAAGGACTCATGTAAAAACAATAACCGCTTTTTTAGTTATTGGATTAATAATTATAACTGGACTAGGAATGTTAAATATATTAAATTTAGAAGATATAAAAGATCAAACAATTGATTCTAATATCAATTTTGAACAAAAAATATCTGATGTGAGAAAACTAACTGTTGCTTTAGATATCGGATATGCTATTTTGTGTTTGATTATGGCAATAGTAGTTTCTATGTTTTTAAATAGACCAATTGTAAAGTTAATTTCAGATGCAGAAAAAATGGTATCTAACGAAAACAAATCTCAAAGAAACAATAAAAAATCAGATGAAGTTGTTAATGCATTTAATATGATGACAGATGAGCTAAGGGAAAGCTTGAATGAAATGACAAGACAAAAAAAGCAAATTGAAACAATAATACTACATATGACAGATGGTATAATTGCTTTTAATATGCAAGGTGAGGTTATTTTAGTAAATCCGGCAGCTAACAGACTTTTAAGATTGTTGCCACAAGACAAAGATTTTAAAACGATTTTTAATAGAAAAATAAATTTAGATATAAATATGGAAAAAATCATTTATCTAGAAAATTGGACATCAACTGAGCAAAAAATAACAGTTGGAGATAAAGTTTTAAATATGTTTTTTGCTCAATTTAAAGACGAAAATGACAGACCTTCTGGTGTAATGGTTTTAATTCAAGATATAACAGAACATGTAAAACTAGACAATATGAGAAAGGAATTTGTGGCTGATGTGTCTCATGAATTAAAAACACCTATAACGTCAATAATGGGATATGCAGATACATTATTAGAAGGCGAATATGATAAAGATACACAAAATAGATTTTTAAATGTAATTGCAGAAGAAGCAAGAAGAATGGCAAAACTTGTTACAGATCTATTAACTTTATCAAGATTTGATAATAATCAAATCTTACAAGAAAAGGTAAAATTTGATTTGGGTGCTTTAGTTAAACAGTGTCAAGAAAAAGTACAAATAGAAATAGATAAAAAGAAACATAAGGTTGAATGTTTTGTTACAGCAGATGTTCCAAATGTTTATGCAGATAGAGAGGGAATAGAACGAGTAGTATTAAACATTTTAACTAACAGTATAAAGTACACACCAGATGGTGGAACAATAAAAATATATGTTGGATTTGTTTATAATGATGCTTATATAAAAGTAATCGATAATGGTTTAGGAATTCCAGAAGAAGATTTAAATAGAATATTTGAAAGATTTTATAGAGTTGATAAAGCACGTACAAGACAAATGGGCGGAACAGGATTAGGATTATCAATTGCAAAGGAAATTTTAGACAAAAATAATGGTAGTATTGATATAAAGAGTGAAAAAGGAAAAGGAACTGAAGTGGTAATAAGAATACCAACAAAATAATGTTAAAATATTGTTTACATCTTATTAATTAATGTGCTATAATAAAATCGTAAAAATGGAGGCAATAAATGAACCAGATATTACAAGTAGAAAGAAATAGTGGTAATAAAGGTACAATAGATACAAAAAAGATTGTGCTTGTTTTTGCTATTGCAATTATTGTATTTGGTTTGATTTTGTTAGGACAAGGTGCATATGGAGTGTATCAAAAAATAATAAATAAAAGTGTTGATAATAATCCAAGTGGAACAACAACAGAGGAAGTGTTTAACCCTGATATAACTCTAACTAAAACTGAGGATAATAAATTAATAATAGACATTCAAAGTGATAGTGCAATTTCTCATATAATATATAATTGGAATAATAATGCATCTGAAACAATAGAAGAAAGTGGAAAAACTAATATTGAAGAAATAATAGATATACCAAGTGGAGAAAATGTTTTAAATATATCAATAATTAACTCAAATGGAAAAGAATTTAAAAGACAAGAAACATTTGTTGTTGAAACAACAAAGCCAGAAATAAGTTTATTTGTTATAGGAAATGATATAAAAATTTCAGTAACTTCAAAAGAAGAGTTATCATATGTAACATATAAATGGAATACAGATGCAGAAAATAAGGAAGATATGATTACTTATGAAGATAGAACTAAATTTGAAAAACTTATAGAAATTCCTAAAGGCCACAACACATTAAAAATTGTAGCAGTAGATAAAAATAATAACAGTACAGAAAAATCCCAAGAAATAAAAGGTGTTACAAAAGCTAAAACTAGCGTGTTAGCAAGTGGAGGATATTTAAACTTTACTGTAACTGGTGAAGAAAATATTAACAAAGTTGAATTTGAATTTAATGGCGATAAATTCTTAATGAATAAAGATACTTTTAAGGAAACAACAACAGTACATTATAAAGTTAAAATGGTTCAAGGATGGAATTATTTAAAAGTAATAAGTACAACAGATAGTGGTGCAGTTGACACAACTGTATGGAAATATGAGTATACAACCCAAGATTAGTAGTAATATAGTATGAATTTATATAACAAAAGAAGAAGGTGAATTAGTTAATGTATCAAGAAATATCAATTATTGAAAATAATGATAAGCTTACAACAAGGTTAAAAGGCATTTTTGAAAAAGAAAAAGATTATATTTTTAATTGTATAGATCCTAAAAATGTATTAGATGGAATTAAATCTATTCCAGACTTAATAATAATTGATGAAGATAATATAAATGAAGACGTAATTGAGATTTGTAGTTTAATTAGAAATTACAGCGAAAACTCAATTACTCCAATTATGGTAATTAGTTCAAACATTGACAAACAACATAGACTAGATATATTAAAAAGCGATGTAGAATATTTTATAAAAGCACCAATTGATGATGAATATATATATTATACTATAAGAAATATAATAAGGTTAATGACAAGTAATAGAAAGGTTAGTCCGCTTACAGGACTTCCAGGAAACTTGCAAATTCAAGTTGAAATTAGAAAGAGATTATTAAAAAAAGAAGAATTTGCAATTTTGTATTTTGACTTAGATAACTTCAAAGAATATAACGATACATATGGCTTTTTAAAGGGTGATGAAGTAATTAAATTTACTGCTAAAACAATATTAAAAGTAATGCATAGTTATAAAATAGAAGATACATTTGTTGGACATATTGGTGGAGATGATTTTGTAGGAATAATCTCTAATGTGGATTATGAAAAATTATGCCAAGATATAATAATGAAATTTGATGAGAATATAAAAGACTATTTTAATGAAGAAGACATAGAACGTGGTTACTTAGAAGTTGCAAACAGGAGAGGAATTATAGAGCAATTTCCTATAACATCAATTTCAATTGGAGTTGTTAAAGTTGCACCAGGTGAATATACAAATCATTTGGAAATAGGCGAAGTCGGAGCACAAGTTAAACATTTAGCGAAAACTCAAACCGGTAGTGCATACGCAATTAATAGAAGAAAAATTTAAGAATTAAATTAAACACCTTGCATACAATTTAGTAGCGAGGTGTTTTTGTGTTAATTATAAGAAAAAAGAAAATTGTTATAATGTTTTCTATATTAAGTTTAATTGTTGTTGCATGTTATGTGGCAATTATTCCTCAAAAATCGAACAGCATAGAAACTGTAAGTTTACCAGTAAGTAATAAAACAATAGTGCTAGATGCGGGGCATGGAATTCCAGATGAGGGAGCCGAAAGCGCAAATGGAGTAAGTGAAGCAAGTATTAATTTAAAAATAACTAAAAAAGTTCAATTATTATTAGAACAAAGTGGTTGTAAAGTTATTTTAACTAGATCTGATGAGAATGGAATATATAATTTGAATTCAAAAACATTAAGAGAAATGAAAGTTTCGGATATAAAAAATAGAGTAGAAATTGGTAATTCGTCAAGTGCAGATGCTTTTATATCAATTCATTTAAATAAAATACCACAAAGCCAATATTATGGGTGGCAAACATTTTTTAAAGCAAATGATGAAAAAAGTGAAGAACTTGCAAAGAGCTTGCAAGAAGAATTAAATTCAAGTATTCAAAAAGAAAATAAGAGAGAAGCATTAAAAATAAGTGGAAAATATATAATTGATCATGTTAAGATACCTATTGCAATTGTGGAATGTGGATTTTTATCAAATCCAGAAGAAGAAAAACTTTTACAAGATGATAATTATCAAAGTAAATTAGCTTTGGGAATTTATAATGGAATAATGGATTATTTTTATTTATAAATATAAGCTTTTATATTGAAAAATACGACAAATTATAGTAAAATAATATACATAATTTGTTTTATTTTTTTGAAAATGTTTACTAAAGAAAAATGTATATCATAAAAGGTCAAAAACTTTTTTGATTTGAGTTCTAAAAACGACAAACTTTTATATGTTTAACATCTTATAATTATCGTCGAAGAAAATTTTAAGGTGTTGCGGGGTGTAATAATGTTTCAAAACGTTTCAAAAGATTATACAGAAGATAATAAAGAAATAAATATAAAAAATAATAAAAGTATAAAAGATATATTAAAAAACATAGTAAAGGGACAAAGTATAATTTTATATATTCTATCCCTTATGTTGTCATGCGTAAATGGAATAGGATTAAGCTATTCTGTATTTGCTATTGCTATATTTGCAGCAGCAATAAGCAATGGAATACCAGTTGGAGTTTTATTTGTATTAACTATGGTTGGAACTTTAATTAAGTTTCAAACAGCTGGACTACTTTCATATTTGTTTACTAGTGCAATTTTAGTGGCTTTAATACTTACTTTTAAACCTAAGAAATTATTACTAGAATTTGAAAGTGAAAAAATTAAAATTGGAAAATATGTATTTATATCAGTTTTTCTTGGACAACTTATAAAATTATTATTTCAACAGTTTTTAGTTTATGATTTATTAGTTGCAATAACTTCGGCAATGACAGCATATATTTTCTATAAAATATTTAGTAAATCAATTATAGTTGTAAATGAGATAAAAAATAAAAAAGTATTTTCAATAGAAGAAGTAATTGGAGCAACGCTTTTAGTATCAATTGCTGCTACCTGTTTGGGAGATACAAAAATAATTGGGTTACAGCTTAGCAATATTATTAGTATATTATTAGTATTAATTTTAGGGTGGAAAAATGGAATTTTAATAGGGACAACCTCTGGTGTTACGGTTGGTGTGGTTTTAGGAATAATAACAAACTCTAACCCAATACTTATAGCTGTTTTTGCAGTTTCAGGTTTAATTGCTGGAATACTTAGCAAATTTGGAAAAATTGGTGTAATTGTAGGCTTTATTGCTGGAAATCTTGTATTAACATATGTGTATAATGGTGGACTTGTAGAATTGATATGTCTTAAAGAGATATTAGTAGCTTCACTTGCACTAATACTAATACCTAATAAAATAGAAATAAATGTTGTTGATCTATTTGGAAAAAATAATGTTTTGCCAGAAGGAGCAACATATAGATTAGAAGAAAGTAAAGAAACGGTTAATAAGTTAAATGATGTATCTAATGTAATAAAACAAATGTCTGATACATATAAAGAAGCCACAAGTGAAACTGCTAAGACTGATGACAATATAAATGAAGACAGAGAAATATTTTTAGAAGAATTACAAAACAATGTAAGGCAAATACCAGAAAACATGTTATATGAAGATTTTATTGATGACGATGAAACTATTGTTAATGAAGTGTTTGAATACTTAGTAAAAAAAGATAGACTAACTAGAGAAGATTTATTAGAAATATATAAAGAACACAATAACTATATAGTTGGGTTTGATAGCTATGAGACTTCACAAAAAATAGAAAAAAATATCCTAGAAATGATTAATGTAGTTAATAATTCATATAAAGCAATTAGAAAAAACTTTGTTGTTGCAGCTAAAATAAATGAAAACAATAAAAATATTTCTGCTCAATTAGATGGAGTATCTAAAGTTATTGATAATATTGCAAATAATATTGAAAACAACGAAAAAGAAGAATTTTTAGATAAGAAAAAAGAAATAATACTAAAATGTAAACAAAGACAAATTGATATGTTAGACATTAATATTAAACAAGAAAGAACTGGAAGATATGTAATAAAGGCATTTTTGAATACTTGTGATGATAGCAAAATAATTGAATGTCCAACAAACAAGATTGAAGAAATATTAACAGATACTTTGCAAGAACCAATTGTAATAAAAAAAGAAAATTGTGGAATAAAACAAAGTCAAAATATATGTTATCAAACATATATATCAAAAGATAAATTTGGAATGCAAATTGGAGTAGCAAAAACTCATAAAGATGGTGAAGGAGTTTCAGGAGACAGTAATTTGCAAATATCTTTAGAAGATGGCAAATATCTTTTAGCAATAAGTGATGGAATGGGTTCAGGACCTAATGCAAGAAAATCAAGTCAAATTGCTATAAAGATGCTTGGAAGACTGCTTTCTAATGGATTTGATAAAGAAACTTCAATTGAATTAATAAATAATACTATAGCTGCTAATATTAAAGATGAAACATATGCAACACTTGATATAATGGTGCTAGACTTGTATGCTGGAAATGTTGAATATATAAAGAATGGAGCAGCGCCAACTTTTATAAAAAACAAAAAACAGGTAGATATTATAAAAAATATAGCTTTACCAGCTGGAATATTAAAAGATATAGACTTAATTGTTTATGATAGAGATATAGAAAATAATGACATTATTGTAATGTGTAGTGATGGAGTGTTAGAATCTAATTCAGAATATAAAAATAAAGAATTATGGATAAAAGACCTATTAACACAAATAGAAACAGAAAATAGCCAGAAGATTGCAGATATTTTATTAAAAGAAGCAATTGATAACGACTATGGAAAAGCAAAAGACGATATGACCATTATAGTTACAAAAATAATTAAAAAATAAAAAAGAAATATATATTTATATATTTCTTTTTTTATATATAGATAAAATTAATATAATTCAATAACCGCATGTAAAACAGAATTATCATTATTTTTTATAGTTATAATATTTTTGTTATTCTCAAAAGAATAATAGCAATTAATATTTTCTTTATATTTAATTTCTTTTTTATAGAAAATTTCTAAATTTTTAAAATTACTATTATTATAAATTTCTTCTGGTAAAGTTTCAAATGCAAATTCTAAATAATGCAAATTATTAACATGCTTATTTGTATCTAAATCTCTTCGTTGAATAGTGTAAGTTAAATTTAGCTTTGAATCTTCTGGTGGAATAATTTTTTCTTGCATAGGAACATCAAAAACCTGCTTTTCTTCAATTCCGCCATATGCAACAGAAATTTCTGGAGTCATTTTTTTAATTTTCTTAGTTATTGCATCTATTAATAACCATTTAGAACTAGCAATAGCAACTAAATTGTTATTGCTATCCAAAACTTCAAAATCCCTATATGAATACATTTTCTCAAAAGTTCTAGGCCATGTTTTAATTGTTAAAATCTCATTTAAATGTGGTTCTAAAAACATTTGAACTTTCCAATTAAGAACAAGCCACGCACAATGTGTTTGCTCTATATTATTAATACTATATCCAGCTGCATCAGAATGTTCAGTAGCAGCTTCTTGAAGAATAGCAAGTAATGCTTTTAAAGTTAATTTATTTGTAATACCAATATCTGAATATTTTATTTTATATTTATAATTAAAAAATGACATTTAACCCTCCTGAAAAATATTAATCTAAAACGTATTATATCACATAATTAATAAAAAAGCATTGACAATAAAATAAATTATGTATCGACATTTCTAGTAAAGTATGGTATAGTATTAATGGAATAAAATATTTGGAGGAATTTATGAGTAGAGGTAGAAGATATAATAATGAACCAAAGTTAAATATAAAAAAGGTAATCGCAGTTATTATTGCAATTGCAGTTATTGTGATGTTTGTAATTGCAATTAAAAATTTACTTAATTCAGATTCTTCATCAAGTAAGTTGGTTAGTGCAAGTTATTTTTTAATAAATAAAGATGATAAATGGGGAGTTATTGATAATAACTCAAAAGTTATAATTGAGCCAATATATGATGAAACAATTATAATTCCGGATAATAAAAAAGATGTATTTATAATTAATTATGATGTCGACTATGATAATAACACATATAAAACAAAAGTATTAAATTCAAAAGGAAAAGAAATTTTAACTGATTTTGAAAATATAAAAGCTTTAGAAAATTATGATGAAAATAAAAATTTGTGGTATGAAGAAAATGTTCTTTTAATTCAAAAAGATGGCAAATATGGTTTAATTAATTTTAATGGAGAAGTTATTTTAGCTGCAGAATACGATGATATATATGCCTTAAAAGGAGCTAAGAATAGCATAGTAACAGTTAAGGATAAACAACTTGGATTAGTAAATGATTCAGGAAAAAAGATAATAAATAATGAATTTGAAGAAATTAAATATCTTGGGGATAACAGCAAAACATATGTAGTAAAAAAAGATGGCAAATATGGTGTAAATGAGATATTAGATTGCAAATACCAAGACATTAAAATAATTGACAACAAAGATGCATTCTGTGTAAAAGAAAATGGAAAATATAAAGTAATAAATGCAGAAGAAAAACAAGTTTTAAATGAAAAATTTGATAACATTGAAGATATAAAAGATGGAATAATTGTATATAAATATAAAAATGAATTCTTAGCTTACAACTATAATGCAGAAAAGAAAATTAACAAAGCATATAAAGAATTAAGATATACAAGCGACAACATGTTTATTGCTAAAATAGATAACAATTATGGAATCATAGATATAGATGGAGAAATAAAATTAGAAGCAAAATATGCTAAAATAAATTATTATGAAGATGTAAATATATATGAATTAGAAAACAATGAGGATCTAAATACTATATTAGATAAAAGCTTAAAAGAAATAGCAATAGGAATAGTTAATGATACAAATTATGATAAATCATATATAAAGGTTTGGACAGAAGAAGGGTATAAATATTATAAACTAAATGGTGATGAAAAAAAAGAAAGTGAAATCTTAACTCAAAACAACTTGTTCCTAAGCAAACAAAATGGTAAATATGGTTTTGTAGATAAAGATGGAAAAGTTGTAGTTGATTATATTTATGATGATGCTAGAGGTCAAAATAATTTTGGATATATAGCAGTTAAGAAAAATGGATTGTGGGGAAGCTTAGATAAAAAAGGAAATATCATTTGCGAACCTAAATATAATTTAGATGAAAACTTATTAATAGATTTTATTGGAGAATATCACTTAGGAGAAGACCTTAATTTAATGTTTTATACAGATAAATAATAGAGGGAGATTTAATGGAACTTAAGACAAATTATCAATACACATATTTTATTTATCCTTTTGCGATTAAAGAAGGAGAATACAAAAGATATGTAACTAATTTAATAAAAAGTAAAAAATGCAAAATTAAGTTCTTTGATGCATTTAAAGATGTTGAACTATATAAATATTTTGTACCAACAATAAAAGAAAAATTGTTTCAAGATTTTTCTTTTAGCAATGATAAAATAAATAGTATTAACAAATTAAGCATGAGACAAAAAGTAAATTTATTAAGCAAGCAAAATTGCTTAATATTTGAATATGTATTAGAAGAACAAATGCAAGGTAAAATTGATGAAAAAGATGGAATATTTTTTAACATTCCTAAAATTGAATTGATTTGCTTTAATACTGGTATATGTTTTTTAAGTATAAAAACACATTTGGTAGAAACAGATAAGTTTTCTGACATCTTAAATTTCAATTATAAGTTTGAAAATATAAATCTTGAAAATAAGAATATTAGAAAATTAGATACAATTAAAATTCAAACAAGTATGTTTAACAATATGAGTAAAATATCTGAAATTATTTCAGATATTACAGGACAAAAAATTGAAAGCCGAAAATTAGATATAGATGATGATTTATTCTTAATTTATACATATGCATGTATAGATTCTAATTATTGGAATAAAGATGATGATTTTGAAAGTATAGAAAATGAGTTTGTTAAACTTGCAGAATTAAAACCAAGTGATATTAATATAAATGTTGACTATGATAAACTATCAGTAATTGCAAATTCAAGTTTTAGAA
This sequence comes from uncultured Clostridia bacterium, assembly GCA_934162365.1. Lineage (GTDB taxonomy): Bacteria > Bacillota > Clostridia > TANB77 > CAG-508 > HGM13634. Next base: position 57,762 of record CAKPIK010000001.1, on the reverse strand, counting down.
AAATAAGAATAAATAACAAATGTGTGGCTGCAATATGCTCATCAACTGATACAGAAAATTACACAAAATTTTATCAAGAGTATGAGAGTAAATATTTTTACACTTATATAATTGCTCTACACCAAAGATATTATTTAAAAAAATTAGGTAATAATTTTAATAAAAATCCTAATGAGGCAATAGATAAATTCATAAACTTTACAAATAATATATGGATAAGTGAGGTAACTACTGACTCTTTAGGAGAAAAAATATATAAAAGATGTAAAGAAAAATTAAATTTAGAAGAAATTTTTAATGATGTAAAAAAGAAATATGATATTTATTATAAGAAATTAAATATTGAAAAAAATAAAAAGATAAATAGAATATTAATTTGGATAATGCTTGCTTGCTTAGCACTTGGAATGGGAAATTTAGCAAGTTGGTTATTCTTTAAATAAGGATAGAAAAATGAAGATATTAACAGGAACAGATATAATTGAAATTTATAGAATAAGAGAAAGTATAGAAGACTTGGGAGAAAATTTTATAAATAAAATTTATACAAAAAAAGAAATTGAATATTGCGAAAGCAAAAAAAAGGCTAAATATCAACATTATGCAGCTAGATTTGCTGCAAAAGAGGCGATATTTAAAGCAGTATCAAAACTGTTAAGTGATAAATATGAAATTTCGTGGCAAAATGCTGAAATAATTAACTTAGAAGATGGAAAACCAGTAGTAAATTTTATAAATACCAATATTAATGAAAAAATTGAAGATATAGATATAAGTATATCTCATTCAAAGGAATATGCTGTGGCAACAGTAGTATTAATTTGCAAATAGAAGAGGTATAAAAATGAATTTATTTGATTCACATTCACATTACAATGATGAAAAATTTGATAATGATAGAGATGAAATTATAAAAGAAACACTAAATTCTGGTGTTTCTAATTTTATAGTGGCTGGATATAATATAGAAGGTTCTAAAAAGGCAGTAAATATAGCTGATTTGTATGATGAATTATATGCTACTGTTGGGATTTCTCCAAATGATGTGCAAGAAATACAAGATGAAAAAGAACAACTTAATATTATTGAACAGCTTGCATTAAATAAAAAGGTTGTTGCAATAGGTGAAATTGGACTTGATTACTATTGGAGTAAAGAAAATAAAGAAGTACAAAAAAGGATGTTTATAGAACAAATAGAAATAGCAAACAAACTTAAACTACCAATAGTTATTCATACAAGAGATGCTGTAAGTGATACATTAGAAATACTAAAAGAACATACAGTAAATAAACGAGGCGTTTTTCACTGTTGTCCATTAAATAGAGAATTGGTAAAAGAAGCATTAAAACTTGGCTATTATATTTCATTATCTGGAGTAATAACTTTTAAAAATGCCAAAAATGCAGAAGAAATAATAAACTTAATTCCAGAAGATAGATTATTAATTGAAACAGATAGCCCATATCTAGCACCAGAACCAGTAAGAGGTACAAGAAATAACTCAATGAATGTAAAATATGTTGCAGAAAAAATTGCAATTGTAAAAAATAAAACTTTAGAAGAAATTGCAGATATTACTTTTAATAACACAAAAAGAATTTTTGAAAAAATTAAATGTTAATATTATTGAAAATAAAACATAAATATGTTATTATATGAATATCATAATTATTTAAGGAGGAATTATTATGTGGATTGCATTAGCTATATTAATTGTAGTTGTATTATTTATAATTGCTACATACAATGGTTTAGTAGCTTCTAGACAAAAAGTTAAAAATGCTTGGAGTCAAATAGATGTACAATTACAAAGAAGATTTGATTTAATACCAAATTTTGTAGAAACAGTAAAAGGCTATATGAACCATGAAAAAGAAACTTTTGAAAAAATAGCTGCTTTAAGAACTTCTTGGGCAAATGCTACAACAGTAGATGAAAAAGCAGAATTAAACAATCAATTGTCTGGTACCTTAAAAACTATTATGGCTGTTTCTGAAAGTTATCCAGAATTAAAAGCAAATCAAAACTTTTTAGATTTACAAGAAGAACTACGTAATACAGAAAACAAAATATCATTCTCAAGACAATTTTATAATGATAGTGTTACAATGTATAATACTAAGTTAGAATTGTTCCCTAGCAATATAATTGCTAATATGTTCCATTTTACAGCTGAACCATTATTTGCAGCTGAAAGTGAAGAAGCAAAAAAGAATGTAAAAGTTGATTTTAATAAATAAAAATTCAATAAAGGGGAAAGAAATTGTTTGATTTCTTTCCTTTTTTAGAGGTGAAAAAAATGATTGAAAATATAAAAAATAATAAAATGAAAACTGGGTTAATAGTAAGTGGTTTTATAGTTATAATTACGCTAATAGTTTATTATATATGCAATGCCTTTGATTTGGGATATATGTCTATAATTATAGCTTTGGCTTTTTCTATATTGTCTGCATATCTTTCGTATCATAATTGCGATAAAATAATTTTATCTGTTAGCAAAGCAAGACCAGCAACAGAAGAAGAGTTTAAGAAATTAAATAACATATTAGATGCATTAATGATTAGTTCTGGACTTGAATATAGACCTAAATTATATGTTGTTGATGATAACCAACCAAATGCATTTGCAACAGGAAGAGATCCAGAACACTCTGTTATTTGTGTTACTTCTTCATTATTAGAAAAATTAGATTATTATGAATTAGAAGGAGTTTTAGCACATGAGTTAAGCCACATAGCAAATTATGACATTAGACTTTCAGCAGTTGTTACTGTAATGGTAGGGCTTATTGTTATGCTATCTGATATGTTTACAAGAACATTTTTTTACAAAGATAGAGACAGTGATAATAATAAAGGAAACTCAATATTAATGCTTATAGGTTTAATATGTTTAATAATTGCTCCTATATTTTCTAAATTATTGCAACTTGCTGTCTCTAGAAGAAGAGAATACTTAGCAGATGCTACGGCAGTGCAGTTTACAAGAAATCCAGATGGATTAATATCAGCTTTAATAAAAATATCAAGTGACCCAAATGAACTTGAAACTGCAAATAAAGCAACAGAAAATATGTATATATGTAATCCATTTAGAGATAAGAAAACAAGCTTGTTTTCTACTCACCCAGCAATAGAGGATAGAATCGAAGCATTAAGAAATATAAAATAGTAATAAAACTTGTACAAAAGAATATAATATAATATGCAATAAAAAATTGACTTTTTTTTAGATTAATGTTATAATTTCACTTGTAGTTTATAGGAGGTTAAAACATATGAAAAGTAATGAAAAAGCTTCTTTGCAAATATTAAAAATAACAATAGTTGCTTTAATATTAATGTTTACATGTAGTATAGCAGTAAGAGCTTTTAATACAGATGTAGATTCTGTAAAAATTGTTTTGGCCAATAATTATGAAATGAATGTAATAACTACAAAAAAGAAAATATCAGAAATATTAGAAGAAAATCATATAGTTGTTTTATCAGATGAGACAGTATTTCCATCAAAAGATGCTCAATTGGGAGATAGTAAAACAATAAAAATAACTAAAACTGGTTCAGAAGAAGGAGAAACAGTAGAAATTGCCAATAGCAGTGATACAGTATCTTTAGAACAAGTTTTAGGAAATTATACTAGTATAATAGAAAAAATAGAGACTAAAGAGGAAGTAATTCCATACGAAACAATAACTAAAAATGCTTCTTCAGTAAGTTCAGAAGATAGAACAAATAAAGTTTTACAACAAGGAAAAGATGGATTAAAAAAAGTAACTTATAAAGTAAAATATCAAAATGATATAGAAATATCAAGAACAGTTGTTAAAGAAGAAATTATAAAAAAAGCTGTTAATAAAATAGTACAAGTAACAAAAACAACTTCAAGAGATGGAGAAGAAAATTCAAGAACTGCTTCTACATCAATAGCAAGTGCTGCTGCAAATAGTAATGCATTGGCTAAAAAAGTTGAAGGAATAACGCCAATTATAAAAACTCTAAATACATCAGCATATACAGCGTCTACATGTGGAAAAAGCCCAGCAAGTAAAGGCTATGGAAAAACTGCATCAGGTGCAAAAGCTACATCTTGGTATACAGTAGCTGCTGGTAAAGGTTATCCTATTGGAACAGTAATATATATACCATCAATGAAAAACAAACCAAATGGTGGATGGTTTGTAGTTCAAGATAGAGGTGGAGCAATCTCAAATAACAAATTAGATATATATATGGATACATATAATGAATGTATAAAATTTGGTAGAAAAAATGTTGAATGTTATATATATGTAAAATAAATATTTAAAATTCCTAGTTTATCTAGGAATTTTTCTTTATTTCCTTTTGTTTTTTATTTGCTAAAATAATTAATGTATAGTATAATAAAAACATATTGGAGGTAGCTAATGAAAATTGTTTCATGGAATGTAAATGGTCTAAGAGCTGTACTCAATAAAGGCTTTTTAGACTTCTTTAATAAAATACAAGCAGATATTTTTTGTTTGCAAGAAACTAAAATGCAAAAGGAGCAAGCAACCTTTGATTTTCCTGGTTATTATGAATATTGGAATTGTGCAGAAAAGAAAGGATATTCTGGCACATTAATCTTAACAAAAGAAAAGCCAATATCAGAAAAATATGGCATTGGAATTGAAGAACATGATAAAGAAGGAAGAGTAATAACATTAGAATTTAAAGAGTTTTATATGGTGAATTGCTATACTCCTAATTCTAAAAGAGAACTTGAAAGACTACAATATAGACAAGTTTGGGAAGATGATTTTAGAGAATATTTAAATAAATTAAATAAAATAAAACCTGTTATTTTGTGCGGAGATTTAAATGTTGCACATGAAGAAATTGATTTAAAAAATCCAAAAACTAATAGACGGAAATGCAGGCTTCACAGATGAAGAGAGAAGTAAAATGACAGAGTTATTAAAAGAAAATTTTATTGATACATTTAGATACTTATATCCTGATAAAGAAAATGCTTATACATGGTGGTCTTATATGGCAAATTCTAGAGCTAAAAACATTGGTTGGAGAATAGATTATTTTATAGTATCAAAAAGTATTAAGGACCAAATAATAGATAGCAAAATTCATTCTGAAATTATGGGGAGTGACCACTGCCCAATAGAACTTGAGATTAAATTATAAGGAGAAAAATATGAAAAGTAACAATATAAAAAAATGGTTATACTGGTTTTCTTTAGCTGTGGCAGTAATAGTAATTTATAAATTCTTAGATAATTTTACTGCAATAGGAGAATTTTTATCGAATTTAATAGGAATATTAATGCCATTTATAATGGGAATTTTAATTGCATATATATTATATATTCCATGTAAAAAGATAGAAGAATGCTTTAAGAACACAAAGCTTAAAATATTAAAGAAGAAATCAAGAACTTTATCAATATTTACATGTTATTTAATTTTGGCAATTATTTTGTTTATATTAATAAATGTTATATTGCCACCAATAATTGTGAGTGTTGGAGATCTATTAAACAATTTACCTGGCTATTATTCAGGACTTACGAATTTTGTTAATAGTCTTCCAGAAGATGCAACTTTGCAGAAGCTAAATCTGCAAGAAATTATAAATCAAATTTCAAGTATTGATTTAGCTAAATATTTAAGCATAGAAAGTATAACAAGCTATATAAAAGGAGCAATAAGCGTAGCATCTGGTATATTTGATGTTTTTGTAACTTTAATAATATCTATATATACTCTAGCAGAAAGAGAAAAGATATTAGGCTTTTTAAAAAGAGTTGGATTAGCTTTATTTAAAGAAGACAAATATAAAGTTGTTTCAAAATACTTTAAGAGAACAAATGAAATATTCTTTAACTTTATATCAGGACAAATTATAGATGCAGTTATAGTTGGGGTTATTACAACGATAGCAATGGCAATAATGAAAGTTAAGTATGCAGCACTTTTAGGATTTATGATTGGATTATTTAACTTAATACCATTCTTTGGAGCCATTGTAGCCGTTGCGATTGCAATATTTATAACAATATGTACAGGTGGAATTAGCAAAGCTATATGGCTTGCAATAGTAGTTATAATATTACAACAAATAGATGCAAATATTATTAATCCTAAGATATTAGGAGACAAACTTAAAATAAGCCCAATATTAGTAATCTTCTCTGTAACCTTTGCAGGAGCTTACTTTGGAGTATTAGGAATGTTCTTAGCTGTACCTGTAATTGCAATGCTAAAATTAATAATAAATGATTATTTAGAATATAAACAAGAAAAAAGAAAGTATACAATATAGAAATTATGTATACTAAAAATGATAAATAAAATATTATTACATAAATGTAATACAAATTTAATATTTAAGTTTAAAAAAATCGATAAAACTATTTCCGTAAAAAGTTTTGTCGATTTTTTTTGTAATAATAAAAATTACCAAAATTTTCAGTATTGATTTTTTTGTAAAAGAATTTATAATAAAATTAAGTATAATAAAATTTATTCGAATGAAAATCGAAAGAAAGAGGTATCTTATTATGAAATCCAAAACAAAAAAGATGCAAGCAATTTTAATGAAAGGAGTTTTAATTGCATTAAGCTTAATTTTTATTTCATCAAGCTTTACATATGCGGTAGAAGGTTTAACCTTACAAGCTAGTACTGCTTTAGAAATATTAATGTATGGTGAGGTTGGAAGTGCAGTAAGAAAAATAGAAGAGCACTTTAAATCAAAAACTACATTATATATAGTTAACGAAATTCAATTAAGAGCTTTAGCTGAATACGTAAATGCAGGAAATTCATGCTATGGCAAAGTTATTGAATTAATAAATGATATAAAGATTAATAGTAATGTAGATTGGACTCCAATAGGAACAGAATATACACCGTTCCAAGGAACATTTAAAGGAAATGGATATACGGTTACAAATCTAACATATACACTTACAAAAGAGTCTAATGGAAATATTGGATTATTTGGTGTTTCAAATGGTAACATTGAAAAATTAACTGTTAATAATTCAAAAATTGCAAAAGTATCAACTAACAACGATTATTTTAATATAGGAAATATCGCTGGTGTTAATAATGGAAAGATAAAAGATTGCAATGCTAATAAAATGCCATTAGGATTATCAAACGTAGAAGAAGGAACAGATGCTAATAAATACGTTGGACTAATTGCAGGAAAAAATGCAAATAATGGAATTGAAAAAAGCGAAGCAAAAGAAATAAGTAAAGTAGAAATAACAAATAATACAGATACTATAAATTTAGATCCAACAATATATGTTAAACATGGTGAAGAAGATTACAAAGAAATAACAGATTTCTTAAATACAGTATACTTACAAGAAAATGATAAAGTTAAATTTGAAATATCAATAGATAAATATATATATACTGGATTAGAAAATGGAAACAAAATTAAACTTGCTGATGTAAAAGATGAAGAAGGAAATGTAACAAGTAAAGCAGCAGAAGAAATATATCCAAAACTTTCATTAGGAAGTTTAGTATTCAAACCAGTAAGTGCTACTCAAGAAGAAATTGATAATGGAGATGGAACAAAAACACCAAAAACCTTTTTAGTATATGAAGCAACTGTTGAACAAACAGATACTGAATTTACATCAAATAATGTAACAATTAATTTTAGAAAAAATTTAAATGATGAACACTTATTTGTTTATTATGATGTAAGAGAAAATAACTTTGATACTGCAAATGAATTAAAAGGTTCAAATTCAAGTAAATCTTTTGGAAATGTAGATATTAAGGTTGATACAAAGAAACCTTCAGTAGATATAAATGCATATTTAGAAGATGCAACAGAATCAAAAAGATATCCTGAAGGAAAAGAAATAATAATAACAGTAAAAACAACAGAAAAAGTTCAAGCTAATATGGCACCAGAAGTAAGAGTAAGTTTTAGTGAAAGTGGACTAGGAAAATATAATTATCAAGAAAATACAACATTAGGAAATGCAAAACATATAGATGCTGTAATTGACGAAAATGGAGAAACAACTTGGACATATTCATATATTATAAATCCAGGAGATGAAGGAAAATTAAATATAGAATTTGTATCAGGAAGTTTAACAGATTTAGCAAATAATCAAACAGATTTAACTAAACTAGAAAAGAAAGAAATTGAAAGTATTTATGCAGATACAACAGCACCAATGATTACAATTGATACAAAGGATGTAAAATCTATAACTAATAAAGATGAAATAGAATATATTTTCACATTCTCTGAAAAAGTTGAAGGATTTACAGCAGATAAAATAACAGTAAATAATGGAACTAAAGGAACATTATCTGATGTTATAGAAAATGAAGATGGAACATACTCATATAAAATGATTATCACTCCTAATGTAACAAATGGAAATGTTGGAGATTTACAAGTTATAATAGAACAAGATGCTTGCCAAGATTTAGTTGGACATAGCAATGTAAGAACAGAAAAAATAATAAGAGTAGATAAAAAAGCTCCATTATTATTAAGCTTAGAAGCTTATTCAACATCAGAAATAGTATTGAATAGCGAAATAAGTAATGTAAAAGAAAATTATAGAATAGGGGAAACAATAACTGTAGTTGCAACATTTGATGAGAAGATTGCATCATTAGAAGAAGATGTTACAGGACTTCCAAAACTTACATTACAATTTAGTGAAAGTGGAGATGCTAAAGGAGAAGTAACAGGTACTTTAGAAGGAAATAAAATAACATATACATATACTATTACAAGTGGAGATGAAGGAACTTTATCTGTAAAAGGATTTAGTGGAACAGTAATAGATGAAGCTGGAAATATTACAAGAGTAGCTAAAAGAACATTAGATGGAGACACAATAATAGCAGATACAGTAGCTCCAAGATTACAAGAACTTAATATCACATCTCCAAGCGAAGGATCATATAAAGCAGGAACAATAGTAACAATAGAAGCAAAATATGATGAAAAAGTATATGCATTAGAAAATAATGAGATTAAGAAAATAACTGAGTCTAGTGCACCAACATTAAAAGTTAGTGTTGGAAATGCAAATGAAGTAGAAGCAATTTTCGTAGGATATGGAACAACAGATGGAAAAGTAGATGAATCAAAACTTATATATACATACACAATAAGAGGAGAAGAAAAGAACGAAGAAGATGTTGTAACATATGCAGGAGATAATGGAGAAGTTAAAATCACAAAATATGAAAATAAAGAAAATGTATTTGTATGTGATTTAGCTGGAAATAAAGCTATACTTACAGTTAATCAAACTGGCAACAAAATAATTGCAGATACAATAAGACCTAATGTTACAAATATAACAGCAACTGTAGAAAATCCAAATGTACAAAATACAAATCCATATTATAAAGCAGAAAATGATATAAAAATAACATTAACATTTAGCGAGAAAGTAAGCTCAGCTAAAATATACCCAAAAATCTTAGTAGGATTTTCAGAAAGTGATACAGAAGAGCCAACAAATTATAATGAAGATAGTTATGAGAGCAATTGGAATGCAGATAGTACAACTGTTGAATATACTTATAAGATTAAAGATGGAGACAATGGCTATTTATGGGTAAAAGTTCCAGAAGATCAGTTTGCTGATGCAGCTGGAAATGGAAATATTGCAAAAGAAGCTACTAAATTAAACTTATATGCAGATACAATAAACCCAACAATAACATTATTAAAAGATACAGAACTTAACCAAGCAAATCAAACAATAACAGTTAAAGCAACATTCAGTGAAGATGTATATGATTTGAATGATAAAACAAGAGTATCATTATCACCTGCAAATGCTCCAAAATTAATATACAGTTTTGGAACGGGAGCTAATAATGAAATTTCAGCTTCAGATGTATCAGGAGCAGTAATAACATATGTTATTACAAAAGATCCAGTAAAAGATAATGGAACTTTACACTATGAATTAGCAAAAGGAAACTTATGTGATAGAGCAGGAAATGAATACTATCAAGAAACAACAGATACAACAGCTCCAGAATTAAAAGAATTATATATAACTTCAGATTCAACACAAGGAGTATATTGCAAGAAAGATATAAATATTAAAGCAGTAGCAGTATTTGACGAAGATATCGCAAATCAAAACATGAAAATTAAAATTAAAATAGGTGAAGGACAAGAGCAAGAAATTACTGGAACAATAAATAATGATAACAAAAAAGAAGTAATATTCAATTATACAGTTAAAGATGGAGATAATGGAAACTTTACAATATTAGATGTACAAGGAAATACTTTAGAAGATGAAAGCTTAACAGATAAAACCTATGGATATGTACAAGATAAATATGGAAATCAAAAGAACATATTTAACTTTAGTAATATACAAGTAGATGGAGAAGCAATAGCAGATACAATAGCCCCAACAGTTACAATTACATCAGATGTAGAAAGAACAAATAAAGATACAGTAACATATACATTTACATGGAGTGAAACAGTAACTGGATTTACAGCAAATGATATAGAAATAACTAATGGATTAAAGGGTGAATTCAAAGTAGTTCCAAATACAGATGGAAAAGTTTATACATTAAAAGTAGATAGAATTGCAGAGGGTATGCAAGTTATAAAAATTTCTTCAGGAGTTTGTGAGGATTTAGCAGGTAATGAAAATAAAGAAAAAGTTACATATAATAAAGTATTTATAGATTGTACAAAACCTATTATAAGAGCAAAAGTAAATGGTGGAAATTATGTAATTGCTACTGACAGCAATAAATCAACTTTAGTTGAAAATATAGTAATTAATGAAGAATTATCAAAATTCGAATATATTTGGTCAACTTCTGAAACTTTACCAGAAACAGGTTGGAACCAAGCAGATATTAGTGGATTAACTGTAAATAGTGATATAACAATAAAAACAGAAGTTGGCGAAGAAAACACATACTATTTATACTTAAGAGCTACAGATTTAGCTGGAAATGTTTTAGAAGCAAGAACAAATGGATTTAAAGTAACAAAAGATGAGATAACTTTAACGGCAAGCACAACAGAATTAACAAATCAAGATGTTATAGTAAATGTAGCTTATGGAACAAACTTAACAGAAAATAGAAAAGCTGGAGTAAGTGGTAAAACTTCATCAGCAGATGTAACAAAAGTTATTATTTCTGAAAATGGAACAGTATATGCCGAAGCTACAGATTTAGCTGGAAATAAAGTATATAAAACATTAGAAATAACAAACATAGATAAAGTTGCACCAGAAGCAACAATAGATTATACAACAAATGAAGATGGAAGTATAACTGCAAAAATTAGCTTTAACGAAGAAGATGTAATAATTACAAATAATTCAGGAAATGATACTTATAAATTTACTGAAAATGGAGAATTTACATTTGAATTTAAAGATAAGGCAGGCAATGCTGGAAAAGCTACAGCAAGTGTAACAAATATAGAAGAAAAAGATACAACTGCTCCAACAGTTATGTTTAGATATACTTTAACAACAGTAACAGTTAATGAACCACTAGGAGCTACTATATTAACAGATGAAGATGCAAAAATAGAATATAAATGGGACAATGAAGACTGGGTAGCAACAACAGACTATGTAAGAAGCCAAAATGCATCTAAGACATCAAATAGTATTGGAAAACATATTTTATATGCAAAAGCAACAGATAAATCTGGAAATACAAGTGAAGTTCAAAAACTTGAATTTAATGTAGTTAAAAAAGCAACAACTTCAGAGATAATATTTGAAGACTTACCAACAATTCAAGTAAAAGGTAAAAAATATGTTAAGGTTTCAGGCAATATGAATTTAGAAAGCATAAATGGAAAAATGAATAAAGAAGCCTTAGAAAACAATGTACCAGAATACAAAAACTTAACAGAAGATGGCAAGATAAGAACTGGTTCAGAAATAATACTAAACGGAGAAACACAATATGTTGTTGTAGTTAATGGTGATATTAATGGAGATGGTAAAGTAACATTCTTAGAAGACGTAATTATGGCAAATAATTACAGATTAGGATTAATAAATCTATCTACTGTACAAAAATTAGCATCAGATATAAACAACAATGGAACAATAGATTTCATACCTGATATAGTTGCAATTAATAATTACAGATTAGGTATAATCAAAGACTTATAATAACACAAGTATATAATAAAAATATTATATAAAGCTAGGTTTGGATTTCCCTAGCTTGGGGCAAGCATAAAAACTTGCCCCAAAGATACCTAAAAAAAAATCTAAAAAAACTTGATTTTATTTTACAATATGTATATACTATTAAATAAGAAAAGAGAGGTAAAAAAATGAAAAAAGTTTTAATTTCAATTTTAGCAATGATTTTTATTATATCTATGGCTATAACTGTAAATGCAGCAACAGGGAATATATCTTTTGGCGCAAGTTCTGATAGTGTTCTAAAAGGAAAAACATTTACAATAACAATTGCAGGAACAGCAGATGAAAATATAACAGGAATGAAGGCAAATCTTAAATATGACACAAGCAAATTAGAAATAGAAAGTAAACAAGCTGGAACAGGATTTTCAGATTTGTCTGGTAGTAATGAAATTGCAATAGCAGCATCAAGTAATGAAAATTTATCAAAATCAGGAACTTTATATACAATAACATTTAAAGTTTTAGATAATGCTGCAGAAGGAACAACACAAATTAACATATCAAATGTAACATTAGCCTTAGTAAATGAAAATTCTGAACAAGAAAATGTTAGTATTGCTGATGATTCTGTAACAATTACTGTTAAAGCAGATGATACAACTGCTGATAATAATGACAATAAAAATACAACAGGAAATAATAATTCCAGTAATAGTGGTAATAAGTCTAATACTTCTAGCAATACTAGTAAAAATAGTTCAACAAAAAAATTACCACAAACAGGTATAAATGATGCAGGGTTAATAGCAATAATTGCATTAGGAGCTGTTTCAATAGCATCTTATATATCATATAGAAAATATAAAAATATATAACAATAATAAAAAATAATCCCATATGGGATTATTTTTTTGTTATTGCATAAGAAAAATCAAGGCTTTTCTTATTATTAATATAAGTATTTTTACCACAAAACTCTTTCCAATAATTTCAAAATGTTATATAATATGTAATGAAAATTAAATGGAGGTGAAAAGAATGGAGTTTCAAAAATTTGAAAAAGAGATAGGTTATACATTTAAAAATATAGAATTACTAAAAACAGCATTAACTCATACATCGTATGCATATGAAAACAATGTACAGAGTAATGAAAAATTAGAGTTTTTAGGAGACAGCATATTAGAATTTATATCAAGTAAATATTTATTTAATAATTATGAAAATTTAAAAGAAGGAGAAATGACTAAAGTTAGAGCTACTGTAGTTTGTGAAGATAGTTTATATAAAATAGCTGTAAAGCATAATTTTAGTGATTTCTTATACTTGGGGAAAAGTGAACATTCAAACAATGCACACTTATCAAAGGCAATTTTGGCGGATAGTGTTGAAGCAGTTATTGCGGCAATTTATTTAGATTCAAATTTAGAAAGTGCTGAAAGCTTTATTATCAGTAATTTAAAAGAAGCAATAGCAGTTGCTACAAAACATGTTGGAGATAAAGACTACAAGACAGTATTGCAAGAAAAATTACAAATACATGGAAATGTAGAAATAAAATATTATATTACAAAAGAATCTGGACCTGACCATGATAAAGTGTTTGAATCAAATGTTGAATGCAACGGAAAAGTATTAGGGAAAGGAAAAGGAAAAAGTAAAAAAAATTCAGAAATGATGGCAGCTAAAAATGCATTAGAAAGCATAAAATAGAGGGAGGCGAACAACATGAAGAAATCAAAGAAACAATATGTAATACCAGTTTTTATACCACATTTAGGATGCCCTAATGATTGTTCTTTTTGTAACCAAAAAAGTATAAGTGGTAAAACTAAAATGCCAACTAAAGAAGACGTAATAAAAATTATTGAAGATAATTTAAAAAGTTTTAAAGAAAACGATGCATACATTGAAATCGCTTTCTTTGGAGGTAGTTTTACTGGAATTGATGTAGAGAAACAAAAAGAATATTTAGAAATTGCAAATGAATATGTAAAAAACAAAAAGGTAAATGGAATTAGATTATCAACAAGACCAGATTATATAACAAAAGATATACTAAAAATGCTAAAAAAATATAATGTAAAAACAATAGAGCTTGGTGTTCAATCAACAAATGATTATATTTTAAATAGATGCGATAGAGGACATACATTTGAAGACGTAAAAAAAGCATCTAAATTAATAAGATGGTATGGATTTAATTTGGGTCATCAAATGATGGTGGGGCTTCCAGAGAGTACTAAATTAGATGAAATTAGAACAGCTAAAGATTTAATAAGATTAAAACCTAAAATGGTTAGGATATATCCAGTACTTGTGATTAAGGGAACAAAATTAGAAAAAGAAATGGAACTTGGAGAATATAAACCTTTAACTGTTTTACAAGCAGTGGAAAGATGCAAAGAATTATTATATTTGTTCAATAAAAAGAATATACAAGTTATTAGAGTTGGATTACAGAATACAGATGAAATTACTAGCCCAGGTAGTAAAAATAGTGAAGTTGTAGCAGGACCATATCATCCAGCATTTGGACAACTTGTTGAAGATAGTATATGGTATGATAGTATAGTTGATAAAATAAAAAAAATAAATGATAAAGTTAAAGAAGTAAAAATAAAAGTTAACTTTGCTAACATTAATAATGTTGTAGGGCATAAGAAGTCTAATATAAAGAAATTAAAAGAAACATATGATGTAGATGTTGTAGTTGAAGCTGATAAGAACATTAAACCAGGAAAGTCTGAATTAGTAATAATACAAACATATGATGAATATATGGAACAAGTAAGAGATAAAATAAAGATTTAAAAAATATAATAATTTTAAATTTTTTGTAAATAATTACATTAAGGTGTAATTATGGAAAAAAGAATAAAGTATAAATTAATAATAAAAAAATATATATTTGAGATATTCTTGATAGCTGTTGGGGCATTTATAATGGCTATTGGAACATCTCTTCTTTTATTGCCTAATAAATTATCGTCTGGTGGATTTGCGGGAATTGCTACTATAACATATTATTTATTTAATTGGAGTATGGGAACAGTAATAGTATTACTTAATATTCCGTTTTTTATAATTGCTTTTATAAGAATTGGAAAAGAGTTTGTTTTTAAAAGTATTATTGGAACTGTAATGCTTTCCTTTTTTATTGATCTACTTGATAAAATACAACCGCTTACAAACGATAGGCTTTTAGCTTGTATATATGGTGGAATACTACTTGGCGTAGGAACTTCTTTAATTTTAAGAGCTTCTGCATCAACTGGTGGAAGTGATATGGTTAGTTATATTATTAAAAGTTTTAAGCCAGGACTATCAACTAGTAATTTAATTGTTATATTTGATTTTATAGTTGTAACATTAAATGTAATATGCTTTAAACAGCTTGAAATAGGTTTGTATTCAGCAATTTCAATATATTTAATGGGAAAAGTTATAGATATTATTTTTGAGGGAGTTGATTTTTCGAAAATGATGTTTATTATCTCTGATAAATATATTGAAATATCAAACGAAATTGAGAAAAAAATATCCAGAGGAACTACTGGAATTTACTCGAAAGGAATGTATACAAATAAAGAAAAAACTATGCTTATGTGCATAGCTTCAAGGGGCGAAGTTATAAGAATTAGACAAATAGCAAACGAAGTTGATCCAAAATCTTTTATTGTAATTTCAAATGTTAGAGAAGTTTATGGAAAAGGGTTTAAAAAAATATAATTCTATTTTGAATTACTTTTCTTAGGTGTAGAACTATTCTCATCAAGTGGTTCAAACAATATTTTAACATTAATACCTAATACTTTTGCAATTTTATCAACAGTATCAAGAGAAAATGTGTTTCTACATGCACTTTTTGATTCTATTTTTCTAATAAATTCATAACTATAATATGATCTTTTTGAAAGTTCTAACTGAGTAATTCCTTTTAGTTTTCTTTGCTTTTTAATATTTTGACCAACTAAATAATAAATATCTTTATCTATGCTTGTTTCATTTTTCATACTATATATTACACTTCATTTCTTTATAATTTTTATACTACCAGTAAAATTATTTTATCAAAAAATTTTTTGTTTTAATGTTGCCATATACCACCGCAAATTTGACATTATAGAAAAAATAACTATAATAAACTAAGAGGTGGAAAAGCTATGGAGCAAAAATATATTATAAAAAATGTTGATTCATTCGAACCTAAACATATATTTGAATGTGGACAATGCTTTAGATGGAATCTAGAAAAAGATGGAAGCTATACAGGTGTTGTCGGAAATAATGTTATTAATGTAAAGAAAGAATATAATGATATTACAATAAAAGGAACATTTAATGATAATATTAAAGATGTATGTAATAGATATTTTGATTTAAATACAGATTATTTAAAAATTAAAAATGAATTATCAAAAATTGATGATAATTTAAAGACAAGTGTGAACTATGGAGAAGGAATAAGAATATTAAAACAAGATGTGTGGGAAACTATAATAAGTTTCATAATTTCAGCTAATAACAATATTCCAAGAATAAAAGGAATAATAGAAAGACTATCACAGAAATATGGTAAAGAATTAAGTTGGAATGGAAATAAATATTATACATTTCCAACCATAGAGGAATTATCCAAAGCGTCCGTAAAGGAATTAAGAGAATTAGGACTTGGATTTAGAGATGTAAGAGTTTTTGAAACAACAAGAATAATTGCAAATAAAATAGTCGATATAGAAGAACTTGAAGAAATGGAAGATGTAGAAAAATTAAGAATACAACTTTTAAGACTTCCAGGTGTTGGTCCTAAAGTTGCTGATTGTATAATGCTATTTTCGATGAAAAAATTTGAAGTTTTCCCAATTGATGTTTGGGTAAAAAGGGTAATGAAAGAACTATATAATGAACAAATAGAAAAAGTTAAAATAAATGACAAAAATCATTTTAGATATCCTAAAAATAGTAAGGAAAATCAAAAAATATTAGAATTTGCAAACCAAAAATTTGGAAAAATTGCAGGCCTTGCTCAACAATATTTATTTTATTATAGGAGAGAACACTAAAAGTTTTTTCCTTTTTTATGTAATTCTCATTGACTTTATTCAAAAATCCGTATAAAATATATGCAATGAAAATTGTTAAAGTACTACGGAAAGCATTAAAATCGAGGAGGAATAATAATGGGAGAAGTTATAGTTATAACATCAGGAAAAGGTGGAGTAGGGAAAACAACAACAACAGCTAACTTAGGCGCATCTTTAGCATTAGAGGGAAAAAAGGTTGCATTAGTTGATACAGACATCGGTTTAAGAAATTTAGATGTTGTTATGGGACTTGAAAATAGAATAGTATATGACATAGTTGATGTTGTTGAAGGAAAATGTAAATTAAGACAAGCTCTTATAAAAGACAAAAGATTTGAAGAATTATTTTTATTACCTGCTGCTCAAACTAGAGATAAAAGTGCAGTTAATGAAGAACAAATGAGAGAATTAACAACAAAATTAAAAGAAGAGTTTGACTACATATTAATAGACTGCCCTGCTGGAATTGAACAAGGTTTTAAAAATGCTATAGCTGGAGCAGATAGAGCAATAGTTGTTACAACAGCAGAAATCTCAGCAATAAGAGATGCAGATAGAATAATAGGATTATTAGAATCTTCAGAAATTAAGAATCCGGAATTAGTAGTAAATAGATTACGTCCAAGCATGGTTAGAAGAGGCGAAATGATGGATGTAGACGATATAGTAGATTTATTATCAATAGATTTAATTGGAGTTGTACCAGATGACGAATATATCATTACACAAACAAACAAAGGTGAACCAGTTATATCTAACAAAAAAGCACCTTCAGGAAAAGCTTATTTAGAAATTTCAAAAAGAATATTAGGAGAAAATATTGAAATAACAATACCAGGTAGAGAAAAAGGGTTCTTTGCTAGACTAAAAAGATTCTTTTCAAAAGATAAATAAAATATAAAAATTGATTGGAGGAATAGATGAATGTTTGAAAATATAGTAAAATTTTTTAAGAGTTTAGGAAAGAACGAAAAAGATGTGAAATCTAAAGATGCAGCTAAAGAAAGATTGCATCTAGTATTAATGCAAGATAGAGCAAATATATCAGCTGATTTTCTAGCTTTAATGAAACAAGAAATAATAGAAGTAATAAAAAAATATATTGACGTTGATGAAAACGCAATTGATGTTAGGTTAACAAATAAATCTAATGATGATGGAACAACAGGAGCTCCTGTTTTATATGCTAATATTCCTATTATGAGTGTTAAGGAAGAGGCAAAGGAAGAAGTAAGAAAAGAGAAAAAAGAACAAGCTAAAAATAAAGAAGAAAAACAAACTCCAATAAAAGAAGAAAATAAAGCAAAAAACGAAAACAAAAAAGAAACAGATAAGAACAATAAAAAAGAAGAGAAAATAGAAGAGAAAATAGAAGAGAAAAAAGAAGAAGAACAAAAAGATGAAACTGAAATGAAACAAGAAACAGATAAAATAATTGAAAAAGCTGAAGAAATTGTTGAAGAAATAAAGGAAGAAAATAGTAATGAATAAAAATGATAGGCAGGTTAAACCTGCCTATTAAAAAATAACCTCGAAAGGATAAAATATGAACAAGAGATTTTTGCGAAATATTGAATGGGGAATATTAGTTTGCAGTGTTATTTTATTATTAATTGGATTAATAGCACTATTTTCTGCAACTCAAGAAAGTGGATATTCAGAGTTTAAAAAGCAGATTTTATGGTTTATAGTAAGTATTCCAATTGTGATTATTGTAATGCTAGTTGATTATAATACAATTGCCAAACTCTCTCCTTTTTTTTATGGACTATTTATATTATTGCTTATAGGAGTGTTGTTTACTGAACCAGTAAACGGAGCAAAAAGCTGGTATCAGATAACGGAAACTTTGAAATTTCAACCAAGTGAATTAGCCAAGATTTTTGTAATAATGTTTGTAGCTTGGGTAATGGTAAAAATACAGAACAATAATAAAAATGAAATAAATAGAATACCTAAATTGCTAATTGTATTAGCATCTGTTGGAGTGCCATTATTCTTAATAATTTTACAACCAGATTATGGAACTGCAATGGCATTTATAGTTGCAACATGTTTTATGCTATTTGCTGCTGGGATAGATAAAAAATATATAATTACAGCATTCTTATTAATCTTAATTATAGTACCAATAGCATATTTATATGTGTTACCTGAACATGCAAAAACAAGAATACAAGTATTTTTAAATCCAAATATAGAACCAAGAGGAGCTGGATATAATATAATTCAGTCTAAACTTGCAATTGGAGCAGGAAAATTATTTGGAATGGGCATATTAAAGGGAAATCAAACACAACTTGGCTACCTATATCCCAAAACAACGGATTTTATTTTTTCTGTAATTGGTGAAGAGTTAGGATTTATATTTGCAGGGGCAGTAATAGTTTTATATATTGTAATGATAACTAAAGCGATATATGTAGCAAAAACAGCAAAAAACGATTTGGGTTCATATATTGCTATTGGAATAGCAGGAATATTTTCATTTCACATG
Organism: uncultured Clostridia bacterium; assembly: GCA_934162365.1. Taxonomy (GTDB): domain Bacteria; phylum Bacillota; class Clostridia; order TANB77; family CAG-508; genus HGM13634. The sequence goes on along the minus strand of CAKPIK010000001.1, from coordinate 38,017 downwards.
ATAGAAAATATAGGAATGACTATGGGATTACTTCCAATTACAGGTGTACCACTACCATTTGTAAGTTATGGAGGAAGTTCAATGATAACAAACTTTATGTGTATAGCAATGCTTTTAAATATTAGTGGAAGACGACAAAAAACAATATTCCTAAATTAGGAAACTAAAAGGTAAGATTATGTATTTAAAAAAATTAAAGATAGGAAATGTAGAATTAGAAAATAATATATTATTAGCACCAATGGCAGGTATTACAGACCTGCCATTTAGAAAAATTGCTAAAAAACAGGGCACAGGGTTAGTATATACAGAAATGGTAAGTAGTAAGGCTATATTTCATAATGATGAAAAAACAAAAAAATTATTAAATATGCAAGGAGAAGAAAGACCTGTTGCAGTCCAGATTTTTGGTAGTGATGTAGAATCAATGGTATATGCTGCAAAGTATGTTGAGCCATTAGCTGATATAATAGATATTAATATGGGGTGTCCAGCTCCAAAAGTAGTAAAAAATGGAGATGGTTCAAAACTTTTATTAAATCTAGATCTTGCAGAAGAAATTATTAAAAATGTAGTTGAAAATGTTAATAAACCTGTTACGGTTAAAATGAGAAAAGGATGGAATAATAGCAATATTGTTGCAGTGGAAGCAGCTAAAAGATTTGAAAAAGCTGGTGCAAGTGCAATAACAATACATGGAAGAACAAGAGAAGAATATTATAGTGGAAATTGTGATTTAGATATAATAAAACAAGTAAAAGAAGCAGTTAATATTCCAGTTATAGGAAATGGAGATATTAGAGATGTTAGCTCAGCAATTAAAATGTTTGAATATACTGGAGTAGACGGAATAATGATTGGTAGAGCAACACTTGGAAACCCATGGATATTTAAAGAAATAATCCAAGGACTAAAAGAGGGAACCCAAAAGGGTCAGACCACTTTTTGTCCCCCTTCAAACGAAGAACGCTTACATACAATATTAGAACATTTAGAATTAATGATCCAAGAAAAAGGCGAATATGTTGCAATAAGAGAAATGAGAAAACATATATCAGGATATACCAAAAAACTTCCAAATTCATCTAAATTCAGAGAAGAAATGAATAAAATAGAAGATAAAAATGAGTTAATAAAATTTATAACTGAATATTTAAAAAATTAGAACATATAAATTAAAAGGATAGACTTTAAGTCTATCCTTTTAATTTTAGTTAAATAAAAATTGGAATTTATATAACTAATATAATTGCAATCAATTTATTTTTGAGAGCATTTTTTCAAAATTAGACCCTCCAAGCTAACGGGTATTCCCCGCCTCAAAGGGCTGTCAGGCCGTAATTTTTCAAAAAAGTCTCAAAATAAATTAATATATAGTAGCGTAAAACTATTAATTAAAAACAAATAGTTGGAAGCAAATTATTTTTGCAAATTACAATTTATAGAAAGGAAGATTATTTTGAAAATAAAAAGAATTTTAATAATTTTATTGATAATCTTTGTTTTATTTTTTTTAGTACAAATAATTTATAAAACTCATAAAAATGGAAATAATATAGGTAAATCAACTGATGATTTAGTAGAATATATTTTAAATATTAGTTCATATGAAGCAAAAATAGAAGTGACAGTTAATTCAAACAAAACTACAAATAAATATATGCTAAGACAATATTATATTGAAGATAAATATGCAAGGCAAATTGTAGAAGAACCGATATCTATACAAAATTTAGAAATCCTATATAAGGATAATAAACTTGAAATTAAAAATACTAATTTTGGAATAACAAAAATATATGAGAATTATAAATATATAAATAATAATGTGTTATGGCTAAATAGTTTTACTAATAATTGTAATAGTGATGGCTATATTCTTGAGGAAAATAGTGATGAAATAATAATAAGAAACAAAAAAGAAAAAAATAAAATGTTATATATAAATAAAAAAACAAAGCTTCCAACAAAATTAGTAATTCAAGACAATAGCAATAGAAACGAAATTTACATAGAATATAAAGAGATAAAATTAAATAGTGTACAAGAAAAAGATATTTTTGCATTTAAAACAAAAGATATTAAAAGCGAAGTATAGTTTTAACTATTTAATCTCATATTAGAACTAAAAAATATATCTATGATCTAAAAACTGATACACTAGGAGTGAATATTATGATAGTTAAAAGAGGAGATATGTTTTATGCAGATTTGAGTCCGGTTGTGGGTTCTGAACAGGGAGGGATACGCCCAGTATTAATAGTACAAAATGATATGGGAAATAAATATAGCCCTACTGTAATTGCTGCAGCAATTACATCACAAACATCTAAAAATAAGCTACCTACACATATTGAAATAGATTCAAAGTTATGCGGTTTGAAATCTGATTCTGTAGTTTTAGCTGAACAAATAAGAACTATAGATAAAAGTAGACTAAAAGAAAAAATAGGACGAATAGATGATGAAAAAACACTAGATAAAATAAATAATGCAATAGGGGTTAGCTTTGGACTATAAAAAAAGAGGAAATTTAGTTTCCTCTTTTTTCTATATTATATTTTTAATTTTTTAATAATTTTAATTTCTTCATATAATTTTCTAACAGCTTCTTCTTTTGCATCTAATGCAGTATGGTATTCATCTAATATATCATGAAAATTCTCAACAGTTTCACCATTTGTTAATATTAATTTTAAACCTTCTTCAAAATATTCTTTGTCTTTATCTTTTACAGCATTTTGAGCTTTTGTAAAGTACTTATCAGCTGTTTCAAGTCTTTTTATTTCGGATTTTAAATACTGCATATATTCATCTATACATGCTATTTCATATATTATATCATCAATAACAACCTTGAACAAAATTTTTAAAATTCGTGGGTTAATTTTTCCAAGTTTTTCATTAGTCCTTAATTGGTCTAAGGCAACAGATTTTATATGAGCTTCTGGTTGAGCATCTTTTATTAATTCTTTTAAAGTTTCAGAAATATTAATGTGTGTTTTATATTGCCTTTTAGAAGTAATGGCATCATACTCATCAGCAACACGTACTATTTGAGCTACATATGGTATATCTTTTTTTGTAACCCCATTTGGATAACCAGTTCCATTTAAAGCTTCGTGATGATAAAGAGCAGCATTTGCATAAGGGCGTAACTTAATATCCTTCATACATATTTCATAACCCTTTGTGGTATGGGTTTTCATAATTTCAAATTCTTCATCAGTAAGTCTTCCTGGTTTATTTAATATCTCAACAGGAACGCAAAGTTTTCCTACATCATGTAGATAGCCATTCATCGTTGAAAAAATTGTAACTTGCCAATTAAATCTTAAGTATTCACAAATTCTACAAACAAGATTTGCAACATTTTCAGAATGCTTCTTTGTAATAGGATCCATTTTATCAAGAATTGCAAGTTGATATCTCATTGTATCATTTAAATTATATGCCTTTAAATTTGCGGCATTATAAAAATCAAAAGAATAATTTTTCATTGGTATCACCTAATATAAATATATAAATAAAATAAGAAAAAGTCAAGAAAAATTTTTGAACTATAACTAAATGCAAAAAAACTGTTCCTGTTGACAATTTGAAACAAAAATTAAAAAAAATCTTGTATTTTTTGGCTTTTTAATATATTATAGAACATATTGTACAAATAAAAGGTGAAAAAGATGTATTTAAAAAGATTAGAAATGCAAGGTTTTAAATCATTTGCAGATAAAACAGTATTAGAATTTATGCCTGGAATTACTACTGTTATTGGACCTAATGGTTCAGGTAAAAGTAATATTTCAGATGCAATAAGATGGGTGCTTGGAGAGCAAAGTATGAAATCCCTAAGAGGAGCAAAATCCGAGGATGTTATTTTTGCTGGTACTCAAAATAGAAAGTCTTTAGGTTTTGCAGAGGCTTCTTTAGTGTTTGACAATTCCGACTCAAGACTTCCAGTTGAATATAATGAAGTTGTTGTAACAAGAAAATTATATAGAAGTGGTGAGTCTGGTTATTATATAAATAAAACTCCTTGCAGATTAAAAGATGTATTAGAATTATTTATGGATACAGGTATTGGAAAAGATGGATATTCAATAATAGGACAAGGAAAGATAGATGAAATTTTAAGTAATAAATCAGAAGATAGAAGACATATTTTTGAAGAAGCAGCAGGAGTTGTAAAATATAGAGTTAGAAAAGCAGAGGCAGAAAAAAAGCTTGAACATACAAAACTTAATTTGTTAAGAATAAATGATATACTAGCTGAAATAGAAGCTAATATTGAGCCACTAAAAGCTCAATCTGAAAAGGCAAAGAAATTCTTAAACTTAAGAGAAGAATTAAAAAGTATAGAAATTGGTTTATTTATATACAATATAAATTCATATAAAGAAAAACTAGAAAAAATTGTTGAAGATGAAGAAATTTTAAAAAATGATAATGATCAAGCTACAAGCAAGTTAGAAGAAATTACAGGATTAAAAGAAAAATTAAAGCAAGAAATAGATAGTATTACTAATGAAATAGAAAGCATGCAAAATATTGGCTTTGAAAGTGAAAAAGAAATTGAAAGAATTAACTCTGAAATAAAAGTTTCAGAAGAAAGAATTTCTAATAATAAAGACAATTTTAGCAGATTTGATAAAGAAATTGAAGAAATAAAAAATAGAAATACGGAATTAGAAGAAGAGAAAAAATTAAAATTAGAAAAGAAAACTAATTTATTCTCTAATAAAGAGAAATTTCAAAAAGAATTAGATGAAAAAGAGAAAGAACTTGAAGATTTAACAAAAAAACTATCAGATAAAGAATTAGAGATAGAAGAAAAGAAAAAACAAGTTGAGACAAATACAGATTTAAGATATGAAAAAACAGCTAATATTAGCACAATAGAAGCTAATTTAGAAAATATAGAAAAACGTAAAAAACAATTGAATGCTGAAATTGATTTAGGAATTTCAGAACTAGATAGCACAAGACTAACTAAAGAAGAAATATCTAAAACTTTTTATGAAATAGAAGCTAAGAGAAATGAAGCCAAAAAACAACTTGATAGCATAATAACTAGAAAAGAAGAAGCAGAAGGGAAAATTAAAAAATTTGATGAACAAATAAATACACTTTCATCAGAATATAGAATTAAAGAATCAAGACTAAAATTTCTTCAAGAAACAGAAAGAGAAAAAGAAGGATATATAAAAAGTGTTAAATCTTTACTACTTGGTTGTGATAAAGATGCAACATTAAAAAAAGGTTCACATGGAGTTTTAGCTAATATAATAAATTCACCTAAAGAATATGAAACTGCAATAGAAATGGCACTAGGAGCTGCTGCACAAAATATAGTAACAGATACAGAAAACGATGCAAAAAAAATGGTTGAATATCTAAGAAATAACAATTTAGGAAGAGCATCTTTCTTACCAATTGCATCTGTAAAAGGCAAAAAAATAGACAAATATAGTGCAAAGGGAATTACAGGAATTATTGGTATTGCGGCAGATTTAGTGAAATTTGATAAAAAATATGAGCAAATTGTTTTCAGTTTGCTTGGAAAAACCATAATTGTAGATGATATGGATACTGCTATTGCACTTGCTAAACAAAACAGTTATTCTTTTAGAATAGTAACTTTAAAAGGTGATTTAATAAATCCATCTGGTGCAATAACAGGTGGATCAGTTGCACAAAAAACTGTAAATATTTTAGGTAGAGCAAGAGAAATTGAAGATTTAAAGAAGGAACTTTCAAAGTTAAAATCTAAAATAGAAAAAATTGAAGCTGAAAAAGAAGAATATATAAATTCTACAGAAGATGTTTTAGAAGAAATAACAGGATTAGAGAAAAACTTACAAGATATAGATATAGTGTATGCAACAGATAAGCAAAAGATAGTAGCTGTTGAAGAAAACATACAAAAACTTGAAAATAGACTTGAAAAGTTAAAAACAGAAAAAGTAGAATTAGAAAAACAAAAAAATGAGAATATAGAAAATAAAGAAAAAGAAGAACAAGATATTCAAAACATACTAGAAGAGAACTCTAAATTAAATGGAATAATTGAACAATTTGCTAATCTAAACAAAGATAATCAAAGATATATCGATGATTTAAATATGGATGTTACAAACTTAAAGATATCTGTATCATCTTTTGACGAATCTGAGGCTTCAATTGATGAGATGGTCGAAAGAATAAATCAAGATATAAATAATAATAACTTAAGTATAGAAAACAAATTAAATCAAAAAGATGCAATTAATCAAGATAATGTTGACTTGGAAACTAAGATATCACAATTAAAAGAACAAATAGAAGAAATTAATTTAGCTGTAAATAATAGTAGTTCAAAAGTTGTAGAATTAAAACAAAAAAGAGTAGAGAAAAATAATGAACTTAGCAAACAAGAAAATGAGTTTACTGCTCAAATTGAAGTGCTAGATGGACTAAAAGAACAACTATTAAAAATTGATGTTAAGAAAACTAAACTAGAGCAAGATATAGAAGCGGTTGTTTCTAAGTTATGGGAAGAATATGAACTTACTCCTAATAATGTGCAAGATTATACTAAACCTGAAAATATTACAGAGACAACTAAAAAAGTTAATAGCTTAAGAAGTAAAATAAAAGATTTGGGAAGCATAAATGTTGATAGTATTGATGAATATAATAATACAAAGCAAAGATATGATTTTATGTGTGAACAAAGACTAGATTTAGAAAATGGAATAACAAAACTTAAAAAAGTTATTCAAGATATGACTAATATTATGAAAGATCAATTTGCTAAACAATTTGAGATAATTAATAAAAATTTTGGAGAAGTATTTAAAGAATTGTTTGGCGGTGGAAAAGCACAATTAACCTTAACAGATTCTGAGAATATATTAGAATGCGGAATTGACATTAATGTTCAACCACCAGGAAAGAAACTTCAAAACATGACACTTTTATCAGGAGGAGAAAAGGCATTTACTGCTATTGCATTACTTTTTGCGATATTAAAAATAAATCCATCACCATTTTGTGTACTTGACGAAATTGAAGCAGCTCTTGATGATGTTAATGTTTATAGATATGCAGAATATTTAAAGAAATTCACAAATAATACGCAATTTTTAGTAATTACACATAGAAAAGGAACAATGGAAGCGGCAGACACAGTGTATGGAATAACTATGGAAGAGAATGGAATATCTAAATTGTTATCAATGAAATTAAAATAAACAAAAAGAGATACATTTTATAATGTATCTCTTTTTGTTTATATGCTAAAATTTAGCTTATTTATGGGCTGATTAATAAATCGATTTGCTTAAAGGCATTTTCTGATATAACAACAGTGCCTTTTAATGGTTCAAACCACTTAAATCCTTCAGATTGTAGGATTTCATCAATTTGAGGAGTCAAGTCGGTGTGGAGTGTCTTGCCTGATGGTGCTTGCAAATGAATCATTAAAAATTCCCCCGTAAAAAATATTCTTTTCTGTTTAGAAAAGTAAACTTATTATACAATAATCGACAAAAAAAGTCAATACAATAAAATGCTTAAATCCGTAAGAAAAGTCTTGACTTTTTATATTTGAAATAGTATAATATAATAGTTATTTTGTATGAAGTTATATATTATGAAATAACAAATAAAAATTTAGGAGGTGAAATTTAAGTGCCAACAATTAATCAATTAGTAAGAAAAGGAAGAAGTACTACTAAAGCAAAATCTACAGCACCTGCTTTACAACATGGTTTTAACTCAAGAAAGAAAAAATTAACAGATGCAAGATCTCCACAAAAAAGAGGAGTTTGTACAGTAGTAAAAACAGTTACACCTAAAAAACCAAACTCAGCTTTAAGAAAAGTTGCAAGGGTTAGATTATCTAATGGTTATGAAGTAACATCATACATTCCTGGTATAGGACACAACTTACAAGAACACAGTGTTGTTTTAATAAGAGGTGGTAGGGTAAAAGACTTACCTGGTGTTAGATACCATATAATTAGAGGAACATTAGATACAGCTGGTGTTAAAGATAGAATGCAAGCGCGTTCTAAATATGGAGCAAAGAGACCTAAAAAATAAACAAAGTTTGTTTTAGGTCAGTGAATAGTGAAAAATGAATAGTTAATATTGAACACAAAAGTAATTATTAACTATTTACTATTAGCTATTAATTTTTTATGGTGCTAACTTACTAATTTAAGGGTACTTAAATTTAGAATAGATATAGCACTATACGGGAAACAAGAGGTTTCCAGAGTAACTTAAGAGTGTTTTTATAAGCACTCAAAAAAGAGGAAAGATTAAATTAATATCTAACCTCTAATTTCAAAAAAAGGAGTGAAGAATAGTGCCAAGAAAAGGATATATAGCAAAAAGAGATGTATTACCAGATCCAATTTACAATAGCAAAGTTGTTACAAAATTAATTAACAACATAATGTTAGATGGTAAAAAATCAGTTGCTCAAAAAATCGTTTATGGTGCATTTGATATCATAAAAGAAAAAGAGCAAAAAGAACCATTAGAAGTATTTGAAACAGCTTTAAATAATATAATGCCTGTTCTTGAAGTAAAAGCAAGAAGAGTTGGTGGAGCTACATACCAAGTTCCATTAGAAATTAGAGCTGAAAGAAGACAAACTTTAGGTCTAAGATGGCTTGTTACTTATGCAAGAAAGAGAAATGAAAAAACAATGGCAGAAAAATTAGCTGGTGAAATAATTGATGCTACAAACCAAAACGGTGGAGCATACAAGAAGAAAGAAGATACACATAGAATGGCTGAAGCTAATAAAGCTTTTGCACACTACAAATTCTAAAAAATACAACCAATGAAATAAAATATAAAAAGGAGGATAAATCCGTGGCTGAAAGAGCTTATTCGTTAGAAAAAACAAGAAATATAGGAATAGTTGCACATATAGATGCAGGAAAAACAACAACAACAGAAAGAATACTATTCTATACAGGTAAAACACATAAAATAGGTGAAGTTCACGAAGGCGCAGCTACAATGGACTGGATGGAACAAGAGCAAGAAAGAGGTATAACAATTACTTCTGCTGCTACAACATGTTTCTGGAATGGTAATAGAATAAATATTATCGATACTCCAGGTCACGTTGACTTTACAGTTGAAGTTCAAAGATCTTTAAAAGTTCTTGATGGTGCCGTTACAGTTTTAGCTGCAAAAGGTGGAGTTCAACCACAAACAGAAACAGTTTGGAGACAAGCTGATAAATATCAAGTTCCAAGAATGGTATATGTAAATAAAATGGATATAACAGGAGCTAACTTTATGCTTTGCGTTGATCAATTGAAGAATAGATTAAAAGCAAATGCAGTTCCAATCCAATTACCAATAGGAGCTGAAGATAATTTCCAAGGTATAGTTGATTTAATTAAAATGAGAGCCTTTATTCATAAAGATGATTTAGGAAAAGAAATTGAAGAAACAGATATACCAGAAGATATGAAAGCTATGGCTGAAGAATATAGAGCAGCTATGATAGAAGCTGCATGTGATCAAGATGAAGAATTAATGATGAAATACCTAGAAGGAGAAGAATTAACAGAAGCTGAAATTAAAAAAGGCTTAAGAATTGGAACAATAGCAAATAAAATAGTTCCAGTTTGTTGTGGTTCTTCATACAAAAACAAAGGTGTTCAAGAATTATTAAACAACATAGTTGATTATATGCCATCACCATTAGATATACCACATATTAAAGGTGAAACTTTAGATGGAAAAGAAACAGAAGCTAAAACTTCTGATTCAGAACCATTTGCAGCTTTAGCATTTAAAATTGCTACAGACCCATTCGTTGGAAAACTATGTTTCTTTAGAGTTTACTCAGGAACATTAGAGTCTGGTTCAACAGTTTTAAACTCAAGCAAAGATAAAAAAGAAAGAATAGGAAGAATTCTTCAAATGCATGCTAATCACAGAGAAGACATAGATAAAGTTTATGCTGGAGATATAGCAGCAGCAGTTGGATTAAAAGAGGTTACAACAGGAAATACATTATGCGATCCTAACCATCCAATAATCCTAGAATCAATGGAATTTCCAGACCCAGTTATTGATATAGCAATTGAGCCAAAAGATAAAGCAGCTCAAGAAAAAATGGGTATAGCTTTAGCAAAACTTGCTGAAGAAGATCCAACATTCAAAGCTTATACAAATCAAGAAACTGGTCAAACAATTATAGCTGGTATGGGTGAATTACACTTAGACATAATTGTTGATAGATTAAAAAGAGAATTCAAAGTTGAATGTAATGTAGGTAAACCACAAGTTGCTTACAAAGAAACAATTAAAGAATCAGTTAGAGTAGAAGGAAAATTCATACGTCAATCTGGTGGACGTGGACAATATGGACACGTTTGGTTAGAAATGGAACCATTAAAACCAGGTTCAGGAATTGAATTCGAAAGCAAAATAGTTGGTGGTGTTGTTCCAAAAGAATACATCAAACCAGTTGAAGAAGGAATTAGAGAAGCAGCTGAAGGCGGTGTACTTGCTGGATATCCAGTTATTGACTTCAAAGCAACATTAGTTGATGGTTCTTACCATGATGTTGACTCTTCTGAAATGGCCTTCAAAATTGCAGGATCTATGGCTTTCAAAGAAGGATGTAGAAAAGCAAAAGCTGTAATTCTAGAACCAATAATGAAAGTTGAAATAACAGTTCCAGAGGAATACATGGGAGACGTTATAGGAGATGTAAACTCAAGACGTGGAAGAATGGAAGGTATGGAAACAGTTGACGGAACATCTGAAATAAGAGCATTCGTGCCATTATCAGAAATGTTTGGTTACGCAACAGACTTACGTTCAAAAACTCAAGGTAGAGGAACATACTCTATGGAACCATCTCACTATGAAGAAGTTCCAAAATCAGTATTTGAAGCCATTGTAGCTTCTAGAGCTAAAAAAGAAGATTAATCTTCATAAAAAGGATTTTTATTATAAAATATGCAAAATCTCTTGCAAAAAAAGCAAATGTGTAATAAAATACACTTGCTAATTAATATTTAGTTATTAAATTTAAAAATAAAATAAAAAAATTAAAGGAGGAATTCAAAAATGGCAAAAGCTAAATTTGAAAGAACAAAACCACACGTTAATATCGGTACAATTGGTCACGTTGACCACGGAAAAACAACAACAACAGCCGCTATTACAAAATATTTATCATTATTAGGAAAAGCTAAATTCGAAGCTTACGATGAAATAGACGGAGCTCCAGAAGAAAAAGCTAGAGGAATCACAATCAATACAGCTCACGTTGAATATGAAACAGAAAATAGACACTATGCACACGTTGACTGTCCAGGACATGCTGACTATGTTAAAAACATGATCACAGGTGCTGCTCAAATGGATGGTGCTATATTAGTTGTTTCAGCAGCTGATGGACCAATGCCTCAAACAAGAGAGCATATATTACTTGCTAGACAAGTTGGTGTTAAATATATAGTTGTTTACCTAAACAAATGTGATATGGTAGACGATCCAGAATTATTAGAATTAGTTGAAATGGAAGTTAGAGACTTATTATCTAGCTACGATTTCCCAGGAGATGAAATACCAGTTATAAAAGGATCTTCATTAAAAGTACTAGAAAGTACATCTACAGATCCAAACGCTCCTGAATATGCTTGTATGAAAGAATTAATGGAAGCTGTTGATACTTATATACCAACACCATCTAGACCAGTTGATGAACCATTCTTAATGCCAGTTGAAGACGTATTCACAATTACTGGTAGAGGAACAGTTGCAACAGGTAGAGTTGAAAGAGGTGTTGTAAAAGTTGGTGACGAAGTTGAAATGGTTGGATTAAAACCAGAAGCTTCTAAAACAGTTGTTACAGGTGTTGAAATGTTCAGAAAATTATTAGATCAAGCAGAAGCTGGAGACAACATTGGTGTTCTATTAAGAGGTGTTGATAGAAAAGACATCGAAAGAGGTCAAGTTTTAGCAAAACCAGGAACAATACATCCACATACAAAATTCAAATCAGAAGTTTATGTATTAACTAAAGAAGAAGGTGGAAGACATACACCATTCTTCAACGGATATAGACCACAATTCTACTTCAGAACAACAGACGTTACAGGTGTTATCGAATTACCTGCAGGAACAGAAATGGTAATGCCAGGAGATAACATTTCAATGACTATCGAATTAATCACACCAATCGCTATAGAAAAAGGATTAAGATTCGCTATACGTGAAGGTGGTAGAACAGTTGGTTCTGGTATAGTTTCAGAAATAATTGAATAATACTAAATAAAAAAAGAATTCCTTTGGGGATTCTTTTTTTTATGTATAAATAAATTCAATTCAAAAATAAATTCACATTTATAAAATAATTTAATACCTTTAATATAATATCAATAAACGAATTAACCAAAAACTATTGATTTTTTAGTGATTTAATAATAAAATAGTAACATCGCTAATATATATTATTTTAAATAGAATATAATTAATAATACATATTGAAGACTTAATAATACAAAATTTTTATACAAAAATTTTGAAGGAGGAAATAAATGATTGTTTTAGTAGATGCAATGGGAGGAGATAATGCTCCAGATGCAGTAATAAAAGGTGCAGTAAAAGTAGTAAACGAAGTTGAAGCAGACATAATGTTAATAGGAAATGAAGAGATTATAAATAAAAAAGTAAAAGAGTTTTATGGTAAAGAAAATTTAAAAGAGATATCTCCTAAATTCTCTATATATAATACAACAGAAGTAATCACAATGGAAGATAAACCTACAGATGCAATAAAACATAAAAAAGATTCTTCAATGGTTGTTGGTTTTAATTTACTTAAAGAAGGAAAAGGCGATGTATTTATTTCAGCAGGAAATTCTGGAGCGTTGCTTACAGGAGCAACATTATTAGTAGGAAGAATTAGAGGAATAGATAGACCAGCCATGGCGCCAATGCTTCCAGCATATAAGAAAAGATTAATGCTAATAGATGCAGGTGCTAATACTAATTGTAAACCTTTAAATCTAGTACAATTTGCACAAATGGCTACAATATATTTAAAGAATACTTTTGGAATAGAAAAACCAGCAATAGGTTTATTAAATATTGGTACAGAGGAAACAAAGGGAAATGACTTAATGAAAGAAACATATCAAATATTAAAAAATGAATCAGAAAATCTAGGTATAAATTTTGTTGGAAATGTTGAAGGAAGAGATGCATTCTCAGGTAAAATAGATGCAATAGTATGTGATGGATTTACAGGAAATGTGTTCTTAAAAACAATAGAAGGATTTGGAAAACTTGTTAAAAAATCTTTAACTGAAAGTTTAAAAAAATCAATCTTATCAACAATTGCTGCTTTACCTGCAATGCCTGGAATTAAAAGATTTGCAAAAACAGTTGATTATAAAGAATATGGAGGAGCTTTATTCTTGGGAGTGAAAAAACCAGTTGTAAAAGCTCATGGAAGTAGTGATGAAAAATTATTCTACTATACAATAAAACAAGCTGAAGCATTTGCAAAGAAAAAATCTGTAGATATGATGATAGAACAATTTTCTAATATAGAAACATTTAAAAGATAAATTGCAAAAAAATTTAAAAATTCCTTGACAAATATATATACTTATAATATAACAAATATGGAAACGTAAGAAACGATTTGAAGGAGGTGAACTTATAATGAGTTCAGAAGAAGTATTTGATAAAGTAAAAGAGATTATAGTAGAACAACTTGGAGTTGCAGAAAATGCTGTAACACAAGAAGCTTCTTTTATAGATGATTTAGGTGCAGATTCTTTAGACATAGTTGAATTAATAATGGCTTTAGAAGAAGAATTTGATATAGAAATTCCAGATGCTGATGCAGAGAAAGTTGTAACAGTAGGGGATGTAGTAGATTATATAAAAGATAATGTGTAAAATAAAGAAAGAGCCCAAAGGGCTCTTTTTTTTAAATATGTTGAAAAATTGTTACTACGCTACCTGTTGCAAAAAGAACTATACATCCTGCTGTAAAAACACCTAACACTAAAGGTAGCCAAGCTTTTTTTAAAGGAACATGTAAGAAATTTGCTATTAGAGATCCAACCCATGCTCCAGTACCAGGAAGAGGTATTGCAACAAATAAGAATAAGCCTAATGCTGTAAAGTTCTGTAATCTTTCACTTTCTTCTATATGCTTTGTTGCTTTATTGCTTGCCCAGTCAATTATTTTTTTAAATATCTTAAATCTACTAAAGAAATCGAAAATTGGACCGATATATTTAACTATAAAATATATTGGAATTATATTTCCTATAAAACCAACAACGAAAGACTCAAAATAACTAAGACCTAATCCAACTCCAACAGGTATTGCTCCTCTTATTTCTATTATAGGGCACATTCCTAAAAAGAATGTAATTAAATATTTTACTATTATATTATTTAGCATTTTTAATAACCTCCATTACATCATTAAAAGAAATAGGCCCTTCCCTTAATATGTTTATTTTATTTTCTTCCACTTTTACTATTGTTGATGGAATGCCTCCATCTATTTTACCAGAATCTAATATAAAATCAACCTTGTTTTCGAAATTTTTAATTAAATTCTCATCTATTACAGAAGTTGGTCTTTCATTTGAAATATTTGCACTTGAAGTTGCAATTGGATTTCCTAATTTATTAATTAAATCAAGACAAACCTTATTGTTAGGCATTCTAATTCCAACAGTGCTTAACCCAGATGTTAGAATATCTGGAACTAAGTTTGTTTTATTAAATATAATTGTAAATGGTCCTGGCCAAAAATTATCAATTAAAATTTTTTCTATTGGATTAATATCTTTTATAAAATTATAAATCATGTCTTTGTTTGAAACTAGGATGTTAATAGGTTTATTAAAATCTCTTTTCTTGATTTCAAATAATTTGATCAAACTATTAACATTTAAAAAATCACATCCTATACCATAAACTGTATCTGTAGGGAAAATCCCAATACCACCATTTTTTAATATGCTTGAAGCAGTAGTTATATTGTCTTCTTTTAAAAAGAGTGAACTCATATTAATTCCTTTCTTAATAAGCTAATTTTACTTCTATTATTGTACCTTCTTCAACAGAAGTTCCAGCTTTAATATTTTGGCTTGAAACTAAACCTGTTCCTGTGTAAGATAAGTTTAGATTCATTTGTTTTAATTTTGCTCTAGCCTGAGTTAAGGTCATTTTTGTTAAATCTGGGACAACTACAGAAGTTCTTGTTGAGTTTTCTTCACTATATAATAAAATAGTAGAGTCTTTTAAAAGAACAGTTCTTGCAGCCGGTACCTGAGTTGATACAAGTGTTGAATTTTTATTTCCACTACTTACAACAACAGTATTAAAACCAGAATTTTTTAATATTTTTTCTGCTTCAGTAATTGTTTTGTTAACTACATTTGGAACAGTAGAAGAATTATTATTTGAAGATATATTTGTTTCATCTGGAGTTATACCTAAATAGGTTAATACCTCAGATAAAATATTTGACATAATTGGTCCTGCAACTGTTGAGCCATGTGTATTTTTCTGTGGAGTATTATATAATACAACTAAAGCAACTATTTTTGGATTTTCAGCTGGAGCTACAGAAACATAAGAAAGAGTATTTCCTTGTTTAGAACCAACTTCAGCTTCTGATGTACCAGTTTTTCCAGCAATTGTATAACCTTTGACAGCACCTTGCTTACCTGTACCATTTGTAACTACATATTCCATCATATCAATTACACTTTCAGCAGTTTCTTTAGAAACTACTCTTCTTACTTCTTCTGTTTGAGTTGTTGTAATTGCTCCTGTATCTTTGTTAACTGTTTTACTAACAATTTGAGGCTTTACAAGAACGCCATTATTAGCTAAAGCAGATACAGCTGTAATTAGTTGAAGAGGAGTTATTTTAAATCTTTGACCAAACGACATTGTTGCAAGGTTTATAGGTTTTACAGAATTCTTATCAAAGAATATACTATTTTGTTCTGCTGGAAGAGATATACCAGTCTTGTTAAACAATCCAAAAGCTTCAAAATATTTGTAATAAGTATCTACACCAATACGTTTTCCAAGTTGCATATAAGCTGGGTTACAAGAATTAGCTAGAGCTTCTTTTAAGGTTTGATAGCCATGAGATTTTGTAGACCAACATCTAATTTTTACTCCAGATATTTCTTCATATGATTTACAATAAAAATCATTTTTAACATTAGTTTCAGTTATATTTTCTTCTAGAGCAATTGAAGATACAATTGTTTTAAAAGTTGAACCTGGTTCATATAAATCTGATATATTTTTGTTCTTCCACATTTGATTTAGATATTCGGTTTTTTCACTTGAACTCATACTTTCCCATTTTTTTTGAGTTTCTTCATTATTAGGTTCAAATGGAGTATTTAAGTTGAAATTTGGATAAGTTGCCATAGCTAGAATATTACCAGTAGAAGGCTCCATAATTATAGAAGTTGCATACTCACATTGATTACTTTCAACTGATTTTTTTATGTACTTTTCTACAATTGATTGTATATTAACATCAAGAGTTAAATATACATCACTACCATTTTCGGCTTCTACATAAGTAGAATGATTATCTGAGATTTCACTATTATTTAAATCTATCGTTGTTACTATTTTTCCAGAACGTCCAGTTAAAATATTATCATAAGACGCTTCAATTCCTGCAAGAGACTTATCAGTTCCGTAAAAATCCAATAACTTGCGAAGCTAATTCGTTGTATGGGTAGCACCTTTTATTATCTGAGTCAATATTAATTCCAGTACTAATTTTATTTTGTTTCATCCAACTTTCTAACTCATTTACTTTATTTTTTTCTACTTTTTTAATTATAGTTTGAAAAGCTGATTCACTATTAACTTTTGCTAAAGTTTCGTCATAATCTAATTCAAATATATCTGATAAACCTTTTGCTACAAGTTCTTTTTTATCTTTTGCAATTCTTGTTGGATTTATTGATATTGTATCTACATCTTCACTCATTGCTAAAGTTTTTCCATTAATATCTAAAATGCTGCCTCTTTGAGGACTTATTATTTGACTTGAAGTTTGTTGTCTATATGCTTTTTCCTTAAGCCAAGCACCTTTAATAAACTGGAACCAAAATATTCTCAAAACTAAAAGAATAAGCAATATAACAGCTGTT
Source organism: uncultured Clostridia bacterium (assembly GCA_934162365.1). Lineage (GTDB taxonomy): Bacteria > Bacillota > Clostridia > TANB77 > CAG-508 > HGM13634. Next base: position 20,819 of record CAKPIK010000001.1, on the reverse strand, counting down.
ATTAAAACTGTTCTAAGTCTTTTAATCGGCAATGCCTTATCTATTGAAACCGGTTTCTTTTTACTTCTTTTTCTATAATTTTTATTCGTATTTTTCATAAGTTAAACTTGTCCTCCTATAAGGAAATTTACCTTCTATAATTTTATATTAAAAACATATAAAAATCAACAATTTTGCGAATAATAAAAAATATGATATAATATAAATTGTAATTTATCGAAAGGAACACAATAATGAATATATATGATGAAACAAAATTCATACTAAAAAAATATGGAATAACAGCAAATAAAAGCCTTGGACAGAATTTTTTAATAAATGATGAAGTAATAGAACAAATAGTTAGTGGAGCAGAAGTTAACAAAGAAGATTTAATTATAGAAATTGGACCAGGACTTGGAACTCTTACAAAAGAGCTTTTAGAAAAAGCAGGTAAGGTTATAGCAGTTGAATTAGATAAAAGAATGATAGAAATATTAACAGATAGGTTTAGTTTATATAAAAATTTTGAACTTATAAACGAAGATATATTAAAAGTGGAACTTAGTAAATTAATAGATGATAATTTAAATCAATTAGACTTAGGATTAAATAAAGTAAAAATTGTTGCTAATTTACCATATTATATAACTACTCCAATAATAATGAAATTGTTAGAAGAAAGGTTAAATATAGATTCAATAACTGTTATGATACAAAAGGAAGTTGCAGATAGGTTAATTGAAACTCCTGGTGGTAAAAATACTGGAGCAATAACTTATTCAGTATATTATTATGCAGAAGCAAACAAGATCTTAAATGTAATGCCTAATTCATTTATACCAGAACCAGCAGTTGAATCTGAAGTTATAAAATTAAAAATAAGACATACAAACATAGTAGATGTTAAAAATGAGAAATTAATGTTTAAAATAATAAAGTACGCATTTATGCAAAGAAGAAAAACTTTAGTAAATGCTTTGGAAAAAACAGAATTGTTTAAAGAAAAAACAGACATAATAAATTTATTAAACAAATTAGGTATAGATGAAAAAATTAGAGGAGAAAAACTAACTTTAGAGCAATATGCAAAAATTGCTAACGAATTAGTCTAATTGTCTTATTCGCATAGCCGTATATAAACCCTAGAAATGACCAAAAAATGAAATAAAATTGTAATAAAAAAATAAAATATTTCGGGCTAATTTGTCGAAACCTAATACCCGTAAATAAAAAACAGATATTTTTTGAAAAATATCTGTTTTTTATTGTTTAAAATGTTAAAAAATGCTTTAAAACACTAGATTTTATGGCATAAATATAGTATAATAATTATAAGTGTACATAATACACTAACAAAATAATAAAGTAATAAAATAATCAAATTATTTTCTTGAAGGAGGAAAATGATATGAATGATAATAGAAAGATAAAAGGAATTTTAAGTGTAATCTTATTTTTAATACTTATTGCAATTACAATAAGTATTAATGCAGTATATTTTAATTGTTATATAATAACAGGAAACCAAGGGAAGGCGGAAAACAATGGTTGTACATATTATAACGAAGTATATTGCATGGAACAAGGAGCGCCATTAAGAGGTAAAATAAATTATAACGAAACTGATTGGTATGATGCTGTAGATCCTCAATTTATAGATATAATAAATATGGCTTCTGGATATAGAGGAGATAAAGGTGACTGGGGAGAAAAAAATATAAAACAGCATCTTATTTGGTGGTATATACAAACTAATGGAACAGATGCTACTAACATAAAAAACATAGCTTCAAGTGTAGGATATCCTGTTAATTCAGCTTGGAGTGAGGGGTTGGCTGATAAAAACTTAGGTAGAGGAAACCTTCAACAAGCTATAAATGGACTTTCTCAAAGTAGTGCTTCTGCTTCTTCAGCTAGTATAAACATTGATAGTATTACCCCTAATGGAGATTACTATAAATTAAAAGTAAGTGGTAACTTTAATTCATATAATATTTATATTAATAATGGGTTTTATACAACTACTTCAAATCTTGAAATTGATATTCCTGCATCAAGTATGAAAGAGGCAACAACTACTATTAGAGTTGAAGCAAAAAAGGATACTAAAACTGGAAAATATAAAATATATTATACATCAAAAAAGCAAAAAAAAGGTGGCACTTATAAAAGATGCCAAACAGTAATAAGACTTGAAGGCGGAACCAAAGAAACAAATGCAAGTGCAAGTAAATTAATATACACAAGTGTAAATGTTTCAATGCAAAAATATATTACAAAAGTTAATGGAAAAGATATAACTGTAGAAGAAAATAAAACAAATTTAACAGATAGAAAAAACACATATCCAACAAATTCTAATAAAAAAATTGTTGCCAAATTAGAAGAAAATAGTATGAAAAATTCATATAAAACGGATAATGTTGTTTCAATAGAAGCAGGGGATTATGTAACATATAGAATTTATGTTTATAATAACTCAGAAATAAATGCAAGCAATGTAGTAGTTACAGATAAATTACCAATAGCATCAGGAGAAGGCTTATATTCAATAAATGGAGGAAACTTTACTACTATACCAAATAACGGAGAGTTTTCATATACAATTCCTAAATTAAAAGGTGGAGAATCACAATATTTTGAAGTAACAGTTTACTTTAGTAAATATAAAGAAAATGTACTTGAAAATTATGCAAAAATAACAAGTGCGTCTCCAGTAAACAAAACTAATTATAGAGTAGAAGATTCTGATTATGTCGAAATGAAGAAGTATGCAGTTAGCCTAGAAAAATGGATTAGTGAAGTTAATGGTAAAAAGGCTAGTAGTATTGATACAAGTAAATATAAAAATCTTATTGCATATTTAAAAAATCATTCATTAACAGAATTAGAGCAATTAATTAATAATACTGACTTAAAACATACAAACTATGATAATATCTATGATCTTGATAACGATAGTAGAATTGATATTAATGATGCAGCAATATATAAAAGAATAAAAAATATTAATAGAGAAAATTTAGAAAAATATATAAATGCTGATATAAATTTAGATGGAAAAGTTGATGATAATGATTTATTATTATATAGAGCTTTAAAAGTTGATATTAATGGCGATAAAAAAATAGATAATGCTGATAGATTTACATATATATTAAAAATGTTATCAAATACAGAAAAATTAAATGAAGACATGAGAAACTATTTGAATATATGTAACTTAAAAAGAAATCTAGAAAATGGACTTGAAACTATTAAATCAAATATTGAAAATATAATTAAAAGCGATATAAATAATGACGGAACAATAAATGATTTAGATTATTATGTTATTGAAGATAGTAAGTTAAGTAAATATTCAGTTGATGAAAAAGAAAATAGAAAACTTGAAAGTTCATATAAATTAAAAGAAGATAAAACAGAAATAGATAGAATTACAAATACAAATATTGCTACAGGTAAAACAAATGATGAAATTATAAAATTGTTTTTAGATAGTGCAAAAGATAAAAAAGCTCAAGATATTTCAATAATTGAAAAAACTTTAGAAATATTAGACTTTAATAAGGATGGAAAATTTAATAGCTTAGATATTAATATATTAGAAAAATATAATGACAAGATTGAATATAATGATATAATTGCAAAACAAATTGAAGATAATAATGCATATGACGAAAATTATGACTTTAATGGTGATAAAAAAATAGACTTTAATGATTATTATGCATTAACATATGATATAGATGAAAAACTTGCAGAATTATTAACAATAAAAAACAGTAAAGAATATGATTTGGATGGTAATGAGAAATTTAACTATTTGGATTATGATATAATAGAAAATATTAAAACTTTAGAACTTTCAGAAGATACTTTAAAACAATTAACTGCTCAAAAAGATTTAATAGAAAACTATAATATTATTGAATCTGAAAATGATATGGAATTATCAACAGAAGGAATAATTGCAATTAAGTTGTACAGAGATTGGAAAAAATTTGATAGCAATTATCTAGATTATAAAAAATATGATTTGAATAATGACGGATTCATAAATGAAAGTGATATTAATGTAATTGACAAATTTAATGAAAATACAGAGGGCTTAAAAAATAGTTTAGGAGAAGAAATATTAAGAGATTTAGATCAAGAAGAGTTTATTAAATATTTTAATAAGAAATTTGGAGATACAAGCTCATTAAGTGAAATGAACCTTGAAGATATAAATGCAGGATTGTTAGAGTTAGATACAAATAAGAGTGCTTATACAATTCTTAAACAAATTATAAATGAGCTTACAAAAGGTAATACAACTAATGTAGAACTTACAGGAATTGAACCTACTTTAGCAAAAGATGTTAATTACAGATATATTAAAGCTGTTATAGAAGAAGTGTCAAAACTTACAGATGAAGAAATTTTAGAAAAATTTGATGCAGATGGAAATGGCGTAATAAATAGTAGTGATTTAGAGTATTATAATTCTGCTAGAAAGATAATAGCTGCTGTATCTAATCTTGGAGCTGTTGATTATGAAAAACTTATTAGTGACAACGATTTAGATGGAGACGGAGATTGGGATCAAGATGATGATGACTTATATAGCGAAATTTTATTAATAAAAAGAGACTTAAATAAAGATGAAATCTTAAAAGAAGTAACTAATAATGATAAATCAAATGAAACAAGAGAAGGACATGCAGAACACGCTTATGATAATGATTCAAACACATATAATAACTATAAATACAATCATGTTTGGACAAATGTTTCAAATGGCGATGAAGTTACATATACAATAAAAGTTAAAAATGATGGTGAAACAGATGTATATATAACTGAAATAACAGATTATTTACCAAATGGTGTAGAATACAATGGTGTTAGCTACAGTGGTACAAAATATTGCAAAGAATTTAATGAAATAATTAAAGATAATGTAATAAAAATAGACAATCTTGCTGGAATATTATTAAAACCAGGTGAGAGTGCATCATTTAAGTATACTGTTAAAGTAACTGAACCTGATATTTCTGCTAATGTACTAAAAAATACAGCAACTATAAGCAAAATGGAAAATAAAAATAAAGTTGAAGTAGAGGATTCAACACCAAATAATAATACAGATTCAGATTATTTCCAAATGAAAGATATAGTAATTTCAGGTACAATTTGGAATGATAGATCATTTGGTAAAGGAGCAGATGAGTACAATGGAATGTATAATGAGTCATCTGAAAACAAATTAACTGGAAAAGATGTTAAAGTAATTTTATATAGAAATACTGATAATAGAGAATATACAGAAGCATCACATGATGGAGTTTACACATTTTCAGATGAAAAGATAGAATCTGTAAAAGGACCAAAAGTTGCAGGAACAAATAGATGGGATGGAACATATTATTCATACTATGTAGTATTTGAATATGATGGAATTAAATATACACCAACAACATTTGCAGATGTAACATCAAATAATTCATTAGATTCAAATGCAAAAGAAGATGGACAAAAAGTTAAAGAATCAAGAGCAACATTTAATAATAGATTTACTACAATTAATAATGCGAGTGGAATAAAATATGATACTGTAAATGAAGATGGTTACATTCCACAATCAAAACATATATATGATTCAAAGACAATGGGAATACAAGCTTCAACAAATTTAATTCAATTATCTAAGAGTACAGAATTGGAAGAACAATTAAAACATGTTAACTTAGGTTTAAGAGGAAGAGACATATTTGACTTAGAATTAATGTCTGATATATATTCAACAAAGATTACTGTAAATGGACAAGAAGGAGAATATCAATATGGAAATAATATAGTAACAGTAAGAAGATCAGATATTAAAGCTCAAAATGGAAAAGAAATAGTAGAAGATAGTGCAAATACAAAAAGTGAAGCATATGAACAATCAGGATTATCAAGAGTAAGTCAAGGTGTAAGAAAAACAGACATAAGAAATGAAGCATATGAAGATACAGGATTACAAATTGAAGTTACATATAAATTTACAATAAAAAATGCATCAGCAACAAGAGGAACAGCAACAAAAATTGCAGATTACTATGATAACAGATATACATTTGAAAAAGCATATTATAAAGAGAATGAAAATCTAAAAGATTTAAGTGTAACATCATCAAAAAGCTATAATGGATTTAACATGGTAGAAATTGCTACAAATAATAAAATGTTGAACCAAAGTGAGACAATGGATATATATATTGTATATAAACTAAATGAAGCACCAAAAACATTAGAAGGATTATTAAATGGAACAGTGGAAATACCAACATACAATATAGCTGAAATAGTTGAATATAAGACAGATAATACAACACTTTCAAAGAATCAAACACAATATACAAGAGGATTAATAGATAAAGATTCAGCACCAGGAAGTGCAAATAGAGAGCAAGTGAGATTGAATACAACTATAGGACAAAACACATCAACAACAAGTGGAAATCCAACAACAGTAGAATACTATTTCAATAAGAAGTTGGACTCAAATAAAGATAATGATGATTACTTAAGACATTTAAAATATGAAGATGATACATATACTTCACCAATACTATACTTTGTATCATCAGATAATCAAAGAACAATTAATGGTACAGTGTTTAGAGATGAAACAACAACAGATTCTACTACAAAAATAAAAACAGGTAATGGAAAAATAGATAGTGGAGAAGTTGGAGTATATGGAGCAACAGTACAATTATTTGAATATGTAAATGGTGGCGCAATACAAAGATATAGCGTTAATACAGATAAGAACGGTAACTTTACTATAAGAGGATTCTTACCAGGTAACTATTATATAAGATACTATTATGGAGAAAATTCAGATACAACATTATTAAATACAGCAGAAAATGGAATAAATAAATATTCATACAATGGAGAAGATTATCAATCAACAAATAATACAGGATCATACGGAGCAGCAAAATTAAATGATAATGCATGGACATGGTATGTATATAATGAAAGAGAAGGAATATCAACAGCAACAGATAATAGTGATAGAAGAAAAGAAGTAAGTAAAAATGTAACAAACTTTATAGATGAAGAAATGCAAGTATTGAATTATATGAGAGATGGAAAGAAAGAAAATGAAGCTAAAGTTACATATAAACAAAACAATTCAAATAAAACAGTTACAGCAAATGATATAAAAGATAAAACATGGATGTATTCAGACACAAACGGAATGCTACTTACAGTAGAGAAAAGCTATATAGAAGGTGATGAAGTAAAACAACCAAGTGAGTTTGGAACATATGTTGTTGAAAATATGAACTTTGGTGTAGCAGAGGTACCAGTAACAACAATAGACTTACAAAAACATGTTAAATCATTTACAATAACAGATTCAACAGGACAAAATGTTTTAGCAAGTATGGCATTAGAAGATGGAAAATGGGTATTTAAGGGAGATGTAATAGCAGTTCCAGGAGGCTCAACAAATATAGATGTCAGTGTAGAAAATGAAAAACTACAAGGAGCAAGACTAGAAGTAACATATGAAATAACATCTACAATGAAGACAGAGAAAAACTTTGATAATAAGAGCTTAACAGTTCCAACAATAAAAGGAATAGTGGATTATATTAATAATAACTTAACATACAATCAATCATTAGGAGATAACTCAAAATATTGGGAATTAACAACATATGATGATGTAAAGAAAATATATGAAGCACAGCAATGGAATGGAGGAACAAAACCTCAAGGAACAGCAGATAGAGAAGGAACAACATATACAACAATAGTAAAAGCGAAAGAAAATAACCCATTATTATTAAAAACAGAAGGAACAGGAACAGCAACAATAACATTAGAGAAAGTATTAACAGCAGCAAGTTCAACAATAGAACAAATAGTAATGAGTACAACAGATACATTTGAATACAACAATACAGTAGAAATAACAGGATTAGATTATTCAAATGTAACACCAGAAGAACCTGATCCAGAGCCACAAAGAGATAGAATAAGAACACCAGAAAGATATATAATAGTACCAGGAGTACATCATGATACAAAAACATCAGAGACAATAATAGTACATCCACCAACAGGAGCAAATAACGGTATATTATATTTAACAATAGCAATAATATCATTAAGTATATTAGCAGGAGGAGTATTTGCAATAAAGAAATTTGTACTTAAGAAATAATAATAGAATAAGTCCAAAATAGATAATCTATTTTGGGCTTATTCTTTTAAAATTATATAAAATCTCTTTAAAACCTATGTGTTTTATGCTATAATATTAAATAGGGAAGGAATTTTTTAAAATGAATCAAATCTTAATTAGTGAAAAAATATATGTAACTCCAGAACTAAAAAGAAAAAAGAAACTATATAAATTTAATTTTGTAGTTTCTATTATTCTTGTTGTAGTTCTTTTTGGCTATTATGTTTATGCAGAATATGATAGAAATTCTGCAGATAAATCTCAAGAAATTCTTTCTGGCTTAAAGGTTGTAGAGCAACCTGTTGATACAACAATTGCAGACTCTACAATTAAATTAGATGATGATATATTGGTAGTTGTTTTAGATGAAAATTTGAATAGTGAACCACAAGAAGAAATTAATTTGGATAAGTTAATTGAAGCAAATAAAAATGCAGGATCTAAAATAGATACTAAAAGCTATAAAACTAAAAATGGAGCTGAATATACAACTGTTGCAGTAGTTGAAATACCTAAGATAAACATTACATACCCAGTTGTGTATAGTAATGATACGAGTGCACAAACTGTTGAAGATTTACTAAAATTATCTGTTGTTAAATATTGGGGTCCAAATGCTAATACACCAGGAAATTTCTGTATAGTTGGACATAATTATCATAACAAAAGATTCTTTAGTAAGGCAGCAACATTGGAAAATGGAGACAGTATTTATTTAACTGATACTAATAATAAAACTCTAGAATATAAAGTATATGCGAATTATGTTGTAGAACCAGAGAATTTAAAGTGTACTAGTCAGTTAACAAATGGTGGAACTGAATTAACATTAATAACTTGTACAATGACAGGAAAACAAAGAACAATAATTAAAGCAAAAGCTATAAATGTAAAATAAGATTGGTAAATAATTGTAAATAAACAGATGTAATTGAAACCTCCTTGATATTATGTTAACATAATATCAAGGAGGTTTTTTATGAATATAAAAAAGTTATTTATAAGAATAGTATCATTAGTATTGATAAGTAGTTTATTAATTGCATTTATTATACCAATAGTAGTAAAAGCAGATGATTCAAATAAAAAAATAACTTTAAATACAATAGAAGATATAGAAAAATATGTAGATAATAACAAATATCCTGGGTACAAAGAGAAATTAATTGCATTAAAAAAGGAAAATCCAAACTGGAAGTTTACTTTGTATTTTACAGGAATTAAATGGGAAACTGCAATATACAATGAAACGAAAGGTTTGCATAGTAGGAGTTTAGTTCAAAATAAGAGCGGGGAATGGCTTTGTGAGAATTGTGGAACAAAGGTGTATGATTCTGGTGGCTGGATGTGTGCATCCGGAAAAGCTGTAGCATATTTAATGGATCCTAGAAATTATTTATCTACCAATTACATATTTCAATTTGAAGAATTATCATATAATCCAAGTACATATACAATAGAAGGAATTGAAAAAGTATTAAATGGAACTTTTATGTACAAAAAGAATATGCGTGAATATTATAACAATGATGAAGTAGATGATATTACATTTTCAAAAGCGATAATGGATGCTGCAAATGCAAGTGGGGTAAGCCCATATTATTTAGCAGCTAGAATTAGACAAGAAGTTGGAATAAATGGCTCTGGTTCAACTTCGGGTACATATGCAGGTCATGAAGGTTATTATAACTTTTATAACATAGGAGCAAATAGTGGAACTGATCCAATTGGAAATGGATTAAATTATGCAGCTAATACGAACATAGGAAAATATTTATTACCTTGGAATAGTCCAACAAAATCAATAAAAGGTGGAGCAATATGGATAGCAAAAAATTATATATCAGTTGGACAAGATACATTGTATTTTCAAAAATTTGATGTTGTAAGCAATGGAACTGAGTTTTATAATCATCAATATATGCAAAATATATTTGCTGCAAAAAACGAAGGATATACTACATATTTGGCATATAATAAATTAGGATTGATAGATAATAATTATAACTTTATAATCCCACTTTATGAAGAAATGCCAACAGAATTATCAAAAGAACCAGCTTCTAAAATTGAAGTAAAAGAAGAACCTAAACCTAGTAATTCAAATTCTACTTCAAGTAAAAGTGAAAGTGTAAAGACTAATGCTAGAAATGTTATAGTAAGGAAAAGTCCAGGAACATCAAGTGGAAAAATAACAAAACTTGCAAAAGGAACAATAGTAACAAGATTGGAAAAAAATGTAGCTAAAAAGAATGGATATGTTTGGGATAAAGTAAAATTATCAAACGGAAAAATAGGATACATGGCTTCAAAATATTTGAGTACTGTAAATTCAACAAATCAGCAATCTAGTTCATCAAATTCTTCAAATAATTCAAATTCAGGACAAAAAGTAAGTGTAAGATATAATAATGTAAATGTAAGAAAAAGTCCAGGAACTTCAAGTGGTAGAATTTCAAAAGTGTCAAAGAATACAGTGTTAATCAGATTAGAAAGAAATGTAGCAAGAAAGAATGGGTATACTTGGGACAAGGTAAAATTACCAAATGGAAAAATTGGATATATTGCTTCAAAATATTTAAAATAAAACATTTAAAAAAACACCTCATATAATAATGTGAGGTGTTTTTTATGAAAGATATTATTTTTAAAGGTTGTGCTACTGCAATAGTAACTCCATTTGATGAAAATAATAATGTTGATTTTGATGAGTTTAAAAAAATTGTAAATTTTCAAATTGATAATGGGGTTAATGGAATTGTAGTGTGTGGAACAACAGGTGAAGCTGCGACAATGCTGACAGAGGAAAAAGAAGAATTAATAAAATATTGTGTTAAAGTAGTAAACAAAAGAGTACCAGTAATTGCAGGAGTTGGAAGTAACAGTACAAAAAATGTTTTGTTGAATGAACAATATGCTCAAAAAGTTGGAGTAGATGGACTACTAATTGTAACTCCATATTACAACAAAACTACACAAAACGGACTTATAGAGCACTATAAGATAATTGCTCAAAATACAGATTTGCCAATAATTTTATATAATGTACCAGGGAGAACTGGGGTTGATATTAAACCAGATACATACTTAGAATTGTCAAAAATAAAAAATATTGTAGCAACAAAAGAAGCAAGTGGGGATATTTCAAAAATATTAAAAATAAGAGATTTATGTGGAGATAAATTAAATATTTATTCTGGAAATGATGATCAGATAATACCAATACTATCCTTGGGAGGAATTGGAGTAATATCAGTTCTTTCAAATGTTGCCCCACAATACACTACTCAAATGATTGAACATTATTTTAACAAGAATATAAAAGAAGCTGAATATATGCAGATTAAAGCTGCAAAACTTATAAATTCATTATTTAAAGAAGTAAATCCAATACCAATAAAAGCCTTAATGAATAGCTTTGGATTTAAATGTGGAAATGTAAGATTGCCACTAATAGAATGTAGTAAAGAATTGCAAGAAGAATTAATTTATAATTTAAAAGAAATAATTGACATGTTTGGGGACGGGGTAAAAACAAGTCAAAAATCACATTAACAAAATAAAAGAACCTTCATAGAATATAAAGAAGTATATATTTTATGGAGGTCTTTTTATGGCTACAATTTTAATTTATAATAACGATACAAATAGGATGGAAAAATATATAAGGAGCGAAAGCGAAGCTATGCCATATAATACAAATAAAACTTTAACGGTTAGAGAGTTTAGAGGAGCAAGCAAAAGTAACGTTTTATGGACAACAAGAAATACAATGAGAGCATGGAATTCTACTAGATACTTATATGGTGCGCCAATACCTGTTGGTTATGCATTTAGAAGGTCGTGGGAAGGCGGACATACAGGTCAAAGTCAACATTATGCAGGAGTAGCATTTGATGTTGGTCAGAGATTAACAAGTTCCCAAAGAAATTCCTTAAGAAATGTAGCCATTAGTTCGGGAGTATGGAGCTATGTTGAGCCGGCATCTTACACACCAACCTGGGTCCATTTCGATAAAAGAAGTTTTCCTTCGGCTTGTGCAACAGGAGGGTATCCGCTAGTTAGACAAGGAAGTAGAGGAGTTTATGTATTAGTGGCCCAAGATGGACTAAATACATTAGGCTTTACAACAGGAGGATTAGATGGTGTATTTGGAAGTCAAACAAGAAATGCTGTAATTGGTTTTCAAAGACGAATGGGACTGTCTGCAGACGGAATAGTTGGCTGTAATACATGGAGAGCGTTACAAGAGGAAGTGCTAGATACAGGGGAAACATCAACAACCATTAATTAGTGTTTTGAAAGGAGATAATATGAAGATTGGTTTGTGTTTATCTGGAGGAGGAATTAAAGGTGCTGCTCATATTGGAGTTATAAAGGCCTTAGAAGAAGAAAATATTAAATTTGATTGTGTATCAGGTACTTCTTCGGGAAGTATTGTGGCAAGTCTATATGCTATGGGTTACACTCCAGAAGATATGTTAGAGTTATTTAAAAATTATGGGAAAGAAATAAGTAAAATTGACTGGTGCATAATTTTTAAATTGATTTTTGGATTGATTTTTAAAAGAAAAATCTGTGTTGAAGGTTTAAATAAAGGAACTAAAATAGAAAAAATAATTAACAAAAGGGCTAAACAGAAGAATATTAAACTAATATCTGATATAAAAATGCCACTAATTATTCCAAGTGTTAATTTATACGATGGCTCAATCTATATGTTTACATCTCAACAAAACGAGCGAAAATATTCAGATGAAGTAATTACAGTTAATAATATAGATATAGGAAAAGCAGTTGAAGCTAGTTGTTCATATCCAGGAATTTTTTGTCCTACTAATTACAATAATCAAAAGTTAGTAGATGGCGGAGTAAGAGAAAATACTCCATGGAAAGAATTAAAAAACATTGGTGCAGAGAAAATAATTAGTGTAGTATTTGAAGAAAAAAAGAAAGAAAAGAAAAATATAAATATGTTAGATTGTATAACAGGTTCAATGGGGATAATGATGCATGAATTATATAATTATGAAATCGAAGGAATAGAATATTTATTAAAAATTAAAACTGATAAAATCTGGTTATTAGATATAGAAAAAACAGAAGAATTATATAAAATAGGATATGAAATTACAAAAAAGAAAATAAAGGAGATAAAAGAATATTTATACAAATTATAATTTCTAACCTCCTATACTATTCCATTTTTTATAAAAATATGTTATTATATAAAATGAATTTATATAAACAGGAGAAAAAATATATGTTTCATACAATTAAATTATATTTTTTATTATTTTTAATTTATTCATTTATGGGATGGTGTATGGAGGTTTGTGTAAGCCTTGTTACAAGAAAAAAATTTATTAATAGGGGCTTTTTAATTGGACCATATTGCCCAATATATGGCTGGGGAGCAATATTAATAACTTTATTACTTAGTTATTTTACAGATAAACCAATATTATTGTTTTTTATGGCAATACTAATTTGTGGAACTTTAGAATATTTAACTAGTTTTTTTATGGAAAAAATATATCATTTAAGATGGTGGGATTATAGTAATAAAAAATTTAACATTAATGGTAGGGTTTGCTTAGACACAATAATTCCTTTTGGAATACTTGGTACTACTATTATGTATGTAACTAATCCATTTTTCTTGGACAAGTTAAATATGATTCCAAACAATACATTAAATATTATTTTTTGTATCCTTTTTGCAATATTTACTATAGATGGCATTATTTCTTCAACTACTATACTAGGAATTAGAAAAACTACTACTGATGTAAACAGAGAGAACAGAGAAGATAATACAGAAGAAATTACTAAAAAGGTAAGGGAGATACTACTTGGACAATCATTCATTCAAAGACGTTTGGTTAACGCATATCCTAAATTACAGGTGCTAAAAATAAAAGTAAAAGAAAAGATAGATAAAACAAAAGAAGAAATAGGAAAACAAAAAGAGATATTAGACGATAAAGTTACTAAAGCTAAAGATGAACTAAATAGAAAAATTAAAAGTATAGATATAAAAAAGGATAAAAAATAAAAATGAAAGTTTTATTTAGAAATACAACAAAATACGATAAAGAAAATTGTAATAGTTTTATTAAGTTTCATAGTGAAAAATATGGAAGAAAGGAATTGATTAGACTTGCATTGATAGCTATTGCTATGATTTATATAGCTATATTTAATATTATTTATAAAAACTGGATATTGTTACTTGTACTTGTTGCATGTGCGTTATTATTTTATTTGATAAAAAATATAAAACAAAAAAACAAGAAAAAAGAAAGAGTTAAAAAATTTACTTTTTATTTCTATGAAAATTATATAAAGATTAAATATAAAAAACAATATGAAAGAATGTTGTATTTAGAATTGAAAAAGATTTTTGAAACTACGGATAATTTCTTTTTATATACAGATGAAAACCATTCATTAATTTTAGATAAAGATGGCTTTGAGATTGGAACTTCAGATGAGTTTTCAAAGTTTATAAAAAATAAATGTCCGTTAAAATATAGAAGAGAAAGGAACGAAAAATGTTAGAACTAAAAAATATATGTTTTACAAGAGATAATAAAAAAATCTTAGATAATGTAAGCTTAGTATTAGAAGATGATAAATTTATTGTTATTACTGGACCAAATGGTTCTGGAAAATCAACTCTTGCTAAAATTATCATGGGAATTGAGAAACAAGATTCTGGTGAGATTTTATTTAATGGAATTGACATATCAAATTGGAGTGTGGATAAAAGAGCAAGAAATGGCATATCATTTGCTTTTCAACAACCAGTTAAATTTAAAGGAATTACAGTATATGATTTATTAAAACTATCTTCTAATAAAGATATAACAAAGGCAGAGGCTTGTAATATATTAGCTAAAGTTGGACTTTGCGCTAAAGAATATGTAGATAGAGAAGTTAATGATTCATTATCTGGTGGAGAATTAAAAAGAATTGAAATAGCAACTGTAGCTGTTAGAAATTCTAATGTAACAATATTTGATGAGCCAGAAGCTGGAATTGATTTATGGAGTTTTAGAAATTTAATTAAAATATTTGAAGATATTAGAAAAAATACAAATGGGACAACCTTGATAATTTCACACCAAGAAAGAATATTAAATATTGCAGATAAACTTGTATTAATGAATGCTGGAAAAATTGAAGATATAGGAACTCAAGAGGAACTTAAAGGAAGAATATCTACAAATAAAGTATGTTGCAAGTTAGGAGGTACAGATAATGAATAATATTGATAAAGAACTACTAGAAGTTATATCTGATACTTCAGAATATGAAGGCGCATATAATATAAGAAAAAATGGAAAAGGTATAGAGAGAAAAGTTACAGATAACATTAATATAATAAGCAAAACCGATGTCTCTGGTATAGATATAATAGTAAAAGAAAATACAAAATTTGAATTTGTGCATATTCCAGTTATAATTACAGAAAGTGGATTAACAGATGTTGTATATAATGATTTCTTTATTGGAAAAAACGCAAATGTTGTTATAGTTGCTGGATGTGGAATTCACAATGATCATCATGCAGATTCACAACATGATGGAATTCATAGATTTTTCTTAGAAGAAGGAGCAAAGGTTAAATATATTGAAAAGCATTATGGAGAGGGAACAGGAGATGGAAAAAGAATATTAAATCCTGTAACTGAAGTACATTTAAAAAAAGGTAGTTCAATTGAAATGGAAACAATGCAAATAAAGGGTGTAGACTCGACAGTAAGAACAACAAAAGGTGAACTAGAGGAAGATACTAATTTAGTAGTAACAGAAAAAATATTAACTCATGGAAAACAACATGCAAAAACTATATTCGATGTTAATTTAAATGGAAAAGGTGCAAGCACAAAGGTTACATCAAGATCTGTTGCAACGGAAGAATCTTCTCAAGAGTTTGTTTCTAAGGTATATGGAAATACAGAGTGTTTTGGACATGTTGAGTGTGATGCAATTATAAAAGACAAAGCAAAAGTTGTAGCAACACCACAGATAATTGCAAACAGCGTAGATGCAAATCTTATACATGAAGCGGCAATAGGAAAAATTGCTGGAGACCAATTAAAGAAATTAATGACTTTAGGATTAAATGAAAAAGAAGCTGAAGAAGCAATAATTAATGGATTTTTAAAATAAGAAAACGAAAAGTGAGCTATAAAAAATAGCTCACTTTTTTAAATTAAATATTTAGATAAATTAGTTATTGTTCCAGCTCCAAGAGTAATTATGATATCGTCACCATGCACATGATTTTTTAAATAATTAGATATATTATTAAAGTCTGAAATATAAATTGCTTTTTTTCCTAATTCATTTATTTTATCAACTAAATCTTGAGAAGATATATTATAAGTATTGTCTTCTCTAGCTGCATATATATCTGTTACTATAATATTATCGAAATTTGTTAATGCTTTTGCAAAATCATTTAATAAGTTCTTTGTTCTGCTATATGTGTGTGGTTGAAATACACACCATGATTCATTAAATTGTTTGTTTTTAATTGCATTTGCAGTAGCAATAATTTCAGTTGGGTGATGAGCATAATCATCAAACACACTTGCATTATTAAATGTTCCTTTATATTCTAATCTTCTATTAGCACCAGTAAATTCTAAAAGAGCATCTTTTATATACATTTTAGATATTCCGTAAGCATTGCAAATAGAGATACATGCTAAAGCATTAGAAACATTGTGCATACCAGCAACGGAAAGTTTTATTGTACTGTAAAAGTTTCCATTAAAATATACATCAAATGTTGGAAATCCGTTTCTATCAAAAGTAATATTTTTTGCTCTAAAATTAGCATAATTATTATCTAAACCATATGTTACAACTTTGGCATCTGTATGATTTCTTAAATCTAAACAATTCTCATCATCGGCATTTAAAACCAAATAACCATTTTTAGGAAGAAGTGCAACATATCTTATAAATGCATTTTTTATATTATCGAAAGTTTTAAAATAATCTAAGTGGTCATTATCAATATTTAAAATAACTTCAGATTTTGGTCTAAATTTCAAAAAACTTTCAACATATTCACAAGCTTCTAGAATAAAATATTCACTTTTACCAATTCTATAATTTCCATTTATTTCTTTTAATATAGCACCAACTTGAATATTAGGGTCCATATTAGCTCTTAAAAAACAACAAGAGATCATTGAAGTAGTAGTTGTTTTTCCATGTGTACCAGAAACACCAATAGTATCTTCAAAACAAGTTGTTATTTTACCTAAGAAATCAGCTCTTTCAATTGTAGGAATATTTAATTCTCTTGCTTTTACTAATTCTGGATCATCATGTTTTATTGCAGCAGTATATACAACAACATCTGATTTTGCTAAGTTTTCAAAATCGTGTCCAACTTTTACATATATTCCTGTGCTTTGTAATCTTCTTATAATAGGTGAAAGGTATGCATCTGTACCTGTTACTGTGAAACCCCAACTTTTTAGCATTTCTGCAATACCGCTCATGCTTACTCCACCAATTCCTATCATATGTATATGTTTATAATTCTTTAAAATATCTATGTTAGCCAATTGTTTCGCTCCTCTTATATAATTTATTAAATTATATACTTTTATGTGATAAATTTCAATACTATTGTAAAATAAATTGGCTTTTTAAAAAATTACAAAAAAATGTAAAATGTAGAAGGAAAAAAATTTTTTTTGACGAATAATAAAATTGTACATAGATTGTACATATATTACATAATTACATGGAGGTGCACTAAAATGCAAATAACAGACGTACGTTTAAGAAAAGTAAATTCAGAAAACAGAATGAAAGCTGTTGCTTCTGTAACATTCGATAATGAATTCGCAGTACACGATATTAAAGTTATCGAAAGTCAAAATGGATTATTTATAGCTATGCCAAGCAGAAAAACTCCAAACGGAGAATTCAAAGATATAGCTCATCCAATCAATGCTGAAACTAGGGAGAAAATTCAAAAAGCTGTATTAGAAGCTTATGAAGCTCCAGAAGCAGAAGAATCAGCAGAATAATAAATTTATAAACAATAAAAGATATCTATTTTTATAGATATCTTTTTTGTATTTTAAAAAATTGTTAACAAAAACCCGACTAGAAATCTAGTCGGGCCGGAGGTTTAAGCTGTTACGCCACCTACCAATTCACATTTCATTTCGTTAGTACTAAGTATATCTCCTTCAAAAAGGATATTTCCGTCAAAAACGAAAAGGCGCGTCCCCTTCACCGCTGCTAACCTATCAACATGTTGCTCGTTTCCTTTGAGCGGGAAGAGGGTTCTAAGAACAGGTGGAGTCATTTCGGTGTTATTCATAATAACAACCTCCTTTAAATTTTTTTGCAGAGCACTCCTAGCTCTTACACATATATTATATCATAATTTTAGCCAAAAAGCAAGAAAATGGAAACTCCTTCCAATTTTTCGTATGTCAATAAATGATATTTTTCGCCAAATTATAATATATATATTGCTTTTGCGTAAACTTTTGCACAAAAAATTAAATTTTCAATACTAATGTATTCGTCTAATTGATGACACATATCTTTTGCACCAGGCATTTGAGGACCAAAAGATATACAGTTTTTAAATGCTCTTGCGTATGTTCCGCCACCAATTGCTTCAGGTCCTAGTTTAGAGTTATTGTAGTCATTAAAAATGTTACAAAGTTTTTTTACCAATTCATTATCTGTACTTAAAAATAATGGATCTTGAATTCTTTTAACAGTTACATTAATATTATCCAAAAAGAATTTTTTAAATTTATCTTCAATTATATTATAATCAATTGTAACAGGAATTCTTAAATTAAAACCAATATTTATTTTATTATTTTCTATAAAAAATTGAGCGGTATTTAAAGTAAGACTTCCAGATTCGTCTTTGAAATCTATTTCTAAACCTTTACCAGTAAAGCTATCATCAATATATTTTACAAAACAATCTAATATATCAATTTTAATATTATAATTTAAAAACAATTCATTGAGTATAATTATTAATTTTGAAATTGCATTATTACCTAATTCAGGATGTGCTGCATGAGAAGAAATGCCACGGGAAATTAGACTTATATGTGTTTCGTCAATTGGATTTATAATTATGTTGTAATTATATTTAGAAATTATCTTATTAATTATTTCTTTAATATCTGGTATTTTATGATTATCGAAAAATAGAGTTGCTTCACAATATTTAGGTACAACGTTTAAAGCATTGTTATTTGTTGATATATTTTCTATATATAATAATTCATTTTTTTTATAATCTTGCTCTATAAATATAGATTCAATAGTTTTTTCGGCATAAATACATGGGAAATTTGCATCAGGACTAAATGATATACATGGTATTTCTTCGGTTTGTTTGTATCTTTCGATACATTCCCAATCATTTTCTTCATTTAAACCTAATATTAAACGTACTCTTTTATTTAATTTATAATTATCGGCAACTGCCTTCATTGCATATAATGCAGCAATAACAGGCCCTTTATCGTCAATTGCTCCTCTACCATAAATGTTATTGTTTAAAATAGTTGCTTTAAAAGGAGGCGTAGACCAGCCATCGGAGCTGTTTGCAGGTACTACATCTATATGACCAATAATTCCTAAGAGCTTTTTGCCTTCACCAAATTCAATGTAACCACATTTGTTATCGATGTTCTTAGTTTTAAAACCCAAACTTTCTCCTAATTTTAAAATATATTCTAAAGCTCTGACTGTATTTAAACCAAAAGGAGTGCCTGAATTATCATTTTTATTCATAACACTTGGAATATTAATTAAATCACAAGTGGAATTAATAATTTTATCTTTTATATTATCAATATATTCATTTAAAATTTTATCCATAAAAAACCTCCTGATATTTTCTATATTATAATATAACATAAAAAATAAAAATATACTTATAAAAATTAAAATTTAAATTATTACAAAAAAATTACAAAAAACCTCTTGACATAGGGAAATAAGCATTGTATAATAGAAATGCATGTAGATTTGCGATGAAGCAAGATGTGGCTACATTAAGCAATTAATGGAGGGAACTCTTGTGGAGTATGTCTTGGCTTAGACCGGGCGATAAGTTAATTTAAAGCACTTATCCCAAGAAAATCATGCGAAAACTTGGGAATTTTTAAAGGAGTTATAAGAAACACCAGGGTGCGTTTAACTTGCCATAGAAAAAGGTCAATGTAGTGAAAAACACTACGGAGCAAAAGCTCCACGACATTATTTATTAAGGAGGGAAAAATATGGCAACAACAAGTAAAGCTGTAGGAAGCGAAAAAATCAGAATAAGATTAAAAGCTTATGATCATGTAGTTTTAGATCAGTCTGCTGAAAAGATAGTAGATACTGCTAAAAGAACAGGAGCTAAAGTTTCAGGTCCTATTCCACTACCTACACAAAAAGAAATAGTAACAATATTACGTAGTCCTCATAAACACAAAGATTCAAGAGAACAATTTGAAATGAGAACACATAAAAGAGTTATTGATATTCTTTACCCAACACAAAAAACAGTTGATAGTTTAATGAAGTTAGA